>CAWHQK010000047.1:0-117500 GCA_963831435.1 uncultured Acidobacteriota bacterium
GGACAATAAGAGGCTAGGACAGTAAGAATCCAGGAGATTCTATTATGGGTATGACGGCGGGCTCCGGTGGGGGCCAAAGTGCAAATATCAATGTTACTCCGCTGATTGACGTGCTGCTGGTGCTTCTGATCATTTTCATGGTCATCACTCCGGTCGTGTCTCATGGGCTTGACGCGCTGGTACCACAGCCGCCGCCACCGAACGCGCCCAAGAACCCGCCGCCGGACCGTACGATTGTCGTGCAGGTCATTGATACGGGAGCTAACAAGCAACCGAATTTGAAGATCAATCAGGACGACGTGTCGTGGACCGGCTTGCAGGACCGCTTAACCGACATCTTCAAGACACGCGCGGAGAAGGTGATGTTCGTGAAGGGCGATGATAATATTCCATTTGCCGATGTAGCGTTCATCATTGACATCGCGCATGCGTCGGGCGTGGACAAGGTTGGACTGATCACGGCCAAGATTGAATCTGGACAATAGAAGTAATTTCAGGGATCGCTACCCTTTCTGTGGGCCGCACAGGTCCGAGGGGCGAGGGGGAATTCAAATTAAGATGACGAGAACTGCGCGATTGACTGTGCTCATGGCGGCGGGGTTACTGATGCTGGCGACCACCGGCTGCGACAAGTTGCGGGCGCGTGACCAGCTAAATAAAGGGGTCGCATCCTACAAGAACGCGAAGTATGAAGAAGCCATTGATCATTTCCAGAATGCCGTACATCTGGATCCCCAGCTTTTGAATGCCAAGCTGTACCTGGCGACCGCATTTGCGCAGCAGTACATTCCCAACGTGGATACGCCTGAGAACAACCGCAATGCCGAACAGGCCATTGACGCTTATAAGGCTGTCCTGGAACAGGACCCCAAGAACATTAATAGCGTCAAGGGAATTGCATATTTGTATTTGAATATGCACAAGTTCGACCAGTCCAAGGAGTATTACCTGAAAGCGGCGGCAATGGATCCCAATGACGCCGAGCCGTACTATTCGGTCGGCGTGATTGACTGGACGGAAGCCTACCAGCCCCGCATGAAACTCCGGCAAGAGTTGCAGTTGAAGTCGGATGATCCGATCAAAGACAAAAAGGCTTGCGAGACGTTGAAGCAGCAAAATTGGCCGTACGTGCAGGATGGGATAGACGTTCTGAATAAAGCAATGCACTTGCGCCCGGATTACGACGACGCGATGGCCTATATGAACCTGATGTACCGCGAAAAAGCCGATATTGAGTGTGATGACCCGGCCGCGCGCTCTCAGGATTTGCGAACTGCGGAGCAATGGGTGGACAAGACTTTGGCTACCAGAGAAAGCCAAAGCCGCTAAGCAGCCGCAGAACCAGGGCATTACACTGGACAACCAGGGAAATAGCCAACAACAACCGACGCAATAATAAACGCGTTTTGATTTAGGGCCTCATCCCTTCCCCGGATGAGGCCTTTGTTTTTTGTTTCTGTCCGCTGGAAGTTCCCCGGTAGAATTTAAGCTTGTGCCCAGCAAGCGCGGAAATTTCAAGAAGATTCTGATCGCCAACCGCGGTGAAATTGCGCTTCGAGTCATCCGGGCTTGCCGCGAAATGGGAATTCACCCGGTCGCGGTCTATTCAGAGGTGGACCGAACGGCGCTCCACGTGCGCAGGGCGGACGAAGCATACCTGATCGGCCCCCCGGCGGCTTCGGAATCCTATTTGAACATTGAGCACATTCTTGATGCAGCCAAACGCAGCGGCGCGGACGCCATCCATCCCGGCTACGGATTTCTCTCAGAAAACGAGAAGTTCGCCCAGGCCTGTGCCAACGCCGGAATCAAGTTCATCGGCCCTTCCCCACAATCCATGCACCAGATGGGATCAAAGACCGCCGCCCGCCGGGCCATGGAGCGTGCCCGCGTACCTATAGTTCCGGGCACCGCCAGCGCGGTGCAGTCGCCCGAAGCGGCGAGTGTGATCGCGGCTAAGGTTGGCTATCCGGTCATGCTGAAGGCGGCTGCCGGTGGAGGAGGCAAAGGCATGCGCCTGGTTCACGCGGCGGAAGATTTAGGCCCCGCGCTTGAGGCAGCACAGAGCGAAGCGCTGCGTGCCTTTGGCGATGGCGCGGTTTACATTGAGAAAGCGATCCTCAATCCGCGGCATATCGAGATGCAGATTTTAGCCGACGAGCATGGACATACTCTTTATCTTGGCGAGCGTGAGTGCTCCATCCAGCGGCGGCACCAGAAAGTTCTGGAAGAAGCTCCATCACCCATTGTTGATGACGAGATGCGGCGGCGCATGGGCGAAACCGCCGTGCGCGTGGCGCAAGCCTCCGGATACGCCAACGCGGGAACCATTGAGTTTCTTGTGGATGGCAATAAGAACTTTTACTTTTTGGAGATGAACACGCGCCTGCAGGTAGAGCATCCGGTGACGGAGTTCGTCACGGGACTGGATCTGGTCCAGTTGCAGATTCGCATCGCGCAGGGAGAGGCGCTTCCCTTCGAACAAAAAGACGTGCAGCTCCGCGGGCATGCCATCGAATGCCGGATTTATGCCGAGGATCCCGAGAACAATTTCCTGCCCAGCCCCGGCCTCATTCAAAAACTTCAGGAACCAGCCGGGCCGGGAGTACGCGTGGATAGCGGCGTGTACGAAGGCTGGCGCGTGCCGATTGAATACGATCCGCTGCTTGCCAAGTTAATTGGTTTCGGCGCGGACCGGTCGCAGGCAATCGCGAGGCTGCAGCGTGCGGTGCGGGAATATTTTGTGGGCGGCGTCAAAACTAACCTCACGCTTTTCCGCGACATCCTGGCCGATCCCCGCTTCATTGCCGGAGACTTGAATACATCTTTTCTCAATGGACTCCAGAAGACGCCGGCGGACAGTTCTAACATCGAGCCCGCAGCCATGGCAGCGGCGCTGTTCGTAGCGCTGGAACAGCATCGTTCCAGCAGTAGCGGCGAAGCGCGGCAACAAATTCAAGAGACCATGAACACTTCCAATTGGAAGAACGCTGCCCGAAAAGAAGAATTGCAGTAAAACAATTTTATGTTTTATGAAGTCACCATCAACGGCCAGTCTCTCCACCTGGGACTTACCCAAATAGACGGCCAATGGCATTGGCGTTTGGGCAAAGACGAAGCCGCTTTGGACGTTCCACTGGATGCAGCGATCGTTGGCCCGGAGACAATTTCTCTGATCTATGAGGGAAAATCTTTTGAGATCCGGCGGGAAAGCTCCTCCGACGGTGTCCGAATCTGGATCAACGGCGAGTCCTACTCGGCGGAAGTGAGCGACCCACGCTCCTTCCGCGGCCGCAAAAAGCGCTCGGAGTCAGAAGCTGGGCCTCGCAAATTAATTGCTCCCATGCCTGGAAAAGTTGTGCGGGTGCTGGTCAGCAACTCGGCTGAAGTCGAGGCTGGGCAAGGAATCCTGGTGATTGAGGCAATGAAGATGCAGAACGAGATCAGATCCCCCAAGAAGGGCCGCGTTCAGAAAATTGCGGTGCAGAGCGGAGCATCCGTGAACGCGGGTGATCTGCTGGCGATAGTTGAATAGCGTAGCCGCGGAGGCCCTCTCCCGCCCGATCTAGCGAAGCTTGACAATAACCAAAGTTACTGCAAAGTGCCGTTGCTCTCCGTTATCTGCTCGGCGTAGTAGTTCTCCACCTTGGCCTGGTCGCGCAGCATTTCATAGTAGGCCGACTTCAAAAGCTGCTCGCGGCGCTGGCGAAGCTGTTCATGAATCGCCTGGTGCACGCGCGGATCAGCCAATTCGCGCTGGCCTGCGGGTTCTTTCGCCAGCAGTTTCACAATCCGGAAGCCGATAAACTGTTTGGTGATCGGATTCACAATCTGGATCACGTCGCTGTACTGTCCCGGCTTCAACTTCATGACCGCGTCGCGGGTTGCGATATCGGTGTTCTTCAAGGAAGACTCTGGAGCGAATCCGAGGTCGCCGCCATTGGTGGCCGTATCGGCATCCTCGGAATAATTCATGGCCAGGGTGGCGAAATCATCTCCGTTGTCCAAATGGTTTTTGATCACCTGAATTTTGCGGCGCGCCTCTGCCTCGTTCTGGGCCTTGTCGTTCTTCAGATTGTGCACATCGTTGGAGGGAGACGTGGTGACCACAATTTGAGCGATGTGATATTGCGGCTCAATCAGATTGAATTCTGCCTTATGGTCGTTGTAGTAGTTCGTAATGTCCTGGTCAGAAACATTTATCTTTGAAGTAATCTCCTTGTTCAGCACCTTGTCCACCGTCAAGGAGCGGCGCAAATCACGCTTTAAATCGTCCAGCGTCAACTTGCGCTCCTGGAGATGCTGCTGGAATTGTTCATTGCTGTAGGGCGATTTGATTTCATTCAGCTTTCGCTCGACCTCGTCATCAGTCGCCAGTAGTCCCAGCTTTTCCGCGCGGTGCATCAGGATTTCGTTGTCAATAAGTTCGCGCAGGATGCTCAAACGCATGCTCGTGGCCTGCTCGCCCACGGGCCGCTGGTTGGAGCTCGCAGTCTGGTTCTCATAATACTTATCGAGGTCGGAGCGATAGATCTTGTGCCCATCCACGGTAGCGACCACCGAGCCTCCGCTGGACTTGGAACTGCAACCCGTCCATCCGGCGATGAACACTGCAAGAAATAGCGGCAAGAATCCGCTCAAAAGACGCGAATTGATTTTCAATCGGCCTCCCGAATGACGCGCAACGTAAACTGAGATTTTGAAAAGGTTCCGCCAACAGTAGAACGCGAACTCCAAGCCGCCGCTGGAACAAATCCTAACATCCCTGTTATTAGGATGGGCCTGAGGCATTGCCGGGATGCGCGGGTGGATTCTCGCCTGCTTCTTTTAAAGCCTGGTCCAGCATCGCGCGCATTTCGTCCAGAGACAATGCCCCGTCATGCGTCTTCATCCCGTTCACAAAAAAAGTCGGCGTCGCATTCACTCCCACCGCTTCACCCTGTTGTACTGAGGCCTTGATCGCCGTCTGGTCCTGCGCCTTCATGCAGGATTGCAATTTGGCCGAATCGACATTGTGCTTCTGCCCCTGGAGAAGCGTCAGCTTATCAAGCGCGCCAAACTGCGCATCCTGGCCATGCTGCCCGTTAATTTCCTGCTGATTGGAGTGGATGTAATCGGCAAAATCCCAATAGGCGTCGCTGTTCTGCGCGCCCAGGCAATTCGCATCCACTGCGGCGTGGATCGCCCAGGGATGGATCTCTGACAGGGGAAAGTCTTTATAGATAAATGCCACGCGGTCCCCGTACTCCTTCAGCAACTCTGGGAAAATAGTCTGGTGCATGCGTGAGCAAAAGGGACATTCAAAATCGTCGAAATTGACGGCAATGACTTTGGCGCTTTTGTCGCCACGAACCGGACGGCCGTTCAGGTCAATCTTTTTCATGATTTCAGCGTAGGGGTCTTTGGTCAGGTCCAGCTTGGTCATGCGAATCAGGGATTTCTGATCTTTGGAGACTAAAAATTCGTACTCTTTCTGCTGGCCCTCGTTCGCCAATGTTACGGTCACCGCGTCATACGCGGGGAATTCGCTGGGCTTGAGCGTTCCAATCGTGATTTTTACGTCGGGTGCGACCTCGTAATACGCGCGCACTTGCCTTTCAATGAGACGGGCAAGGTTCGGCGATACCGACTGCGCCGAACATCCTAAACAGACCAGCAAGAATATGAGGAAAGAATTCCGCAACAACGTCACCAGGAACCGCCTGTGCATAGAGAAATGAGAGATTGCAAGCATTATCTCATAGACAACAGGCATGTCAGCGCGCGGAGCGGGGTTCGCTAGGGGTGCAGTTGACCGTGTCATCCCGAAGCGGCGTAGCCGCGAGGGAGCTTACGTCGGATCAAAGTGCGTATGCTGTCGATGGGAACAATATTCCCACGGACTCCTGAAAAGATTGTTGCCGTCGTAAGGTCTCTCCGTCTTCGCTTCGCTCAACATCGAGATGACATGCTTGTTGGTGGTGCGGTTTATCAGAGTGCACCACCACACGTACTTCAGTGTACGGCGCGATTCAGAATAGACGCTCTTGCCGCTTTAAGTTGCCAAACCCTCCAAGGTTGGTAAGCACAAAGGAGAAACGGTACTGGTTCTCATTGGGCACCGAACCCAGTTGAAAGCGCCGGTACTCCACATTCAACCCGCAACAGTCCCAGTTGTAGGCCGCCTGCAAGGACGAATATTGCAGAGAATTCACGTTCACGTCATAGCCCACGCTGGCAGCGCCGCTAAAGCCGCGCTTCCCTGCATTGCCGTAACCCATGAGCAGGCGGAATTGGTCAAAACTTGGCAACTGCGGAACGGTAGGCTGTAACGCCGCAGCTGGCACCTGCATTAAAGCTTCGCCGCCGCCGACGGTAAATTGTCCAAAGTGGTAGTTAACGAGCGCGGTGCTGGCATTGATCTTGCTTGAGGTGAAGTCATAGTCCAGCTCCCAATCGGCGTCGGTGCGCGAGCTGGTCTGCACGCGAAGCAAGGAAACCAGCGGCGAAAGATGACGTGCGCTGGTTAAGAAGGCTATTCCGGTCAAATCCGCAGTCGTAGTCAACACATTGCGTTGTCCCGGCACAAGCGCGCCTCCAAAGGTCGGATCAAGAAAGTATTTCTGTTTCAGCTCCCAGGTGACGACTTCGCGGACGGCAGGTGCGTCGGCGCAGGTGTTCGGTTCGGTTTGGGCGCGTTCCCAGGGAATATGGCTCTGCTGGGATTCGCCTGCCAGGAGCGACGGTTGGAACTCGTTTGCATCGCAGTTTTCCTTCGCCGGAGACATGCGCTTCGAATAGAGGCGGTTCACTACCCCGTACTCCACCTCGTTGGTGTCGCTCAGAATATCGCGATCATCAAAGCGCAGGATATTGGCAAAGCTATCTACTCCGGTCAGGTAGTGATAGGTGACTCTGGGCTCGATCACATGCTTCCATTTTCGGCCCAGCGATGTTTCGTCAAATACCCGCTCCATTGCCGGCGGAAGCACTTCCACGGAACCTTCCAGAGCTTTGCGATTCACCGCATGGCCGCTGGCGGTGCCGACTGTGCTGCCGCTCTGGGAAGGCAGCAACTCCTGCGTGTACACAGTGTCCCGCAGCGACAACGACGGCACGAACGACCAGCCGTGGAGCATTGTAGGGAGCATGAGCGTGGGTCTGAGGTCGAATCGCCCCAAAAGCGGCGCTGTACTGAATGTAGGTTCGCTGCGAGAGAGGCCATCGGCCGCCGCGTCAACGTTCCAATAAAACGGCGAACGGCCCAGTTGCCGGTCGGTGGTGGTCACGTCGAGGCTCGGAGCATGCAGAATGGAAACCTGACTTGAATCCGAACTGCTTTCAAAGTTCTTATATTGTTCCAGGCCGGCGTTGAAAGAAAAGCCGTTTGTATTCTTGGAAACGAAACCCCGCGAAATCACCTCCGAATTTGCGGCCTGCGCGAACAGATCGTAGAAGGTAAGCCGGAAAGCATAGGAGCTGAGATATTCAGCCTTGATGACCGCGCGGAAGTCTTCGCTGAAATCATCTTCGGCGTTCAGAGTGACGTCGGCCCCGCTATTGCTCTTGCGGTCGAGCACTGAAAATACATTGAGGTCCACGAATGAATGCTCCGTGGGGCGGGCGCGGAATTCGCCAAGCGGCGCCCATCCGCGCTGAGAGTAATAATCAACGCCCACCGTCGCGTCCATCCGGTGATTGATGGCCCAATAGAACGAATCCCCGAGGATCGTTCCTTTAATGGAAGAATGCCCAATGTTGGGCAGCAAAAACCCCGACTGCCGCGCCTGGCGGTCGATGGGATGAGTGGCAAAGGGCAAATAAAAAACCGGAAGGCCTCGAATTCGGAAGACCGAGTTATAGATGGTCGCGTTGCTGCCCGCATCCACCACAATTTTTCCGGCGTTGAATTGCCACTTGGGATGCGGCAGCTCGCAGGTCGTAATCATGCCGTCATGCACTCGATAGTGGCCGGGGCCGGTTTGTTCCACGAGCTTGCCGCTGAAGACAAACGGATTCGAAGAGGTCAACACCATTCGCTTGCTGCGAAGGTGCATGCCCACGGTCCCGTGTACATGGTCGAATCTTCCTACCTCAGTGGCAAAGTTGTAACTCCCCTCCGTGGCTTCGATATGCTCGTCCGCCGGCCCACCTTCGAGCACCAGATGGCCGATGGCGTGAGACTGTTTAGTGTCGGAGTCATACGTGACCTCGTCGGCGCGAAGAATAAAAACTCCGTAGTGGATCTCCACATTGCCCTTTAGCTTGTACGTGGTCCCCTGTTTTTCCTGGGAAAGGGCCTGGATGGAAACATCGTCATTGCGGGTAGCGCTGATCGATCCTGAAATATCGGGGATGGTCTGCGCTCGCGCCTGAGAAACGCACAAAAATGAAGCGAGCAGCAGATGGCCGGCAATGATCGGGGCGCTAAAAAGAAGTTGTGCGCGGAAGTTCATCGCGGACGCAGGAATCCTCCGCAATGCCGGGAGGTATGCTGACGTTAGCATGCCATCATCCCGGGAGGCAAAGATGGCGCTGGAATTTGCTGGAGCACTTGATACTTTAGATACAGGTACGTCAGTTTTTTCGCCTCGCGTAGTTTTCTAACATGTGCGTCCACCGGTTGCGGGTATACATTTAGGTAGTCCGTCTTCATGAATCACAATTCCCAACCTGACTACACGAATTCACCCGAAGCCGAATTTGTGGACCCTGAACCGTTCGATGCCAGCGAACAGCAATTTGCCGCAAGCCTCGATGTCCCTGCGGGGCAACAAGCGAACGCGGTCGATCGTGATGATGCCGGGAATGCCGCTCCTGAGCACAATCCTTCGCCTTGTGCCGCCACACTCTCCTCCACGATAACCGAAGAGGCGAGCGAAGATTCCGTAAAACAAGGTAACGGCGCGGATGCCTCCTCCAATGACTCTTCTGCTTCCTCCACTTGGAGAAAAGAAGTCGCCGATCGCGTAAGCAAATATCGCCGCAAGAGTCCCCGCGAACCTCGATATCCGTCACTGCAATTGAAATTTGAATCAAGCCTGCCTGCCTGGACGCCCAGGACGCCAGAGCCCGTCGCGCGGCAAGCCGTGGCCTTGGAACGAAATCCAGTCCCCATCGCTGAGGCGATTTCAGAAGCTTCGCCACAATCCACAACCTTTGGCGAGCCCGCAAGCGATCCGGAATACACCAGCAACCTCATCGAGTTTCCCCGCTTTACCGCGGAACGCCCCAGCCATATGGACGAACTGGCTGAACCGGTGCTCGACCGGCTGCGCATTCTGGAAGCGCCTGAAGTTGCTCCTTCGCCGCCCGCTCTGGGCGGAATATTGATCGAGCAGGCCGAAGATCGTCCCCAGGAAAGGCGTCCCGGCTTCGAGATCCCTTTGCAGTCATCGTCCCTCAGCCGGCGCATGGCCGCAGCAATCATTGACGCCGTCATCGTGCTGGCTTCGCTTGGAGTATTCGGATACGTATTTTCCCGCCTGACCGATCCGACATTGCGTTTGTTCCAATGGATGGAAATGGCGGCCGCACTGGCAGGCGTGTTCTGGGTCGCCTATCAGTATTCATTTCTGGTCTACAGCGGCAACACCCCGGGTTTGCGCCTCGCAGGCCTTCGCCTCGCGCGCTTTGACGGCGCTGACGCTTCACGGCAACTCCGCCGATGGCGAGTTCTCAGCTCGCTCCTCTCCGCCAGCTCAATCGGCCTTGGATATCTCTGGTGCTTCCTGGATGAAGACCAACTATGCTGGCACGACCGCATTACCCGAACGCATTTAGCTCCAAAATCCGCTCCCGAAAAATCAACCCAAACCTGACTTGCCATGCTGAGCGAAGCAAGAGCAAGCGCAGCGCAGCTCTCGCGAGTCGAAGCATCCCTACCGTCACCACACTCTGAAAGAGTCCCCGCCACGCTCTGATAACATAATTCGTGGCCCTAAACTCCCCTGTTCGCGTACGTTTTGCTCCATCCCCAACCGGACATCTGCACGTCGGCAATGTCCGCACCGCGCTCTTTAACTGGCTCTTCGCCCGCCAGAACGGCGGCACAATGGTCCTTCGCATTGAAGACACCGACGTAGAGCGCAGCGAAGCCCGTTTTGAATCCATGCTGATAGACGACCTCAAATGGCTCGGTCTCGATTGGGACGAGGGTCCTGACACAGGCGGTGAGTATGGCCCTTATCGCCAGTCCGACAGGCTGGAGATTTACCGTGAACACGCCGAGCGACTGTTAACTGATGGCAAAGCGTATTTATGTTTCTGCACCGAGGAAGAATTGCAGAAAGAGCGCGAGAGCTCGTCCGCCGAAAAAGGACAGGCAATCTATTCCGGCAAGTGCCGCCGTCTTGATCCGGAAGAAGCGAGAAAGCGACGCGGCAACGGCGAGGCGTGTGCGGTCCGGCTACACATCCCCGAGCGCCCCATCCGCTTTCACGACATCGTTCACGGCGACGTCGAATTTTCCAATGAAGTCGTCAGCGATCCCATCATTGTCCGCTCCAGCGGCATGCCTGTTTACAACTACGTTGTCGTAATTGATGACGCGCTGATGAAGATCACGCACGTCATCCGCGGCGACGACCATCTCTCCAATACGCCTAAGCAGGTAGCGCTGTACGAGGCGCTCGGCTGGCCAGTGCCGGAGTTCGCGCACCTTTCCACCATTCTTGGCGCTGATCGGGAACGGCTCTCGAAGCGGCACGGCGCAACTTCCATCGCGAACTTCCGCGAGATGGGCGTGCTGCCGGAGGCGCTGGTCAATTATCTCGCGCTGCTGGGCTGGGCGCCCACGGGCGGCACTCGCGAAATTTTCAGCCGAAGGAACTGATCAAAGAGTTTTCGCTGAGCGGGTCACGCCTTCCCCGGCCGTTTTCGACATGGAGAAGCTCTATTGGCTGAATCGGCATTACATAAAGGAAGCTCCGCTAGAGCGACTTGAGAAGCTTGCGCTTCCCTACTACACCCATGCGATTGCCGAGGACCTGGCGAAAGACCCGGCCGGAATCTGCCCGAGCGGAAACAACATCACCGACCCCATTAACCCGGCCTCCCGCGCTCACTCAACTGGTTCGCAAGCAGTTATTACATGACTCCGCCCTCATGTTGATCGACTCGACCAGCTTCCGGACGGGCCAAGCTGATTTTCGATTACGACGCCAAGGCCGCGATTGGCTCACAGGACAATGCCGAAGTATTCGCATGGCCAAATACTGATGCGGTGCTCGCACGGTTCACCTAAAAATTCTGCAAGACGATCTAGCGCGCGAGGGAAAACCACTCCTGAGCAATTCAAAAAAATTGTAGGCGAAGTGAAGGCCGAAACCAGCGGAAAGGCAAAGAGTTTTTCACCCCATACGAATCGTCATAATGGGATCGCACTCCGGCCCGGCGTTCGACAAGCTGGTTCCCATCCTCGAGGATGGCAGCCATTAACACTGCCAAAGCATGTGCTCAGCGTGAGGGAGCGAGTGGAAGCCTTTGGCAAGGCCCGCGCGAAATAATAGCTTTTTATTTCCCAAGAAGATCGCGCAATGCCTCTTGCAAGTCCGGGATTTGAAACTGATATCCGCTCGCGATCAGCTTGCCCGGCTCCACTCTCTGGCCGGACAATAACATTTCATTGGCCGCTTCCCTGCCTAAGGCGGCCTTCAAAGCCAGCCCAGGTACCGTGAAAAAGGCGGGACGCGAAAGCACCCCCGCAAGGACCTTCGTGAACTCCGCGTTCGTCACTGGATTTGGCCCCACGAGGTTGACCGGGCCGCGCAGCGAATGGTGATTCATCATGTGCCGCAATGCTCCCAGCCAATCGCCTATCTGAATCCAACTCTGCCATTGCCTGCCATCGCCGATTCTCCCGCCAAGTCCCAGGCGAAAAGGAAGCGACATTTTTTTCAATATCCCGCCTGCGGGGTCCAACACGTGGCCCGTACGAATGTTCACGATTCGAATGCCGGATCAAGCGCCGGGTCGGTAGCAGCTTCCCAGTCACGGCAAACCTCGGCAAGAAAACCCGCGCCGGGGGAACTCTGTTTCGTTCAGAACTTCACTCCTGGTCGCCGTAATATCCAATTGCCGACGCGCTGATGAATACCCTCGGCTTCTGTTCCGCCCGGGCCAGGCCTTCGGCCAGATTTCTGGTTCCGATGATCCGGCTCTCGTAGATGCGCCGCTTTTTTTCGCGCGTCCAAACTCCAAAGACACCTTCGCCCGCAAGATGAATGACCACATCAAAGCCGGAGACTTTTTCTGGCGCAATCGGCTGCGCAGGATTCCAGGATACGTCGCCTTTGCGCGTGACCTTCCCGCGAACGAGGCGGCTAACCTCGCGGCCATCCGCCGCCAGCGAAGCCCCAACAGCCGCGCCAATAAGGCCGGAAGCCCCGCTAATCAGTATTTTGCGCGCGTTCATGATCTAACTTCACTGTTCTGATGGTACCAGCGGCGGTTTAGCTGCTCGCCCCCGGCAGGTATAATCAGGGTCAAAGCATCCTGAGCGCTGCAGTTTACGCGGCGTCTAGCAACATGGCCACCTTGCGCGAACAAATCGCGACCACCACCCTTCACGTCACAAAATTCCGCGAACTTATGAACCGGATGCAGGAGAACCGTCCCAACGACGACCTTGCAATCATCAAAAAAGCCTACGAATTTTCGCAAAAATACCATTCCGGACAAACGCGCGCCTCAGGAGAGCCTTTCCTGGTTCATCCGCTCGAAGTTGCTCTGGTGCTGGCGGAAATGAAAATGGATCCCGTAGCGGTGGCGGCCGGATTGCTCCACGATTCCGTGGAAGACACGGTAATCACGACTGTGGACATTCGCAAGGAATTCGGCGAGCAGGCCGCGCACATTGTCGAAGGCGTCACCAAAATCAGCCAGATTGACTTCGCCACCCGCGAAGAGCAACAGGCTGAAAACCTGCGCAAAATGATGCTGGCAATGGTGGACGATATTCGCGTCGTCCTCATCAAGCTCGCCGATCGCCTGCATAACATGCGCACGCTCGAGCATCTGCCGGAAGACCGCCGCCAGAAAATCGCGAAAGAAACGCTGGAAATTTACGCCCCCATCGCGCACCGCCTGGGCATGGGCAAAATTCGCGGCGAACTCGAGGATTTAGGTTTCCGCTACCTGGAACCGGAAACCTACCAGCAGGTGCGCGAGGCCGTGGACGCCCGCCGCAAAAAGGGCGAGAGCTTCCTGGTCCGCGTGGAGCATGTGGTCCGCGAAAAATTGAAGGAAGCCGGAATCACCGCCCGCGTAGAGCACCGCATCAAGCGCGTGTACAGCATCCACAAAAAGCTGGTGAAACAGCGCATCAGCGTGGACCAGGTTTACGACCTCTTCGCCATGCGGGTCATCACGCAATCGGTGCAGGACTGTTACGCCGTGCTGGGCATTGTTCACAACGTCTGGCGTCCGGTGCCCGGACGCATTAAAGATTTCATCGCCATGCCCCGTCCGAACTTCTACCAGTCGCTGCATACTTCCGTGATCACCGAAGACGGCACGCCGGTGGAAATTCAAATCCGCACCGAAGAGATGCACAAGATCGCGGAAGAAGGCATCGCCGCGCATTGGAAATATAAAGACGGCCCCGTCTCCGCGCAGGATGAGCAGCGGCTGGCATGGCTGCGGCAGGTAGTCGAGTGGCAGCGCGACGTCTCCGATCCCAACGAATTTCTCTCCACGCTGAAGGTCGATCTTTATCCGGAAGAGGTTTACACCTTCACCCCCAAAGGCAAGGTAGTGGTGCTCCCGCGCGAATCCACTCCCATTGATTTTGCTTACACCATCCATACCGACGTTGGCCACACCTGCGTTGGAGCGAAGGTCAACGGACGGATGGTGCCGCTCCGCCACCGCCTGCACAGCGGCGATATCGTGGAAATTGTCACGCAAGCCGGCCACAAGCCGAGCCGCGACTGGCTGAGCATCGTGAAATCGTCGCGCGCGCGCAACAAAATCAAGCATTGGCTGAACATTCACCAGCGCGAGCGAGCCATAGAAATTGGACGCAAGCTGATCGAGAAAGAAGCCCGCAAATATCGCGTGCCTTTAAAAGACATTAAGGAAGACGACCTGCACCGCGTAGCCTCCGACTACGGCCTTGGACGCGCAGAAGATCTGATGGCAGGAATCGGCTACGGAAAATTCTCCGCCCGCCAAGTGTTGGGACGCGTGGCCCCGTCGGTGAATGACCGTTCTCCGGATCATTCCGCCGATCAGGCAGGCAGCGGCGAAAAGGGATTTTCCAGTGTCGTTAGGCGCGTTTTCGGCGGCGATCATAATGCCATCCGCGTAAAGGGACACGGCGACCTTCTTGTTTACCGCGCCCGATGTTGTAATCCAATTCGCGGCGAGTCCGTCGTCGGCTACGTGACGCGCGGCAAAGGCGTTGCAGTCCACTCGGTGAACTGCCCCAACGTCATTAATTTGATGTATGAACCGGAGCGCCGCATTGACGTGGAGTGGTCGCGCGACGATGCGCCAAGCTCGTATCCCGTAAAGCTCACCGTATTCTGCGATGACCGCTTCGGCATGCTGAAGCAGATCACCGCGGTCGTCACCGACACAAAAACCAACATCCGCAACATCGACGCGCAAACCGGAAACGGCCACGCCAGCGTTGACATCGTGCTCGAAATCGAAGACCTAAAGCATTTGGAGCAACTCCTGGCGGGCCTCAAGAAAATTCCCGGCGTCCACGATGTGCAGCGATTGCAAAAAATCTAACCGATCCGATCTCCCGACTTATTCCACTTCCCCTTTTGTTGTCATGCTGAGCGCAGCATTGCTTCGCAAAGCGAAGCAATGCGAAGTCGAAGCACCCCTATAATTCCCACCACCCTCAAAGTGCCCGCCCTTGTGCAATCAGAAATCCCCAATCTACAATCTCAAATTGCAAAGGAGATCCATGAAAGAAATCATCTCAACCGACAATGCCCCCAAAGCCATCGGCCCCTATTCGCAGGCTGTACGCTCAAACGGTTTCGTTTTCGTCTCGGGGCAGGTCGCGATTGATCCCGCCACGCAGCAAGTCGTCCAGGGTGATGCCGCCGCGCAAACCGAACGCGTACTGAAGAACCTTTCGGCGATCCTGAATGCCTCCGGCAGCGGCGTGGAAAAAGTGGTGCGGGCTACGGTATTCCTGAAAAACATGAATGACTTCGCCGCGATGAACGAAGTCTACGGACGCCACTTTACTGAAAAGCCACCAGCCCGCTCCACCGTCGAAGTGGCGCGCCTTCCCAAAGACGTGCTGGTGGAGATTGACGTGATCGCGGAATTAGGAAAATAAGCCGAGGCGAAAAATGTACAAATATATTTTGCTGATTGTAATACTCGTAATTGTGATTGGCTTCTTATGGATGCGGAGTTCAAAGCGCCCTGCGGCGACAATATCGCCTGCAAATGAGAGCGCTCCCACGCAAGCCGGCATTCCCGCCTCAAACAGCGCGCCTGCGCCGGTAAGCGGAGCGCCGCATAAAACTCCCGACGGCCTGGAATACTGGGACATTAAAACCGGCGATGGTCCGGTCGCCACCACTGGCCAGACCGTCACCGTCAACTACACCGGATGGCTCGCCGCCAACGGCAAAAAATTCGACAGCTCCCTAGACCGTAACGAACCGTTCGAGTTCCCGCTGGGCGAGGGCCAGGTGATCAAAGGATGGGACGAAGGCGTAGCCGGCATGAAAGTCGGCGGCAAACGACAGCTGCGCATCCCGCCATCGCTCGGCTATGGGGCCGAAGGCGCGGGCGGAGCAATCCCGCCAAACGCGACTCTGATTTTTGACGTACAGCTTTTGAAGGTCAAATAGAAGCATTCGATTGGAGGCGAAAGATGGCAACCGCTTTATACGGGCCAACCCCGTTGTTTGAAGTTTTCGACATGCCAACATCTATACGCTTCTATCGTGACAAACTCGGCTTTCGAATTCATCAAACCTCGCCAAGCCTGGGACCCGATCGTTTTCACTGGGCATGGCTTCGCCGGGGCGACGCCGAGGTGATGCTGAATACAGCATACGAAAATGACAATGAGCGCCCAGCTGAACCCGAAAAAGCCCGTGTGGCCGCACACAAAGACACAGGACTCTTTTTCGGATGTCCTGACGTGGATGCTATGTACGCCGAGCTACGAAGCAGAGGAGTGGAAGTTAGGGAACCTGAAATCACGTCCTACGGGATGAAATCAATCAATTTTCTTGACCCCGACGGTTATGGGATCTGTTTCCACTGGCGGGCGGAATCCTGAACGTGTTCGAGCCGACGCAGCTGAACTGAAAATCTACGCCTTCACCACTTTGCCGCTGCGCAGACAGGACGTGCAAACGCGAATCCGCTTACCCACGCCCTTCACTTTAGCGTGCACCGGCCGCAGGTTGACGTTCCAGCGCCGCTTGGTCACGTTGTGGGCGTGGCTAATGTTATTTCCAAACTGCGGCCCCTTGCCGCAAATCTCACATACTTGTGCCATGACTACTCCAGAAGAAATAAAAGCTGTTACTTAAGCATTGATTTTACTCGATTTCTGACAATTTAGCCAAACTACTGGGTCGTCGCTAGGTGCGCCGGTAGTAAGGTCTTTTGTGCGGGCCGTTTGTGCGGGCGAAGTCCGTATTAGGATATGGCTTTAGCCATATCGCCAAGGCACAAAAAAATTGGACGGCTTTATCCGCTGAGGTTTGATCCCCCAACTCAGCGCCTGAAGGCGGATCATAGGACATTCATTCGGCAGGCCTGAAGGCGCTGCCCTGATACGAATCATGATTGGCCGGGTGCCCCATTCTAAATTTCGCGCATTTTGCGAAATTTAGGGTGGGGATTTTGCGATACTAAATTGATGCCCCCCTCCATCGACCCCAAGTCGGTCAAAGTCAACGTGACCACCGGCGACGGCGTGGACATCGAATGGAAGGACGGCCACCACTCCCACTATTCTTTCGTATTTCTGCGCGATGCGTGCCCCTGCGCCCTATGCGACGACGAACGGGAAAAGGCCAACCGCGAACCGGGCGAACCCGCGAAACTGAAACCGGGAGCGCTACCAATGTTCAAAGAAAAAGCCAAGCCCATTTCCGCCGAAGGCGTGGGCAAATACGCGATTAAGTTCAACTGGAACGACCGCCACGAACTGGGCATCTATTCCTGGCAGTATTTGCGGGATGTTTGCCCATGCGAGGAGTGCAAAGCAATAAAAGCCGCGACTGCCCGTGTAGCGCCGTGTCTTTGACCCGGGACCGAATCCAAATTCTCGTCATTCAAATTCTTGTCATTCCGAATGGCTTCAGCCATGAGGAATCTGCTGCTTGATAAAAGCAGATTCCTCGCTACGCGCGGAATGACAATCTCTGAGAGTACTTCGAACACCTCATCCATCCTGTAAAATTAATCAGCAACCCCGGAGCATCTCTCGTTGTCTTTTCTCGACCAACTCAATCCGCAGCAGCGCGAAGCCGTCATAACCACCGACGGCCCGGTGCTTATCCTCGCCGGCGCGGGTAGCGGCAAGACGCGCGTTATCACCTATCGCATCGCCTATCTGATTGAGCAGATGGGAGTAATGCCGGAGTCCATTCTTGCGGTCACGTTCACCAATAAAGCCGCCTCTGAGATGGTCGAGCGAGTGGATAAAATCGTCGGCGGGCTTTCTATCGCAAAGCCAGTCATCGCGACCTTCCATTCTTTTTGCGTTCGTGTCCTCCGCCGCGATATCGAAGCGCTTAGGATTCCCTCGTCCGTTCCCGGACAGCCGCCCATCGGCCACACAAAAAGCTTTGTGATCTATGACGAGAACGACCAGCAACAACTGGTCAAGGGCATCATGCGGCGCATGGGGCTTGACGACAAGCAGCTCACGCCGCGCACCGTGCTCTCGCAGATTTCCTGGGCAAAGAACCACATGCTCGATCCGCAGGAAGTTTATTTGCAATCTGGCGATCCCAAGACCGAGCGTATCGCGCACATCTATGAGAAATATCGTAAGGAACTGAGCAAGGCCAATGCTTTTGATTTTGACGACCTGCTGCTCGAAACCGCGCGTTTGCTGAAGGCTTCCGCCGAAGTCCGCGAATACTACAATCGACGATTTCAGTACATTCTGGTGGATGAATACCAGGACACCAACCGCCCGCAATACGAACTCATGCGCATGCTCGCGGGTACTCGGCATAACGTATGCGCCGTCGGCGATGAGGACCAATCCATTTATTCGTGGCGGGGCGCAGACATCCGCAACATCCTGGAATTTGAAAAAGATTTTCCTGAGGCGAAAATTATCCGCCTGGAACAAAACTACCGCTCCACACAAAATATTTTGCAGGCAGCATCGGCGGTGGTCGCCAATAACATCAAGCGCAAAGGGAAAAACCTTTGGACCTCGCGCCAGGGCGGCGCAAAGATCGGATACTACGAAGCCCCCGACGGTGAAAACGAGGCGCTTTTCGCCGCCGACTGGATCTCCCGCTACCTGCGCGAAGCCGCGCAGGAGGGCGACAATTCGCGCGTGGCCGTGCTCTACCGCACGAACTCGCAATCGCGTCTGTTTGAAGAAGCCATGCGCCGCTACCAGATCAAGTATCACGTGGTCGGCGGATTCTCTTTTTACGAACGCGCCGAGATCAAAGACATGATCTCGTACCTCAAAGTCATCCATAATCCCGAAGATTCCATTTCGCTGCTTCGCGTCATCAACACGCCCGCCCGCGGCATCGGCAAAACCACAATGGAAGTCATCGAACGCCTCGCGATCGAAACCGGCCTGTCGCTCTGGGCAGCCATCGGCGAAACGATCCGCCGCGAACTTTTGCCGCCGCGCGCTTTGGCCGCGCTGAAAATCTTTCGCGATTTAATCGAAGACGCTCGCGCAATGCTGGGCGGCACATATGCGGAGCGATTGGAGCAAGATGTGGCGCGGGCGCCCTCGCCCGCGGAAGCAGACGATGGAGCGGCGGGCGTCCCGCCCGTTACAACGGAAGCCAGCGGTCAAGCAGAAGAAACCGATTTCAATCCCGAAAATTTCAGCTTCGATTTCGGCGAACAGGCGGAAGAATTTCCACTACCCGAAGAAACTGCGGCAGAAGTAGCGATCGCGAACGATGCCCCAACTGCCGTCTCGCCCTCCGAACCCAACCCCGCGGCCGCCTCCACCGCCGACGTTCTCAAGTTCCTCATTGACCGAACCCGCTACCGAAAATTGCTGGAAGATGAAGACACGCCCGAAGCCCACTCCCGCATTGAGAACCTGAACGAACTGGCCAATGCAGCCATGGATTCCAAAGACCGCGGCGAAACCCTCGACCAGTTTCTGGACCATGCCGCGCTCGTCAGCGATGCCGATGGATACGACGAAAATGCACGAGTCACGCTCATGACCCTCCACGCCGCCAAAGGCCTGGAGTTCCCGCTGGTGTTTCTCTGCGGCATGGAAGAAGGCCTGTTCCCCCACTCGCGAACCTTTTTGGATCCCGAAGATGTGGAAGAAGAGCGCCGCCTCTGCTACGTCGGTATGACGCGCGCCATGGACACGCTCGTGCTCACCCGCGCCGTATACCGCCGCCGCTACGGAACGGATCTCCCGGAAGCCAGCATCCCTTCGCGTTTTTTGGAGGAAGTGCCCGCCGGGCTGGTCGAAGAAATGGGAACGGGGCGGCGAAAAACCGCGCGGACAGGGACGACCCATGACCCGTACAGCTCAACTCATTACTCCTACGAAGATGAAGATCAGAGCGCAAGTTGGCAGGAGCGCAGAAACCCAGCGGCAGGACCGCACCAGCTATGCCGCCGCGAACAGGAATCAGCGTCTTCCCGTCTTCATCAGCCCCAAATACAATTCCATCGGCAACATCGCGGATTTTTTTGCCTCGCGCGGCAAAAAGTTCAGCGTCCCAAAAATGCCCGCTGAGGAGCCCCGGGGAAGAAAGGATTCCGTCCCGGCCAGAAGGTCCGGCACCCAAAATATGGCGAGGGGACCGTCTATCAGCGCGAAGGAGACGGTGAAGAGGCCAAGATTACGGTACAATTTCCTCGCTTCGGTTTAAAAAAGCTGGTGGAGAAGTACGCGCAGTTGGAGCCAGCCTAAAAAGCAGTATTGAGTAATTTGGTAATTTTGTAATCGGGCAATTTATTCAGGCAACAGATTTGATGCAGTGATAGTTGCTGTTGAAATTGCAATTACCAAATTACTCAATTTTCAATTACACAATCGTCCCTGAAAGGATTCATGGCAAATACAAAAAGTCTCAGCAAAGCAGATCGCAAGAAATCAAAACGCGCCTCTCGCAAAAAGAAAGCCACCGAGTCGCCTCTTAAACCCCGCGAGTACGCGCGCGGTTCGGCGAAGCGCAAAGTGAAGAAACTGGTGCGCGGCACAGGCAAAGCGTTAGTTGCGTTTGGCCGCCGGACTGAGTCTTAGCCCCGGCATTGCAGCGTGATGTAACGCGAGGAGCCATTGGCGCAAGCGACCGAAAACCCCGCCAACATGGAGAGCCGGGCCGGCAATCAACTCTGTCGCCGCAAATCCATCGACAAACTGATTGCCGAAGCCGACGAGACCAGAACATCGGCTAAAAAAGAGCCTCGGCCCGTGGTGGCTGACGGCGCTGGGGATCGGCGCGATTATCGGCTCCGGCATATTCGTCCTGACCGGAACGGCGGCGGCAGGCGAGCACTTTGAAGCTCCGTCGATCCTGCACGCGCAGGTACTCGACCTGGTCGTGAACTTCTTCCGCACGGGCGGGACTGGCGGCGTGCTGATGCATGGGCGTCCAGCGGCGGGTCCGTCGATTGCGATTTCGTTCTTCCTGGTGGCGATGGCGTGCAGCTTTGCCGGCTTGTGCTATGCCGAACTGGCTTCGATGATTCCTATCGCCGGCAGCGCGTACACATATTCCTACGCGACGCTGGGCGAGATTTTTGCGTGGATCATTGGCTGGGACCTAATCCTCGAATATGCCGTCAGCAACGTTGCCGTGGCGGTCGGCTTCAGCGGATACTCTAAAGGCGCAACTCGCTTCGTTCGGTTTGACCATCTCCCGATCAATGGGCGAGCCCGGTGTGGGCCGGGGGACAATGGACCGGCGCATACTTCAACCTGCCCGCATTCTTGATCGTCATCATCCTCACGCTGTTGCTGGTGCGCGGCGTGCGTGAATCCGCCGAAGCCAACAACGTGATGGTGGTGGTCAAGATTGGCGCGATCATGACGTTCCTGGTCGTGGGCGGAATGCTAGTGAATCACGATAACTGGATCCCTTTGCGCCTTCCGGATTCGCGGGCGTTATCACCGGCGGCGCAATCGTCTTTTTCACCTACATTGGCTTCGATTCGGTTTCGACCGCCGCGGAAGAGGCGCAGAATCCGCAAAAAGATTTGCCCTTCGGCATCATCGCCTCGCTGATCGTGTGCACCATACTTTATGTCGGCGTGGCCGTCGTGCTGCTCGGAATGATGAAGT
The DNA here is from genome assembly GCA_963831435.1 of uncultured Acidobacteriota bacterium. Taxonomy (GTDB): domain Bacteria; phylum Acidobacteriota; class Terriglobia; order Terriglobales; family Acidobacteriaceae; genus JAICKN01. The sequence goes on from CAWHQK010000047.1 coordinate 21,446, forward strand.
ACACCACCTTCGTCTCCGGCGCAGCCGCCGAAGCGCCGGTCGCCTATGCGTTGAAATATCTGGGCGCGCATCCGATCTTCCGCTCCGTCATCGTGATTGGCGCACTGATGGGAATGATTTCGTCGCTGCTGGTGTTTCAGTACGGACAGGCGCGCATATGGTATGCCATGTCGCGCGACGGACTGCTGCCGAAGTTGTTTTCCGCGGTGCATCCAAAATTCAAAACGCCGCACTGGTCCACATGGATCGCCTGCTTCGCCGTCGGAATTCCGGCGGGCTTCGTGGACATCGGCGACGCCGCCGATCTCTCGAACATCGGCACGCTGTTTGCGTTCGTTCTGGTGTCGCTCGGCGTGATCTTCCTGCGCCGCACGCAACCCGATCGCCCGCGCGCATTCAAAGTTCCGTTCGTGCCCTGGTTTCCGCTGATGGCCGTCGTCCTGTGCGGCGGCCTGATGCTCGGCCTGACCGTAATCACATGGCTACGCTTCTTCGGCTGGCTGGCAATCGGCCTGGTAATTTACTTCGCATACAGCCGAAAGCATAGCGAGTTTGCGAAGATAAAAACTTAGGACGTGATGGCCGCGGACTTCGCGATCTCTGATTCCTTTTGATTCACCTCATTTTGTAATTTAGCAAACTGTTCCGCGGCCGCGATGCGCTGCGAAGTTGCAGGGTGTGAGTACTTCCATTGCTCCTTTTTTTCGTAAACAATTAAATTAAGGTTCATGAGCTTTTTCATTGCACTAATGAACGGCTCGACATTGCCGATTAACTCCCAACAGTATTGGTCTGCTTCTTTCTCCTGTTTTCGTGCCAACGCAGCAATAATGAGGGACGAGTAAATATTGCCAAACCGCCACAGAATGTAGAACCCGGGAACAAACCGCAAATCATTCCACGAGATATTGGCAGGTGCGAATATGGCAATTTTGTTGCCCACCGCTCCGAAGATGATCCAAAAAATTGCACAGAACCCTGCGCTTCGCAAAAAAATCCGCTTGCTCAGGTGATGGTGTGCACAGTGTCCGAACTCGTGGCCAAGAATCGCTTCCACTTCCGCAACGGAAAAATTCTGGACCATCGTGTCTGTCAAAAGAACACGGCGCCAAGGCCCTATTCCAGCCACCAAGGCGTTTGCCTTTCGTGTGCGACTCGAAACGCACCATTCCTGGATACTCTTGATTGGTAAACCCCCTTTCCTAGCAAGCCCAATGATCCTTTCATGCAAGAGGGCGCCAGTAAGGGGTATGACGGGGTAAAACAGAGCCAATATCCATGGCAAAATGCTATTCACACCAAGGAATAAAACGGAATAAAATGCTCCTGCCAACATCCAGCCACGGGCGGCTGATACTTTTGCCATTCCAAAGGCAACTTCGATGACCGCGAACCCGACAAACAGACCAAGGCCAACTGCTTTGGTGGAGTCAATGGCCCATCCTGTTAAAGTTGAATTCGACAATCCAAACTGCCGCTCAAGACGGAGTCGGTAGTACAAAACCATGAACGTTGCGATAGCCATGACAAACCATGCCGGAAGCCAGCAGATCGCCAGTTGCAAGTAGAAATTATTTGTGAGCTGATGCGCTAAATGAATAACCTGGGCGTCGAGGTCGAGGTAGGAGTAAATCCACACGAAGACAAGCGGCAAGAAAAACAGGAATTGGTTCGTTATGCGAAGCCGCTTCATGTAAGCGCGCGCAATACCATCCCTCACAGGTGGCAAGACGGGATTATCCATGGATACATTTTTGCACTTCAGTCAATCTACAAAAAAATAAATAGGCATTTGCCAATTACAAAAGTTTCAGTTGTATATATTGGCTCTACTTCCCCCACGCCTCATCCAAAAACAAATAACGGTCCCGCAACTGATCCTTGTGCGCTTCCGAGGTCGCGTTCAGATACATCACCTGCCACCCATCATTGGAGTCATAGGTTGGCCACTTCGGCAAGCCCTCCCCATTCGGATCGCCGCTGCGCGCGAAGTTCGTCCAGTACTTCTGCATCTGAGAGCTAAGCTCGCGATCTTCTGAAGTCCACGCCACATGCGGCCGAGAATCGAGCTGCCCAAACACGAACTCAATTTCTGACGAGTGGAAGGCCACGCTCTTTCCGGTGGTCCCATTGGGATCGCCTAAATCGAAGCGATAGCGATAGATTGGTTGCTTTCCCGTCGCCGATTGAGCGCTGATCCATCGCCACGTTCCCCAGGCGATAAACTGGTCCCCGGCAAAATCCTCCGCCGAACGAAAGGCTTCCTCTTCGGTTGCCGAGGGGTAAAGCTTCAAAAACTGCGGCGCCTTGTCGCCAAATTGTTTTTCCGCCTGCGCTTTAAAGCTTTCAATCGTGGGCTTCTGCGCCTCAACGACGAAGCTACCCTCGTCGTGGTTCCAGCCCGCCAGCAGCGGGACGTCATTTTGTTTGTCAGCAGCGAAAATCGCTGGGACCGATTCCGGCAGGAAATATCCATCCACGTCAGGGCCAAATCCAAAACCGCGCCCCATCTTCATAGTCGCGTCCAGCAACTTTTGCGCGGGAACTGCGCGGAGTTCGGCCAGAGTCGGCGTTTGCATTCCAAGCGCCGTGGACAGCGCTTTTGGATCTTTTTCCGCGCGGACCGACATCGGATCGAAGGCCAGGCCGGTTTTGGAAAACGCTCCGCCGCTTTCGCCAATAGCTTTCTCAAACAAGCCCTTAGACACAGGCGATGCCATCTGTGCGCTCACCGAAAATGATCCCGCGCTTTCGCCAAAAATTGTCACGTTGGCAGGATCTCCGCCGAACACCGCAATGTTGTCATGCACCCATTGCAAAGCCGCCGTCTGGTCAAGCAACCCATAATTCCCCGCGGAATTGTGGCCCGACTCCTTCGCAAGTTCGGGGTGAACAAAAAAGCCGAATATGCCGAGGCGGTAGTTCATCGAAACCACAACCACATTGTGATCACGGGCCAGCACTGTGCCATCCTGCCGCGGCTCTGAAGTTGCTCCAGCAACGTAGCCGCCGCCATAAATCCACACCATCACCGGCAGCTTGGCCTTCGCATCTTTTGCCGCGGTCCACACGTTCAGGTACAGGCAATCTTCGCTGGAACCCGGATCGCGAAAAATCATGTCGGGAAAAACATTGCCCTGCATGCATCGTGACGTGAACTCGGTGGTCTTGCGCGTTCCCTTCCAATGCGCCGCCGGTTGCGGAGCCTTCCAGCGAAGGTCGCCCACCGGGGGCGCAGCATACGGGATGCCCAGATATGCGCGCACCGCGCCATCTTGTTTTCCTTCAACCTTGCCAGATTGGGTTTTTACCTGGAGCGAGTTCGCTCCGAACATCGTGAGCGGAGCACTGATGATTGCCAAAGAAAACAACAAGCGGACGAGCATGCGCATTTTATGACTCCCATGGTCGGATGTGCTAGAAAAACGAAATTCTCAAAACATCCGCAATCGAAGAACTTGCAAATTGTACTGCAAACAACGCAACCTGCGCATGACAGTTGTCATATCACGCGCCGCTGACGCAAGACCTTTTTTTATCAGCTTGAAACTCGCAATTGTTCCCTCGGATATCTACAATCTCAGGCTATGCCCCCGGAATTTTTCGCCCGTTATCCCAGCTTGCGCGACCGCGTGGTTCTAATCACTGGCGGAGGCTCTGGAATTGGAGCGGCCATCGTGGAGCAGTTTGCGCGACAGGGCGCACGAGTGGCATTTCTTGATCGTGAGCAAGAGGCTTCTGGCGAGCTGGTAAAAACGCTCTCCAGCGTTGCGCCGCTGCTCTTCCTTGCATGCGACCTTACCAACATTGCCGAGCTGCGCGCTTGCATGGGTCAGGCGGAGGCGCAGTTAGGCCCAGTGCGCGTGCTGGTGAACAATGCCGCGAGCGACGACCGGCATCGCTTTGCGGAAGTCACCCCGGAATATTGGGATGAGCGCATGGCCGTGAACCTGCGCCATCACTTTTTCGCCATTCAGGCCGTGGTCCCCGGCATGACGGCCGCCGGCGGCGGCTCCATCATCAACATGAGTTCCATTGCGTGGATGATTCCCTCCACCGGGCTGCCCGCTTACGTCACTGCGAAAGCCGGGATCGTCGGCCTTACGCGGACCATGGCGCACGAGTTGGGCGTGAGCAATATTCGTGTGAACGCCGTGCTGCCCGGCGCAATCCTTACCGAACGCCAGCGCCGCCTCTGGTGGACCCCGGAATACGAAGCTGAAATTTTCGCCCGCCAGTGCCTGAAGCGCGAGCTGACTCCCGACGACGTCGCACGCCTTGTGCTGTTCCTCGCTTCCGACGACAGCAGCGCCATCACCAACCAGAGTTACGTAATCGACGGCGGCTGGGTGTAGAGGGCACAGCAGAATGACGTAGATTGTATCTTTGCCCCGTCATGCTGAGTCCTGTCATGCTGAGCGAAGGAAGAGCAAGCGAAGCGCAGCTTTTACAAGTCGAAGCATCCCTATAATCTTTAATCTTTACCGGCCCATTCGCCAATCCCTCAGCGAAAATCTACAATCAAACCGTGGCTGCCGATTCAAACCGTCCCAGCGCCTTCATCGCTTCCCTTCCCAAGGCCGAGTTGCATCTGCATCTGGAGGGCTCCATCGAGCCGGAAACTCTGCTCGAACTTCGCCAGCATCACGGACGCCCCTCCACTCTCAAAGAAATCCGCCCGCTCTACCAATATCAGGACTTCATCGGCTTTCTCATGGCCTTCAAAACCATCACCGAAGACCTCCGGACCGCGGACGACTATGAACTGATCACCTACCGGCTCATGGAATCGCTGAAAGCCCAGAGTGTGCTCCATGCGGAAGTCTATGCTTCCGTCGGCGTCTGCCTATGGCGGAAGCAGGATTTCAATTCAATTTTTGAGGGACTCGAACGCGGCCGCCAGCGCGGCGAGCGCGATTTTGGAATTTCACTGCTCTGGATATTTGACGCCGTCCGCCAATTCGGCCCCGCGGCAGCAAAAGATGTATTCGAACTCGCCGTCCGTTACCGCGACCGCAACGTCGTCGGCATTGGCATTGGCGGCGACGAACTGAAAGCCCCGCCAGAATTATTTCGCGAAGCGTATGCCTATGCCGAAGAAAATGGCCTTCGCCTCACCGCGCACGCCGGTGAGAGCGCCGGGCCCGATTCCATTTGGGGCGCGCTCAACCTCCACGCCGAACGCATTGGACACGGCCTGACCGCCGCCCAGGATCCCGAACTAATCGAAGAACTCGCGCAGCGCCAGGTCCCAATTGAGATTTGCCTGACCAGCAATTTGCGCACGGGCTGCTGCAAGTCGCTCGCCGACCATCCTCTGCGGCAATACTTCGAGCATGGAATGATGCTAATCCTCAACTCTGACGACCCAGCCATGTTCGCAACCTCGCTCAATCACGAATATCAGCTTGCCCAACAACAATTTGAGTTCACCGATGAACACTTGCGTGAGCTAGCCCGCAACTCCTTCGAGGCCAGCTTCCTGCCCGCGGAGAAAAAGCTGCAATTCCTCAATCTGTTCGATACCGCCGCCGCCCGCCGCTGATTTCCAGCGGCAATGCAGCCGAGGGTGCCCCGTCCAAGCTACGCTTGGGCGGGGATTTTCGATGAACTTCCACAATCCTGAATCCGCCGTTCGCACCCCGGAACCCTCCGAATACTGTTGGAAACGATGCACTTAGCACCCTCCTGTGTTCTAATAAAGTAGCGAGACTGCATGAGTTCCAGCCGAAATACATTCCGTCTGCGGGTGAAGGCAGCCCGCCGTAATCTGCGCGGGGCAGCGAAAATCGCGCACGCCTTGGTTTCTACCGATCACCCTCTGCTGGCGCACATTATTCCCATGCGCCGCTGCAATCTGGCGTGCAAATATTGCAATGAGTTCGACGAGGTTTCCAAGCCCGTGCCGCTCGAAACGATGTTCGAGCGCGTGGACAAGCTGGCGAAGCTCGGCACCTCAGTCGTGACCATCAGCGGTGGCGAGCCGCTGCTCCATCCTGAACTGGATGACATCATCGCTCGCATTCGCAAGCACGGCATGGTTCCGGGAATGATCACCAATGGATATTTGCTGGTTCCCGAGCGCATTCAGCGGCTTAACCGCGCCGGCCTTGAATGGTTGCAGATTTCCATTGATAACGTGACCCCCGATGACGTCTCCAAGAAAAGCCTGAAGGTCCTCGATAAGAAGTTACAGATGCTGGCGGAACACGCCGAATTTCACGTGAACATCAATTCCGTGGTCGGCAGCGGCATTAAAAATCCGCAGGATGCGCTGACCATCGGAAAACGAGCACTGGAACTCGGCTTCAGCTTCCACCATCGGAATTATTCACGACGGCTCCGGACAATTGCAGCCGCTGGATGGGCGAAGAGCAGCGCATTTATCATGAAATGAAAAATCTGGAAAAGCGCAGCTTCACGCGCATCAATGGCTTCCAGGACAACATCGCCGAAGGAAAAGCCAACAACTGGCGCTGCCGCGCGGGCGCACGATACCTCTACATTTGCGAGGATGGGCTGGTCCACTACTGCTCGCAGCAGCGCGGCTACCCGGGCATCCCGCTGGAAAAATATTCTGTTGCCGATATCCGCCGCGAGTTCCTTACGGAGAAATCCTGCGCGCCGCATTGCACCGTCTCCTGCGTCCATCAGGTTTCTACAGTTGACCGCTGGCGCGCTCCCCAGCATCCCGCACCTTCCGCGCCTGTCGGCACGGCCGCGGGCGAGTTAGTGCAGATTAAATAGGCCGTTCCACCTGCCAAAAGGTTTTTTGTTGTATGGGTCCGCTTGCAAACCGCCCAAATCTTCCAACTCTAAAAATCATGTCCTCCCGAGTTGCTTTTGCGAGGGACCTTACGTCGGACGAGAGCACTATGCTGCCATCGAGAGAAACATTCCCGTTGATGGCTGAGAGTTGGCTTGTCGTCGTAAGGTCCCTCCGTCTTCGCTACGCTCAACGTCGGGGTGACATGCGTTGGGGGGGATGGAGTTTGGTTAAAAGCTGACCACCGCACGAATGGACATATTTGCGATATAGCTATAAGTTAATTATTCGATTTAAGGCCTTGGACAATTTCACCATCCATCTAGGTAGCACCGAAACCATATATCGCCTATAAGTCAACGTGGCGCGATTTCTGGCCATTTTACGCGGCTATTCCATCGTTATAAAAACAGTGCGTCGCGGCACACCCTCATGTATTTTCAATAACTTAAAGCTAACTTATTGAAAACAATAAACGGCATTCCAGTAGATGTCGGATTTACGCGCTGATCCGCGGTGTGGCTTCCAGCAGGCTTCTGGTATAGGCCTGCGCCGGGCGCTCGACGATCTCTTCCGTGTTTCCAATCTCCACCAGCTTCCCGCGATACATGACCGCGATGCGCGTGCAGAGATACCGCACCACCGGCATGGAGTGGGAGATAAACAGATACGTTAATCCAAACTCGCGCTGCAACTGGGCCAGCAGATTGACGATCTGCGCGCCCACGCTTACATCGAGCGCGGAAACAGGCTCGTCGGCAACTATGAATTTGGGACGCAGCGCCAGCGCCCGCGCAATTCCAATGCGCTGCCGCTGCCCGCCGCTGAATTCATGGGCAAAGCGAGTTCTGGCGGATTCATCGAGGCCCACCGCCCGCAGCAACTCCGCTACGCGAGCGCGCCGGGCTTCGCGCGAAATTTTTTCGTGAATCACCAGCGGCTCAGCAACAATTTCTTCCACGCGCATGCGCGGATCGAGTGATCCAAATGGGTCCTGAAAAATGATCTGCATGTCGCGCCGCAGGCGGCGCATTTCCGCGTGGCTCGCCGCGAGAAGGTCTCGGCCTTCATAACGAATGCTTCCGGCGCTTGGCTCAATCAACCGCAGGATGAGGCGGCCCAGCGTGCTCTTCCCTGATCCTGACTCGCCCACCAGTCCCAGCGTTTCGCCCTTCGCGATGTCGAACGACACGCCGTCAACGGCGCGCACTTCGCCGGACGCTCCGCCTCCGAACATGGATTCGCCCAAAGGAAAAGTCTTGGTAAGGTTTCTGATTTCGAGCAGCGCCATCGCCATGATCGTAACAGCGATGGAATGCGCTGTAGAGTGTTCTGAAAAGAACGTGATGATAGAAATTCAAATCCCCGCACAAGCAAAGCTTGTACGGGGCACCCTCGAGTGTCGTTTATTTGTTCACCAATCAAGCTGCGATGAGCGGAACCGCGGCAAGCGCGGCAATGATGCCAGCGACTTTCCAGCGGGTGAACTGTTCTTTGAGGAAGATTTTGGCGAGCACAACGGTTATGACCGGATAGAGAGAACAAAGAATGACCGCGGAATCAAGACGCCCCGTTTGCGTTGCGCGGACAAAGAAAACGCTTCCGCTTACGTCGAGCAGTCCGGCGAAGACCACCGCGATGAAACTCGCCCTGGGCAACTGAAAGGACGTTCGGCTGAACATCACGACAGCCGCCGTGACCGCTAAGGATGTTACGCGCGAAAGGTCCGCTATCCACAAAGCCGAGCCGTTGCCGGCCTGTTTAATGCACAGAAAAAATGCGGCGAAGCCAAAGCCCGCCATCACCGCGAGCCCAAGCCCTTTGGTCTCAGTTCCGCCCTCAGGACGCGAGACCAGCCAGATTCCCAGCGCAGCAAGAACAAAACCGGCGATTTGCACCCCGTTTGGCAAACCTTCGGTTGCGATCCCTACCAGCGCGGGAATCGCCGCCGCCAACACTGCCGTGAGTGGCGCGGCGATCCCCATGGACCCCAGCGACAGCGCCTTGTAGAAATTCGCCAGCGACATTCCCGCAAAACATCCCGCTGCCAACGCCCAGAACATCGCGCGATGTGAAGGGAAAGCAGAATGGTTCAGCAAGGCAAGCGCAGTCATAAAAATCAAACCGCTTCCGTAAACGATCGCAGCAAGAAACGTGGGACTAGCGCGTCTGGAGGCGAAGCCCCCCAGAAAATCTCCGCCGCCCCACGCAAATACCGCGCCCATGCTGAACGTGGCAGAGAGTAATGACGCGGAAGCCATGCAACGAGGGTAGCATGCGCATTTTGCCATGTGTCGAACGGACTATTCAGGCTGGAATATGAAAGATTGAAACAGGCAGATAAAAAACTGCCTGTCGTCAAATCAATCCGTTATTTCTTCCTCACTTTTATTTTTTCGTGACTTTGCCGTCGTAAAACGGCAGCCAGTTGGCGCCGCCATCCGCGGAAACTTCATACTTTATCGTGTAAGAAGTGGGCGAAACCATTTTGATAATAAAGCGTGAAGTAATCTGCATTCCGTTGTAATTGTTCTCGCCGTTCCAGGTTAAAGTGTCTCCATTCAGAGTGCCCGTCATCACAACGTGGCGTCCCGTGCTGTCAAATCGTTCCTCGGTATAGACTTTTTTGTCGGTGTCGTAGCCTAAAACGGAGAGAGATGATCCTTCGCCGCCAACCTCGGGAGGCAAAGAAAAATCTGAATGGCTGAGAAGGTAGAAGCTGCCTTTCATCCACTCTACATGATCGGTGTCGGTAAATTTTCCGCCACCGCCCCATGGTCCAGGCGCAACGGTTGCTTCTGTAGCCCAGTTCCCAACAAAATAATCTAATTTTTTGAGTTCGGGAGCGGGAGTTGGCGGCGCCATTTGGGCAAATGCGCCTGCTGCAAGCAATATCAGGGTGAAGGCAATGCTGATGATTCGTTTCATTTGTTCTCCTTTGCAACACTCGCATCATGCCGGATGCAGAGATTGACAGGAAGTAGAAGTTGTCACGGCACTCAAGTGACAAATGTCAGGACGATTGGCGCATGTGGGAATGCTTCCGCTGCACGGGAGCATCAGCGAACAGGACTAAGTATTTCGTTGCGGCCGCGTTCGAGCGTTTACACTGTGACCTCGGCGAAGAGATTGAAAGGCGCAGATGCCAACGATATTTATTCTCGGGTTGATCGGTGGCTTGCTGGTGCTGGCCTTCGTCGCCAACCGTATTTTCAATCTCACCCGCATTCCTGACATCATTCTGCTCATGGCGCTGGGCGTGGTGCTGGGCCCGGCCACGCATTTAGTGAACGCGCAGCGTTTTTCGAGCGCGACAAATCTTCTTGGCACCGTGGCCATCATTCTGGTGCTTTTTGAAGGCGGACTGGAGCTTGATCTTCGCGAGACACTCCGCGCACTTTCGCGGCAGCCTGCTCCTCGCCATTCTTGCTTACATTTTCAGCACGGCCATCGTGACGTTCATCGTATGCAAGGCGCTGGGACTGTCTCTAACCGCGGGATTGCTGGCGGGCGCTGCGCTCGGTTGCACCAGCAGCACGGTCGTCCTTCCCGTCTTGCAGCAGATGCAGACCGACGAATCGGCGCGGATCACGCTGATGCTGGAGGCTTCTTGGGGCGACGTGCTGGCCGTCCTGACGGTCGGGCTGCTGATTTCATGAAGTTGCGGAGCCACGGCGGCTCAATTGCAAAAGGAGTGTTGAGCGGGGTCTTGAACCAGGTAGGCGTGGCCACTTTGTTCTCGGTGATCGTAGGAGTGCTGTGGTCGCGGATGCTCCGGGTCCTTTCCGAGCAGCGCTTCTGGCAGGTGCTTACATTTTCCATTGTCCTCGTGCTCTATGCGGGGATGGAAGCGCTGGGCGCAAACGGGCTGATTGCCGTGCTCATGTTCGGCCTGACGCTGGCGAACTTCCCCGGCATTGATCCTGACGTGGTTGGAAGCCTGGGCCTGGGTCTTGGTTCGCAGTCCCACCAGTCGCTGCTTACATTTCATTCCGAACTGGCGTTTTTGATGCGAACGTTCTTTTTTCGTGCTGATCGGTCTGATTGCCGACATTGGCATGTTCCGCCACCATTCGCTGCTCATCGCGGGGACCATTGGGGGAATCTTTGTTGCGCGCTGGATCTCGATTCAGATGAGCCGCTGGGCGTGGCGCGACATTGGACCGAGCGGGCGGGACGCGATTTTGTGGATGCTGCCGCGCGGCCTCATCACGGTTGTGCTTGCCCTGGAAGCCACCGAAGCGGCGGGCAAAGACCTCGCGTTTCTTCCCGGACTGTCGTTTGCAGTGATCCTGGCAACCAATCTTCTTGTGGTTTTCGGAAGCTGGCGGGCAAGAAAGCGGCAACCAAGCGCCGCCATTTCAATCATTGCCGTTCCCGCGGAAGGCGCCCAAGAATCGGTCGCGACACCCGCAACCGCCAACAACCACCATTGGATTCTTGACGCTACGCTGTTGTCGCTGCTGGCGGTCGGCGGCGTGGTGCTTTGGTACGGAAACCATCCGGCCGCCACGCGTCCGGCAATTATGCAACGCTGGATCCAACTTCTGCACCATCCCCTATGAAGTAGTCCGAGAACTGTGCCCGCCGCTGCCAAAATTCATACGGCAAATCTTCGGCCGCTTGTGTCTAATAGCAGAGAGGCCCAGGTTTTGATTTTGCGTTGCAGACCGCGCTCGCGTCCGCTCTTATTCATCTTCATCATGAGTTGTTCGGCGCTGGTTCTTCATGGAGCGATTGCCAAGGGACAGGAAACTGTTGAGGATTTTCCGCCGACGGGCAATTACAAGCTGACAGGCTCAGTCGTAAATTCCGTGACCGGAGAGCCGATCTCCCGCGCGCGAGTAACGGACAACATTCACGCCGTGCTGACTGACGCGGAAGGAAAATTTGAAATTGACGGCATGACACAAGGACTCACGACCATAGATGTCACCAAGCCGGGATTTTTCAGGGAAGGTGAGCATCACGTCGGGCGCGGTTATTCCTACTCCAGCCCTTCGGTGAGGATCGGGCCGGACAGCGCTCCCATCACACTGAGGCTGATTCCTGAAGCGGTCATTTACGGCAAGGTTGAGTCGGATGGAGAACCAGTTGGCGATCTCGCCATCAGACTCATCCAGCAAGTGGTAATTGAAGGACGACGGCAGTTGGTGGTCCCAGGCAGTACCGTGACCAATGCCGACGGAGAGTTCCGCATTCCCGACCTCGTTGCCGGCACGTATTATCTTTCCGCCGGGCCAAGCTCGACGCAGAGCGCCAGTCTGACCGAAACTTCACGCCAGTTTGACCAGGGATATGGGGAGACGTTTTATCCGCAAGCGAGTGACCTTGCCGATGCGGCACCCATCAGTATTTCCGCGGGCGAGCAGACAGAAGCGGATTTTTCGTTAAAGACGACTCGGCTGTTCAAAATTTCGGGCACTATCGTGGGCGCATCCGGGCAGGGAGCAAATCTGCAATTCACCAACTCCGCGGGAGAAGCCGCGCAGTTTCCTGTCCACTACAATCCGGCAACCGGAGGATTTGAAACCATGGCCCCGGCCGGCGCCTACACGCTGAAGGCAGAGGTTTCTACAATGACCCGGCAGATGATGGAAGGCAGCCTTCCCCTCAACATCCGCTCGGACATGACCGGCATCCGGCTACTCTTGCTCTGGCTGTTTCCATTCCAATCGAAGTGCGGAAAGACGCGGTCCTGCCTGCAGATACGCATCATTCCAGCGCTAGCATCAGCGGTATGGATATCAACGGCAGAACTTATGAAATAGATTCAAACGACGGCAGCTTGGTACAAATCGTATTGGAACCCCGGAGTCAGTCGTTGCAAAATCAACATTACGTTTCGACGTACCGCATGGCCGGAGACATGCCGATCATGGAAATTGAAAACGTGGAGCCGGGCCAATACATCGCTTCCATTTCAGCGGGGCAGATGTGGTATGTGGAATCAGCGCAGTGCGGAAGTGTTGATTTGCTGCGCGAAGAATTGCCGGTTGCCCCTGGGATGCAGCCACCGCCCATTTCGCTGGTGTTGCGTGATGATCCGGCGCAAGTCAGCGGCCAGGTTTCTTCAGGGGGGAAACCCGCGGAGGGAGCGGTCCTGATCATCCCCGAAGGACGCCATTGGGAAACAAGCGAGATCGCGGCAAACAAGCAAGGGAACTATTTGGCGCAGGGGCTGGCACCTGGTGAGTACGACGTGCTGGCGGTTGACCATGCGCAGGACCTTGAGTACACGAACCCTGAAGTGTTGCGGCTTTATTTGCCACGGGCGCAACACATTGTTCTGCAACCGAACCAGAAAGCGCAATTGAATCTGGAAATGGGGAAAGGGGAGCCAGAGTAATTCTTATGTTGCGGCGTGCAATCTTCATCCAATTTGCGCTGGCGGCTTCGCTGTGCGCTCAACAGAATGTATCTGCCCAGCGTGCGCAATCTGGATTTCGCATTGCAGGAACGGTGGTGAGTGCAACTGGAGGTCAAAACCTGGCGCAAGTCGAAGTAACGATTTTTGACACGCAAAGACCCGCGCCCCCGGAAATCATGGTTACCGGCGCGGATGGCCGCTTTCACTTTGAAAATCTCGCCAAGGGAAAATATTTGCTTGCCGGCAAGCGAAGGGGCGACTCGCAGCAAAGCTTCGACGAGCATTTTCAGTATTCGACCGCGATTGCAGTTGGACCAGGACTCGATTCTGAGAACCTTGTGTTTCGATTGCGGCCTGACGCCGAAATCGCCGGCTTCGTCGTCGACGACCAGAATGAAGCTGTGCGCAATGCCGATGTGACGCTCTTCAGGCAGGGGAACGAGACCGGAGACGCGGAGATCAGCCGGGTCAAAAATGTTTCCACGGACGATCGAGGGCATTATCTGTTTGGGCAATTGCGGGCCGGAACATATTTTGTGGTTGTGTCGGGGCACCCGTGGTATTCGACGCCACCCGTGCAGCGATACCGGTTTCATCGCTTACCGGATGGCCGGACAGAGCAGGAGTTGATTGACGAGACGAACTTGAGCGGGCCGCTCGATGTTGCATATCCCATCACTTATTTTCCTGGAGTGACCGATGCGAGCGCGGCAACGCCACTGGCATTAAAGTCGGGCGACCGGGTTGAAGCGGACCTGTCGCTTGCCGCGGTCCCGGCGGTGCATTTTCGAATCTATACAGGCGCCGGCCCTGCGGCGGGAGTGGGCGCGAACTTAACGGAAAATGTTTTTGGAACCAATGTGGAGGTGCCGACCCGGAGCGAACCGGATGGTCACGGAAGTGTGATCGTTACCGGAGCAGCACCCGGGGCCTATGCCGTTAGCGTGCGCACCTACGGAAAAACTCCGCGCAGTTGGGTGCAGGATGTGGATGCGACGGGAAATGAGAGTGTTGATTCGTCGCAAATACCGTCAGCGTCTCCCATCCATGGCGTGGTCGCGGTGGATGGCCAGGTGGCGCCGACTTCGGCATACGTACAACTTTACAATCGCGCCGGTCATGTGAATCTGGTAGGGCAAATTTTAGCGAAGGGAGAATTCCACATTGATTCGCCGGAGATTAAATCGGGGGACTATGAAGTTTATGTGTACAACGTGCCGCATGCGACGGTGACGGGGCTGCTGGCTTCAGGAGCAACGGCGAACAAGGGAATCGTGACGATCCGTAAAGGGACGCCGGTGCAGTTGGCCATCACGATGTCAACCGCGCTGGGACAGGTAGATGGCTTGGCCGAATTGAAGGGCAATCCGAAACCGGGCGCGATGATTGTGCTTGTGCCCGATGATCCAGAGCGGAATATTGAATTATTTCGCCGCGACCAAAGCGACAGCGACGGCACCTTCACGCTGCCCTTGGTGGTTCCGGGTAAATACACAATGTTGGCGATTGCTAACGGCTGGGACCTGGAGTGGAATAAAGCGGCGGTGCTCGAGCCTTACATGAAGCTAGGAGAAAAGCTGGAAGTGGCTCCTAAGGGAAGATACCGGGTAAAGGTCGAGGTTCAATAAAAGTCGTTTATCTTTAAGGGTTTTCGCAGAGATTTGGCGCTCTGCCCGTGTTAGAATCTGGGCATATTTGTCTTCCCGTGGGGCCCAGGTGGTAGAGCTAGCACCCTCGATTTTATCGGCTGATTTTGCACGGCTTGGCGGAGCAGATTCATGCTGCGAGCGAGGGCGGAGCCTCCTTAATTCACGTTGACATCATGGATGGGCACTTCGTGCCCAATATGACCGTTGGGCCGCCGGTTGTAAGGTCATTGCGCAAGGCCACCGACCTGCCGCTCGATTGCCATTTGATGATTGAGAATCCTGACCAGTTCATTCCGGAATTTGCTGAAGCCGGCGCCGACTGGATTTCGGTCCATCAGGAAGCCTGCCGCCATCTGAACCGCACGCTGCATTTGATCAAGAGCCATGATTGCCTGGCAGGGGTCGTTATTGAACCCGGCCACGCCAGTTGAGACGCTGAGCGAAGTGCTTGATATTGTTGATTATGTGTTGGTTATGTCGGTGAATCCGGGGTTTGGGGCGCAGGAATTTATCCCCGGCTCCCGTGCATAAGATCAAGCGCCTCGCGCAGTTGCGCGAGCAGCGGGCGGCTGTAATTACCGCATTGAAGTGGACGGCGGAATTTCCACCGCAACGGTTGGCGAGGTTGTAAGGGCCGGAGTGGAAATTCTGGTGGCGGGCAACGCCGTGTTCGGCCATGGTGATCCAAAGAGTAATGCCCAAAAATTATTGAAAGCTGCAACCGAGGCAACGTTGCAGAAGGTGTGAGGCCGGAAAGAGGGCTTTCCATCTGGCCGCCTGGCCAAGATCGCCCTGGGAATCGAGCCCAGGTATTGTAAGTTTCAAATCAATTTCGAGGTTTCTATGTTACGTCGTATTCCGGTCGTGGTGCTTTTAGGTGTTCTGGCTTTCGCCGTCGCTTGCACCAACAAGAAAGTCAGCAATCCCATCGCCGACGTGGACTCCAAGCAGCCGGACAAGGTGCTGTTTGACCGCTCCATGAACGCGATGAAGCACAATCAGTTCGATGTGGCGCGCATGACGCTGCAGACGTTGATCAACACATATCCGGACTCGGAATTTCTGGCGCGGGCGAAGTTAGCGTTGGGCGACTCCTGGTACGCCGAGGGCGGCGCTACGGCCATGGCGCAGGCGGAGGCGGAGTACGACGATTTCATCACGTTCTTCCCGAACATGCCGGAGGCGGCCGAGGCGCAATTAAAGATTGCCAACATTCATTTCAATGAAAATGGAAAAGCCGGACCGGGACTATACGCATGCCATGCGGGCGGAAGAAGAATACCGCAAGGTGATCCAGCAATATCCCGACAACGCGAAGATGGTTGCGGCGGCAAAACAGAAGCTGCGAATTGTGCAGGAGGTGCTTGCGGAGCGCGAATTCCGCGTTCGGGCATTTTTATTATTTCCAAGGCTCTTATCCAGCGGCAATCGCGCGGCTGCGGTCCATGGTGGACACGTATCCCTTGTACAGCAAGGTGGACGAGGCTTTGTACCTTCTAGGCCAGTCGTATGAGGGCGAAATTACGCGAATCCAATCCATGCAGGCCGTTGGCGCACGAGCGGAAGCGGAAAAGGCCGCGATGCTGGACAAATTAACGGCGCAGGCGACGGACGCTTATTCCAAAATATTGACGCGTTATCCGGTCATGAACCGCGCACTGGATGCGAAGGCGCGACTGGAAGCGTTGCACCAGGCAGTTCCTCATCCGACCATGGCTGCGGTAGCGCAGAACCGGGCGGAAGAGGCGAGCAGAACAGACCCGACATGGATACAAACGTTCAAAGACGGGTTCAACCACCATCCGGATGGATCGAGCGCCGCAAAAGTGGGCGAACCCACGCTGATAGATCCGAAGCCGGTGAGCGCGACTCAGGTGATCCGGGAAGAAGTCGCTGTTGGACTGAAGCCGTCAAGCGGAGGCAGCGATACCGCCTCAGTAGCGATAGTGGGTCACGGAGCCGCGCCGGCGAGCGATGCGGTGCCGCGCTCTGACACGCCGCCGGGCGATCCGAATAATGCCGCGCCCACGCCAGACGCGGCTGCAGCGGGCAGCCCCGCGGGTCCGATTGCCGCCACACCTCCGGAACCAAACACCTCCGGAGCCGGTGAGTTGAAGCCTAATGTTCCGGCCACGGCCGATGCAAACGAACTGAAGCCCAATGTTGCGGACGACAATACTCCAGCGACGCCGCCTCAGCAGGTGAATGAGATCCAGTCCAGCGGAAGCACGCCGCAGGCGGGTAGTGCTGCCGGCTCGCAGCAGACTGCCGATGACAGCGTGTTTTCATCCAGTAAGAAGAACAAAAAGAAAGGGTTGAAGAGAGTCCTTCCCTTCTAAAAGGCTTATCAGCGGTTGAGGGGGAGCATGGCGAGGAGGTAGTATCTGCTTTATTACCCGTTCGTAACTGAACCGAGGTAACCATGTTACCCCCTACTCATCATTGACTTAGCTTCCGATACCAGTTACCTTCGCGCTATCTCCCCTTTACTGTTTACTAAGGACAAACCTTGGCCCGGAGAATCCTGCTCGCCGACGACAGCGTGACCGCCCAGAATATGGGACGGAGAATTCTTAGCGATGCCGGTTATGAAGTCATAACCGTCAACAACGGCTCTGCCGCGCTCAAGAAGGTCTCTGAGCAGGCGCCTGACCTGATTGTTCTGGACGTGTACATGCCGGGGTACGGCGGGTTGGAAGTGTGCCAGCGGTTAAAGGAAGTCGCGGAGACGGCGCGCATTCCCATTCTGCTTTCGGTGGGAAAACTGGAGCCTTTTAAGCCTGAAGAAGCGCGCCGCGTTCGAGCGGATGCGTTCATCGTAAAACCATTTGAAGCAACTGAGTTGCTGGCCGCGCTCACGAAACTCGAAGACAAGATTGTTCCCCAGGCGGACGCGCAGCGCAGCGCCAAGGGGCGGCCCGCAGGGATGGCCGATGCCGGCGAAGACACTGGATGGAAGAACCGGCTGAGCATTCCGCCGGGAGGAAAAGGGCGCAGTCCGGAAGGAATGGACGCGGACGATTTTGGGCAGGGTGCGTCGGGTGAGGCGAAGAAACAGTCGGCTGAGCCGAAGCCGGAGATTGTTCCGGCGGTTGCGGAAGTAAAAATTGCGGCGGAAAAAGTTACGGAAGAAGTTGCTGCGAAGACTTCGGCGGAAGAGAAAACTTCGACGCGCGCCGCTGAAGTTGTGCCGATTGAGCGAGGCAAGCAGGAAGTTGCGGAATCGAAGCGTGAAGAATCCAAGCGTGAAGAATCGAGCATTGAAGGATCGAAGATTGCGGAAGTTGCTGCTGTAGCCCCGGCGGAATCAAAACCGGCGCAAACAGCTGAAGTTGAGAAAACCGCAGCCCCGGGTCCGGTCCTCGTTTCCCGCTTCGGCGATCAGGAAACGGCAAGCGATGCAGTCGCGGTTGCCGCGGCGACCTCGGTTGCAGATAAACCGGCAGCCTCAACTCACAGCGGGCCGCGCTGGGTGGCGGAAGAAGTTACGGCGAGCGCTGACGATACGAGCGCGGCGCTTGAGCATGAGATGGAGAAATCCCTGGCTGCCAACGCCGCGTATGACGCGGGGCATAACGGGGCCATTGAGTTAGAGAAAAACAAGGGCGCGGACGCTGGAGCAAACGTTCCGGCGGCCAGTGATACATCGTTACCAGCCGCCGTTGGTGCGGATGACAAGACGGCGGAAGCAAAGGCCGCTGATGCGACAGTCGAAGTGAAGGCTGCGGAAGCGGTGGCGAAAGACAAAATCTCTGAGAATCCCGTTCCGGCTGATGCTCCGGCGGCAGCGGTAGCCGCGGCGGTTTCGTCTGAAACATCGCAGCCCGCCGAGGGCCGTTCAGTCGAAATTCAGGCCACTGAAGTAGTGGCGCAGTTAAAGCAGGAAGCCTACGCTGCAGCCGCTTCCATGGGCGCGGCAGCGGAAGGAGCAGTGACGGAGGCGCGGTCTTCGGAGAACAATACCCCCTCTACGGGCGATCCCGGCAATAAGCAGCAGCTTGCGGCGGCATGGGAGCAGTGGCAGAACGTTCGCGAGACGGTCTTAAATTCACCGATCGCGCAGCAAATCAGCGAAGTAACGGCGGCTACGCTGAGCAGCATGCTTCCCAGTTCAGCTTCTTCTATTGAACCTAAATCCGAGATTAATTCTGACGCTAAATCTGAGATCAATTCTGATGTCCGCTCGGGCAAGAAACCTGATCTTGAAGCCGTGGAAGCCACCAAGCCATCCAATCCCACCGCGATTGCCAGCATCGTGGACAGCGTTCTGGCGGAACTCAAACCTCGCTTAATGGAAGAAATCGCCAGGAAAATCGCCAGCGAAAAGAAATCCTAATAGTTCTGCAAGTCGCCTGGTTTGTTTGGGCGGGCGACGTATTGTCACCATCAGGTGGCACGGAAGATATCCACAGTAGCCCATCAGTGCCATTCCCATTACATTCCTCAAACGATAGAGTTGTTCGTGAGCAGACTTCGGGGGAGGGCTGTTCGACGGACGTCCCAAGACTCAAAACGGAGTCTTGGGCGTTTTCGTTTTTGGGGGGAAGCGCGGGAGCGTTTTTGCCAATTGATGCAACCACTGATGCTATGGCAAGCTCAGAACCATGAAGCGCCTACGGTACATCGAGCTTAAGAGTGGCCATTCCGATAACGGCCCCGCTTGGATTGGTTATGTGACTTCGTCGCAGACCGGTCGAACGATCTACTTCAATGGCCGAGGGTTAATGAAGCTCAAGGGCCAGCGCCGCGGCGATTCGGGCGGCAACTACGTTGATATGGAAACGGGCGAATCATTTTGGGTTTCCGGCGTCAAGAAGAATGGCGAAGATCGCCACTGGGCCGGATCGGGAAAAGTTCTGACTGACGCCGCAGCGGTATCTGATTATCTGGGGACAATCGGGGCTAAGACCTTGGACACATCGCGTTGTGAGATAACAAACTCCATCCGTCAGACTGACATCCAGAGGCTCTCGCGACTTTCGAACTCATCAGACAAAGGGTGGCCGGATGATCCAGAGAAACAAACTCCGTACTCTTTCGTCCGCAATGTGGCTCGTCCGGCGAAGTGAAAAACGACGCTGCTAAATGCGTACGGAACGTCAATGAGTGATTGGGGATTTATCGGCGTCGCGAGGTAGCCGCTTTGCCGAGGACTCGGACCCCGGCGGTTCACGGAACGGTTCTACAGCAATGCGCTGGTAACGCACTTCCAGCACGGTCAGTTCTTCTGTACCACCCGGCGCTTGAAGAACTACGTCGTCGCCTTCGGACGACTTCATCAACGCGCGCCCCAGAGGTGACACCCAACTGATGTGGCCGCGGCTGAGGTCAACCTCGTCGGTGCCCACGATGCTCACCACCCGCTCGGCTCCCGCGGCATTCGCGTAGCGCACTGTCGCGCCGAAAAATGCTCTGGCCTTCGCCAGCCCCGATCTCGGAGCTTCCGGATCCACCACTTCCGCAGCTCCGATTCGCTTGGTGAGAAAGCGAATTCGCCCATCAATCTGCCGCAGCCGCCGCTTGCCGTACTGGTAGTCGGCGTTCTCACTGCGATCGCCGTTGCCGGCAGCCCACGTCACCACCTCCGTCACCGCCGGGCGTTCTTTGGTGAGCAGAAAGTGGCGCTCATCCTGGAGGCGCTTCAGCCCGTTCGGCGTGATGTAGTTCTTGACTAGAGGCCCGGGCGCGTCGGGTTGTGGTTTTCTGGTCAAGCCTTTTCGCATCTCGTAATCCTAGCAGCGCGAATCCAATGGTACAGCCCAATGAACGCGGATGAATATACCCCCCGCACAATGGCCCCTCCTTGGATGTTTTTAGGGCAAAGGATCATTATTTCCATAGGTGTTAGGAGCTGGCATAAGTTTTGCTTTTGCCATGATCATATTGATGAGATTCGAAAGGCATAAGAAAAATGGTACCGGAGCGGGAACTTTTCGCTTTCTCGCGACATTATAAGGAGCATGCAACCTGTAAAAAATCTCAGAAGGATGGCGCGGATTGAGTTGGCTACCGATTACGACTAGTGACGAAGCTCTGATGCTGCAATTCCAGGGCGGATCACGCGCAGCCTTCGAGGAACTGTTTGCCCGTTATCGCAAGCCACTGTACGGCTTCTTCGGACGCCGACTGAATAGCCCCGAGCGAGCGGAGGATCTCACCCAGGAGACTTTCCTGGCGGTGATTCGCGCGGCCTCCCGTTATGAGCCGCGGGCCCTGGTTCGAACCTATCTGTATGGCATCGCTTTGAAGTTGGTGGCTGCGGAACGGCGCAAGTTCTTGGCGAGTGGCATATCAGAGCAATCCGCTCCGGAACCTAAAACTACTGGAACTCCCGAGCGCGTGCTCTGGGTCCGGCAAGCTATGGAAAGGCTGGATGAGCCGGACCGCGAAATTTTGATGCTGCGCGAATACGAACAGCTGAGTTACTCCGACATTGCGGAACTGTTGCGGATTCCCGTGAATACGGTCCGTTCCAGGCTCTTTCGATCGCGTCTTGCATTGAAGAACTCCCTGGAATCGCGGGGAAAGAGCAATTCTAACTTCAGAGCGAGCATCGGGCGGCCGCACCCAGGAATACGAGGCATGCAATGAGCACGAATATACATCCGATCGAACAGGAAGAACTCATGGCTTATCTAGACGGCGAACTGCCTGCGGATGAAGCCGGCGAGGCCTTGTCGCATTTGGAGCTATGTCCGGATTGCCAGACCCTTGCTGCCGATTTCCGGAGTGTTTCCCAAGATCTAACGGTATGGGAAGTTGAAGTACCAGAAGCAGGCATCTCCCTGGAGATCAAGACGGCGTTTGTAGAACGTTTCCGGCAACGGGATGTGGCAAAGGTCAGTTGGCCGAGATTGAAAGACAGAGTGATGACGAGCCGCTGGGTCTGGGCTGGAGCCTTGGCTATCGTCTGCGTGGCGGTGGGACTGACGTTAATGCTTACCAGCCGCAATCGGACTGAGGATCGCTCGACAGCATATCCGAGCATGGCTTCGATCGAGCAATACCTGATGCCGGATCACGATGCAGAGATCGCCTTGGCGCGAAGCGCGGCTCCGGAATCGATATCCAATGACGCAACAGTTCTGGTCCTTGGGTGGCGGGGCTACGAGACCGGCGTTGAAGGGAAGAATGGTTTTGTTTGTATGGTGGAGCGATCGTGGATGTCTCCATTCAACTCTGCGCAGTTCTGGAACCCGAAGGTGCGAGTGCCGCAATGCTTGAATCCGGCAGCTGCGCGAACCATTCTGCCTCTCATCATCAAGCGGACAGAAATGGTCTTGGCGGGTTTGTCCAAGGCTCAGATGATCGACAGCATCAAGGCCGCATACGACGACAAAGAGCTACCGGCCCCGGCACCCGGCGCGATGTGTTACATGATGTCGCGGGCAGGCTACCTTAATGACGCCCTTGGGCACTATGTACCTCATCTGATGTTCTATTTTCCACGGGCAGATAAACCCTCATGGGGTGCGGATTTGGTCGACTCGCCGGTCACACTGAATCCGCAATTTCGGGATGGTCCGGAGCCCATTACTGAATTCGTGATTCCGGTTAGTAAATGGTCGGATGGAACGGCTGCGCCGGCGATGTAGAAATGAGGGAATTGATTATGAACAGAAAATGGATCATTAGTTTTATCAGTGTATGCACGCTCGTCGCTGCTATAGCGATCTCCCTGGCAGCAAAAAGCCCTAAAGCGGAAACCGGGCCGACTGCGGAAGGCGCCTTGGCGGCGGACAACGAATTTGCCAAGGCGATGAAAGACAACGATGCAAATAGAATTGAAAGCCTCCTATCGGATGACTACGCCGTGATTCCCACCAACGGCGACGTAGTGGAAGGAAAGGACACCTTTCCCAATGGGATTAAATCCGGTGTCCTGACCAAAAGTGTGTTTCAGACTACGGAACCCCGTGTGCGCCTGTACGGGAATACTGCAGTGGTCACGACGAAAGTAGTCATGGCAGGTGTGTTCCACGGCAAACTCTACAAAGATGTGGGAGAACGCCAGACCGAAGTGTGGGTCTGGAAAGATAAAGCGTGTAAGTGCGTCTTGACTCATGAGACAGAGCTCAAGGATATGCCAGGCGTGATTTCTTCCGACGGCGGTCAGCATTGGACCAAAATCCAGTAGCACGTCCCGGTGTCCAAGTGGCCGGATGGAAGGGCTGTGCCGGCCATGTAGGAATGTCGCGATGAGAAATAAATCAAGGAGAATGCACAATGACAAAGATCACAGCGTCGCGCAGGAAGATGCTCGCGACGGGAGCATGCGCGCTGGTAGGTGCGGTAGCCCTGCCCGGATCTGCAAGAGTCAGCGAATCGGGAGTCCACAACTTGATGAGCGAGGAACTCATCCGTAAGTGGTACACGGCGTGGAAAGACAAGGATTTCGCTACGTTCAATAACATGCTCGCCGACAACTTTACTTTTTCGAGCGCAGCCGGGGACGACCACATCAGCAAGACCACTTTCAAAACGCAATGCTGGGACACACAGATCAATTTCATCAAAGATTTCGACCTGGAGCGGGTCGTCACTGGGCCGAACGACGCCGTCGTGAAGTATCTCTGCTACACCAAGAACGGCAAATCGTTCCGTAACGTGGAGTATCTCCAAATCGACGAGAACCGGAAGTTGATGTCCATTGAGTGTTATTTCGGCGCGCAATCCAGCTTTCCGTCCGCAGTAAGCAAAGGGTAGGCGCAGGAAAGAGAAAGTATCGATATGAACCGGCGGGAGGCATCACGGCAGGAATTGATTTTGGCCTTCGCGTCGCAGCGGAATTGCGGGGTGAGGACTATGCGGGGTTTCTTACTCTAGCGCTGGAATATGACCCGCAGCCGCCATTCGGCACGGGCGTGCCAGAGAAAGCCGCGCCTGCTGTAGAAAAGATCTCCCACTCGGCGTTTGATCCGTTGCATGCGGCATTTCGCAAAGCGGCTCTGGAAGCTCGGAAGAAGTGGGTATCGTAACGATTTCGTTTCTTCAAACGACGCCTCGATGCCGGAACAGAAAAGAATGCACCCTCGAAAGGGAAAAATGATGCGCAACCGAAAATTCGTTGTATTTGGTTTGAGCTTTGCATTGACGCTTGGCTTTTTGACGCTGTGGCAAATGCAGGCGCAAGACAAATCAGCAGGGTCCACTATGGCGTCAATCGATCCATATCTGATGGATCGCGATGCGGAGATTGCGATGGCCCGTAGCGCGGCTCCGCCATCCATTGCCAAGGACGCTACTGTCATGGTTCTCGGAAGACATGGGTATGAAACCGCCGTGGAGGGAAAGAACGGTTTTATATGCTCGGTGGGGCGATCATGGGATTTAGAGAAAGATAATCCGGCTTTCTGGGACCCAAAAATACACGGTCCGATCTGTTTGAGCGCTCCCGCTGTTCGGTCTTTTCTTCCGATCTACCTCAAGAAGACCGAACTGGCGATTGCCGGACGTTCGAACATTCAGATCGAAGCCGCCATCATCGACGGCATCACGAAAGGTGAGTTGCCTACCCCTCAACCCGGTTCGGTGTCCTACATGTTATCCAAGCAAGGGTATTTGAATGCCGGCGTCAAAGGACCGTGGCTTCCCCACGTGATGTTTTTTGTCCCCGAAATCGACCCTAGAGCATTGGGATCCGGCTTCGGGGAGGACGTCCCTTTGGATGCGCACGAAGAAAAAATAGGCCGGTACACCACAGTTGATGTTCCGGTAGGCAGTTGGTCGGACGGGACATCGGCAAGCGAAGCATTTAAAAAGTATTTTGGTCCGGCGACCTCGGCGGCAATGGCCCACTGAGGTCCGATCATAACGCGTTCGCCGATGTTCGCCGATCATGGATCGGAGCCCATCTAAATCTCAGTGGTAGGGAATTTATCGGCGTCGCGAGGGGTCGCTTTGCCGAGGCCCATACGCCGCTTGCCGTACTGATAGTCGGCGTTTTCGCTGCGATCGCCGTTGCCGGCAGCCCACGTCACCACCTCCGTCACCGCCGGACGTTCCTTGGTGAGCAGGAAGTGGCGGCCATCTTTAAGGCGCTGCAGCCCGCTCGGCGTGATGTAGTTCTTGGTTTGCGTCGCGGGCGCGTCCGGTTGTGGTTTTCGTGTGAAGCCTTTGCGCATAAGTTAGTCCTTCTAGTGCTCCAATGCGGTATCAGGCGATTTCACTTATTGACACGGTTTCTCAACGAGTCCCGCCTTGAATTCCTCATACATCTCCCAATCTGGATCGCTGGCTGAGTGAATTTCAATCGGGAATTCGGGCGTCCCGGCAAAGGCAAAATTCAGTCGAGCCATGAATTCATTTTCAGCCTTCGCATAATAGGTCCACTCACGCAAATTTTCGCCCGTCGATACCAAAGAGAGCGTGGCAAAATGATCTTTTTTAAGCGCCGATTCCAAGGCGTTTTCCAATTGGATCATCCGTCTGTAATTCTTCGCCGATGGGCTGCCCGTTTGCCGACTGGTACTTCCAAACGATAATGATGCGAAAGGGCTGGGAGGATCGATCAAAATTCGGGCCCAAATGCTCTGCATAACGGAAGATGATCTGTCTGCCATTATTCTTGTTTGTTGATACTGCTGTGGCCCAAGTTAGTACGTCCGAACGATCTGCCATATTCTGAATCGCGTGTCTCCGCAATTAATCATAACTGTTGTGAACGGGCTTTTACATACATCGGGAACCATCAACTCATAGTCAATGGGGGGGCCCACCCAACGCGGTTTCGTTGTGTTGGGAATTACAAATCCCAGATGCTCTCGTATCAACTCGAATTTGACTCGAAGATTCTCAATCCCATTTAAGCCAAAATCAGGTAGTGGGTCAATTTGAAATAACGGAACTGCCGGGATTTGCCGTGGAAGAGCGGCCATTCACGGCCGCGTTCAAAGGAGAACGCTGACGCCCCTAGGGCCGGGGCTAAAGCCCTTTAATGCTGAGATAATTTGACGCGGCCCTAAAGAGCCGCTCTTCCGCGGTGTTTACCACAGCTTTTTTCAACTAAACCACTACCCAAAACCAGCCCCGCTGGACTTGGCTCGGGATGGGTTCGACAAGCTCACCATTTCGGCAGCGGGGTCAGTTCTAGCCTGCCCTGAGCGACGGAACGAAGTGCAGTCGTCGAACGGGCGCGCTAAGCGCCTCAACTTTGAATGGGCCACCCGCCAACTCTGCGCACTAGCGAGCAAAGTCAGAAATCGTATAGATTTGGGTTGAGTCCTGCTTCCCAATTCCCGCGTGAAGAATTGCCTAAAGCGTAGATGGTGTGAGGAACTATGAATTTTCGCAACCGTTATCTGGTGATTGCTATCCGAATATTGTTGGGCCTGATCATGCTCGCAAGCGGCATTAGCGGGCTCCTAATGGGCAACTCAACGCACGGCGTGCCGCCGCAGATGGTCGCCTTCACGCAAGTATTTTGGGCTTCTGGCATTTTCCAGATGGTTAAGGTTACGGAGATCGTTGCAGGGTTCATGCTGCTGGTCGGCGTCTTCCCGGCTTTAGCAACATTATTCCTTGCGCCCGATGTCATAGGAATTGTGATAGTCAACGCCCGGTTGATGCCCTCATTCTTATGGCTTGGTGTGGTTGTCTTTGCGCTGACTGCTTACTTGGGATACGCCTATTGGGACAAGTACAAATCAATCTTCTTCCGCAATTGATGAAAATAAAACAGGCCATTGGGACGAGTTATTTTGCTGTCGGACCGGTTTTGCCGAGGAGCACTAACATCATCGGTGTAGCCATTTCTAATCAGCAGTCGTGATGAGTGCGGAATCACCCTCGGGGGAGCTATCCGAAAACGGACACGCAGGCCCACAAATGGACAGCAGGCGAGCCGGAATGGAAGCTCCAGTACAAGCTATATTGCTGATGGGCAATCTCTTATCCTCAAACGCGCTTTGGCACAGTGCGTGCGATGAATTAAACCTTGCTCTCATTCCCAAGAGCAAAGAGCAGCGATCTTCCAGGAGATTGTAATGGCAGGACTGCTTCAGGATATTCGCTTTGCCTTGCGGCAGTTGCGCAAGAGCCCCGGTTTTGCGATCACCGCGACCGCGATGCTGGCCGTAGCTATTTGCGCCAACAGCACCGTGTTCAGCTGGATGGACGGCACCATGTTGCGTCCGATTCCTGGCGCGCGGGATGCGGGCCAACTCGTAAGCCTGCAGCGGGGGGAACGGAACTTCTCTCCGACCCCGCCGTTCTCGTATCTCGACTATCGCGATCTGCGCGAGCAGAACCACACCCTCGCCGGAATGCTTGCATATCACAACGATTGGATCGCACTGACTGGCGGTGCGCAGCCGGAGCGAGTCTATATTGCGAACGTATCGGCGAACTATTTCGACGTGCTCGGCGTCAAGCCGGTGCTGGGGCGTTTCTTTCTGCCGGAAGAAGAGTCGCGTGCAATTCCCAACGTGGTGCTGGCTTATTCACTCTGGAAGACGCGCTATGCCAAAGACCCGGCAATTGTGGGCAAGCCGATCGAGGTCGCCCGGCATCCTGTGACGGTGATCGGTGTGGCGCCGGAAGGTTTTACCGGAGCAGCGCCCGGACTGCGTGACGATCTGTGGGTAACGCTCGATCCCCTTGGGACCGATCCGTGGCGGATGACCCATCGCGATTCGGACTGGCTAATCCTAATAGGAAGGTTGCGGCCGGGCGTGAGCCGTGGCCAGGCAGCCCAGGATCTTGACACCCAGATGAACCATATTGTGGCCGCGTATCCGGACCAGCATCTCGGCGATAACCGGATCACGCTCGATCCCATGTGGCGTTCGCCATTCGGCGCCAACGGATACATGGCGGCGACGCTGCCCATTCTGCTGGCCTTCGCCGCTGTGGTGCTGTTGCTGACCTGCGCGAACGTGGCGACGCTGACGCTGGTGCGGTTTGTATCCCGGCGGCGCGAGCTTGCCATCCGGCAGTCGCTCGGGGCGAATCGCATTCAACTGGTGCGGCAGATGGTGCTGGAGGGCGTGGTGCTTTCCATCGTCGCAGGGGCCGCGGCCCTGGTGTTGACATCGTGGACTTCGAAGACATTCGCATGGTTCTTTCGAGCGAGCTCGGCTCCAATCATTCTGAACGGCAGCATGGACTACAACGTGGTGATCGGGATTGCAGTGTTTTCCCTGTTGGCTGGCATGCTGTGCTGCGCGCTCCCCGCCTGGCGTTCATCCCACGCGCCGGCCATTGAGGTATTGAAGGCAGAGTCGGCAAGCATCTCCGGCGGGTCGCGCAACCGGAAATTGCTCAGCGCGCTGGTGGTGACGCAAATCGCGCTTTCACTTCCGCTGCTGTTGTGCTCCGGGCTACTTCTGCGAACACTGCGGAACCTCGCCGGCGCAAATCCCGGATTCGAGCGGGACCATATTATGACTGCGTCCGTGGGGCTGAATATCGCCGGCTACAGCAACGACGAGGCACAGCTGATCCGTCACACGATACTTGATCGCGTGTCGGCATTGCCCGGCGTGAACGTTGCGACTCTTACGGACTGGATTCCAATGACCCTGATCCAAAAGAGGAACGATGCGTATCCGGAAGGGTATGTGCCGCACCCCCATGAATCTTTGCTGGTGGAGAATGCCGAGGTAGGCCCGCGGTATTTCGAATCCCTTCATATACCCATTTTGGAAGGACGCGAGTTTACGCTGCAGGACGATGAAAAGGCCCCGAGTGTCATCATCGTGGACCAGACTGCGGCGAGACACTACTGGCCGGGACAGGATCCGCTGGGAAAGAGACTCAGGATATGGGGCAGCCTTCACACGGTTGTCGGCGTTGCGAGGAATTCAACACATACTTTCGTGAATGAGTCACCGGAGCCGATGGTCTATATGAGTTTTTTCCAGCACCCGGGATACGAGACCATGGTGCAGGTGAAAACCGAGGGGAATCCGGTTGACCTGGAGCCAGCGGTAGAAAATGCCATTCATGAAATTGATCCACGGCTGCCGGTTTTCGATGTGCGTTCCATGCGGGAGAGTACCCATCTGGCGAGCAGTTTCGCGGTCATCGAGAGCACGCTGGCGGGAATGTTCGCGCTGATCGGGCTGGTTCTTGCAGTAACCGGGATCTATGGAGTCGTGACATATCGAACCCAAATGCGGACCCACGAGATCGGAGTGCGAATGGCTCTGGGCGCTTCCCGCGTGGACGTGCTGAAACTCGTCCTGTTGCAGGGAGTGCGGCTCACAGGCGTGGGGCTGGCGCTGGGATTGGCGTTTGCCTTGGGACTGACACGTCTCATCGCGCGGCTGTTGTACGGAATCGGCGCCAATGATCCAGTCACCATGGCTTCCGTCGTCATGCTTCTGGGAGCAATGTCCTTGCTGGCATGCTACTTTCCGGCACGCCGAGCGATGCTTCGGAACCCCGTGACCGCGATTCGGGAATTGTAAGGCAGGTGGATGGCACAACTGGCGTTTGCTCAGCGCCCTGGCGGGGGAGCAAGTCGCGGCTTCGCCCGCGCTCCTGAGCGTGTCGGCGCTGCTTTTATGCACGCTCCGTAACATCACAGATGCAAATCCAGGATTTGAGCAGAACCACATTCTGACGGCATCGGCTGGTTCGCACTGATTTAGGACGGCTGCTGGCGATAATGAACATTTCAAAATGCCCACTCAAGCCAAAACCGGGCTTGAATGGGCCACGCGCCCGCGTGGCGCAAGATTCAGTAGGTCAAAAAGGCATATCTTCATCGAACTTCGGCATTGAAGGTTCTTTCCCACCAGCCTCTATCCATTTTACGAGTTTGTCAGCCTCAGACAGCAGGGCTTTGATGTCATCTTCGTTAAGAATCTGATCCTTCCCCTCTTTCGTTTTGCCGCTCCGGTGGACACAGTCGTGTCGAACAACAATTGCTTTGTGGAGCGCCTTGATGTCTGGAGGGAAATTAATTGTTAGCGTGTCGCGAAACATAGGCCCGACTTTGTCGAGACGATGCCAGACGACTTCGAGAAGATGGGTCTTGACCTCATCTTTGATGGTTTCGTGAGTGCTGAACACTTCGCTGAGTGAGAACTTTCGCTTCTCAAATTCGGGCGTGCTCTCAACAAAGCGACGCATTATTTGTTCGTCCGAGTTGACCGCCGATATGAACTTGTCTGAAAGGTACGTCTCCAGTGCGGTGATTACATTCGCATAGAGCAATCTCAGCATGACTTGACGTTCTGCTGGTTCCACCTTTGTTTCGAGGAGTCGCTTGATATTGACCGTACTCTGCCGAAAAGCCTCCTCATGACCGACCGACTCTGCACTGGAGCGAAAGAAATAATCGTCGAGGTCCGGTGAAAACTTGTCGGAGTTGGCACTCCACTCCGAACATTCGTCGTCGAGGTCATCAGCGAGTTCCTCGATGACCTCGTCATTCACGGTCCCGCTGAACTCTCCGCTGAGTTCTTCACGGGCCTCGTAGGGTCCACCGTAAATGTACGGGCAATTATGGACGGGGTCTTCGTAATTCTCATAGAACCACCGCTTCATCGTCTCTAACTGGACCTCGCGGTCGGACTTTGCGAGGTGCTGAGCGGTGATGCGTGAGCCATCGTCGAGTGTATACAGTTTTGGCTTGTCGTTGGGTTTATCAGCTGGCTCAAAAAGTGGTGGTTGGTCGTCCATTGGTCGCCTCCAGAGGAAAACACGTAAGCTAGTCGTAGGCCGAACGAGGTGAGCGTTAAATGGGGGGAAGCGGTTACGGGAAGCATCTTAGTCGAGGGAAAACGTAGTTGGCCTCAGTTCTGTCCCTCGTTCGGATTTTGTAACTGTCGAGCCAACGAGAAGCGAATCGAGCCCCCGCAGGTTCGTCTCTCGCGATGGGTGGCCCACACAACGCGGTGTTCGTTGTGTGGGTTATTTCGGATTTCTACACAATCACTCTCCATCGTGGTTAGTTGTTCAGTTAAGACATGGCTGTCGGCGATGACGTACTTATGGGTACGTGAGGGGCATATCAGTCTTCGATTTGTTGGAGGAGTATTTCGAAAACGCTTCTCGCGTCCTCCTCTCGCCATCGCCGAAGAAAATGCACTTGTAAGGTGATGTACAACAACTGTCACGAAAATATTGCGGCAGATGTGGCCCCATCATCACTCGGAAGAAAACACCACGAGCGTGGAATCGGTAACTCCAACTTTCAAATTCCCAAAGAGGCTGTGGAACAAACCACGTTTCCCGTGAAAACTGATCCTTCGTGACGATCACGACAACCGCTGTGTCGTGCGGCATCGGAGCTTTTCCAAGCAGATATTGGCGTATCGGTTCCTGGTACGACCCGAGTTCGACTGGAATCAAATCGCTTCCGTCGAAATTCTTCCAATGACCGACTGCCCCGCGCCAGACTATGCTCCATGCGAAATAAGCGAACTTTAACGTATCAATACCAAGATCATTTCCGGAAAACCGGTCGCACGATGGATCGCTGTCCCGCGCCAAAGCGAGTCGTAATTTCTCTTGAAGGGGGAAATACGGTGCTTTGGTCCGAATGAGATTAAGCACGTATGATTCCCCGTTTCGATCGAAGAGTGCCTCGCAGTTATGGCACAGTAGCCGCTCCTTGAGGTCATCGGTGACGATTCCCGATTGACCGTTTGCGAAATATTCGAGATCCTTGTTTCTGGGGCTGTATAGCGCCGAAGGCATGTAGTGACTCAGCGCGAGGCGTATATTTTCCTCTTGGCACAGGGGGCAGGTTCCGAAAACATCATCCTCCTGCATCAGTCAGTCCTCCCCCTTTGATTTTATCGCCTCAACTTGCTTAGACCTATCCTTGATTTCCGTCATATCGGAAATACGGAAGCTAAGAGGAAGGGCGGGTGGCCCACACAACGCGGTTTCGTTGTGTGGGGGAATAAATATCGCCGACGCTCTCGAATCAACTCGAATTTGACTCGAAGATTCAGGAAAGACTGGGGCAGCTGTTTTGAGAGAGGCAAGAAAGATCAAAATCAAGATAGGCTAGCACTCGATTTGTTGACGGCGAGTTGGGATGTTCCGCGTTGGAAGTGTAGAGACAGACGGGACTGCCCCCTAGTTTCTCATCAACAAAATCAGTGAACGTTCCGTCTGTCCTCGATTTTCCAAGCCAAAATCAAGCTTGAATGGGCCACCGCCAAAATCAGTGAATGTTCCGCCTGTCCCCGAATTTCGCTACGTTGATTCGCGTCGCGTCAATTCCCATATCAGGGAGAGGAAGCAGCACTGCTGCTTCTTCATCGTGTCGGTTTCACCATGCCATGCATCGTGAGCCAGCGCACAAAGGCATCGAACCAACCGGTGCTCGTAGTTTCCTTCGGGTACATCCCGAAGCCGTGTCCACCCTGTTCATAAAGATGGAATTCGACGGGACGCTTCGCGGCCTTCCAGCTATCGATGAGCCCATAGCCGCTGTTCCCGAAAATAGGGTCGTCGGCAGCCAGGGCGATGAACAGTGGCGGCGCGTCGGCTGGCACCTTGACCGACGCTAGAGGGCCGTAGATGATGCCGATGAAGGCGGGCTTCGCATCCTCGCCGGCAAGTGTAGTTGCCATTGTCAGCGCCGCGCCGGCGGAAAAGCCAACCATGCCGATGCGGTTGGGATCGACATGCCACTCGGCAGACCGCTTCCGGATAAGGGCAAATGCCGCGCGTGCGTCGGCGATCTGAGGGGCAATATTAGCGAATGGCTTGTCGGGGTTGGGGCGCGGCGGCCGCGCTGCACCCGAAAACATTTCCCGCATGGATTTTTCGAACGCTGGCATGTCGGCCGGTGTCTGGTTCAAGCGATATTTGAGGACAAACGCGGCGACACCCTTTTCCGCCAGCGCGCGGGCGACGTTCGAGCCTTCATTTTCCATGGACAAGGTGAGGAAACCGCCGCCGGGCGCGACGACAATGGCGGCACCGCTTGCCTTGGCGGGATCCGGAAGATAGGGTGTGAGCGTCGCAATGGTCACGTTGCGCGCGAACTGACTGCCGTACTGGCTATGCCAGACCTCCGGGTTGGTCGCACCGGGCAGAGGACCAGTGCCGAGTTCGATCGCGTTGGGCTGCGCAGGCGTGGGGATGGGCGTCATCCGGTCATTTTGCGCAAGCGCCGGCAATGTGAGCCCAGCGAACAACGCAAGTCCAGCGACTGCCAAACGAAAATGGGAGCCCGCGAAAGCTCGATTGATCCAGAGATTCGACATCTTTCTCACGTCAGTTTTCCTCCAGTTGTGTAGTGACTGCGGAGTCCCGGTTAAGCGAAATCGCATTGATTGTAAGGCATGTGCTCTTTGTCTGTCGCGACGAAATCTTTCATTGAATGGTGGGCGGGTGAAATCGGCAAAACACAAGCGCAAACTAGTGATGAATAAATATCGCCGACGCTCTCATAATCAACTCAAATTTGACTCGAAGATTCTCAATCCCACCCCAAGAAGATCCGAACTACGTTGCGGCTGGCGGCAAAAAAGAAATATCGACGGAGTATCTCTTGAGATTACCGGGGTCCACATAAACGGTCAGCTGCTTTCGGTCTATGAATTTCTCTGGATCGTACCAAATGTCGTCACTGTGAAACACGTGGACTTGCGATGTCGCCGGATCTTGCCACTGCACAAATATGCGATACGGTTTAGTGCCCCTTACGGAGACAGACGAATTCACCGCAACGTGGTCATACTCAGCTAACACCGCTGTGCCGTGAAGTCGCACATCGGCTGCCGTATGTCCCCGGTTCCACCGAATGAAGATGGGCACGAGCCCAATTGTGGAGAATATAACCCCAAAAATTGATAGGAATAAGGTAGGGCCCCAAATATCCGCAAACGTGTTGATTCTCGCATTAGTCGGATTTTCAGGTCTGTAAATGACATCGACCTGCTGACCCCTTACCAACGTTGGTGATGAACTGCCGCTCTGCCCGAAGAACTCGGTCTGAGTGCCTTCCGACGTTTTGAAAGCAATGACTGGAAAAAACGCTGAACCGCTGCGGCTGAAGCCTGTCACGGTGCCACGAGCGTGCTCTGCTCCAGCTACGAGATGCAGGATATTGACATACGAAAATGCCGATAATAACAAAGCACCTAAGCCGATCACCCAGAAAACCGCTGTCCATTTATGCATTCTCTGCAACTCTCATCTCTGCGCCCAAACTCGGCCCTTGAATTTAGTCACCTAGACCCAAACCTTGGATATATTGGCAATGATCACGAACCGTCCCAACTCAACCCAACTTCTTCGAAAAATCCGTGTAGGCCATGTAGGTCGAATCGATCTTAACCGTGAGCGGGCCATTCTCTTCTGACTTCGCCTTCACGCTCTTCCAGTCCGGATCATCCTGGAATGCCTTCCAGTTCGCCGCCGCGGCCTCGCGGCTTGGGTGCTGGAGGATATAGATCAGCGTGTTGTTCTTCAGCGGCTCATCCACCGGAGTCCAATAGGCCACGCTCTTCAGGCCGTGCCTGGCGAAAAGCTTGTCGGTATGATCGCGAAAGCGCGCGAGCAACGCCGGCAGCTTTCCCTCCGCCGCATGATACACACGCAGTTCAAATACTTCGGTCGAGCTTTGCATAGAGTCCGTTCCACCTTGAGCGGCGGCCCGCAGCATAGGCGGAAACAATGCCACCGCAGGAAGTGCCTGGAGTAAGGTTCGTCTTTTCACGCGGGAATTTTAGCAGCAGTATTGATTGCGGAACAACCTTCGGATGCATTCAGTCTTCTGGTTTCCCACTCCCTAAATCGAAAAAGCAGGATTGCCTTCTATCACCTTCTGCTCGAGAATCGGACGTTCCTGTTTGCGCCACAGTTTTGCCGTGTGTCGAACGCGATAGAGCATCGGTCCGCCATCCGGCTGTTCCTGACGAACGATGGGACGCGGCACGCAGATGAATTCCGTTTCCAGTCGGTCCGCTGCTGCGTGCACGACCGCATAGCCATGGCCGCCCATATCAACAAACGACAGGTGCGGAGACAAATCGCGATTGGAAAGCTGGCGTGCTTTCTGCACGTCACCGGTCTTCGCATATTCCAGACAAGAGCGAACACCGTGACGCACCAGCATATTAATAGTGGGTTGCGGACTGCTCTCGCCAGGGCCTTGCCCAAGGAAGAGAGCCCGGAGCGGAGCGTCTTTGTGCAAGTGATGTTCCATAGCCTCCACCGTTCCGGGCGCGGAGATTGACCCCGTCACGAATGCCACACCTACCGGGTCAAAGGATTTCGGCGGAAGAGACTTCGCGGATAAACCGGCCCAGAAGCTGTGCCGATCGCCAGCCACCGTGGCGAACCCGGTGATTTCGTGCTGGCGAATGAAATCGTAAATTTCTCCGCGCTCGTGATAGGCGGCGCTGACGTCGCCGCCGCCAAAGCTGCCATACCCTGCGCCGGGCCACTTGCTGGCAACCATCCCAGCAGGAAGGTTCTGCGGGTCGGCTCGCATATCCAGCGTTGCAGTTGTGCTGCCCCAGATTTTCCAGGTCGCTTTCGAATTCCGCAGCTGTTCCAGAAACCACGCTTTTTGCTCGGCACCGAGCAGAGTCTGCGCGGGATCCGTCTTGCGGACGTTCGGAACCTGCTTATCCCCGAAACGGATGGTGCTGGGCGGATTGCCTCCGTTGTAGTCACGGCCGCCATCGAGTATCTCAAGCACCTCTTCAGGCACGAACTCCGAATAGTCCTTATTAAAAAAATCTGCGTCATCGAACTTGGTTCCGGGGTCCTCGGATCGGTAGCTTCGCTCGTCCGTGATGATGAGTTCTACGTTCTGCCCCAGTGCAGCGACCTGTAGCCTCTGAGGCTGTTGATCGCTGCGAGGTTATTCGGTTCTTCTCCGAGACCGTGGTCGTCGAACTTCGTCACTGCGACATCAGCGACTGTCGGCGGATCGAAACGTTCAAGCGAGGGACCACCGCTCTTCACCATTCGCGCGGGCTGGTACTCAAAAAAAGCCTGCATGGCTGCGACCTTGCGCGTCTGCGCCGGATGCGTTTTTTCGTCGAACACTTGTAGGGATTGCCATCCTTGCCAGCTGAACTCATGGTTGTCCCACATAGGAATGAAGGGCCAGCGAGCGCGCGCGTCCTGCAGGTCGGGATCGTGCAGGTAACTGCGATACACGGCGCGGTAGCCCTCCACGTTGACCGGGATGTGGAAGTCGTGAATCTTCTCTCCCTGAGGATAGCGAACGAGGTCCCTGACCTTGCGGTCGTAGTAAGTGGCGCGGTCCTCCGGATACCAGACCAGCTCGTAGATGAAGTCGCCGAGGTGCAGGACAAAGCTGAGGCGCTCCTGCTCAGAAGCGCGCTCGTCCTCGAAGATCATCCGCCGATAGGAATTTTGCGCGCCGAGATTTGCGTTCTGGCAACTGACAAACGCGAAGTGTACGGCTCGCGGATCGCCATCGGCAGGCGCGGTGATGGTCCGCCCGACGCGGCTGCCGAAACCTTCGGGATCGGTAAAGCGATACCAATAAACCTGGGCGGGCTTCAGTCCGCCGACCAGCACCCGACAGGTCCAATCCGCGTCGGCAGAAATTGAAACCTTCTGTGTTGCGATCACACGCTGGAACGTCTGGTCGAGCGCCACTTCGACTGTCAGATCGGCGACCAGTTCGCCAGCCGGCTTAGGCTGCTGGGCGCGCCGAGTCCATAGCAAGACGCTGTTGCTGTCGGGATCGCCGGATGCCACCCCTTCGGGAAAAAGGTCGCGACGTTCGCGCCAGGAAATCTTCGAGGGCACCGCGAACGAGCGAGCCCAGGCGGCTTCCACGCCGAAAACCGCGGCCATAGCCAGAAAATCGCGACGGCTGATATTTCCCATGCAGTAGCTCCTTTTTACTTATGCAAGACCACGCACGGTCGAGATAAAGTGTCTCGTCCACAAACAGTTGGAGCGAACATGCTGGCCATCTACTTTGGACGATGGTTAGGCGCTAGAGTTATCACAGAATTTGTTGTTTGGGAGTTTCCCGCGGACTTAAGCGATAGGAGACTGGCCATTTTTTGGTTTCGATTTCTCGCCTTACTCCAAAAGGCTGCCCCACTCTTTCCCAGTTTTGGAAAGGGTGGGCAATGAATCTCAACTTCTTAAGATTTTGAGGAAATAACAAGGTGGGCCAGCTGGCAGATGCCATGGCTTACACTTAAACCACATGCTCAACCGGGGCTATGCCTATACCACAATTATCACCGAGAGATATCACGAGCGAACCCTCCTTTCACACCTGGCAAGCCTTTACCGACACTCAACCCCACAATCCTGGCAACAAAAACTGAACAACCGCGAAGTCACCGTGAACGGCGTCACCGCCTCCGGAAATGAATTGCTCGCTTTAGGCCAAACTCTGGTCTGGAACCGTCCGCCTTGGAACGAGCCGGACACTCCTCAGCACTTCGAAGTACTGTTTGATGACCCTCATTTGTTGGCCGTCAACAAACCTGGCGGGCTGCCGACCCTCCCCGGCGCCGGCTTCATGGAAAACACTCTCCTTCGCCTGGTGCAAAAGCAAATCCCCAACGCAAATCCTGTTCACCGGTTAGGACGGGCCACTACCGGCATCGTGCTCTTCGCCAAAACGGCGCAGGCCGCCTCGAAACTGGGCGCGGACTGGAACACACCCAGAGTTCAAAAAATTTATCGTGCGCTGGCGCAAAACATCGCACAGCACGACGCCTACGAAATCCTCACACCCATCGGACTTGTACCGCATCCGCGCGTCGGCATGGTGTGGGCCGCCAACCCGGGTGGCAAGCCGTCAAAGTCATTGGCCAAGGTGATCTCACGCACGGCAAGCAGTACCACATTTGAGGTAACCCTGAATTCTGGCCGCCCTCATCAAATCAGGATCCATCTGGCATCCATTGGACATCCGCTGGTAGGCGATCCTCTGTACGGTTTATCCGGCCAGCCTCTTAAAAATCTCCCCGGCCTCCCCGGCGATGGAGGATATTTTCTGCACGCCCAATTTCTAAAATTCCACCACCCCATCACCGGGGAACACATCGGTCTTGAGGCAGCTTTGCCGGAGGGGTTGTCGTTGCAGCGGTAGATTGGCGGTGGGAATCAAATCAAATCAATAAGCAGTATGGGAAGCAATTGCTCTTCATGGATGCTTCCTTTCAATTGAATCCCGTCCTTATCTGAGTAACTGGTTGGGTGATTCTTCGTCTAATAGCGAGATATGAGTACTGCTGCCGCTATCCATTCGTCTTCTATTAAAAAGGTGCTCAATTCATCACCCCGGATTTTCGCGGTCTGGATCGCGATTGTTACCTTGATTGCGCTAGGCGGCGTGATCGCGGTCTTGGCGATCGGTGGCCGACCCGATCCACCGGCATTGCGTGCTGCCGCACCATTGCTCGGTGGCCTATGGCGATTTCGCATCGGCGACGACCCGCACTGGGCCAATGCGGACGTGGACGACAGTGGTTGGGAAACGATGGACCTGAGCGCTCCGGCAAGCAGCAATGATGGCGATGTCGGTCTGCCAAACTACGTCGCGGGATGGATGGCGCACGGCCATCCCGGTTATGAAGGGTATGCCTGGTATCGACGCACTGTGATGGTGCCGGACGGAGACCGCGCATGGGATGTTCTGGGACCGACCGCCGTCGATCACGGCTACGAACTGTATTGGAACGGTGTACGACTGGGCGGATCGGGCCGGCTCGGCGCATCTCCCAGAGTGGTCGGCACGCGACCGATGATTTTCGCGCTTCCTGCGGATGCGGCGGGTACGCGTGGGGTGCTCGCCATCCGCACGTTCATGCAACCGGGCATCGGTGGGGACGGCGGCATTCACGTGGCGCCGACGCTGGCGCCGCGCCCACAGAGCCAGGCACTATACCGCGTGGAATGGTGGCGTACCATCGCAGGCTATATCGTCGAGGTGGTCGAGCCGCTCGCCATGTTCGCGCTCATTGCTTTGGCGCTTGCACTTCGGCCGCGTAGCAGTCACAGGAGTTTCATCGGGTTTGCCTGCATTGCGCTGCTGCTTTGGGCGGCGAAGCGCCTTGACAACGCGATTGTCTCGTGGACCGATCTATGAGCCTCCCCACTTACCTCTGGCTGACACGAGTACTCTGGACGCCTCTCAGCCTGGCTGCCTGGACGCTCGCCTGGAACCGTTGGTGCCTGCGCTCCTCGCGGGCAATCGACGGCGCAACCTTGGTGTTGGCCGCGGTAGGAGTCGCGGGTGGTGCGATGCAGGTCATGGCGATGACCCGCATCTCTCGGCTCGGATTACTTGCGTTGCTTGTGCTGATTGTCGTGCGGATGGTTCGCGGTGGCCCGATGCGCATCATGGCGGTCGCCACGATGGCATTGATCCTAGTCGCGCATTTTTCCGGCGAGCTACGGCTCGATCGGCATACCGGGCATCTGGTTTCCGTTCGGCATCGGCGTAACGCTCGCGCAATACGCCTATGCGATCGCGATACCGCTGCTGGCTTTGCTGATCGTGCGAACCTTGGATTTGAAAAGCGCTCGTACCGCTCAAATTTGACTCGAAGGCTGTCAATTCCCCATTCAAGCCAAAATCAGGCTTGAATGGGCCACTCGTCAATCATCAAAATCCAACTTCTTATTTCGCCTGCGCAAGCTTCGCAACAACTGCGGCAACTTTATCGAGTATCTGGTTCCAGCCCTCCAATTGCCCGCTATTTTTCGCGTTCTCCATGGGTTCATTTCCAATGAAGGTGAGTTTCGTCTGGCCGTTTCCGAGATCCTCAAAGATGGTCACGTCGTACGCACCGTCTATCGCCTCATGTTCGATTCCTAGCTGCGCGGGGTCAACCTTGTTTCCCTTCGAGTCCGAAAAGTACATGGAGGAAACGATCTTCTCGTGCGGAATAATCTCATGGTATTCAATTCCATTCCAGCACTCAAACCCATCCGGCGTCTCTCATGCAGACGAGAGATTTCCCTCCCACACGAAAATCCATTTTACAAACGGGCGCGGTAAAGCCCTTCGGTCCCCACCACTGCATCACGTACTTCGGGTCTGTCCACGCCTTCCAAACCAACTCGCGTGGGGCATCAAAAACTCTTGTGACAACCATCCGCTCTGTCTCATTCACCGTGTTTTTTGTCATCTCTCATCTCCGCTTTTTTCATTTGATTCACGACCACTTCCAGCTTGTCGAAACTTTCTTCCCAGAACTGGCGATAGCTCATCGCCCAGTCGCTGACTGTCTTTATCGCCTTCGGCCTGAGCTTGCACACGCTCTCTCGTCCACGCTTCGTCTTGATCACAATCCGCGCCCGCACCAGGTAGGCAATATGTTTTGAAATCATCTGCTGCGAGAGTGCAAACGGTTCCGTCAATCCATGCACAGAGGCAGCCCCGTGGGAGAGTCGTTCGATCATCGCCCGACGGGTTGGATCAGACAGAGCCGCGAATGTTGTGTCCAACTTATTCACAACCTTATGGTAGTGGATTATCGGGCGATGTCAAGGCCAAACATCGCTTGGGACTGCAAAGAGGCTGGCCGGAAACTTAATTTTGGTTGGACATTCAGGGCTCCAGTCCTACAATAAAGCCATGGAAATTTCTTTAGCGCCTGAGCTTGAGGCTAAGTTAAACCGAATCGCTTCGGAAACCGGAAAAGGAACCAACCAAGTCGTGC
This sequence comes from uncultured Acidobacteriota bacterium, assembly GCA_963831435.1. Taxonomy (GTDB): domain Bacteria; phylum Acidobacteriota; class Terriglobia; order Terriglobales; family Acidobacteriaceae; genus JAICKN01. The sequence goes on from CAWHQK010000047.1 coordinate 61,826, forward strand.
AAGAGTTGGTGGCAAACTACCTCGATCACGATGAATGGTTTAAACGCGAGGTGAAGAAAGGCCTTTCCTCCCTGGATGATGGCAAGTCCGTTTCGCATGAGGAAGTGCGCCGCCAGATGGAACGCATTCTCAGCTCCTGATGACTGTTCGCTGGTCGCCCGAAGGCTGCCACCGATTTCGCCTGCTATTGTTGACTACATACGCAAGGAAAATCCCTCCGCATCCGAACGGGTTGCCCACACTTATCTTACGGACAGCATCAGTTCGTTGATCTCGTTCCCGCATCGTGGGCGTCCGGGGGAAAAATCAAAGACACTCGGGAACTCGTATTGACTCCTCTTCCATTCATCGCAATATATCGGGTGCAATTGGAGGTCGTAAAATTGCACGCGTGCTGCACGGCTCAGAACGTTGGCCATAGTCCTACTCCTTCAAAATGATCTCTTTCTCAAACATCAATAAGCAGTATGGCAAGCAGTTGCTCTTCGTGGATGCTTCGTTTCAATTGAATCCCGGCGAAAAAGTTGGGCTGGTCGGGCCCAATGGCGCGGGCAAGACGACGCTCTTCCGCATGGTGGTTGGCGAGGAAACTCCTGACGATGGCGCGGTCTCTGTCCCTAAGAAGTTGACGATCGGCTACTTTCGCCAGGACGTCGAGGAGATGCAGGGCCGTTCGGTGCTGGATGAAGCGATCGCGGGCAGCGGACGCGTCGGGAATCTGCATCACGAGCTCGAAGATTTGCAGCGGGACATGTCCGACCCTGACAAAGCGGATGCCATGGAGCGCATTCTTGAGCGCTTCGGTCACGTGCAAGAAGAGTACGAGCATTTAGGCGGTTACGCGCTCGAGTCGCAAGCGCGCGAAGTGCTTCACGGTCTGGGATTCAAAGACGATCAAATTGACGGCGACGTGGGCGCACTCTCGGGCGGATGGAAGATGCGTGTTGGCCTGGCGCGCGTCCTGCTCGGAATGCCGGACGTGTTGCTGATGGACGAACCGACGAACCACCTCGATATCGAATCCATCATCTGGCTGGAACAGTTTCTAAAATCATTTCCCGGCGCGCTGCTGATGACTTCGCACGACCGCGAGTTTATGAATCGTCTCGTCTCAAAAATTGCAGAGATTGACGGCGGCGAAATCATCACCTACTCGGGTGACTACGACTTCTACGAGCGCGAGCGCGCGATCCGAGAGAGCAATCAACAAGCAGCGTTTGCGCGGCAGCAGTCCATGCTTGCGAAAGAACAACGCTTCATTGATCGTTTCAGGACGCACGCGGCCAAAGCGGCGCAGGTGCAGAGCCGGATCAAAGCTTTAGATAAGATCGAGAAGATCGAACTGCCAAAAAAACGTGAGGTGGTAAAGTTCGACTTTCGCGTGCCTCCGCGGTCCGGCGAACAAGTGGCCGTGCTTGAGAATCTGCACAAGAGTTACGGCCCGCGCGTAATTTACGACGGCTTCAATCTCACTATTCGCCGCGGAGAACGCTGGGCCGTGATGGGAAGAAACGGCGCGGGTAAAACTACGCTATTAAAAATGATTGCCGGGGCCAGCGCGCCGGATGCCGGAAGCGTGCGGCTCGGTGCCAGCCTGCATATGGGCTACTTCGCGCAACAGGCTTTGGATACGCTCAATTCCGACCTCACCGTCGCCGAACAGCTGCAACAAGATTTTCCGCAAGACAGCATCGGGTCATTACGGAGCCTGGCGGGAGCGTTCCAGTTCTCCGGCGATGACGTAGATAAAAAGATCCGCGCCCTCTCCGGCGGTGAAAAATCGCGGCTGGCCATCGCGCGCATGCTCTACAACCCGCCAAATTTCCTGGTGCTCGACGAACCGACCAATCACCTGGATCTTGCGACCAAGGAAATGCTGGTGGACGCGCTGAAAGATTTCGAAGGCACCATGATCTTCGTATCGCATGACCGCATGTTCCTTCGCGGCCTCGGCTCACGCGTGCTGGAACTGGGCGGCGAGAGCGGCACGGACCGCACTCCAACGGTTTATCCCGGATCGTACGTTGAGTACGTGCAGAAGCTGGGGCATGAGGCGCCGGGAATTTATACGTAGGGTTTGTGACGGCGTGCGTGCCGGCTCTCCCGTATATCGTCCGTTCATTTCCAGTGTCACGGGAATCTCTTAGGGTCCCTGATATCGTATCAGGGAGCACAGTGCACACTAGAAGGCCGATTCGTTCTCATCGTCAAACTCATCGCCGTCAGAGAATTGAACAATCTCACCGTCCTCCATCAACCTTAGCCTCATGTCATCGTGTTTGTATTCAATCGTCATCGTACGGAAGAACGTCACGCTATCGTCGACATAGGCCAGCGGGAATGCGTTATCCGTCTCGCCTTTTGGCTTCGGAAACAAAACGACGTTAGTGCCTCCCGTTTTCTGAACTGATTTGAAAAGCAAACCATCGAACAGCTCGCCTTGAAAAAGCTTCCCGTCGTTTTTTTCGCTGTGCACATGTGCCAAGTACTCAGCCATGGTCTGTGTAATTAAATAATCCGATTCTCGTCCCGGCCTCACGGGCTGTGAGATTAGGTTCTCAAGATGCCTAAGGAATCTGTTTTTCTCGACCTGTTTATTGAAATCCGGCTGAAAATAACTCAGCACACGGTACGAATCCTTAATTCTTGTGAAGTCGAGCAAACGAAGAGGTCGTATGGTGCGCACCCTAATAACCGCCGCTTCGCCGCCAATAGTCGGTCGCAGCTCTGCGAGACACGTATCAGAGTCTAGAGCGCCATAAAAGACCGCGACTCCGTCGACGTTCATCCTGCCAGCGCGAGCACGTACTGGCGGTGGGGGACCCACTTTCTTGTAAGGATCCTTTAGGGCGTCTTTCACGTCCTCGTTTGAATGGCAAATACGTGCTCTAAACAACTCGGAGCCCGCAGGTAATTCGCGGACGACCGTCATCGGCTTCTTCTCTGATGCGTCCCAATATGTCCTTGTCTCAACATCGCGGAAGAGATATTCGAATAATTCCTTTGCTGCAGAGCTAAAGAACCGTCTGCTGTGTTTAAGGTCCTCTTCGACAAAGCACCATCTCTCATAGAGCTCAGGGGCTGATTTCGTTGTAGGGACATAGTTCACTTCGTCCGAAAAAAAAGGCTCTTCTCCGTCCGGAGGCCAAGCACCATCATTCTCAATTAGAGCTTTCACTATCTCATCATCAAAACTGAAACTCTGACCTAAAACTTCTTGAATATGGAAGGAAAGCGGATCTCCCTCTTGTTCGTAGTAAGTGCTATCATCCTCTCCCCATTGTGGAACCTGTGCGCCGTGGCTGTAGTGCTCCCGAAATATTGGGTCGCAAACTTCAGCTAAATCGTAAGCTGTGAATGCCTTCGCTGTTCTGTTGTCACACTCCGAACACTCCTGTATCTCTCCCTTCTCTCGAATGATTTCCTTGAGGTATTGGTCGTCAACACATTTCCAGCAGACGGCTGACATGAGGTCTCCTGCTTGCCACGTTAAAGCTCTATGATATCCAGTCTCAAGTCATTCCGGGAATTGGCCTAGCCTTTCTCATCCGCCCACTGAGTTTGTTCAAAGTAAAACGAAATGGCTGCCCCATCCTTTGCGGTTTTCAAAGGATGGGATTTCGTGCGGTCTGACCCAGATAAGTGTTCTGTCTGGTGAGGCGGGACTCTAGGGCAAAGATAAAGCTCAAGAGATTGAGATTCGTATCTCCCACCCTTTCTAAAATCGGAAAAGAGTGGGGCAGCCACATTTAGATTGGGGGTAGAAAATCAAAGTGTGAGCGCCCGCTAGGGTCTGTGAACTATCTCGGACTTTCTATGGCATTCGTAATGGTTTTTGCGGCCACTCGACGCCCTTGGCCGAAATTTCAAGCATCAGCACCCGTGATATCAGATCTGACTCCGTATCGTCGTATTCCTCAATCACATATCGTCGCCCACATTTGGACCAATTTCTGCAAGGTGCGCGGTTAGGCTCTTCGTTCCATGGAATCGTTGCTCTTCTCTTCAATTCAGCTACAGCTTCTTCTCGCTGCGAGTAGGGCTCTCCCTGAGCTTCGCAATGTGCATCATCTATGATGGCAAACTTCATATGTCAACGATGGACAGGGCAACATCCTGCACGTCCACTTCACGGCAGAACCTGAATTTCAAGTTCCATCGCGCACCGATCACGGATTGAAAATGCCCGGATGGGCGTGGTCGCGCACGGCGGTTGGCCCATTCAAGCCAGATTATGACTTAATTGGGTATGATCGCCTATCATAATTATTTCGATGGAACCGAACTTTAACTTCCTTACACCCCTCTTTTAATATGCATGCACGACCCAGCTCTAGGTGATCGTGTCGAAATCCGAACTTTCCCACAAAACGAGCACCGCGTTGTGTGGGCCGCCCATCCGGGCCAGACTACGAATGGAGGCTCACTTCGAGCCTGGAGGCACAATGCCGTTCATGCGCAGATACTCGACCATCTGCCCATAGTGGTCGTATCCATGAGCAGAAATAAAAGATGCGATGACCGACCGCGTGTGCAGACCGTCGACACCGTCAATCGCAGTGTAGGCATTCTCAGGAGTAATCGTCGCGAGCGCCTTGTGCGCATAGGCGAAAGAATCCGCAGCGGCCTTCAGGAGTTCCTCCTTCGTCGTCAGACCGTCAATGCTTTTCGGGTCAACTGGCATCTTCTCCCCGAGAATCTTCGAAGCGAAGTAGTAGTTCGCCGTTGTGACATGCGATATTTCCTGCGCGAACGTGCGAACCCCGTCATACTTTGCGCCCTGCGAGGCCGTAAAGGTTGCCGCAGCAGGCGCAAAGCCGTATTTGTCCGCAGGCATTGCCTGCGCGACTCCCATAAACTCATGCTCGAAGAGGTTCAGCAACTCATTCTGCGCCTGCACCGGTGACATTTGGGTGCCGGCGGCCACCTTCGCACTTGTTGAACCCGTTTGCGCAGAGCCCGCGAGCGTACAGCCTGCCTAGAATCAAAGCGGTGCAAACATACCGGAGACGCATAGATCACCTCACTAGCAAATTTGCTCAACAGTCTAGCAGACGCCTGCTTCCGTTCGGCCCTCAATGGAACAGAGGGCGGTGGCCATGCAATGCGAGTTTCGTTGTGTGGGGATTAAAAATCAACAGCTGCTCTAGTACCACTCGAATTTTAAGTCTCGGACTCTCAATTCCTACTCAAACCAAAATCGGGTTTGAATGGGCCACCCGCACTAAGAAAAGTGGCAGTCAATTCAGGATTGCGGCTTCACGCAGCGCGTTGCCTTCTTCTGCGCGCCCAATCACCTGCAAGCGAAACGGGTGCGAAAAGGAGCAGAGCGGCAATTTGGGTCCATAGCGCGCCCGCGCCGGGACGGGCAATCATGGAAATGGTGGCTCCTAAAGCAATTACGATTGCCAGCGCAATTCCACAGAGTAGATCTGATCGTCTCCCAATTTGGCCTGCGACAAATCCGCCGATGCAGGCAAAGGCCAGGCCATAAGCTAGGGTAAGCGCTTTGAAACGGAGCGAGGCGGGCGAGTGGGGATCTACGTTTGCCAGGCGGAACAGCAGAACTGCGGAAACGGCGAAGATGAAGTATCCGGCAACAACAGCCAAAAATGCCCGCATAAAGAGTGCCCTCTTTGTAGGATTCACTTCGAACTCAGCACAAAGATATTGCCGTCAATGTCTTTGAAAATGGCGGCTGTGCCCCAGTCCGCTTTCTGCGGTTTCTTCACAAATTCCACGCCTTTGCTCTCCAGCTCGCGAACGGTTTGTTCGACATCGTCGGCCCAGAACGTTACGTTCATCTTTGCGCCGGGCTGAAGGCCACTGTCAAAATTGAAGAGCACAACACGGGTTTCTGATCCGGGAATGCCAAGTTCAATCCAGCGCTGTTTGTCGTTAAAGGGCTGATCCGTCAGGAGCCGGAACCCGAGCTTTTCGGTATAGAAGGTCAGTGCCCGGTCCTGGTCGGCAACGGGAATGCTAGCGAACTTCACCCCTCGAATCATATTTGGTCTTCCTCGGAAATGATTATCGAAGAACTGGAACCGGCCTGCAAGAGCGCTATAGCGTGTTACACTATAGTGTCATGCAGCATATCCCGATTGACGAGTACGTTATCGATGTACTTATGCCGGACCTGACGGGTCACGATCGGGCTCCTACGGCTTTCCTGGTTTACGTTGTCCTTTGGACTGCGCTGTATCGCGAGGAGCAGAAACGTGTTGGGCTAAGCCTGCAACAGCTTTCTGAGGGGACAGGTCTTTCCAAAACCGCGGTGCAGAATGCTGTTCGGCTGTTGAGGCGACGCGGCCTGATAAAAATCTTTAAGACGCGGCCCACGGCAGTGCCGGAATACGAACTGGTCCGGCATTGGGTACGTCGGCGATCTCGGTAGAGATTCGATAATTAAAGATCGCTAATGTTATTTCCCAGCCCCTAACCAACCATCTGGCTCTTGCGACCAAGAAAATGCTGGTGGACGCGCTGAAAAATTTTGAAGACATTATGATCTTCATATCGCATGACCGTATGTTCCGTATCAGGAGGATTTTTCATGCTGGAACAAATCTCAGAAGGTCGCACAGATCTTGTATTTGACTACGTGACAAGCGGACACCCGCCAAGTTCAAAGACGCCCAACGGCACCTCGCTGATGCAGTGGTGTGGCTACTACGGCGACGTGTCGGCTATAAAATTTCTGTTGCAAAACGGCGAGACAATCCAATCGCTGGGAAAAGATGCGGGCCTCAATGCTGCAGCTTTTCACGGCCATTGGCGGCTGTGTCAGTTTCTTATCGAAAGCGGAGCTGATGTGAATGTGCGAGGAACCACTGGAGAAACGCCACTACATGCTGCCCTTTCATCTCATCGTGCTGCTCAGCACAACGTTGTGAAAGTGTTACTCGATGCTGGCGCCGATCCAAATGCCGCAACGAATCCTTCGTCCAAATCGGACGCTTTCATGCGCGACGTTCGCACTCGGGGAGAAACAGCGATGCACCGTGCAGCAGCTTTCGCCAGTGAGGACACAATTCAACTCTTGCTCGATGCCGGCGCCAAGATAGACGTGAAGGACGCGAACGGAGACTCGCCTCTGACATGGGCAAGCTGGCACCTGCGTCCCGACTCCGTCCTAAGGAAGTTACTCTACGATGGCTTTTCGATTCGGCAGGGCCGGCGCACCATGGATTCCTATCTGCTTGGGACGCCTATTAATCGTCCTCGCTGAGTAGTGGTTGAGTGTCCGGCTCAATCTTAGTTTTAGGTGGAGTGGAAACGTTACGAAATTTTGAGTTTAGAACCAGAAGTGGAGATCGGACCGAATTTGAGATTAGCCACTCATTCCATCCCGATTCTGGCTTGAGTGGGGGTATGGTCGCCCAGCATATTATTTCGATGGAACCGAACTTTAACTTCCTTGCGCCCCTCTTTTAATATGCATGCACGATCCAGCGCACCCGAAGGAGTCTCATATCTCCGACCAGACCCTTCTCGTCCTCCTCGCCCAGACCGGCGACCGGACTGCCCTGGAACAGCTCCTTCGTAACTGTTACGCGCCATTGCGCCGCTACATTACCCGGTTAGCTGGCGCCGATCTCGCCGATGACATTCTCCAGGAGACTTCAATCCAAATTTTCCGTAAGCTCCCGTTCTTGCGCGAGCCCGCGGTCTTTCATGCCTGGACTCTCCGTATCGCCTCGCGCATCGTTATCACTCACCTCAAACGCGCCCACCGCTGGCAAACCCTCGACGACGCTCCACTCGAACCCGTTACTCCCAGTTCCGACCTTGGTGAACCACCTGACGCCGCTTTCCTCTCTCTGCTTGACCACGTCTCTCCTGCAAGCCGAGCTGTTTTGCTTCTCCACTATCAGCACGATCTTTCACTCGAAGAAACCGCAGCTATTCTCGACATTCCTGTCGGCACCGCCAAGTCACGTCTCCACTATGGAGTCGCGGCCCTTCGTAAACATCTCACTCTTGAAAGGAAATCAATATGAGCCCCGAATCCAACTCTGAAAATACGAATGCCGAAATCGCTTTCGTCCAACAAGCCCTTGCAGCCGCAGACAGATCAGAACGTTTCTCCCGGATCATTGTCGTTGTCCTTGGCATTCTCGCCGTCGTCGTCTTCATCTGGATGCACGTCCACATGTTCCCGCCGCAAAGCCTCGGCGGATTATTGCATTCGCTGCTTCGCGTTGATCTCTTCTTTCTCGTCCTTATTTTCGCCCTCACCATGTATGTTCGTCAGGTGATCCATCAAAGCACCCGCACCATTCTTCGAGCGCTTGCCAACACCCGCAACCGCTAACTTCACCGCAGACGAAAGCGCGGACCGATATGGTCCGCGCTGGTCGGCGTTGATCTGGATTCGAGTTGGAATACTCTTGCGCGGTTAGGGCAGAACCTGAATTTCAAGTTCCATCGCACGCCGATCTCGGATTGAAAATGCCCGGATGGGCATGGTCGCGTACGGGCGAGGCGTCACGATGAAATGGATCGCCTCAGGGTGGGCCAACGCAATATCTTTGAGCGAGGGCTCGTTGGTGTCCATCCAATGCGGATGCGAGTGATAAATGCCGAGGAACTCGAGCCGCCGCTTGCGGAGTTCCGCCATGAGGCTCGCGATCTCCGTGCGTGCAATCTCGTAGTTCCTGACCGGATCAGCTGCGACGTTCCTCGCAGGGAATGCCTGCGTGATGATGCCGTCCTGCCCCGCCAGAATTCCGCAGCATTCTCGATGGGGTTGGTAGCGGGCATGCTTCAGGAGTTGTCCGTATATTTTGCGGCGACTTTGGACGGCGCGCTTCATTTCGGGAGTATAAAGGTGCCATGGTGCTCGATCAAGACTCGTTACCCTGCCCGTGCCGTGACCATGAGCCTTCTACTTTCGATCGCCCCGAGCTGTTTGTCCCGGTCATCGTCATCATGTTTGCGAGCGTCGCTTTCCTTTTCGCGTTAGCCGATTTGCCCTTCTGCATCCAGATCGGTTCACTCATTCCATACACGGCCTTTGTTTTTTTGACTACGTTCAGCGCGCAACACCAGCAGCAACCGTACTTCTTCGAATGCCCTATCGTGCACCAAACAATGCCTCGGCTGGTCCGACGGCATGTCGGCTTTCTCGTTGCGCTTGTCTTACTTGAAACAATTGCCTTTCATTTGGTCCGATACATGCCTCTTTCTTGGCTCAGCGATAATGGAAAGAGCGACTCGCCTTTTGCGATAACTCTATGCATCCTTTGCTTTTGCATCGCATTCGTTCAAACTCTCAGCAACCGATCCCTATTAGAACGGAGCCATCTAAGGCAGCACGCTCCCATCGAAGCATAGTGACCTGGTTAGTGATAGCTAGCCGACGAGCCTTCAATGACACTCTGCCAAGCGTCATATGCGATAAGCTCGAGGAAAAGCTGTTTTTCGGTCCCCACGCCGCCTCGGGACTCTGGAGGGCCCGGCGGACAGGAGTGTCCGCGCCACACCGCTTCAAGAGACATCTGGCGAACCCCGGCCGTGGCCGACTCCTGCTGCCGCAGGAAGGAGCTAAGGTGTTTTGTAAAATTTTACGTGTCACAGCGGAAGTAACCCTTACTTTTGGACAACCATTCTCCTGATCTCATCCACTAAGCAGCGAATCAGGAGCTTCTATGAATCGTTTGTATCTTCTTCTACTCGTGTTCGCGATCAGCCTGCCTGCCTTCCCCCAAGCCTTCACATACAAAACTATCGACATCCCCGGCGCAATGGAGACCCAAGTCCGTGGCGTGAACTCCTCCGGCGAAATCGTTCGGGTTTTACAAAACCACTTCGTGCGTTGATTTCAATATTCAATTCCCTAACTGCCCCGTTCACGGCTTCAAAATCACGAATGGGGTACTCACAAAACTCCTGGTTCCGCATTCGACGTGGACGGACATTATGGGAGTGAACGACTTCGGCGATCTGGTAGGCTTCGCCATTACCAGTGACACTGGCGCGCATGCCTTCCTGTGGACACACAAGAATGTCATTACCTACTTCAACACACCGGAGGGTGGTACGAACTCTGATGTTCACCCCGTTGCAATGAGCGTGAACAAAGCTTTGATCGTTGGCGGCTCCGACTGGTTCTTCGGCAATATGGCGCCAAACGGTGGCTGGGTGTGGGCCAATGGAAAGTTTGGCATCATGAATCCCGGCGATAGCTCTGGAGGTTGCTGCCCGGACGGCGAAGGAGTGAACGGCGTCTCCAACAACGGATTTCTCAGTGGACAGAATGTTGACCAAGGCCACGTGACCGCTTGGTTTAAGAGTGGCGACGATGAAGACTTCTATCCGTTGGACCGTGACGTCGTGGGCACAGGAGTCAATAACAACGCGGACATTATTGGCTTCAGCGTGGACGGAAAAGGTTTTTTCGCCAAGCACATTGAATTGAACGAAGGGGCCAACGACGCTGTTGAGGTCAAGCCGAGTTTCATCCCGGTCTCTTTCCCTGGTGCCAAGGCCACGTACCCGTTCGGGCTGAGTGATAAGCGCATGATTGGCGGAACATACGTGGACAGCAACGGCGGTGTTCATGGCTTTATTGCTACACCCAACTTCTAACTGATAAAGCGACGCACGCTCATTTCTGCGCGCTCTTCTAACTGATCTCTGTGAACTGCTGTGATGAGGACCTGGAAGTCCAGGTCTTCATGCGCAGCCACGGGAGGAGCACCTTCCGTTTGACCGCATTTTCAACCCGCCTGTAATATCAAAGATCAACGCAATTGGCATTTGGCAGTTAGCATTTGGCCCGCCCGTGGTGTGCTTTCCCGATCAATCTGGACGGGAAGTTGAATGGCCGAATGCTGAGTGGCAATTGCTGAATGCTGTTTTTCCTATGCCTCACGAACTGCCAAAGTCTTACGAACCGGGCGCGATTGAAAAGCGCTGGGCGGAGTATTGGATCGAGGAAAAGTTGTTCTCCGTCGCAACGCCGTCTGCCACCGAACCGGCCAAACCGGTTTTCACTTTGTTGCTCCCACCGCCGAATGTCACCGGAAATCTGCACATGGGGCACATGTTCGAGCAGACGCAGATGGACATTATTGTGCGTTGGCACCGCATGCGCGGATTTCTGACGTTATGGCTGCCGGGAACCGACCACGCCGGCATCGCGACGCAATTGATGGTAGAGCGGCAACTGGCGAATGAAGGTAAAAAGCGCACCGAGATGGGCCGCGAGAAATTTGTGGAGCGCGTGTGGGAGTGGAAGAAACAGTACGGCGGAAACATCACCAACCAGATGAAGCGGCTGGGCGCATCCGTGGACTGGGACCGCGAATACTTCACGATGGATGAAAATCTTTCACGGGCGGTGCGCGAGGTTTTTGTCCGGCTCTATGAAGAAGGGTTGATTTACCGCGCGAAGTACATCGTGAACTGGTGCCCGCGTTGCGAGACGGCGATTTCCGATCTTGAGGTCAAGCACGAAGAAGTTGCCGGGAAGTTGTGGGAGATTCGCTATCCGGTTATCGGATCGCCCTCGGAAAAGCCGGAGTTCATCACCGTGGCCACGACGCGTCCGGAGACGATGCTGGGCGATACGGCGATCGCTGTCAACGTGAAAGACGCGCGCTACAAACATCTGCATGGCAAAAAAGTTCTGCTGCCGTTGATGAATCGCGAGATTCCGATCATCACTGATGAACTGGCGCAACCGGAGTTCGGCACGGGGGCGGTGAAGGTGACGCCCGCGCATGATCCGAATGATTTTCAGGCTGGTCTGCGTCACAACCTTCCGCAGATTGACTTGATGGATGAGCACGCAGTGATGAACGCCAACGCCGGGCCATATGCGGGGTTGGATCGATACGTGGCGCGCAAGCGGGTGCTGGCCGATCTTGCCGCTGGGAATTTTCTGGTCGGGGAGGAAGAACACACCCTCGCGCTCGGCAAGTGTGACCGTTGCGGAACTGTTGTTGAGCCGCGGCTTTCCACGCAGTGGTTCATCAAGATTAAGCCGCTGGCGGAGCGCGCGGCGAAGACGGTGGAAGCCGGCGAGATCACAATTGTTCCGGAAAATTACCGCACAATTTATTTGAACTGGATGACGAACATCCACGACTGGTGTATTTCGCGCCAGTTGTGGTGGGGACATCGCATTCCGGCATGGCATTGCGTTTGTGGCGAGATCATTGTGGCGCGGGAGGCTCCGGCGAAGTGCGCGAAGTGCGAAGGCGCGGAATTAAGGCAGGACACCGACGTTCTCGATACGTGGTTTTCGTCCGGGTTGCTGCCGTTTACCACGCTTGGCTGGCCTGAGAAGACGCGCGACCTGGAAGTCTTTTATCCCAACGCGCTGATGATTACCGGCTTCGACATTCTGTTTTTCTGGCTGGCGCGGATGATTATGTTCGGCTGCCACTTCATGCAGGGGCACGAGCAGGACGCGGCGGTGAAGTCAGCAAGCGGTGATAGTTCAGCGAATAATGACAGTGTTCCCTTCCGTCATGTTTACATCCACATGCTGGTGCGCGACGCCGAGCGCCAGAAGATGTCTAAGACCAAGGGCAACGTGGTGGACCCGTTGGATGTGATTCAGCGCTTTGGGACCGATGCGACCCGGTTTACGCTGGCCGCGATGGCTGCGCCGGGGACTGATGTGGCGTTCAATGAGAGCCGGACTGAGGGTTATCGGGCATTCGCCAACAAGATTTGGAACGCGGCGCGGTTCATGTTCATGAATGTGGGGCGGGTAGCGCCGGACGTTCGACCTAGCGTGACCAGCACGAAGCCCGCGACTAAGGGCGTTGCCGGGTTTCATGCCGATACACTCGAGGACCGCTGGATACTTTCGCGCTTCAATCGCACCGCGCGGGAAGTGAATGACGCCCTGGAAACTTTTCGCTTCCATGAAGCGGCCAATAAGATTTACGACTTTTTTTGGGGTGAGTTCTGCGACTGGTATCTGGAGCTGATCAAGGCCCGCTTAAACGCCGAAGGAGAGACCGCGAACTCCGCATGCTCGAACCTGGTTTCTCTGTTCGAAGCTGCGTTGCGTCTGCTGCATCCGGTCATGCCTTTCATTACCGAAGAAATCTGGCAAGCGATGTATGACGGGAAAGCGCCGTCGCAGTCCATCGCGCTGGCCGCGTATCCGCAGGCGGATGAAGCGCAGATCAGCCTGGCGGCGGAAACCGGAGATGGCCATCCTGCAGGATTTGATCGTGAGCATGCGCAATCTGCGGGCGGAGTTGAAGGTAGAGCCCAGGGAGAAAGTCCCGGCGCAAATTTTTGCGCGGATCCCAGCGTGCGATCTCTGATCAGCAAAACCAGAGCGCGATTGAGAGGCTGGCGAACGTTGGAAGTTTCCAATTTGCTGAGACGTCATTGGCAAACCTGCCGAGCACGCGCAGCACCGCGCGCTTTGACGTTCACGTTGTGTATGAAAAGAAAATTGACGTAGCGGCGGAGCGGGAGCGACTGAAAAAAGAATTGGAAAAAATCGAAACCGGGCTCGTCAGCGGACAAAAGCAACTAGACAAATCAGGGATTTTTGGCGAAGGCCCCGGCGAATGTTGTTGAGAATCTTCGTCGTCAGCAGGAAGAGATGGCAATCTTGAAAGAAAAGGTTCTGAGTAAGATGAAGGAATTGGGATGCGGACAAACGTCACCTGCGTAGGTTCTGCGTCGGAGGCTTGCGATACTCGCAAGCCTCGCTTCCTAAGGATCACAACGGGTAAGATGTAAAGTTTGGCCGGCAAGAGTGCCCGCCCCGACAAGAACGAATTATGGATTGGAATAGCCGACGCATCACAGCAATTCTGGAGAACGCGCTGCTCGAAGACCGGGCCACGCACGACGCGACCAGCTATGCCTGCATTGATCCCAACCAGCGGGCCACGGCCACTATGCTGGCCAAGCAGGACTGCATTCTGGCAGGCATCGGATGCATCGCGCGCATTCTGGACGTGTATGCGCTGCTCGACGGCGCTGTGACCAGTCACTACGAAGTCACGACCCATCCGGAAATTTTCGATGGCGTGCGGCTGCATAAGCGGCAATCGGTGGCGGTGATTCGCCACAATGCGCGCGTCATTCTCTCCTGCGAGCGGGTCATCCTGAATTTTTTGCAGCGCATGAGCGGCATTGCAACGGTCACGCGGCAATATGTAGAGGCAGTCTCGGGAACGAAGGCGCGAATTCTCGACACGCGCAAGACCGTGCCCGGCCTGCGCGCGATTGAGAAGTATGCGGTGCGCTGCGGCGGGGGCCAGAACCATCGGCTTGATCTTTCCGACGGCGTGCTCATCAAGAATAATCACATCGCCCTGGCGGGCGGGATTGCTCCGGCGCTGGAGCGCGCGCACAAGAACCGCCGGGGAACGCAGCCGATTGAAATCGAAGTCCGCAGTTTGCAGGAATTGGATGAGGCTCTGACTCACGGCGCAGAGGCGATCCTGCTGGACAACATGAGCGTTGAGGATGTGAAGAAGGCGGTTGAGCTCTGTTCCGGGCGTGAGCGGCGCATTCCGCTGGAATCTTCGGGCGGCATTACGCTGGAGAATGTCCGCGCTTACGCGCGAAACCGGAGTGGATTTTATTTCCGTCGGCGCGCTTACGCATTCTGTGCAGGCCGTGGACATGAGCCTGCGCGTGGTTCCGGCCTGACGTTGTAATTCCCTCAGGGGCTAAAGCCCGGTGTATTGTGGGTGCTTGGCGGCACCTTTCGGCTTTGCTCAGGGCAGGCTCTAAACTGAAGCCGTGCCCTTCCCAAAAACTATTCGAACCATAAAGGAATGATGAAAATGCCGGCACTTGAACTGCGTCCCAACTGCGAGCTCTGCGATCGTGACCTCCCGCCGCAATCGTACGACGCTCGAATCTGCTCAAACGAATGTACCTGGTGTGCCGACTGTGCCGACCGCATCCTAGGGAACGTGTGCCCCAACTGTGGCGGCGAAATGGTGCGGCGGCCCATTCGACCGCTGGAAGCCTACCGTCCGGGTGAAGGTCTCCGGCTAAATCCCGCGAGCACCACAAGGCGGCATCCGAAATACTCGCGAGAAGATATTGCGGCACTCACGGCCAAGCTCCGGGATGTCCCAGCACATCGGCGCTAAGGAGATTCAAAATGTTTGAGAGACCAGAATGTCCGGAATGACCTCGAATAGCTCCCAGGCGAAGGAGATGGCCCACGAGTCGATGGTCGGAAACCTGGCCGCCACGCTGCGGTTTAGCACATGAGAAATCCTCACTCTCGGAGCCTGTCAGCCTCTGCGCGGCAATGCGCTCCCTTCGCTTTCAAAGCGAACTATTATTGTAGGAGCGTAGAGGGGGCGTATCCATCAAACCTCGTGCCCCCTGGAATGCAACGCTACCATGCCTTCCCAAACCAACTCATGAGATAGTTTGCCACGCCTGCGGAAATTTTGGCGGCTTTCCAGGAAGCCTTTAGGCATTTGAACCCGTTGCATCTGCTCCCCGCCGCGTTTTCTGGATATCAATTCCCAATTGCTCCGCCTTTTTGTAAAGATGACTGCGCTCCAGGCCGAGCGCACGGGCGGTATTGGTGATGTGATAGTTCTGTTGTTTCAGTTCCGCGAGGATCGCTTCACGCTCGAAGTTCTGCACGCGGTCGGCAAGCGGGCCTGAGGTCACAATGGAATCTGTGGCAGCGGAAGTCCGCGGGAGGGCGCTCTCGACGGTTTCAACTGTAATGGCGTCACCGGTGGCCAACAGTAAAAGGCGTTCCACCACATTGCGCAGCTCGCGAATATTTCCGGGCCAGGAATAATTTTGCAGGAGTTCAACCGCTTCCCGGCCTGAAAGCGATCGGCTTCCAGTTATTTTGGCTGCAAATTTGCCGGGCAAAATGGTCCACGAGCGCAGGGATGTCGTTGCGGCGCTCGCGCAGCGGCGGTAGCACGACGGGAAAACATACACACGATGGAACAGGTCCTGGCGGAATTTGCCGTCCCGCACCAAAGTTTCAAGATTGCGGTGCGTGGCGACGATCACGCGGACGTCCACGGCAACGGGTTTGTCGCCGCCGATGCGTTCCACTTCGTTTTCTTCCAGGACGCGCAGCAGCTTCGCCTGCATGGCCAGCGGCATGTCTCCAATTTCGTCGAGGAAGATGGTGCCGCGCTCCGCCTGCTCGAACTTTCCGACATGACGCCCCGCCGCTCCGGTGAATGAACCTTTTTCGTGGCCAAACAATTCCGATTCGATCAGCTCCGCAGGGACTGCCGCGCAATTGAGCGCGA
Source organism: uncultured Acidobacteriota bacterium (assembly GCA_963831435.1). GTDB lineage: Bacteria > Acidobacteriota > Terriglobia > Terriglobales > Acidobacteriaceae > JAICKN01. The sequence goes on from CAWHQK010000047.1 coordinate 78,067, forward strand.
TGAACGGGCCAGAGGCGCGCGCGCTGCGTTCGTGCAAAGTCCGCGCGATCAACTCCTTGCCCGTGCCGGTTTCTCCCAGAATGCAAACCCGCGTATCACTCGCAGCCACGCGCTCCAGTTGCACCATGATTTTTTTCATGGCTTCGCCGGTCCAAATGATTTCGTGTTTGCCGAGCCGCTGTTTTAGCTGGCGGTTTTCGGATTCCAGGCGTTGCAGTCTAAGCGCGTTCTCGACAGTCAGCAGCAGCTTTTCCGAAGAGATCGGTTTTTCCAGAAAATCGAGCGCACCAAGTTTGGTGGCGCGGACAGCCTTCTCGATGTCCGCCTGGCCCGACATCATGACAACTGGAATAGCGATGCCCTGAGAGCGAATCTCTTCCAGAAACACCAGGCCATTTTTCCCCGGCATGACGACGTCGGAGAAAATCAGGTCGAAGTTTTGCGATTTCACCAACTGCAAGGCGCGCTCGGCGTTATCGGCAACTGTGACTTCATGGTTCGCCAGGCGGAAGGCACGCGAGAGCGAGGCAAGAGTGTTGGCTTCATCGTCCACAATTAATAAATGCGCTTTCATCGTGGCGCCTCCTCAATCTTCGATTTCAAACTTGCCCGTCGTTTTGTTCTTCGCCGCCCGGCTGAAGCTTATCCAGATTGCGCGGTAATACAACTGTAAACGTTGTGCCGTGCGCTGGCGCGCTGCGGACGCTCACCGAGCCTCCGTGGTCGCTGACGATGGATTGCACAATCGCGAGGCCGAGGCCCGTGCCGTGGCCCTTGCTGGTGTAATAGGGAGTAAATAGCCGCGCGCATTCCTCTGGAGTCAGGCCGGTACCGGTGTCCTGGACTTCAATAGTCACGTCGTTTTCTCGTGCGTGCGTAAGCAGCGTCAGGCGTCCCCCTTGGGGCATGGCGTCCATTGCGTTCAAAACCAGATTGGAAAGCACGCGGTGCAGCAACTCCGGATCGCCCGCCATTTCGCCAGTCTCCTCAAGTTGCATGGTGCATTCGATCGTGGAGCGTCCGGGCCCCTGCAATTGTGCCTGGACCAATTTCACCACATCCCGGACAAGATCGTTGATCTGCAGCGGGTGAAATTGAGGTTGCGGCATGCGGGAGAATTCGCTGAAGCGGGAGATGATCGCCTTGAGGTTTGCAATCTCCGCCAGCAGCGTGGTGGAACTTTCATGAAATATTTCGTCAAACTGTTCCGGGGTTTGCTGGCGCGCACGCACCAGATTTTCCACGGTAAGCTGGAGAGGGAACAGCGGATTTTTCAATTCGTGCGCCAAGCGCCGGGCCAATTCCTTCCAGGCGGCAATGCGCTCGACACGGACCAGATTTTCACGCTGCTCGAGCAACTCGTGGGTCATATGGTTGAAGGTGTCGGCCAGCTCCGCGATCTCGCCGGATGAATGGACGTCCACCCGCGTGTCCCAGTTTCCCGAAGCGACTTCACGCGCGGCCAGAGCAAGCTGCTCCACGGGCCGGGTGACGCGCGCCGCCGCCCATCCGCTCAACAAGATGGCAAGCAGTAAACCCGCGCCTCCGGCGAAAAGGGTTGCGGAGCGAATCTGCTGCTGCAGTTCCACGTATTGGCGGCGTGAACTTCCAACGAGAAGCAGGCCTGCGATCTGATTGTCGAGGCCGCGGAGTGGAATGGCGTGAAGGGTTTCATACTCAGCAGGGTTGGAGGTCCAATGGATCAGCGTTGTTGATTCCTGTTTCTGTTCGAGCACGTGCTGAACGAAGCTCGCGATCTTTTGCGGATCTTGCGAAGAACCTGAGGGATCAATCAGCGATTGCGGGGAGAATCCGCGATTGAAATTTTCGTAGAACATGGCGCGCATACCCGCGGGCAGTTCCAAACCCGAGATGAATTGCTTGTCGAGCCGTCTGCCTCCGACGACATAGACTTCATCATGACCCTCTCCGGCGTCCGCTTTGCGAATGGAGAACAGGCCGAGAGCTTCGCCATCCGGCAAGTCTTCTTTTTTTAGAAACGCATTCTGCGGCGGTTGCGACAAAGGCAATGAGCTGTCCGGGTATCCGAACTTGGCCGGCCACTGCGCGGAGGAGATGATGGTCCCTTGTCCATCCACAAATTCCAGGAAATCAAGCTGTTGATTGTCAGCTATGGTTTTCGCTTCACCTAGAAACGACGCGTAGTCTTTGTCTCCTCGGCTGAAGGCGTACGAAATACGAGTGGCGGCGTCGCTGGAAGCAATGGCGGCGACGCGGGCGGTGATTTCTTCTCCGCGGCGGGTGAATTCATGCTGGAACTGCGCGACTAGCGCCGCGGTGCGCTCGTCGTCCGATTTTTCGAAGGCGCGTCGGGCGAGCACGGAAACAATGACGGCGACGGTGGCGACGGAGATGAATACGGTGATCGCGAAGATGACGAGCAGCTTGCGGCGGAAGGTCACGGCTTCTCCGTGCTGAGCCAGACATCGGGCAAGTCCCAGTTTCCGTCCTGGCCTTCGCTCCATCCATGAACATTGCGCGCCAGCGCCACCGCCGTGCGAAGGTGCAGCAACGGAATCACGCGGCCGGTTTGCAGCAAGGCATTCTCGGCGGTATATAAATCAGCGGTGGATTCGCCTTGAGAAGGTTTATTAGGGTCAGACGCGGGAAGGTGAAGGCTGGCGGCTAGATGAGATAGAGCGACTTGCGCGTCCCGAGAGACCAATTGTATGCGCACCAATTGCGCGTCCGGCGAGGCAGCCGGGTTAAGTCTTATATTGAGTCCAGCATCCTGAGCATTCAACGCGATTCTTTCTGTAATCACCCGGGCAGCGGGATCGGACTGATCATAGCCAAGGTTCCATGCAGATGACTGATTGATGCCTTCATGCAGTTGCCGGGCGCGGGATGAATCGAGCGCCGTGGGAAAAAGAAACTCGTATCCCGTCATCCAATTGGGGAGTAAACCTCCCGCCGGTTCACCCGCCGAATGTAGGACTACGGTGTTCAGCAGATTACGATCAATCGCAAGACTGAGCGCTTGACGAAGGCGGCGTTTCTCGGGCGACTGCGCATCGCGACTGAAGACAATGGCTAGCAGCTCGTCGGGAGCGGAATTCACGATCCGGCCGCCGACAACCGCCCCGGAAGCCTGTTCTGCCGCAAGCTCTACTCCATCCAGCCTGCCAAGTTCGAGAGAAAGCATTTGGTCCCTCGGGGAACGTCCAATGGCAATTACAACGGAGTCTACAAACGGACGGCCAGCCCAATAATCTTCCCGGGCGTTGAGTGCGAGGCTTTTGCCTGGGTCCCATTGAGCAAGGGCGAATGGCCCCGTGCCAATGAGTTTGCCGCCCTCTCGCAGCACAATACTATTTCGAGAGAGCGCCAGTTCGGCGGGAAGTTGCGGAATGGCGACATCGCCCTCGATGACCAGCGAATTCCCTGCCGGGGAGATATTCCAGCGGGGATTCGGCACGCGCAGCGCCGCCGCCACGGCGTTCGCCGTCAGCGGTGTTCCGTTTGAGAACGTGATTCCGGGACGCAATTGAATCTCCCATCGCTGGAAGTTGAAGTCTGATTTCCAGGCGAGGGCCAGCGCGGGTTGGGGCTCACCGCGGTCATCGAGCGTGGTGAGCGTATTAAAGAGCAAAGGCGCGACGTCCTGGATGGACGTCTGTCCGGAAATATTGGAAGCGTCGGCGGGATCGAGCGAGGAGAGCGGCCCTGAAATCGCCAGCCGCAATGCGCCGCCGTAGTGAGGGCGCATTGCGGCCTGCGCGCCGGGCGTTATCGCGAGGCTCGCCAGCGCGAGAACCAGCGGCGCGAAGCTACTGATCGCAAGCCAACGTAAGCTGGTAGGCTTCATATTCTCCCTTGCTGGAATCGTGCAAGACGGCGACAGCGCTCGCGCCATCGGTTTGCGGCCAAAGCGCGGTAATTTCCCCGCGAAATTCAGTGGGCTGGCCGATTAAAAAGGGCTCGCGATCGGGAATGCCGAAAATCCTCACGCTGTCGTTCTTGTTATCGGTTCCGTGTGCGCCCTTCGCGGTTGCCAGCACTTGCCAGCCTGATGCGCAGCCGCTGTGCACGCTGGCGATATCGCTGCCCCAATCGGTGGCGGCGGACTGGTCGGTAAATCCGTCGAGCAGATGCAATTGTCCATCGGTTGTAGTGAACAGCCAGAGCGTGTAACGGTCACGCGGCAAAGGGGCAGCACTGAAAAAAGCCGGCGCCGACGTCTGCTTTCCGACGCCGGGAGTCAGCGCGCCGGTAAAGAAATTTCGCGTCGGCGCGAAGAAGGCGCTCAGTTGCAGGTCCGCGACGCCGAGAGGCCAGGGATCGTCACTCTCATGGCAGGAGAGCGAGACTCCGGCCGCGCTCGTGCAAAAAACGCCGGGCAGATATGCGTCCAGCAAATGGTCCTTCCGGAGCACCAGCCTGCCGCGAAGGTCGCGCGGCCATGGACGTGAATGGTAGATAGGGAACGCCTGCTGAGCCTGCCAGTGGCCGGCCTGCATTTGAAAAATGGTGACGCTGTTGGCATTCAGCACGAGCAGGCGTTGCGGGTTGCCGCTTAACAGGGCGGCGTCAAGAATGCGGGCGGCCTGCGACCATAGCAATGTTCGCCGCAACATAATTGCCGGCGCTGCTTGACGGTCATCAGCGGGGGAGCTTCGCGGTACGGAGACAATGACCACGGCAGGTTCATTTTTTCCCTGCAATATTTGTGCGGTCCACACGTATTCCCGCAGATTTTCGGAAAGCGAAATATTCACGGTGGCGGCAGCTTCCTCGGGAGTGACCGAACGCAGTCCCAGAGAAGAGAACGCCTGCAGAAGCCCGCGATGGATTTCTTCCGCCTGCGTTCGATTGAGTGAAGAGCGGTTGGCCAGTTCAATGGATATTGCGCCAGGTCCGACGACGGCGGAAACCTTCTCCGCCAACTGCTGCTCCGGCAGCTGCCAATTCTGCGCCTGAGCGCCGGCTCCGGTCGAAATAATCATCAGTGAAAGCAGGAGAGCGAGCGTGTAGCGAATTGGGTGCGAAGGCATTTGAGGATTGCGCGAATTATAAACCGTGGGCCGATTTTTCCCGCGCATGACGCTACCTCGCCGGATGCTTCTTCAATCTCAAACTTCTATCTCATAGACACCGTCGCGGCGTATCGAGCGGCGAGCTCAAATCCGGCGCTGCGCCCGCCTACTTTTGTTGCGAGTCTCCCGGTTCTTGTGCTTCATCCGCCTGTCCCGCATGGTTCGCCATGTTCATGCTATGCAGCACGTCATTGGCAAAGAAGAACTTGCCGTCGGAGGGCACCATCATAATCTGCAACTTGTCCGACAGTCGCTCGGCGACAATTTTGTTGATCAGCAAGGGGTTCTGTTTCAAGATCGCGCCTTCGCTCTTCATCCGTTCAGCGTCAGCCACAGCCGTGACCCGGATGCGGTCAGCCTCGGCGTCGGCCAGCATCTTTCGCCGCTCCATCTCCGCTTTGCTGTCAATCACCTTGGCCTGCGCCATGGCCTCGGCATTCTGCACGGTTGCTTCCTTGCGGGCTTCCGCTTCGAGTTTCGATTGCTCAATCTGCTTCTGCTTCAGCGGCAACGTGTATTGCATGGCGTCGGCTTCGCCCTTGGCCTCCAGGACCTTTACCCGCGCCTCGCCCTCGGCTTGTTTTACCTGTCGGGCCTTCTCGGCTTCAGCCTCAAGTTCCGCGATCTTCACTTCTTTTCCTTGAGTTCGGTTTCCACTCCCATGCGGTCGTTTTCCTGCTCTTTCAAAAGCAGGCTTTCGAGCCCCTGGGCATATTCCGGGGGCAATTGGATGTCGCGCAGCATGACTTCCTTTACCAGGATTCCGTCGGCGGCCAGCTTTTGCGTAATGACTTCGGCGGCGCGGCGGCGGACTTCTTCACGCTTGGCGGCAAAGACATCCCTGACCGTGTAGTTGGGCACCAGTTCGCGCCAGGCGCTGGCAACCACGGCGGGAACGATTTCCCGCTCTACGGGCTGCGGCAGATTGTTCTGGATGTAATCGAGATGCGCGGGATCGAGGCGATAGCGAACTGTGATGGCAAGGCCCAAGGTCAGGCCTTCTTTCGCCTGGACGTTGAGCGGCTCGGCTTTTGATTTGTCAGAAAGCGCCTTCCCGTCTTCCAACTGGCCGGTGGTGAATAACTGGTCGCGAGTATCGAAGAGCACGACGTTCTCTACCAGCGGCATCACGAAATGCGCTCCGGGATAAAGCGTTCCGGCCAGGGTACCGCTGGTTTGGCTTACACGGACGCCGGCCATACCGCTGGGCACGACGATAATACCGAGGGCCAGGAGTATCGGCGCCCACGCCAGCGCGCCTAGTGCGACCGCAATGCGCCAGCGAACTTTTGGTTCGGCGGGAAAGGGGCCAGATCCGCCGGCGGTCGTCGCCATTTTGTAATTCACTTCCAGGTAAAGATCGTGGGTGAGAATTCCCATTGCGGCCACGATCATGCCCATACCGCCCCACATGAAGAGATATTTCAGGAACAACATACTCGATCTCCTATTTGCTGCTTCGCTTGCTTTCGCTTAACTTCTGCTGCTTGACTTCTGCTGATTTGTTTCTGCCGCTCAGTTCCGGGAAGCAGATTTCACTGCCACAGGTTGCGTGACCATGCGCCGAGACATGAATCCGAAGACCTTGCCAAACACCAGTTCTTCGACCGAGATAGCGATTGCCAGAGAAAACGTCATTCCTGCGATTACCGCGAGTGCTGTCATGAAGAGTTGCATTGTGTTGCTCCTTTGCGTTGTGCGCCTTCGCGATAAAGATTTGCAGGGCAGAGGCCAAGCGGGAAGTTATTGAATACAAAGTAGTTAAATGTAAGGACGGAAGGATTCTTGTGTTCCGCGAGATACAACTGTGTCAAAACAAGGACAAACGCGGGGAGCTGCAAAATTGTAGGCCGTCACGTTTATTAAGTGGTTATCCAGTAAAGCCTGTATAGCTTCGAGCGGCGCAAATTGAAATGATGCTTCTCCCTACCCATCAATGGCTATGAAATGCATACTTTGCGTGGATGATGATCCTTCCGCCTTAGAGCTGCGCAAGCTGTTGCTCGGCGCAGCCGGGTACTCGGTTTTAACAGCGGGATCCGGCACCGAGGCGCTGGAGGTGTTGGATAAGGGCGCAAACGTAGATTTGGCGTTGCTGGATTACATGATGCCGGGAATGAACGGGGACGAACTGGCGGAGAAGCTTCGACGCCAGCATCCAGGGATACCTCTGGTGGCGGTCTCGGCGGTGGGGCAATTGCCGCAGGCATTCTTGAATAATTTGGACAGCCGCGTGCAAAAGGGACAGGACCCCGAGGTCTTGCTTTCAACCGTCTCCAACGTGCTTGCGCGCTCGGAGACAGGCCACGCAAACGTTCCGCCAAAAACTATTCTGTGCGTGGAAGATGAGGAATGGATTCTTACCCTGCGGGAAAAGTTGTTCGAGTCAGTCGGGTTTACGGTGCTGAAGGCGCGGTCCGGGGCACAGGCAATGGAACTTTTCCGGGCGCACCATGTGGACGCTGTGGTGCTGGACTATTTCCTCTCAGGAATGAATGGCACAGCTGTGGCCACGGAGATGAAACGCTTGCGGCCTCGAATACCGATCGTGATGCTTTCAGGCTTTGCATCGCTGCCAGGCGAAGGAGCGGTAGTGGACGCATGGCTGCGAAAGGGAGACGTGGAACCAGAAGACCTTATTAAGGAAGTCTCCCGGCTTATCGAGCCTCGCGCCGGAACTCCACGGAGCGCCAACTTCTGAATGAAAAATCTCTGGCGCTGGTTGTTCCCGACATTCCAGCTATTCTCGACATTCCAATCATCGGTTATCGTGGTTGTGGCGGCCACTGTATGGTTCGCGGCCTGGCCTGCGATGGCATCCACAGAACAATTGAAAGCCAGTGTGGAATCCAACAACAATCCAGTGAGGGACTTGACCCTTGAGCAACTGGGGAATGTTCAAGTCACGACCGTCACCAAGGAACCCGAAGAAGTCTGGGACACGTCAGCCGCGATTTATGTGATTACGCAGGAAGATATTCAACGGTCCGGTGCCACCAGCATTGCCGATGTCCTGCGGCTCGCCCCGGGGGTTGAGGTCGGCAGGATCGATTCAGACACGTGGGCGGTGGGAATCCGGGGGTCGGAAAGTAATTTTTCCAAAGCCGTGCTCGTGCTTATTGACGGGCGCAGCGTGTACACACCATTGTTCGCCGGGGTTTATTGGGATGTGCAGGATGTGTTGCTGGAGGACATTGATCGTGTCGAGGTGATTCGCGGCCCGGGGGCAACAGTGTGGGGACCGAATGCGGCGGACGGCGTGATCAACATCATTACCAAAAAAGCCTCCGAGACACAGGGCGTGATGGTTTCAGTGCTGGGCGGCAATGTGGACCACATGATTACGGAAGCCCAGTATGGAGGAAGCCGTGGCCAGAACTTTAACTATCGCGTGTACGGCAAAGGATTTTTGCGCGGGCCGGAATTTCACACTGACCACAATAATTTCGACGACTGGAACCAGGCACGGGGAGGATTCCGCGCCGACTGGGACATAAATTCCCGCAACGAATTCACTCTTGATGGAGATATGTACGGCGGAGACTTCCCGCATGAAACAGGCCCGAACGCATTTGTGGATTCAGTATCGGGAGGGGACATGCTGGGCCGTTGGACACGCACCATGGAAGACGGCTCGAACATGTATTTGCAGGCTTATTTCGATCGGACCATCCGCATTGGTCCGCTCTCGGGAGAGACCCGCAACACGATAGACATTGATTTTCTTCACCACTTGAAGTTCGGGGACCGCCAGGATGTGAGCTATGGCGGCGGATTGCGCTGGAGCCCGAATCGCTACATTCCGAAGACCCCGGTCTTAAGCGTTGTGCCCGAGACCAACGTTGACCACATCTACAGCGGCTTTCTGCAGGATGAAATCCATTTTGCGGATGACCGCTTTACGCTCACGCTTGGGGCCAAACTTCAGCACAATAATTTCAGCGGTTTCGATGCGCAGCCTACTGCTCGAGGTTTGTGGAAGCTCAATCAACATCAAAGCTTATGGGCGGCTGTGACCCGCGCCGTCACAACGCCTTCGCGCATTGAAGAAGGCATTCAGATCAATGCGGGAGAAATTTCCGCAGCGCCTCCGATTTTCCTGGTGGTTTCCGGAAACCCGCATTTTCAATCGGAAACCTCGCTGGGATACGAGGGCGGCTACCGCCAACTGCTGACTTCCAAGCTGTATGTGGACTTGGATGTCTTCCACAACGATTACGATAACTTGCAGAGCTTCGGAGCTCCGACCCTGATCGGAAACGATCTCACCATTTTTTATGAAAACGCGATTGCCGGGGCGACCAACGGTGTTGAAATCGCCCCCACTTGGGCGCCCCAGCCGTGGTGGAAATTGTCAGGCTCGTATTCTTACGTTGGCATTGACCTGCATGCGAACGCGCCTGGGTCAGACATCAGCTCCACGGGGTCGGTGAATACCTACGAAGGTTCGAGTCCAGCGCACCAGGTAAAGATCCAATCGCGCTTCGACATTTCCAAGCGGTTTCAATTCGACCAAACGTACTGGTATGAGAGCGCTCTACCCGCGCAAAAAGTGCGCGCTTATCAGACCATGGATTTGCGCCTGGGCTGGAACCCGACAAAGGAATGGAACCTTTCGCTGGTGAGCCAGAATTTGTTTCAGCCTTCCCACTTCGAGTGGGGAACGGGTGATCCAAGCGAACTGCCGATTGGAATTCGCCGGGCAGCTTACGTGAAACTGAGTTACAGAGCTGAGCGCTGATACAGAAATCATTTTGCGACAGATCACGCGGATAGCATGAATACTGCGGGCCGTTGGTTGCATTCCGAGCGAAATTCCCCGGTGGCCTTGATCTCCCGTCCGCGCCGACGCAGGAATGCGATTGTTTGTTTTTCACTGCTGCTTTCCCTTCTATCGCTGATTCCAGTTTGTTCCGCGCAACAGACGCATCCAACCGTATTCCAGGTGGAATCAGCTTATCTTTACAACTTTGGCAAGTTCGTCAAATGGCCGCCAAACCGCGTTGCCTTTTCGGACTCACTGCAAATTTGCGTGCTGGGGCAAGACCCTTTTGGCGCGACCCTCGATTCCACCGTAGCTGGCGAAAAAATCGATGGCCGTGACGTTACGGTGCGAAGGCTTTCCACGATGGAGGCCGCCTCGCCCTGCGACATTCTGTTTATCAGCGCGTCGGACGTAGCGCACTTAGGCAACGTCTTAGCGATTGCACAGCGCTCGGGCGCGCTGACGGTAAGCGATATTCCGCATTTCGCCGAGCCGGCGGCACAATCGGATTCGTTCTGCAGCAGGGCCGCATCCGTTTTGAGGTCAACCGCGCCGCCGCCGCTCAAGCCCACTTAACGCTCAGCTCGGAATTACTCAAGGTGGCCAGCAGAGTAATCAATAAAAGTCCGCGGAATGGCGAGCCATGAACGGCCCCCGCCCTCGCTCGATTTCCACCCGGCTCACCGCCATGAACATGATGGTAAGTGGCGCGGCATTGCTGCTGGCGTGCATTGCGTTTTTTGCTTACGATCAAATCACCTTTCGCGAGGGCCTGGTGCACACGCTTTCTGCGCAGGCGCAAATCATCGCCTCCAACAGCGTTTCCGCCGTGCTGTTTAACGATCCGCAAACCGCAACGAACACTCTTTCAGCGCTTAAAAGTTCCAGCGATATTGCCTCCGCGGGTATTTTTACGGTGGACGATCGCCCCTTTGCGCAATACATCCGTGCCGGAGAAAGCAAGGTCCTGACAATTCCCGCGCCTTCTGAAAGTCAGATGGAGAGTTACCGCTTCGGCACGAGTCATGTGCTGCTGGTGCGAAAGATTTTGTCGGAAGGAAAAGTAATCGGTTTTGTGTACGTCCTTGCGGACCTGCACGAAATAGATCAACGGCTGGCCCGGTATACGCTGATTGCCATTGGGGTGCTGTTGATTTCGCTGTTGTTCGCTTTGCTAGTCTCGTCGGCGTTTCGCAAATCAGTATCGCAGCCCATCGTGAACCTCGCCGAGACAGCCCGCCGCGTTTCCCGCGATAAGGACTATTCCATCCGCGTCGCCAACGTTGGAGAGCGTGACGAAGTTTCCGTGTTGATCGAGTCCTTTAACGAAATGCTGCGAGAGATTCAGCAGCGCGAGGGCGCGTTGCAACAGGCGCACAATGAACTGGAAGACCGCGTCTCAGAGAGGACCCGTGAATTGCTCTCCGCGAACCGCGAACTGGAGGCGTTCTCTTATTCGGTTTCGCACGATCTGCGCGGGCCGCTCGACGCACTTAACGGCTTTACTTACCTGCTCGTGCAACAGCATGGTGAGAAACTCAACGTGGGCGGGCGCGAATTAATTGAGCACATCCGCACGGCGGGAAAGCGAATGACCGAACTGATTGAAGATCTGCTGAACCTCTCGCGGGTGAGCACCAGCGCAATGCATGTGGAGAAAGTTGATCTCAGCAAGATTGCGCATTCGATTGCTGAGGAGCTGTGCCATAGCCATCCCCAGCGAAAAGTTGAATTTGTTATTTCCAACACGGAGAACGCACAGGGCGACGTTCGCCTGCTGCGAATTGTGCTCGAGAACCTGCTGCGGAATTCCTGGAAATATACCTCCGGGCATAAGGAATCGCGCATTCAGTTTGGCTCAGAGGGAAACAAGGGCCGTACGGTATATTTTGTGCGAGATGACGGGGCCGGCTTCGATCCGCGCTCGGCGGCCCGTTTATTCCAACCTTTTCAACGGCTGCATTCCAAAGACGAGTTCCCCGGCAATGGAATTGGATTGGCAACGGTGCAAAGAATTGTGCGGCGCCACGGAGGCGAGACTTGGGCTGTGGGCGCGGTCGAAAAGGGCGCCACATTTTACTTTACGCTGGGGTCATAGCCGGGCAGACCCGGGCTTAAAACCAAAAACTCATTTTTTTGCGGACGTCCATCCGCGCAACTCGGTCCGCGGCCAAATTTGGCGAGCCCAACTTTTCACGGATCAGCATGAACCGACCGTTAGAGAATTAGCCAGGATGGCGCGATTGCAATATAGAATGGTTGGCACATCGGCCTGTATTGGGCGTTCCTTATCTCATGCACCTTTCACAATTGAAATTTTCGCAAGCCGATTTTGCATCCGAACATTCTGCGATCTATGAGTGCGGCAATGATCTTAGAAAAACGCGGAGTAAACGTTGACTCGATCCGCACCCAAGAGACTCTATCTCATTCCAGTTCTCTCCAAGGCTCTGGACATCCTGGAACTGCTGCAGAACGAGCGCAATCCGCTGCCCCTTGAGGCAATTTACCAGCGCACGAACATTTCGAAGACGACCATTTACCGGATCTTGAAAACCTTCGTTCATCGCGGATATCTGGCGCAAACGCAAGATGGTCTTTATCGCCTGATTTCACGGCCCAAAAAAGCGCGCTTCGGCTTTGGCAGCCAGTCATCGGAGATGCCCTTTTCCCAGGCGGTGACTGACAGCCTGAAGGCTGCCGCCTCCGGCGCGGGCGTGGACTTGATGGTTCTTGACAATCATTATGACGCCGCGACCGCGCTGAAAAATGCCGACGAATTTGTGCGCAACCGCACGGACCTGGTGATTGAATTTCAAATTGACCAGCGCGTGGCCCCCGTGATTGCCGACAAGATTGCGGCGGCCGGAATTCCTCTGATCGCCATAGACATTCCGCATCCTCACGCGACATTTTTCGGCGTAGACAATTATCGCGTAGGATTTGAAGCAGGCGAATTTCTTGCCCAACACGCGATCAATGCCTGGAACGGAAGGGCGCGATGGGCCGTGGGTCTGGACATTGAAGAAGCGGGCCCGCTGGTGCAAAGCCGCATCACCGGGGCGTTCGAAGGAATTCGCGCCACGCTGCCGACGGTCGGCGAAAAGCATTTCCTGCGCATGAATGCGCGTGGGATGCGCGACAAAAGTTATCGCCTGGTATTGGATTTCCTGCAAAGGCACCCGAACGAACGCGGCATTTTGATCGCCGCCGCCACGGATACCAGCGCGCTGGGTGCTGTTGAAGCCGTCCGGGAAATGAAGTGGGAAAAGCATGTGGCCGTTGTAGGGCAGGACTGCATTCCCGAAGCGCTGGAAGAGATGCGGGCCGCGAGAAGCCCGCTCATCGCTTCGGTCTCCCACGAGGCGCAGAGTTACGGTCCGCGGCTCATCCAATTAGCACTGGGCCTCCTCGGCGGGCAGCGCGTCCCACCTTACAACTACGTGGAGCATATGCTGGTCTCAGCGTCTTGGGTGCGAGACAATCGGCCCATGCGCGCCGTACAGGCCGAAGTAAGGATGTAACTTGCAGCCAGCCGCGGAAGTCGGCTATTGCTGGCTATTCAGTCTAAAATCCCCAGTAGAAATTGTTGCCCTATTGCATTGCTGGGGTATGATAGGTGGTTCTGGCCCCGGACCGCCGACCCGACAGTCTCTGATTCCGATTCGCCCGAGATGATGTGGTCGCCCGTCGCCTGGTGCTCTTTATGAAAGTAAAAACCGAACTCCGGTACCTCGTGAACCAGTGGGACGACCAGGCCGCTCGCGGCCTGGATGGCCCGGACTTGCTGCGCTATCGCTCCAATTTGTTGGGGTCCGATCTTCGCATTACGAATTTTGGCGGCGGCAACACCAGTTCTAAGATCATGCAGCCGGACCCGTTGGATGGAACGGAAAGCGAGGTCCTGTGGATTAAAGGCAGCGGCGGAGATTTGGGAAGCATCCGGCGGGAGGGTCTTGCGGCGCTATACCTCGACAAACTGCGCGCGCTGGAAAATCGCTATCGCGGCGTGGAGTCTGAAGACGAAATGGTGGAGATGTATCCGCTGTGCGCCTTCGGCAAGAGCACGGTTGCCGCGTCCATTGACACTCCTTTGCACGGATTCCTGCCCTTCGCCCATGTGGATCATCTTCATCCTGACTGGGGGATCGCCCTCGCGGCCTCCGCAAACGGACGGGAGAAGATGGAAGAATTCAACCGCACGTTCGACCATCGGCTGATCTGGATCCCCTGGCAGCGGCCGGGCTTTGAGCTTGGCATGATGCTAAAGCGTGCCGTCGAACAAACGCCGGATTGTGATGGCATCGTGCTTGGCGGCCACGGACTGTTCACCTGGGGGAAAACACAAAAGGAGTGTTATGAAAACACTCTCGCCATCATTGACCAGTTGGGTCAGTTTGTTCTTGAGCGCATCGAGCGAAATGGGAGTGCAATTTTCGGCGGCCCCCTCCATGAAACTTTGCCGGGACACCGCGACCTTGCTATTAAAATTTTCCCTTTCTTGCGGGGAGCTGTTTCCGGCGCGCGACGACTGATTGGAAACTACAACGACCTTCCGGAGGTGAAGCGGTTCGTGAATTCCTCCGACGGGCAAAGGCTCGCGCATTTGGGGACCAGTTGCCCCGATCACTTTATCCGTACGAAAGTCCGGCCTTTGTTCGTTCCCTGGGAGCCGGGCGGTGATCTGAATTCCTTACCTGCAAAAATTGCTGCCGCGCTGGAAAAATATCGCGGCGAGTATGCGGACTATTACCGCGCGCACGCTCGTCCCGATTCACCCGCCATTCGTGATGCGAATCCGACCGTGGTTCTGATTCCCGGCATTGGCATGTTCAGCTTTGGCAAGAGCAAGACTGAAGCCCGGCTTACGGGTGAATTCTATGTGAACGCAATTCACGTGATGGAAGGCGCGACCTCGCTGGCCTCAGACACTGACTCGCAAGACTTAAAGACATTGCCGCAAGCGGGCGCCGCGGCGTCAGCTTCGGCGTTTGAAGTCCACTCAAACTACGTCGCGTTGCCGTTGTCGGAGGCATTCCGAATTGAATACTGGCAGTTGGAAGAGGCCAAACTGCTCCGCCAGCCTCCCGAGAAAGAATTGAGCCGGCAGATTGTGCTGGTGGTCGGCGGCGGGAGCGGAATTGGGCGGGAAACCGCGCTCCTGGCCGCGGACCGGGGAGCGCATGTGATTGTGGCGGACCGCGATGAAGCAGCCGCGAAAAGCGTTGCGGAAGAGGCGAAATCCAAAAGTGGTAAGGAAATGACGCTCGCAGTTGCGACGGATATCACGAACCGCAGCGCCATTCGGGGCGCGCTAGAGGAGATTATTGCGGTTTATGGTGGACTGGATATTTTGATCAACACGGCTGCTCTGTTTCCATCGTCTCCGGACGGTCACATTAAGGACGAACAATGGGGCGCGACGCTGGACGTGAACATCACCGCTAATTATCTTCTGGCGGATGAGGTCGGGAATATTTTTCGGGAACAGAACCTGAATGCATCCATCGTGTTCACCAGCTCCGCGAATGCCGTGGTTCCCAAGCGAGGCAGTGAGGCATATGACGTAAGCAAGGCTGCCGTTAGTCATCTGGTCAGGGAGTTGGCGGTATCGCTGGCGCCTAATGTCCGCGTGAACGGCATCAGTCCCGCGACAGTGGTAAAGGGATCCACCATGTTTCCCCGCGAGCGGGTGATCGCTTCGCTTAAAAAATACGGAATCGCTTACGAAGAGAACTTTAATGATGATCAGCTGCGGAGCGCGCTGGCGAATTTTTATGCGCAGCGCACGCTCACGCACCGCGCGATTGATCCGAAGGATTGCGCTGAAGCGATTCTTTTTCTTGCCGGACCAAAATCGCGTTGCACCACTGGCCATCTGGTCCCGATTGATGGCGGCCTTGTTGAGGCCTTCCTGCGATGAAAGGCCCGGAACAAGCCAAAACCGGTTCCCAGGCGAGGCCGGCTCTTGTCGCGATAGACTTGGGCGCGGAGAGTTGCCGCGTTTCGCTGTTGCGATGGGTGAATGATCAGCCGAAGGCTGAACTGGTTTTTCGTTTTGCGAATGGACCCATTCAGCAAAACGGAAGCCTCTTCTGGGATTTGCCCCACATTTGCGATAGCGTTGAATACGGCTTGCGCGCCTGCGCGGCAATTGCGAACGACGGGATCGCGGCAATCGCTGTGGATGGCTGGGCGGTGGACTACGTTCGTCTGGATTCCGCAGGTAAGGCCAGAGGAAATCCCTTCTGCTATCGCGATCAACGAACTCTTTCCGCGCAAAAAAAAGTTCATGCCCGCATTTCGCCGGAACGGCTCTACGAGCTTACCGGCATTCAGATTCTTCCGTTGAATACGCTGTATCAACTCTGTGCGGACCGGGCAGATGCAGACAAACAGAAATCCCCATGGCTGACCCTGCCCGAGTATTTCCTCTACCATTTGGGCGGAAAACGCGTTTCGGAATACACCAATGCCACACACACTCAGCTTCTGGGGGTGGACGGCCGGAAGTGGTGTTCGGAAATTTTTGCCGCTGGGGCTCTCGATTTGGAAGCGGCTCCGCCTTTGGTTCCTCCTGGAACCGATATTGGGCAATTGCAAGGGCCTCTAGCATCTCTTCCCGCGTTTGCGTCCACAAGGCTGATCGCGCCCGCATGCCACGATACGGCCTCCGCCATCGCGGGAATTCCGGTTGCCGAAGATGATGACGATTGGGCTTTCATCAGTTCGGGCACCTGGTCATTGGTGGGTCGTGTTCTGGATGCACCCTGCACTACGGCGGCGGCCCGTGAAGCGAACTTCAGCAACGAAGGCGGAGTTGGCGGCAAAATTAATTTTCTTAAAAATGTGAATGGCATGTGGGTCCTGCAACAATGCATGGAAGATTGGCGAACGCAGGGCGGTGGGTGGACGCTGGATTCGTTGATTCAGGAAGCATCGCCTTTGACGCGTCCGGAAGTACTGATTGATCTTGATGATCCCGAACTTCTCTTGCCGGGGAAGATGTTGGAAAGGATCAATCGGCAGTTCGCGCGTCGGAAGCAACCGGCAATTCCCTGCGAGACGCTTCGTGCACCTGAAGTGGCCAATCTTATATTCCATAGTCTGGCGGTACGCTATGCCGCCGTGCTGGCCGACCTGGCCCGGATTACCGGGCGGCCGATCCGATGCGTGTACATTGTCGGCGGCGGCAGCAAAAATGCGCTGCTGAATCGGCTCACGGAGAACGCAAGCGGACTTCCAGTCTTCGTGGGCCCGCAGGAGAGTGCAACAATCGGCAACTTTGCAGTTCAGCTTGCAAGCCTTTCAGGCGCGTACTCATCCGAATGTGGAGTCAGCGCTGCTGTGGTGGCAAAAAAGGCGCGCGTTTTGACTGGGCATGTGGGGCAGCACCGGCAGAGCAAGACCGAAGTTGAGGTCAGCAAGTGTTAGTCGCGGGCGCAGGAGTTAAAAGAAAAGGCGGTCATTATGACGGAAAAACTGGAAGAACTCATCTATAAGGCGCTGAACGCATTCAACATTGAACTCCCGTCCTGGGGTTTCGCCAACACTGGAACGCGTTTTGGAAAATTCCTACAGCCCGCCGCCGCCGTGAGCATAGAAGACAAGTTCAGCGACGCCGGCCAGGTGCAGGCGATTACCGGTTCTTGCCCGTCAATCGCACTGCATGTGCAGTGGGACCTGCCTCGAGGGATCGAAGACATTCCCACAGTGCGCGCGTTGAGCCAGAAATATGCCATTCGCCCCGGGTCCATCAATCCCAATGTATTTCAAGACCAGGAATACAAATATGGCTCTATCGGGAACCCCGATCCGGCCATCCGAAAGCGGGCCGTGGCGCACATCATGGATTGCATCCTGATCGCTGACTCTTTGGAGTGCCGCGACATATCTCCCTGGTTCGCAGACGGATCAAACTATCCGGGCACACAGAGCATACGTGGCCGAATCGGCTACTTTGAAGCGGCGTTGCGTGAAATTCATCAGCATTTGAGTCCCAAGCAGCGTTTGCTGATCGAATATAAGCCATTCGAACCCGCGTTTTACCATACCAACGTGGCCGATTGGGGCATGGCACTTTTGCTGGCACGCGCGGCAGGCCCGCAGGCGCTGGTGCTGGTAGACACCGGTCATCACTATCAAGCGCAGAATATTGAACAGATTGTTGGCTGGCTCCTGCATCATCGAATGTTGGGAGGGTTCCATTTCAATGATCGCCGTTACGCCGACGATGATCTCACGCTCGGATCAATAGATCCCTACCAGATTTTCAGAATCTTTCACGAACTGCACAACTTTGCCTGGCACACGGGAAGTTATGCGGATGTGGCCTACATGATTGACCAGAGCCACAATCTCAAGGGAAAAATGGAAGCCATGATCCAGACGGTGTGCACCGCGCAGGAGTTGTACGCAAAAGCCGCCATTGTGGACCATCATCGCCTTGCAATGCTGCAACAGGATTGCAAGCTGCTGGAAGCGGAAGAATGCCTGCGAGACGCCTTCTGGCAGGACGTTCGCCCGGTGCTCCGTGAATGGCGGCGCAGCCGCGGACTTCCGGAAGACCCGCTGCAAGCCTTCCGCGAAAGCGGCTACCTGGAGCGGATTACTGCCGACCGCGGCCCGCGCAATACCGAACCAGCGCCCTCCTACGCCTGACGCTTTCCGAAGCGGACAGAACGTACCGAATCAAACTTGGGAAGAACGCCGTAGGGTATGCTTTAAAGATAAAGGCTTCCATGAACCGGCGAGAGTTCCTGACAACAGCAGGCGTGCTTGCGGGCGCGGCATCATTGCGGCCGCTCATGGCCCAAGCCCGACACTCTTCTACCGCGCCAGTCGTAAACCATCACCACGCGCCGGCAGCCATTTCGTTTGAAAGCAGCAATCATCGGTACCAGGCCACCTATCGTCATGCGCTCAAGGTGCTCGCCGCCAACGTGATTAGTCTGCCCCAATATCCACACCCGGTTTTGATCGAAGGCAGCTCGTACCAGGGAATCTGGCTGGAATGCGCTCCGCATGAGGGACTGGTCTATTCACAGATACGCCGCGATGTGGCGAGGAATAATCACATGGCGTTTTTTGCGCTCCAACACGGCGACGGGCAAATTCCCTGCTGGGCGAGAACGCAAGCCGCCGGGTTCGCGCAGATTCAGATGGTCGTGCCCATTGCCGCCACCGCGTGGGAACTTTCGCAGCAAACAGGCGACAGCGAACTTCTTGAAAAGGCCTATCCCGCGTGCGGCCGCTGGGATGGATGGCTGCGCCGCTATCGCGACACGCGGCACACCGGACTCTGCGAAGGGTTCTGCACATGGGACACGGGTCATGACAACAGCCCTCGATGGGCGGGAATGCCCAATTCTTGTCCTGATCATGACGCGCGCAAGTGCCCGCCGCTCGCCTCTTTGCCCCGGTTGTCGCCCGATCTTTCCGCGACTGTTTATGGAGGGCGCATTGCTCTGGCCGCCATGGCGCGGGCGCTGGGTAAAAATTCCGACGCGGACCATTGGCTTGCGGACGCGGAAACCATCCGCACCGCAATTCTAAACAAGTTGTACTCGCAGGATGATGCCGCTTTTTATGATCTCGATGCGCAAAATAAATTCGTGCGCGTTCGCGGAGACGTCATCAGCCGCGTGCTTGGAGAGCACGTGGTTGACCAGAAATTGTTTGAAACGATCTACAAAAAACAGATCCACAATCCCTCCGCATTCTGGGCCCCTTATCCGTTGCCGTCCATCGCCATGGACGATCCGGCATTTGTGCGCCCCATCCCGAGAAATTCCTGGGGCGGAGCTTCACAGGCGCTCACCGCTCTCCGCGCTCCGCGATGGATGGAACACTACGGCAAGTCCGCTGATCTCGCACATCTTATGCAGCAATGGACGAAAGCCATTGCTCGCGCGGGGAACTTTCTGCAGCAGATGGATCCACTGAACGGCAAATTCACCCCTGACAAACGAGACTATTCTCCGGCGGCGCTCGTCTTCCTGGATTTTACTTGGCGGCTTGCGGGCGTGCGGCGCGACGAAAATGGGCTGGAGTGGAATTTGCGCCCCCAAACTGATAGCAGCAGTTCGAGTTATCGGCTGCGCTTGCCCGGAGGCCAGACTGCGGAATTGAAGTACTCGGGAAAACCGGGCGTGGCGGAATGCCTTTTGAATGGGAAATTTTTATTCCGCAGCGAAAATGTAGTCCGCCTGACCACTGATCGGAACGGGCAACTGCGCGGCGCAACCGGAATTGCTCCTGAAAAAACGCATGTCACGCTGCACACTTTGAATGGCAAGCGGAAGTTCTCGATTGAATCGAATGGACGGGTGGAGTTTCGGCACAAAGATCGATTTCCATCATGACGCCTTCCGAAATCCCACAACATCAGAAGGCCTCCCAGCGAAATTTTATTTATCACTTGCTGGTCTCGATCCTTCTGGTCATACCGTGTTTCTGGCAATCCCGCATTCAGGCCGGAGATCTTTCCAGCCACATTTACAATGCATGGCTCACCATTCAAGTTCAACGCGGCGCAGTGGCGGGCTTGTTCATCACTCATCAATACACGAATATTGCCTTCGATTTGCTGTTGAGCTGGCTCTTGCCGCTGGTGGGGGTAAATCTCGCGCAGCGTTTAGCCGTGTCCTGCTGCGTGCTAGTGTTGTGTTGGGGCGTATTGAAATTTGTTGACGCCGTATCCGGCAAGCACTCTTGGGGAACAGAGATTTGTGTTGCGATGCTAGCTTATGGATTTGTATTTCACCTTGGCCTTTTCAATTTCTATCTTTCTACAGGTCTGTGTTTTTTATTTCTCGGTCTTACCTGGGGGCGCACGGACAGCAAAAATATTCTTTTTACTATTCCACTTCTTCTATTGGCTTGGTCCGCACACCCGCTGCCAGTGCTATGGACAATTGCTGCGTTCTTGTATCAGAAGTTGGCCAGAGTCATTCCCGAGTTCGCGTGGATACTTTTTATTGTTTCTTTCGCGGCGGTAATTGTTCTGCGAATGGTGATAATGCGTCTTTATCCAGCTGTTTGGTCGCCCGCTCAGATTTCGATGTCTACAGGCGCTGACCAAGTTTTTCTGTACGGACGACAATATGTGATCGTAATGGTTTTGTTGCTACTGGCTTGGGCTGCAATGATGCACAACCTAGCAAGACAAGTTACTTGGCACGGCGTTCTTAGTAATACCTCGGTTCAACTTTGGATTCTCACTGCCTTAAGCCTGGCCATGCTCCCCAGAAGTATCCTTTTTAATTCGCATAAAGCTCCGATCACGTTTCTTCCTGAAAGGCTGTCGTTGTTTTGTGGCATTCTCGTCTGTGCTCTCCTGGCGAAGGTCAAGATGTCCTCATATGCCAAAACACTATTGCTCCTCGCCGTTACATTTTTCTTCATTTTTTGTTACCAGGATGACCAAAGATTGAATCATTTGGAAGATCGAGTTTCTGCTTCGCTCCAAACAGTGCCGAGCATGGGGCGAGTCGTGTTTATACCCAAGAGTGAAACAACCCGTCTTCCTCCGCCGCTTCACATCATCGATCGAGTCTGCATTGGGCGTTGCTTAAGTTATGGAAACTATGAACCCGCGAGTGGACATTTCCGCTTGCGTGCCAAGCCGCACGACCCCGGTGTAATCAATAGCTATTGGGAATTGCAGGACCTGGAGCAGCAACATTACATCGTCCGGCCGAAAGATCTTCCGCTATACCAATCCATTCGAATGGACGATGTTCAACCGAACTATAAGACCATACAACTCACGGCGGGGGCGCGAGTGACCGAGTACATCGGCGCCCGTTAGAACAAGGTCTTTGGAGGCTGGGAACATTTCCTTGGTTTGCGCAGCAACACTCGACTGTTATATACCGTAGCTTCGAGTTGTTATGGCCGAGCGAATCGAACCGACCGCGGCTTCTCCCTCCACCGTCCTGGCAACCAAGGTGGATCCCACCTCCGCGCGATTTGAAGCCAACATGCGCTTTATGGCCGATTTAATGTCGCAGATTCACAATGAAGAAGAAAAAAACCGCGAAGGCGGAGGGGCCCGCGCGATAGAGAACCAACACAACAAGAAGCGGCTCACGGCGCGCGAACGGATTGACCTGCTCGCCGATCCGCAAACTTTTTTCGAGCTTGGGATTTTCGCTGCCAGCGGCATGTACGAAGAGTGGGGTGGCGCACCCGCTGCTGGAGTAATTACAGGCCTGGCGCGCGTGCATTCGCGGCTGGTCATGATTATCGCCAATGACGCCACAGTGAAGGCCGGTGCGTTCTTTCCCATGACTTCGAAGAAAGTCATCCGCGCACAGAACATCGCCATTGAGAACCGCATTCCCACGATGTATCTCGTGGATTCAGCGGGGGTATTTCTACCGCTGCAGGAAGATGTTTTTCCTGATACAGATGATTTTGGGCGCGTCTTCCGCAATAACGCCGTGATGTCGGCCATGGGCATTCCGCAGATTGCGGCCATCATGGGGATGTGCGTGGCGGGCGGCGGATATTTACCCGTGATGTGCGATCACGTGCTCATGACAGACGGCAGTGGATTGTTCCTTGCCGGGCCGGCGCTGGTACAGGCTGCGATTGGGCAAAAAGTTTCCGCGGAGGAACTAGGCGGGGCCGCTATGCACTCGGCCATCAGTGGGACAGTGGACTTTCGCGAGGCGAGCGACGAAGCTTGCATTTCGCGCCTTCGTTCGATTGTGGACAAGTGGGGATACCGCCGCCAGTCTCCGTGGGACCGCCGGAAGCCCGTGGAACCAAAACTTGCTGCGGAAGAGATTTACGGAATTTACGACTCTTCAGCCGCACGTCCTTACGACGTGAAAGAAATCCTGGCGCGAGTCGTGGACGGCAGCCGCTTTGACGAATACAAAGCAGAGTACGGCAAAACCTTGGTCTGCGGTTACGCGCGCATTGGCGGCTTTGCGGTGGGAATCGTAGCCAATCAGAAAGTCCACGCTCAGCAAACGGATCTGGAAGGACATAAGCGAGTAGAGTTCGGCGGCGTCATCTATACCGAGTCGGCGGAGAAGGCCGCTCGCTTCATCATGGACTGCAATCAGAACCTGGTACCGCTGGTTTTCTTTCATGACGTGAACGGCTTCATGGTGGGCCGGGACGCGGAGTGGAGCGGCATTATCAAGGCCGGTGCCAAGATGGTGAACGCCGTCTCCAATTCCGTCGTGCCCAAGATTACTGTGATCATTGGGGGATCGTTTGGCGCCGGACACTATGCCATGTGCGGCAAGGCCTACGATCCGCGATTTGTTTTTGCGTGGCCGACCGCGAGATATGCGGTCATGGGCGGAGACGCCGCCGCCAGCACGCTGGTAGAAATCAAAATTCGTCAACTGGAGCGCGGTGGTAAGCAACTCACAGAAGTAGAGCGCAAGGAACTATACGAATCAACGAAACGGACATATGACGAACAGGCGGACCCTCGCTACGGCGCAGCCCGCTTGTGGATTGACAAAATTATTGACCCCATGGAAACACGCGCGGCCATCACGCAGGCGCTGGAGGCTGCGGCGCTGAATCCCGACGTGGCGGAATTTAAAGTTGGGGTGCTACAGACATGATTTCCAGCCCTTTCAACCACGGAGACTCGGAGACTCGGAGTAAACTTCTTCACGAAGAGCTAACGGAAAATATTATTGGCGCTGCGATCGAGGTGCACAAAACCCTCGGCCCGGGTCTCTTAGAGTCGGCTTACGAGGAATGTCTTTGTCACGAATTGCATCTTCGCGGAATTAATTTTCAACGGCAGGTGCCTTTGCCTGTGCGTTACAAGGAAATTAACCTTGATTGTGGCTATCGGATTGATCTGGTCGTCGAAGATTACGTTATTCTCGAACTGAAATGCGTTGAGCATATTCTTCCTGTTCACGAGGCTCAACTCCTCACTTACTTGAAATTAACGGGCAAGAGAGTTGGTCTAATCTTGAATTTTCACGTGGCTGTGCTTATGCGCGGCGGGCTCGTCAGGAAGATATTATGAATTTCTCCGTGCCTCCGTGGTGAACATGCCTGAACAAGTCAAACTCATCGAATGTCCGCGCGATGCCTGGCAAGGGCTCAAAGGGTACATCCCCGCGGAGATCAAGGCAGATTACCTGAAGGCCTTGATCGGCGCTGGGTTTAAGCACATTGATGCGGTTTCGTTCGTATCGCCGAAGGCTGTTCCGCAGATGGCGGACTCCGAAGACATGTTGAAGGAACTCGATCCGCCCGACGACGTGGAGATTATCGGAATCGTGGTCAACGAGAAGGGTGCGCAACGTGCCATCAACACTAACGCCGTGCGAACGCTCGGATTCCCCTATTCGTTGTCGCCGACCTTCCTGCGAAATAACCAGAACCAGACCCTGGATGAAGCGATTGACGAAATGGAAAGAATCAAAGACAAGGGTGACGACGCGGGGCTGGAGACTGTCGTTTATATTTCGATGGCATTCGGAAATCCCTACGGCGACGAATGGAATATTGGAGAAGTAGTGGAAGCGGTCGGACTGCTCGAAGGCTATGGGATCAAAACGATTTCGCTCGCGGACACGGTTGGCATGGCTGGTCCGCAGCAGATTCAGGAATTGTTCTCGGCGGTGATGCAAAAATACGATTATCTTGAGATCGGCGTTCATCTGCACAGCCGTGGCGAACAGGCGATTGAAAAAGTCCTCGCCGCCTACGACGCGGGTTGCCGCCGTTTTGATTCCGCGCTTGGAGGACTTGGCGGGTGCCCGTTTGCGCAGGACGTGATGGTCGGCAATATTCCCACCGAAAAAATAATCGAGGCTCTCACGCAACGCGACACCGTTCTGCCCTCTCTCAAGCCGCTGGACACATTGCTGCGGGTTGCTGGGGCTTTTGCGGCGCGATATACAGAGTCAAGCGCAGCGGATTAATGATCCGGACAAAATGATTTCAGATGACCTACCACGCCATCCAACTCGCGCTTCAACCCCTATTCGTGACGATTACGTTGAATCGTCCGGAGAAGCGCAATGCCATCAGCTATGAATTGATCGCGGAATTGCTGGCTGCGATAGAAGAGGCTGCTGCATCCGATGCGCGGGTATTGATCATTACTGGCGCAGGCTCGGCATTCTGCTCGGGAATGGACCTGGATGATCTCAAGGGTTTGATCGGACGCTCTCCGGAACAAAACCTTAGAGATTCGGAGACGGTGGCGAAGCTGTTCCGTGCGATTTACGAATTTCCCAAGCCAACCATTGCCGCGGTGAATGGGGCCGCCGTGGCCGGTGGTGCTGGACTGGCAACCTTGTGCGACTTCACGCTGGCCGTTCCGGAGGCGAAATTCGGTTACAGCGAAGTACGAATCGGGTTTATTCCCGCTATTGTTTCAACTTTTTTACTGCGTCAAGTGCGAGAAAAACATGCCCGCGATCTTCTGCTCACAGGAAAACTTATTAATGCGGACGAAGCGTTGCGAATCGGCCTCATCAATGAAGTTGTGCCGCCGGAAAAGTTGATGGCCCGAACCACCAAACTGGCGGAGCAATTGGCGGCCAACAGTCCGGCATCCCTTGTCGCCACCAAACGGCTCTTGCGTGATCTAATGGGCGCCGAAGTTGACGCTCACCTTCGGCTCTCCGTGAAAGAAAACGCTGCCATTCGCGCAACCGACGATTTTCGCGAAGGCATCTCTTCATTTCTTGAAAAGCGCAAACCCAAATGGAGTAGCAAGTGAACGAAGCATTTTCAGAAACCCGCTTACGCGTGCGCTACGCGGAAACCGACCAGATGGGAGTTGTGTACCACGCCAACTATTTCATCTGGTTTGAAATTGGCCGCGTGGAACTGTTGCGGCAGCTCGGCTTCTCCTACCGCGACATGGAAAAAGACGATGGATGCTTCATCGCGGTGGCTGATGCCCGTTGCCGTTATAAAGCCCCAGCGCGCTATGACGATGAGCTGATTGTACGAACGCATTTGAAGAATGTTCGCGAATCCGTATTGCACTTTGGATACAAACTGCGTCGCGCCTCGGACAACGAGTTGCTCGCCGAAGGCGAGACCACTCATGTTGCCACCACCGCAGCAATGAAAGTTTCATCCATCCCGCAAAAATATCTGGAAATATTCCGGAACGCGGTGAGCAAAACGGAGCCGGTTCCGTGAAAGCCTTGCACATCAACGGAAATGATTTGACGCTTGAAGATGTGCGCAGCGTTGCCGATCATCGTCCGATCCTGCTTGATCCCGACGCTCGCGAGAAAGTCCAGCGGGCGCGTCACGCCGTGGAGAATCTGGTCGCCAGCAATCAGACTTCCTATGCGATCACTACCGGTGTGGGCAAATTGAGCGATGTACGCATTGCTCCCGAACAAATTCTTGAACTGCAGGTCAACCTGGTACGCTCTCATGCAGTCGGCGTCGGCGATCCGCTTAGCATCGCGGAAACGCGGGCCATGATGTTGTTGCGCGCAAACTCACTGGCCAAAGGCTTTTCCGGAGTTCGGGACGTCATCATTGACACTCTCTGCGAAATGTTGAACCGGAAGGTCACCCCGGTGATTCCCTCGCAGGGTAGTGTTGGCGCGAGTGGCGACCTGGCGCCTTTAGCTCATCTTGCGCTCGTGCTGGTTGGCGAGGGCCAGTGCTTCGGCGAGAATGGCGGATTCATTTCCGGCGCGGATGCTTTGAAAAAAGCTCAAATCTCTCCTCTGCGGCTGGAGGCGAAAGAGGCCATTTCTTTGATGAATGGCACGCAGGCGATGCTTGCCGTGGGATCGCTTGCTCTACTGGAAGCGGGAATCTTCGTGGACTCCGCGGATGTGGTCGCCGCCCTTACTCTGGATGCGCTTCGGGGCACCAACGTGGCTTTCGACGAACGGATCCACAGCGCACGCCCTCATTCCGGGCAAATCAAAACTGCCGCGAACCTACGCAAAATGCTGGAGGGCAGCGAGATTCGCAAATCCCACGCCGAATGCAATCGCGTGCAGGACGCCTATTCGCTGCGCTGTATTCCCCAAGTCCATGGCGCAGTGCGCGACACGCTTGCCCATTGCCGCGGGGTGTTTGAAACGGAAGCGAATTCAGCGGTGGACAATCCGCTGGTCTTCATGAGAAATGAAGAAGAAAGCGACATTCTTTCCGGCGGGAATTTCCATGGCGAGCCCATCGCATTCGCTCTCGACTTTTTGGGAATTGCGCTAAGCGCGCTGGCAGGCATTTCCGAGCGGCGCATCGAGCGTCTGGTAAATCCTTCGCTGAATGAAGGCCTGCCGCCTTTTCTCGCTGTGGACGCCGGACTGAACTCTGGGTTCATGATGGCCCAGGTGACCGCGGCCGCCCTAGCCAGTGAAAACAAAGTCCTGGCGCATCCCGCGTCGGTAGATTCCATCACCACCTCGGGGAACAAAGAAGATTACGTTTCCATGGGAATGACTGGGGCATTAAAGCTCCGCAAGATTGTCGCGAATACTCGCAATATTCTTGCCATTGAGGCAATGGCGGCGGCGCAGGCCCTCGACTTTCTTGCGCCCATGAAGACTTCGCGACGCGGCCAGCTGGCCTACAAAGAAATCAGGGGCGTTTCTCCGCGAATGGAAAAGGACCGCGTAATTTCTGACGATTTTTCACGCATTGCTGCAATCCTCGCGGCCGGTAAGCTTTCTGAACCGTTGCGTTAGCGAAACCGTCACGGCATAAAAATCAATCCCAAATCTGTTACTATTCGCCGCAGCCGCACAATTTTCCGCATGCCGATTTTTTCCATCATCGCCGGGGTGTTCGTTCTGCTGGCGATACTGCTCGACGCCTTTGAAACCACCATATTGCCGCGTCGCGTCCAGCGCGGCTTTCGGATTACTTCTTGGTTTTACCGCTTTACCTGGAGGCCGTGGTGGAAGCTGGCAAAGCAAATTAAGAGTAAAACCCGGCGCGAAACGTTTCTTGGCTATTTCGGCCCGCTCTCGCTGCTCTTTCTACTCATGGTCTGGGCCTTTGGCCTGATCTTTGGTTTTGCATTGCTTCACTGGGGCGCCGGCGAACATGTGCAGCTGGGGAAAGAGGGCGTTCACTTCTGGACAGTCCTTTATCTAAGTGGATCAACATTTTTTACTATCGGCTTTGGCGATGTGTTACCGACCAGCGGCATTGAACGATTTCTTGCCGTCCTCGAAGGCGGAATGGGGTTCGCCTTCCTTGGCATCGTGATCGGATATCTGCCGACGATTTATTCTGCATTTTCCAAACGCGAAATCCAGATCTCCCTGCTGGATGCTCGGGCAGGTTCCCCGCCGACGGCTATGGAACTTCTTCTGAGAGTTGGCAAATATCCGCAGGATGCGGGGCTGGACGTAATTTTGCGCGATTGGGAACACTGGGCGGCGGAGGTCCTGGAGAGCCACATTTCTTATCCCATGCTCAGTTATTTTCGCTCTCAGCACAGCAATCAATCGTGGCTGGGCGCATTGACCATGATTCTGGACAGCAGCGCTCTGGTGATCGCCGGCATTGACGATATTCGTCCTGAGCAGGCAAAACTAACTTTCGCCATGGCCCGGCACGCGGTTGTGGATCTTACGCAGGTGCTTAACGTCCGATATCAACTCGCGGAGGTGGACCGACTTCCTCCAGAAGAGCTAAATATTCTTCGCGAGAAATTAGCTGAAAAGGGAGTTCGCGTCAGAAATGATGCGCAGTTTGAACAGAAGTTGGCATACCTTCGCACACAATACGAACCCTACGCCCAGGCAATTGCCACGCGGCTTTTTATCACCCTGCCGCCATGGCAGCATACGGAGAAGAAAAAAGACAATTGGCAAGCAGGGCCTTGGGACCGAATTATCCAGGCCAAAGGGTTAGGAAGAATCAGCCGCAGAGCGTCCGGTGGGTACGATCATTTCTAACGGGATTGCTCTAACCGCATGCACTTCGCCGATTTTTGCTAGTATCCTTCCTGCATGAGCCACAGTGGCGTAAACGTCGTCCGAATTGAGGCTGAAGCGCTGCGGAACCTCGCCGATCGCATGGAAGGACCCATGGCTGGCGATTTTCAGCGGGCGGTTGATTTGATCTTTTCCTGCCCGGGCCGGATCGTGGTGACGGGCATGGGGAAGAGCGGCATCATCGCGCGTAAGGTCGCAGCGACACTAAACTCCACGGGCACTCCCGCTCTGTTCATGCACCCGGTGGAAGCCGTGCATGGGGATCTGGGGATGATCGTGCGCGGAGATGTGGTGCTGGCGTTTTCTTCCAGCGGCGAGACCGAGGAGATCCTGAATTTACTGGCCACGATCAAACGTTTGCGCGTACCGCTCATCGCTTTGACGTGCGACGAACTTCACTCTGACAATCCCAGGAAAGCATCTACTCTGGCGTCGTCCGCAGAGATCACACTGGATTGCTCTGTTGCGAAAGAAGCTTGCTCCCTCGGACTAGCACCCACGGCCTCTACGACTACGATGCTGGCCTTGGGAGACGCGCTAGCGGTTGCAATTTCAGAAAAACGCGGCTTCAAGGAAGAAGACTTTGCCAACCTGCATCCCGGTGGAAAATTAGGCAAACGCCTGGCCAGAGTAGAAGCGCTTATGCATTCCGGCGACGCGATCCCGAGAGTGCTTCCCACCACCAAAATGCCCGAAGTTATTTATGAGATGTCGCGCAAGAAACTTGGCATGACCGCGGTCGTGGATGGCGAAAAACTGGTGGGAATCATCAGCGACGGGGACCTACGCCGTCTGCTTGAAAAAAGCGGCAAAGATGCGTTGGATTTAAATGCGGGGCAATGCATGACGCGCCAGCCAAGGACCATTCTGCCAGGTGAATTCGCAGTTACCGCGCTGGCCATGATGGAAGAAAAAAAGATAACTTCATTGGCCGTCATAGACAAAGCCGGAAGCCTCCGGGGAATCATCCACTTACACGATTTGTGGGGCATTGATTTAATGTAAGCGGCTGAAGCATGCCAGTCTTTGCGGTCCATCCAACCTTAGAACAGAAACAGCATCTTATTTGGGCGAGAATTCGCCCCTTGTCAAACGCCGATCTCACGTCAATCGTTTTAATACTCCTGCTGCTGGTGGGTCTGGCCCAGCTGTTGGGATATCTTTTCGTCAAATTGCGGCAGCCGAGAGTCGTGGGCGAAATCCTGGCAGGCATCGTCCTTGGCCCCAGTCTATTGGGCCGGCTGCACTTTGCCTCCGCGCTGACCGGCGCAGCAAAACATCAGGGGGATATTCTAAATTTTGTTTACTGGCTCGGGCTGCTGCTGTTGATGTTTCTCTCCGGCGCGGAAACTCAACAACTGTTTACACGGGATGAGCGCCGTGAAGTCGGCTGGCTGACGATTGTGGGTACAGGGATACCGTTTCTTTTGGGTCTCGTGTTCGGACCGTGGATTGTCCGTCCAACCCTGGCAGGGCCGTACGGCAACAAAGTCTCCCTAACCATTATTCTGGCGGTCGGCGTGGCGGTAACATCCGTTCCGGTTGTCTCAAAAATCTTCGCCGATCTAAAAATTCTTCATACTCGTTTTGCGCGACTGGTCCTGGGCGTCGCCGTGCTCGAAGATATTGTGCTGTGGCTGGCGCTGGCTGTGGCGACGGCGATGGCCGGCAAAACGGTATTGCAGCCGCGGCAAATGTCTTATCACCTGGCCGTCACCGTCGGATTTTTCGTGCTGGGGCTGACCATCGTTCCGCGGCTGGTAAAGCGCATCAATAAGTCACGCTTCAACGTGTTCGCGCAACAATCTCCCGTGGCTTATGCAATCGCAGTGCTGCTCGCTTATTGCGCGGTCGCAGGCGCGTTTGACGTCAGTTTGGTGTTTGCTGCCTTTTTGGCGGGTTTTGCCGTGGTCCACAAGAAGCGCCGGATTTTCGCCGAAGCGCTCGATGCGATTGGGAAAGTCTCATTCGCATTTTTCATTCCGGTGTACTTCGCACTGGTGGGAATGAAACTTGACCTGGTTCAGGGCCTTTCCTGGTGGATGCTCGGCGCATTTCTTTTCGGCAGCTGCATCATCAAAATCCTTTCCGTCTCTTTGGCCGGTCGATTAGCGGGATTTCGTGGGCTTGATTTAATCAATCTGGCCATCACCACAAACGCCCGTGGCGGACCGGGCATTGTCCTGGCAAGCGTGGCGTTTGACGCTGGCATCATCAGCCCCAAGTTTTACACTACGCTGGTACTGGCCGCCGTGCTCACCTCGCAGGTCGCGGGGGCCTGGCTTGATTACGTGCTCAAAAAGGGCTGGCCTCTGCTAAGGCCCTCAGCGGTAAGCACCTTGTCCCCGATTCCGGGGGATGAGCGGCCCTCTCCTGCCTAGACTATTTTGCAACCCAAACTCTTCTTCAAATTCCAGAATGGGGATTCCGTGTTTGCGCTTCAAGTTACTAAAGGTATCTGGGGGGCACACTGTTTCTCGACACCAGAAATCCGCGATGCTACTATCCGGGTAATCGGGGAACCATTTGTACCGGATTTGTTGAGTTTTAGGCTTCTTGGGGCGGTTGGAGCAGCATGGACACTTTCAAACTTATTCTTGGTATCGCCGTCATCGTAGTGATCATTTATCTGGGCATTGAGGTCGTTCCTCCTTACTACTCGAACTACGAATTTCAAGACACCATCAGCCGCGATGCGCTGGATAGCACGTACAAAACAATCTCCGAAGACGACATTCGCGCCCAGGTTATCACTGACGCGAAGCAATACGACATCTCGCTCGCCGAACCTGACGTCAAAGTCGTACGTTCCGGAGATGCGGGGAGGGGATCGGTTTCGATCGACGTCAAATACGACGTCCATATCAGCGCTCCGATCTACCCATTCGATCTGCACTTCAATCCTTCGTCTATGAATAAAGGCGTTTACTGATCTCCCACGGGCATCCAGCGTCGCGCCTCGCTCGCGCATCTTAGAAATTAGAGAGTGCATCTGCATCGCCATCGCTGTAGCGATAGAGCAGAGCAAAAACTCCGATAAAATATCTATAATCGTTTTTTGCATGTCCCGCAGAAGCGACATTGCCATGGCGAGCGGGGCCGACCACCACTGTGGCCATTAAACTAAGAATCCCGAAGAAACAGGATAGCGGCCCAAGCGGGGGCAAGCGCGCCTGGGCTCGCGACCCGATTCTAAAAATCGGCGCCGCTATATTTCTCGTTCTTGCAGTTGTGGCCATCGCCTTTTTTTCTTATTTCTACGTCAAGTATGACCACATTATTCAAGCCCGCTTTCAGAACCCAATATTCAGCAATTCAGCAAAAATTTACGCATTGCCTCGCACTGTGCGTCTGGGAGAGGAAATTTCTTCCAAGGAAATCGCGGCGGACCTCCGCGGCGCGGGTTATTCGGAGACTGAAGGCCAATCGCAACTGGGAACCTACCGCCTTATCAAAGATGGAATCGTAGTTTCTCCCGGTCCGCAGTCGTACCACAGCCCCGAGGCAGCGACCATCCATTTCGCTGACGAAAAGGTTTCCAGCATCACCGGCAAGACCGGGGAGCTGCAAGCCTACGAGCTTGAGCCTGTGATGATTACCTCCATGTTTGATGCGGGACGTTCCAAGCGCCAGGTGGTGAGGTATAACCAGATCCCGAAAGTGATGGTGGAGGCCGTAGTCTCCATCGAAGACCGGAGATTTTTCGAGCACAGCGGAGTGAATTTTGTGCGCATGGCGGAAGTAGCTTGGATTGATCTTGCCCACAAGCGATATGCGCAGGGAAGTTCCACTCTTACCATGCAGCTCGCGCGCGGCTTCTTCCTTTCTCCAGAAAAAACCATTAAGCGCAAGCTGACGGAAATGTTGATTGCCGAGGAACTCGAACAGAAATTCAGCAAAGAACAGATATTCGAACTGTACGCAAACTGGGTTGATCTGGGCCAGCGGGGATCGTTCACGATTAATGGATTCGGAGAGGCATCACAAGCCTATTTCAACAAGAATCTTAAAGACATTACGTTGCCAGAAGCGGCGTTGATAGCCGGAATTATTCAGCGGCCGAGCTATCTGTCACCCTACAGGCACCCGGAACGCGCGCTAGAACGTCGCAACCTGGTAATAGAAAGCATGCTGGAAACCCACGCGATTACCAGGGAACAAGCGGAAAAGGCAAAAGCCACTCCGTTGAAACTTGCGCCCCCGAATGTGGAGGCCAGCGACGCGCCTTATTTTGTGGATTTGGTGCGGGACACCGTCGTCAGCAAAGTCAATGAACACGAGATGAACGACCAGCAGTACCGCATCTACACGACCATTGACCCTAGCCTGCAAAAGGCTGCTGCCCAAGCCGTTGAAAGCGGCATGAAGTTGGTGGACCAGCTGGTGAAGAAGCGCCGCACAAAACGCGTGCGGGTGGGCAAGAACAAATATGAAACTACAGTTGCGCCCGGCCCGGACGCACAGGTGGCATTGGTGGCGATGGACCCACACACCGGCGAAGTTTTGGCGTTAGTCGGGGGCCGGAACTATGCCTTCAGCCAGTTAGACCATGCGGTGGCCAATCGCCCTACGGGCTCCATTTTCAAGCCATTCGTCTATGCCGCAGCCATCAACACCGGCCTTGATGGGAGCAATCTGGTATTTACCCCTGCCACGATGATCATGGACGAGCCCACTACTTTTCCTTATGGCGATCAAATTTATGAGCCGCGGAATTACGAGGAGAAGTACTTTGGCCAGGTAACAGCTCGATTTGCCCTTGCGCTTTCCCTTAACAATGCGACCGTGAAACTCGCGGAAGAAGTCGGCTACGACAAAGTCGCCGACCTGGCCCGGGCGGCAGGCATCTCATCAGTAAAACCCACTCCGGCGATGGCGCTTGGCTCCTACGACGCCACCCCACTGGAAATGGCTTCCGCGTACACGGTTTTTTCCAATAGTGGCGTC
Source organism: uncultured Acidobacteriota bacterium (assembly GCA_963831435.1). Taxonomy (GTDB): domain Bacteria; phylum Acidobacteriota; class Terriglobia; order Terriglobales; family Acidobacteriaceae; genus JAICKN01. Next base: position 111,768 of record CAWHQK010000047.1, read on the forward strand.
AAGATCAGTCCGACCCTGGTTACCTCCGTCCGCACCGCCACGGGAGATGCCGTTCTGGACTTTCATTCCGATCGAAAAGCTGTGCTCGATCCACGGGTCGCTTACATCATGACCAACATGATGGAAGGCGTGCTGAATTTCGGGACGGCTTACGGCGTCCGCGCAGGCGGCTTTACCGCCCCCGCTGCGGGCAAGACGGGCAGCTCTCACGACGGATGGTTCGCCGGGTATACCAGCAATTTATTGTGCATCGTTTGGGTGGGATTCGATGACTACAGCGATCTCCATTTGAGCGGTTCGCAAACGGCTGCCCCCATCTGGGCCGAGTTCATGAAAAAGGCAATTGACCTGCCTGAGTATTCCGGCGTAAAGCCCTTTACCCAGCCAAATGGCGTGGTGGATGTGCAACTCGACAAAGCTACCAATCTCCTGGCCACCCCGGCCTGTCCTGACGATTACTCTGTGGCCTTCCTTACCGGGACCGAGCCCGGGCAAACCTGCGATCAGCAGGGGGTGAAAGGCTTCTTTTCAAGGGTTTTCGGCCTTGGAACGCAAAAACCTCTGCCTCCTGCGACCACCGGGCAGCAACCTGCTGCCGCTCAAAGCGCCGATCCGCAAAAGAAAAAAGGAATATTGGGCAAAATTGGGGATATCTTTAGAGATGACAAGTCGTCTAATCCTTCATCCAAGCCTTCAAAGGACAGCGGAAATAACCCGCAGTAACAATCGAAATTTGAAGTTTGGGCTTGAAGAGGATTGACGACGGCGGCTATGCTCGAGTCGCTATCGGGAGGATTTTATGGCCCGTCTCTCCGTTTGGGCATTGGCTTTGGCCCTGCAAGTTCCTCTTAGCTACGCGCAAGACAGTCCCACTGACCGTTTGCAGGTAAAACCGCCTATCATCCAACCCATGACTGTTCCCTCCTCAAACGCAACGGTGGAAGAGCTGGAGCGCCAGGGTGACCGCCTTCGCGAACAAAAATTATATTTTGACGCACTGGACTTTTACCGCGCGGCCCTGACAAAAGATCCTGATTCCGCCAAGCTCAATAACAAAGCCGGGATGGCGGAGTTGCAGGGCGAGCATGTTGGCGAGAGCATCCACTATTTTCAACGCGCCATCAAGCTTGATCCGAAAATGGCCGCCGCGCACAACAATCTCGGCGCGGCACGCTATGAGGAGAGAAAGTACGGCGGGGCGGTTAAAGAGTACAAAAAAGCGATTAAGTTGGAGCAGGATGCTTCCTTCTACAGCAACTTAGGCGCCGTCTACTTCTCAGAAAAGAAATGGGAGCAGGCAAACGACGCCTACAGCCACGCCTTGCAGCTTGATCCCGATTTATTCGTGAGGTCGTCGCGGTACGGGATATCAGCACAAATGTCGTCGCCCCAGGATCGCGCCCATTTCCAGTATGTCTTGGCCAAATTGTATGCAAAAAGCGGGAATTCGGACCGGGCGCTATTGTGCCTGCGGCGCGCCATGGAAAACGGCTACAAGGAAATTGACGCCGTTTACAAAGATGACGGATTTGCCAACCTGCGGAAAGATCCCCGCTTTGCCGAGCTGATGGCGAACCGTCCGGCCGCTTTGCCGAATTAGTCTGCAAATTCCGATTGCGGGACCGGCAGCTGATCAGACCTGTGGCGTGGGACAAAAGCCTTTAGACGTCGTTCCGCGTGTCCTCAAAAAAAGAAATAATTAAAAAACAACTTTTCCCGCATTTTGTGTTTCTATATAACTAATTGCTCCTGAAAACAACAGGGTGAGTAAGGAGAAACGGTAGCCCACCGGCTGTTGACCCGAGCACGCCCCAAGCAAACAGCCGGTGGGGATGATATTTCGGGTAGAAGTTTTACGCTTCCTCTTTTTAGCCTTGTAGATTTGGGGCACCACTTACTGCACGCTGTCTTTGCTTCTCTCCCCAATGTAGCTAGTAACAGCCTGCTTCCACTTTCCCTGCGCCTTAAGAATGAATTCCACCGCATCGCGAAGCGCGCCGTTGCCGCCTGCATTCGGCGTTACGTAGTGAGCATCGCGCTTTACCTCCGCACGGGCATTGGCCACGGCGACGGCAAAGCCGCAATTCCACATGACGGGCAAATCAATCACATCATCACCAACAAAGGCAGCTTCCGCTGCAGAAATGCCTTCCTGCTTCAGAATCTGCTCAAAGACGCTCTTCTTGTCCTGAATTCCCTGGTGCACATGTTCAAGCCTCAAGTCGCGCGCTCGCAGGGCAACGGTTTCTGAAATGCGCTTGGTGATCAGGCCAGTCTTGATGCCTCCGGCGCGCGCCAGCGAGATCGCTGTTCCATCGTGCGCGTGGAAGCCTTTGGCTTCAATCAAAGTCTGGCTGTGCAGCCCGAAGCCGCCACTGCCTCCGTGCTTCGCGGATTGTTCCAATACGCTTTGCTGTGTTCCCGCAGGCGCGGGGAAGATGAAAAGCTTGCCGTCGGTAAGAACCCCGTCCACGTCGAACAGCAGCAGTTTGATTTTTTTGGCGCGGGTGATGGCGGATTTTGATTTGGTCATTGCGGAGATTTTAGCATTCGAGGGTTACGAACGCGTGAGCCACAAGAGCTGAATATGGCGGCCTAACTTTTAAAAATCGCGGTCGGAGGTGACCAGGACTGCTTTCCGTGTAAGAGCCAATACTCCAGCGATGCAATCCACATAGGGAATCTTGTGATGGGCCTTGATTCCCGCAGCCTGCATTACAAGGGGCAGATCAACATCAACCAGTTCGATGGGTAAGCGTTCCATCCCACTTATGGTTTGTCGTGCGGAGTCTTCGCCGTAACGTTCCCATAGATGGTAAAGACCCTCTCCCAATTGATGACAGACATCAGGAGCGGATTCTGGTCGCGCACGGCATCGGCAAATAGATGCTTCATTCGGCCGCCCCGGCCTGTCTCCGAGAAAATCAATCAGGGCATTGGCGTCTAGCACGTATTTTTTAGTGCGGCCATCGATCCTTATTCAATCCGGTGCTCGCGTTCTCTCTCTTCCGCAAACCGCCGCCTTTGCAGCAACCGCAAAGACTATCAATAAGATCCAACAAAACTGTCTGCTCGCCGAGATTTTGATTCACGTTCTGCACCGGCTTGCCCTCGTATCGGATATCGAACCCCCATCGGACAGAATCGCAACAGCCTGGTGTGAATTCGTCGGGTCATTTGGTGGCTACTTTTGCCGCTTGCAATACGAGGGGCCGGGCTGGAAGTTCACGGCCTTCCACGACTACGGTCCACTTGGGCATCTGACGTCTCCACTGAAACTGATGGGCGGTGGAGATGATGTCTTTCCTGGTAAGACCGGAAACCCTCTGGCTCGCCATTGCCGCTCCTTCTGGATTACTCATCATATTATTATTGGTCAGCAGTCTTTATGATTTCTATATTTAAGGCGAATGTTTTGCGAACATGCGCATGGTAAAATAGCTTTCCATGTCTTCTCTTCCCTCTTCTCTCGCATGGGCCCATCCGCTGGTGCAGGAGTGGTTCGTCGGCAAGTTCGGCACGCCGACCGAGCCGCAGAACAAGGCTGGCCGCACATCCTGGCCGGCCGAACCACGCTCATCTCCGCGCCCACCGGCTCCGGCAAAACGCTGGCCGCATTCCTGGCCTGCATCGACCGGCTGGTCCGCAAGGCGCTCGCCGGCGAGCTCGACCGATCGCACGGAAGTGCTCTACATCTCGCCGCTCAAAGCGCTCGGCAACGACATCCAGAAGAACCTCGAAGGCCCGCTCGGCGAAATCCTGCAGCTGGCGGGCGAGCGCGGCCTCTGATGCCGCAGATTCGCACCGCCGTCCGCACCGGCGACACGCTGCATGCGGAGCGCCGGCGATGCTGAAGCGCCGCCGCACATCCTGGTCACGACGCCCGAGTCGCTCTACATCCTGCTCACGGCCGGAAGAGCCGCGCAGATTCTGCGCGACGTCGAAACGGTCATCGTCGACGAAATCCACGCCGTGGCCGACGACAAGCGCGGCGCGCACCTGACGCTGTCGCTCGAACGGCTCGAAGCGCTCGACCGAGCGTGGCGGCCCGACACGCATCGGCCTCTCCGCCACGCAGAAGCCGATCGAAGTAGTGGCGCACTTTCTCGCCGGCAACGGCCGGCCGGAGCCGGTCATCGTGCAGGTCGGCCACAGCGCGACGCTCGATCTCGCCGTCGAAGTTCCCTCCGAGCGAACTCGGCCCGATCGCCACGCAACGAAATGTGGGACGAAGTTTACGATCGCTCGCCAGTTGGTCCAGCAGCATCGCTCCACCCTCGTCTTCGTCAACACGCGCCGACTGGCCGAGCGCATGGCGCATCATCTGGCCGAACGCCTCGGCGAAGACATCGTCGCCGCGCACCACGGCAGCCTCTCCCGCAAGCTGCGCCTCGACGCCGAAGCGTCTGAAAAATGGCGAGATCAAAGTCTCGTGGCCACGGCCTCGCTCGAACTGGGAATCGACATCGGCACCGTCGATCTCGTCGTGCCAGATCGGCTCGCCGCGCTCGATCGCCGTGGCTCTGCAGCGCGTGGGCCGCGCCGGTCACTGGCGCGGCGCGCGTCCCAAGGGCCGCTTCTTCGCCACCACGCGCGATGACTCGTCGAATGCGCGGCCCTGGTCCGCGCCATTCGTGCAGGCGAGCTCGACCGCCTCGATCATTCCGCGACAGCTCCGCTCGACATCCTGGCGCAGCAGATCGTGGCCGCCTGCGCCGCCGAAGAGTGGGACGAGGATGATCTGTTCGCGCTCGTGCGCCGCGCGTATCCGTATCGCGAGCTCGCGCGCACAGATTCGACGCCGTCCTCGAGATGCTCTCCGAAGGAATCGCCACCCGCCGCGGCCGCTACGGCGCTTACCTCATCAGACCGCGTGAACCATCGGCTCCGCGGCCCGCCGCGGCGCGCGGCTCGCGGCCATCACCAGCGGCGGCGCGATTCCCGAAACCGCGCCTTTACACGGTCGTCGCGGAACCGGAAGGCACGGTGGTCGGCACGGTGGACGAGGACTTCGCGGTGGAGAGCATCGCCGGCGACATCATGCTGCTGGGCAACACATCCTGGCGGATTCGGCGCGTGGAGCAAAGCCGGCCGCGTGCTCGTGGAAGACGCGCATGGCGCGCCTCCCACAATTCCGTTCTGGCGGGGCGAGGCTCCGGCGCGAACGCAGGAGCTTTCCGCGCACGTTGCCGAGCTGCGCGCAGCACATCAGCGACTCGCCTGCCAGACGTGCGTCCGGATCGCCTGGCTCGCGGATCGCCGGAGGTCATAGGCCGACGTTGCGTGGCTCAGGAGGAATGCGGTCTGGATCGCCCGGCGCCGAGCAGGCGGTGGATTAATATTCGCGGGCCGCGCCGTGCTGGGCGCGGTCCCACGCAGCAAGACGGTCATCGCGGAGCGTTCTTCGATGAAGGCGGCGGCATGCAACTGGTGATTCACGCGCCGTTCGGCGGCCGCGTCAACAAAGCGTGGGGGCTCGCGCTGCGCAAGCGTTTCTGCCGCTCCTTCAACTTTGAATTGCAGGCGGCCGCCACCGACAACGGATTGAACATCGCGCTCGCTGAGCAGCACAGCTTCCCGCTTGCCGACGTTTTCCATTTCCTGAGCGCCGACACGGTGCAACCCATTCTGGAGCAGGCCGCGCTCGGCATCCCCAATCTTTGGCACGCGCTGGCGCTGGGACGCAAACAGGGCCTTGGCCCTACTGCGCTTTCAGGGCGGGAAGAAAGTTCC
>CAWHQK010000048.1:0-65430 GCA_963831435.1 uncultured Acidobacteriota bacterium
CATTCACCAATCCCAACGGAATCCCTTTCACCACAGCCGTCCCGAACCCCAGCACGCGCACCAACATCAGCCCGCGTGTTGATTATCAAGTTTCCAAAAACAATACGCTGACGGCGCGTTACCAGTTTGAGCAGGAAAAAGAGAACAATGAGGGGATTGGACAGACCGCGCTCGCTTCCCTCGCCTACAACGAAGTTGAGACGGAAAACAAACTACAGGTAAGCGACTCGCAGGTGCTTAGCAACAGCGTGGTGAATGAAACGCGTTTTCAATATACGCGCGACAAGGACAATCTTAGATCGCAAAATTCCAGCCCCATGACTCAAGTGCTGGGATTTTTCACCAGCGGCGGAAATTCCAAGGGCAGCAATCTTGACCTGGGCGACGATTACGAGTTGCAAAATTACACCTCCATCGCCCACGGAAAGCATTTTATAAATTTCGGCGTCAGGGAGCGCATTGAGCAGGATTCCAACTTCGCCAACTCCGACTTCAATGGAGTTTTCACCTTCCCGTCGCTGGCGGCCTATAACGTCACGCAGGCCGGGCTTCTAGCGGGTCAAACCCCGGCACAGAGCCGCGCCGCTTGTTTGGCTGTTGCTCCCAATTTGCAAACTGCGCAGTGCGGAGCGAGCCAATTCAGCATCACTACCGGCCTGCCTACCGTCTCCAACACCTATGCGGACACCGGCTTGTATGCCAACGATACCTGGCGGGCGCGGCGCAACATTACCATCAACTACGGATTGCGATGGGAAACCCAGAACCAGATCCACGACCACAGCGATTTTGCTCCCGAGTAGGGCTCGCCTGGGGTTTGGGAAAAAAGGGCAGCTCTCCTAAAACGGTGATTCGCGCAGGCAGTGGCATTTTTTATGATCGCTTCAAGCAGGAATATCTGGTTAACGCCCAGCGGCTCAATGGAATTACGCAGCAGGAAATGGTAGTGAACTCGCCGGATTGCTACCCGGACCCAGCCACTTGCCCAGCGACGACGACATCGCCCACGGTCTATCGGGTTTCTCCGAACCTGCGCGCGCCCTACACAATACAAACTGCCGCCAGCGTGGAGCGCCAGGTTGCAAAAGCTACCACCGTGGCAGTCACGTACCTGAACTCGCGGGGCGTACATCAATTTCTTTCGGAGAACATTAATGCTCCGCTGCCGGGAACGTTTAATCCTGCGGACCCCACCAGCGGCACGCGTCCCCTGGGAGCCAGCGCCGGCAACGTTTACCAATACACCTCCGAAGGAATTTTCAAGCAGAACCAGCTCATCGCCAACGTACGCTTCAGCATGGGAGCCAGGCTTTCTCTGTTCGGTTTCTACGTGCTCAATTACGCAAATGCCAACGCAGCCACCGCCGCGAGTTTTCCTTCGAACCAGTTTGACCTGGCGCAGGATTATGGCCGCTCCGTTTTTGACGTGCGTCACAGGGCCTTTATTGGAGGCTCGATTACATTGCCTGAACGCTTTAATCTTTTCCCCTTCATCGTGATCAATTCAGGGACACCGTTTAATGTGACGGTTGGGCAGGATTTGAATGGAGACTCCATTTTCAACGACCGGCCGGGATTAGTTTCGACGAACACGTGCTCCACTGTCGCGGTGAATGCGAATATCGTGTGCAGCCCCTGGGGAACTTTCAATGCAACCCCAGCGCCTGGCGACCGGCTGGCTCCAATTAATGGAGGCACCGGCCCTGCGAATGCGACTTTGAATTTGCGCCTTAGCCGCACATTCGGATTTGGCCCTGAAGCCAAAGGGGGTTCGGGAGGCCCGCGCGGAGGAGGGGGAGGCGGCGGACGTCGTGGCGGAGGCGGCCCGGGCGGCGGACTTGGGCCGGGAGGACTGAACGGCGGAGGCGGCGGACGAAATCCGTTTGCCATGGGTGGAAGCGGTCGGCGCTACAGTTTGACCTTCTCCATTTCCGCGCGAAACCTGTTTAATTCTGAAAATCTTGCGCCGCCGGTTGGCGATCTCAACTCCTCCCGCTTTGGACAATCCATTCAAATCGCCGGAGGGCCGTTCTCATCACAAACCGCAAGCCAACGGCTTGATATGCAGGTGGCGTTCTCGTTCTAGACGAAACCTTCTATTCGGGATCAGCGCTGGGCCGACGAGGGCGTCCGCCAACACGGGCATTCTTCAAAACTGAACGCGATGGATTTCTAGAGTCCCGAGTAAAGCTGGAACGGGGCCCAATAGAACGGTTTGCGGAAGACGCTGTCAGAATGCAGCAGAGAGAGTTTGGCGGCGCGCAACGCCTGCGCCGGCGTTTGTCCTTTTTCGATTCCGTCATAAAGATGGTCCATTAGCCGCGGCGTGGAATCGTCGCTAACAGCCCACAACGCGCCGATTACGTTGTGCGCTCCGGCTCGCAGAAATGCCCAGGAAAGCCCCACCAATCCTTCTCCCGTATATGCGCGGGTTCCCGAACCATAGCACGCTGAGATGGTGACAAGCTGCGCGCGTAGCGGATGATGAATAATGTCGCGGGCGTAGAGCTTGTAAGAATCTTCCGCGGGTGAACCTTGTGAAAGCAGAATGGAAGAATCAAGAGGGCTCAGGCGGCTGGCCGTCCCAGTGGGCGACAAAATGAATATAAGCAAATTGCGCCGGATCGTGTTCCAGATACGCGGCCGGAGTTGCCGCAGCCTGCGCATATACCAATTCCGACGGCGCTGGAAAATGTCTGGCGATGTCTTTGATCTCTGGACCGGCTTCAGCGAGTTGGTCGTAGGCGTGGTTTGGAGGAAGCGGGTCGCCAATCAGTAAGAGTTTTTCATTTCGCGGCGCGGTGGCGACGGGCGCCGCTGCCAACAGACGGATCGAACTTGCGTTTACCAGCGCAGCATCTTCAATCCAATAGTGCGGCTTTGGGGCGGGCACCAGCAAGGTTTCAAAATTAAGATTGTTCAGTGCGCCATCGGGAATGATCACAATCCGCGCATCCCGCGGGATCAGCTTTTTGGCGGGCTTAACGAGAGTTTCAAAGAGCTGAAGGCCGTCGCTGTTTCGCGTTTCCAGCACGTCTGCCGGGCCGAGCAGAGCGTGATGATACCTCTGGACCGCCGCTTCAATCTCTTTCGACGCCGGGAGTTGAAACACCGCAGTACGGTCCGCCGTTATTGCCCATAAATAGCTGTACCTCTCGCCCAGTGAATAAAAAAGGATTACGGCCTTCATCTTGCGCGCGATCTGCTCAGGATCAACATCTCGCGCAGAAAATGAGCGAGCGTACTGGGCCGCTCCGAGCCCTTCAATCAAAGTTTGCGCGCGGCCATAGTCGGCCATTCGCAACGCGAGTTTCAACTTGCCTTGTTGCACGAGAAAGTGGATGTAGTCCTCATACACTCGGGCGGCATTGGTAAGAAATGGCAGCCGGTATTCTTCGTGATGCAGCGAAGATCGCGCACTCTCCAGGGCACTCAACGCCGCGCGATATTCCTGGTCGGCTTTCCGCAGGGCGTGCTCGCGCTCATAAACCCGGGCCAGATCGTGCATCGCTTCCCAGCGCAACGAAGGATCGCTTTTTTTGTCCTGAATGACTTCGTCAAATATCTGCTCGGCGTGGGGATTGTCCTGCATGCTCGCAGAAATTTGTCCGGAAGCCAGAAGTGCGTAAAGTTCCGACGTCCGGTCGCCACTCTTCTTACAAAGTTCAATAGATTGACTGCTGTAATTCTCGGCGTCGTCCAGTTTCCCGGTCTGGACGGAAAGGAATGCCAGCGTGGTGAGCGCATCGTTAATCTCTTCCGTGTTCTGGATCGCCTTAGCCAGTGAAAGCGCGCGCAAATAATATTCCCGCGCAAGGTCATACTGATTTAACTCGTAGTAAACTGCGCCCAGATTGTTCTGCCATCGCACCTGGTCAATCGGAACATTCAGATCATTCGCCCTTTTCTCAGCTTCCTGATAGAGAGCGAGCGACCGGTCCAGATCACCCATCTTGTAGTAGTCAAACGCCAGGTTGCCGAGCGCTTTCTCTTCATTCAAACCAAAGCTAAGGCGGCTGGAAAGCTCCTGCGCTTTGGTGGACCAGTCAATGGCCTCGTCGTAATGCTCTTTTCTCATGGAAACTACGCCGAGATTCGATAGCGCGCTGCTTTCCAGGATGGCATCATGTTGCTCTCGGGCCGAGCGCAGACTCCTGCGAAAGAACAATTCGGCGCGGTCGAGATTGTTTTTTTGCACTTCGACCACTCCGCGCGCGCGGTCAAGTTCGCCCTGCAGAGTGGAGTGGGAAAGCGAACAAAGCCGTGCTGCAGTTTTCAGGTTCTCCCCGGCTTCATTCAATTGGCCAAGACGGGCATGCGCGATGCCACGCAACAATAATTGCCGGATGCCGAGGTCGCTGCTGGCCAGCGAAGTGGGCAGATCGGGATTCAGAAGGCTCAGTGCATTCTGGTTCAGACCGCGCCAAATGAGAATTTCCGCTTCCAGAAAACGAAATCGCGACTCCCATTGAGAGTCGCGACTTGAAAAATACACTCGTGCTTTTTCCGCTTGTTCTTGCGCGCTGACCAGTTGACCATGGGTAAACGTCAGGCGTATCTGATCATAAAGCGCTTGCGGGTCCTGATTTGCTCGATGGGTACAACCACCAAGGCAAACCAGGAGAACTCCCAATAATTTTACGGAGAGGTGCTGCCGTTGATTACCACTCGTGCTGCGCTGGCTTTTCCCTGCGTCGGACACCCCAGTTCCAGCCGGACCATAGACAGATTGAACGACTCGCCATTTACGATCAACTCGCCAAGGAAAATTTGGCCAAAGCCGGGCACTTCTAAAATGTTTCCATAGCTTTTGCCAGGAAATTGCCCCGTGACTGACTTGACCACCGAACATAGAACGTGACCTTTTCCTTCACCAGGCGCCTGCGCGAATTGATCGCGCAGCCACGCTGGCGTGTTGCTGTCGCTGGTAATCTGGCGATACTGCGCGGCGACCTTCGCTACAAATTTTTTGTCCGTGAAGCACGCTTCCTTCGGATAACGATGGCCCGACGCATCTGCAGCGCCATCCGCCATATTGCAGATATCAAGGTCGAGTTCGATTTTGACGGGATTCCCGGCAATGCGAACGCCTTCAAACTGCGTGCCCAGAAATGTGACTTCGGGATAGTATCCTACGCGGGGATGCTCGGTCGCAATCTGCGCGACGATGCGCTCGGCCGTGAATACGTCGAGCACATTCAGGTTTTCAATCACCGCGGTCCCCATCGTGGTCCATCCACCGGTCTTTTTGCTCACACTTCCGGCTACTTGCGTATGAGCAGACTGGAACGAAAGAATTCCCTTCACGCTGAATTTTTCAGCCCTCGCGACTCCATACCCTCCGACGGCGGGCAACGACAGCGGTGCCTGAATAGGAATGATTTCTTCGAAAGGACTCTCTAACGCGCCGCCCAGCACATTGGCGTCGGCATGGTAATAGTGGACCCTCTTAACGTGGGAGTTCGATTCCATCGCAATCTCCAATTAATTTTCGTATTTCAGTTGAAATTTGTACTGCCGGATTTCGGTTCGTCTTTCGGGGTTCGTCTCAATACCAGACAGAACGAGTGTATAGAGACCAGAGCCACTAGGGGAAGAGGGAATCTGAATACTTACTGTATCTTTCGCCGCGGCGCCTGCAATCGGAAGCGACCACAGGAGCTTGCCTTCCGGATCATGCAGTTCCGCCACATAAGAAGGGAAAATGTGTTCCGCGGGAATATCCAAAAACATCAAAGCAGCCCCATTGTGCGGTGCGGTAATTTGGGGAACGGTGGTATCTCGAGCACTGACTAGCGAAACGGATGGCAGGACCTGCGGCACATTGGCAAGCGCAACTTCACGCTGCAACTTGGGATTGGTAACAAAATTCTGATAGCCGAGCACGATGAGTAACAAAGCCGTGGCCATTGAAAAAGTTGGAAGCATCCATCCGAACGGCCTGCTTTGTCGTCGGGGAGCAGGCACAGCCGCCGGGTGGTTTTCGAACTCCGGCAGCACAATCTTTACCTGCTGTACGAACGCAGCACCCGACCTTAAATCAAGCGCACACTCAGGGCAGCCGAACAGATGCTCCTCGAACTCATCGCGCACGTCTGGCGCAAGCTCGTTGAGCAAATATTGCTCGGTCGCCATCAAGCGGGTTGCGTCAGCGTGATCCATTCCTCTTTATCTCGTTAATATAGTGAATCTGTGGGGTGATTCGTTACAAAATATCCAGCATCCTTCAAGCCAAGCTATCCTTATGAAACTACGGGAGATGGCCGACCGCTACTGCTCGGCCCGCCGAGGTGCCCAACACGTGGATGGTATGAAACCAAGCCTCCGCCAGCGCCGGCCAATGCGAAACCGGTAACTCCGTCGGACGCATTCCGTAGCCATGACCGCCCTGCGCGAAAATATGTAACTCCGCTTCCACCTTGGCATCCTTCAACGCCTTAAAGTATAAGAGAGAATTTTCCACGTGTACCGGATCGTCTTCCGTCTGCACCAAAAAACTCGGCGGAGTGCTGGAGGAAACACCGATCGCGGGGTCCACTTTGGTTAAATCAGACGCGTCCCGCAAATAGCCGGGATAGATAATGACAACAAAGTTGGGACGACCATCAATTTTGCTCTCGGGCGAATCGGGCGCTCCCTCACGTTTAAAGTCCGGGTGGTTGCCAAGGATCACCGAAAGGTGCGCCCCGGCGGAAAAACCCAGCGCGCCAATCCGCTGCGGATCAATATGCCATTCCGCGGCATGGGAGCGGATGATTCGCATTGCCTGCTGCGCATCTTCTAAATCTTCCACCTGCTCTGGAAAGTGGTGATCGAATGGCACGCGGTATTTCACCAGCACGCAGGTCATCCCCATGGAATTCAGCCAGTCGCAGACTTCACTTCCTTCCAGGTCGTAAGCGAGCCGCTGATACGCGCCGCCAGGAAAAACTAAAACCGCCGCTCCGGTGTTTTTGGCGGGGGGCCGGTACACTGTGAGCGTTCGGCTTGCTGACTTCCTTTACGTAAGTAATCTTCCGCCCTGCCACCATGCGGTCTGACTGCGCCGTAAATTCTTTGTCCGGAAGGGTCGCGCTATTGGGATTGGGATTGGATTTGGATTCCGGAGTGCCGTTGGGCCAAAGCGGCAGGCTAATTTGCTGAGCACCCGCGATCGTCGTGACAATCAGGAGACAAAACACCACTCTCATGTGTGTTCGCACGACAGGAATTTTACTTGATTGAACATGATGTGGCATAGCAGCAACGGCCATGATTTTTCCATCCTCATCAACCATCTGCTTCACAAAACTTTACAAAATTAAAAAGACAACTCTTCTCTGCTCACTTCGTTCTTACCAGTAATAGTCAATGCCGAAGCTGTCGCAGAAAGTACCTGCCGCCCCAGCCCCAAGGACGGAAGCATGGGGATTGCTTTCGCCTGCGGTCTTTTACGCGTTGACCGCCGCCGTTGTTATCGGAATTTTCGCAATCTACTTGCCTGCGTTGAATTTCCAGTTCATTCTCGACGACCACCATTTTGTTAACGATCCGCGCATACAGACCTCCGGCCACCTGTGGGATTACTTCACCAACTACGTATGGGCCCAGGTTTCCGGAGGGCCTGCAAGTTTTTACCGGCCGCTTTTCGCCCTCTGGTTAAGACTCAACTTTATTTTTAACGGGCTGTCCTCCTGGGGATGGCACCTGCTCAGTATTGCGAAACATGGATTGGCCGCCGTTCTTTTAGTGGTCCTGGTCTACAAGCTTTTACACGACCGAGCCGCCGCGCTGATTGCCGGAGCATTGTTTGCGCTGCACCCTGCGCAGGCTGAATCAGTGGCATGGATCGCTGTGCCTGATCCGCTCATGTCGTCGGCCGTTCTGGTTTGCCTTCTTTTGTATTTGGTTTATGTGGACCGTTCCGATGCCGCACTTCGGGACTTTTTGGAAAAGCCAAAGAAAAAATCGCAACGCGAAGCGCGAGCACGCTCGGCGGCTGCAACGGTGTGGTGGCTCATCGCCTCGGCGGCTTGTTGTCTAGTGGCGCTGTTCACCAAGGAAACGGCCATCGTATTGCCGGTTGTAATTTTCGTTGTCGCCTTCTTGTTACCACGCGGATCTTCTGCCGAAAACAAAGCTGGCGCAAGCCGCGAGGCGGGGCTCGCGACGCGTTTGGCCTTCGCCCTCCGCGAGAGTTGGCTCTATCTGGCAGCCACGGCCATTTACCTTTTATTCCGGCTGAATGCTCTTAGTGGAAGACTCGGCGGTGTTACGCAGCATTTGCGTTGGAAAACCCAGTTGCTTTCATGGCCTGGAATGCTGTGGTTTTATGTAAAGGTCGTGTTCTGGCCGGTGCGCTCCCACGCCTTCGCAGATCCCACACTGGTGAATACATTTTCTGTTCATGATGTTATGTTGCCGCTGTTGGGAGTGGCATGTGTGGTGGCTGCGCTCGCGGCCATGTTCACATGGGCGTGGAAAAGAGTGGGCCGGGACGATGTTTCCGACCACGCAAAACACATACGGATGGCATTGCTGCTGGGCGCGCTTCTGCTGATTCTTCCACTCCTGCTCGCTTTGAACTTAAACGCGCTCGATCCCGGCGACTTTCTCCATGGTCGCTATACCTATTTGCCTTTGTGTGGGCTGATGATTTTACTGGCGATCGGATGGCGGCTCATGAACAAAAGCCGCTTGCCTCTCCTTGCCGTCGCAGTGGTAATTGCCGCGGCATTCAGCATATTTACCGTAAAACAGGAAGGCATGTGGAAAGATGATCTGACTGTCTATACCGTAGCCCATCAAATTGCGCCAAACAACGCGCCTATCACTTTGGATCTGACACGGGCTCATGTGCAACAGGCCCTTAGCCTGGATGAAGAAGGCCGATGCGATGAAGCCGTTCCAATCTTTAACCGGGCAATCCGCCATTATCCGCAGGACTGGTTTGCGTGGGCGGGACTGGGAGAATGCTTATTCAAGCTGAACGATCTTTCCGGCTCGGAAAGATCGCTGCGGCGGGCGGCCGAATTGTCGCACGAGCCTCGCGTACGGGAAGAATGGCAGATGGTCCGGCAGAAGCTAGGCCTTCTGCCCTCCTCTTCTGAATAGATCGCGGTCTTAAAGCAACAGAGTCGTCACCGAATCCGGCTCCAGCGTCAAATCCATTGCTTGATTTCCCGCCTGGCAGGATATCTGCTGCTCACCGCCCTGATTCGTAAGCACCAGAACGCGCCTGCCGTCAGGATTTTCAAAGGCCACATGGGAAATATCTTTTAACTCTCCATGTGATCCAATGACCTGCGCTCCGCGCTCAATGACTTTGGAATAATGGGCGAAGGCCCAGTATTGACCGCTGCGGGTGAGCGCGTGCGTCTTGGAATTCACGGTGACAACTCCGCCACAGGAAAACGGGCCAATGTCGGGCTTTCCATTTTCATCGAGAATCAGGTTCCATCCCACAATGCATCGCGCCCAATTGCGAAGTACTTCGCTGTAGGTGTGGCTCCACTTCGCCCAATCGGTCTGATAATCCGGACTCGTGTAGTCCGGGCCGCCTTCGGTCCAGTAGGCGTTCTTGGCAGGAAAAGCGTCATGCACGCGAGTCATGCTGCTCACGTCGCCAAAATAACCATGCCATGCCACGCCATCCACATACTTATATAAATCCGGATCGCTCAATTCATCCTCGGCCCGTCCCCAAAGATTGTAGTTATGGTCGAGAATCCAAATCTTGGTGTCGGGCGATGCATGCTCGAGCGCTGGTCCCAGATGGCTTTTCACAAATTCAATTTCATACTCCTGCCCCCACAAAGCGGCTGGCATTCGTCCATTCTGGTCGGTATCCACTTCGTTCTGCACAGTCACTGCATTGATTTTTACTCCCGCATCGGAATATCCCTGAAGAAACTTCACGAAGTAGTTAGCGTAGGGAGCAAAGTATTCTTTGCGCATGGACCCGCCCAGCAGCGAGTTGCCCGCCTTCATCCAGCCGGGAGGGCTCCACGGAGAAGAAAACAGAAACAGCTCCGGATTAATTTCCCGCGCGGCGCGCAGCGTGGGCAGAATGTAAGCGCGATCGTGATCAATGCTGAACTTCTTCAATTGAGGATCGGGCTCCGGACTTTCGTCAAAGCTGTAGGCGCTGGTGGAGTAGTCGCTCGCTCCAATGCAGGTGCGGCAAACTGACATGCGCAGTCCCGACGGTCCAAAGAACTCCGTGAGTAAGGCCCCGCGCTCCTGCCCGTTAAGCTTGCCGAACAGATAGCATGATGCATCGGTGAGCGCCGCACCGAATCCCAGGATCTTCTGGTAGCGTTTCGCGGGATCCAGTTGAATGGCGGCCGAAGCGTTGGACGCGGTCGCGCGCCACTGCGGGGCCGCGGTCTTTTCGAATTTTTTGTTTTTAGAAGTCGTCCACGCCTGCACGCCCCCGGCAGGCGCAGCCCAGAGGAATTTGCCATTGAATGCCGCAACTGAAGCGGCGGCAATTGCAGATGACTTTAAAAAATTGCGGCGCGTGCTCGATCGCATGGAGTTTCTCCTTGATTCCGCGTTTCAATCTAATCATCAGAAAAACGATATTCTACTCTAAGCGGCTAATCCATGAAGTAAACAAATCTTAGTGTAAAACTGGAAACTTATTCCCTTACCTTCACCACGAACGCCGTGAATTCTCCGCCCGCGCCAATCAGCAACTGGTGCGGCGTTCCCGCCGGAATGTGAGCAATGTCGCCCGCGGAAATCTTCTGCGATTCTCCGTCCTTGATGGACACGCCCTGTACCTCGTCATCTTTGCCCGTGTGCGGACCAACAATCGAGCCTCCGGTAACCAGCGTGGCAGTTCCACCGACCACTACAATGACGTCGTCATAATGCGGATGCACTTCGGCGCCTCCGCTTGACGCGAGCCCCACGAGCCTTAGAAAATGCGTCTTGTATTCCCCCAGCTTAACGTTGGGCGTGCCTTTGGAACCAGCCTTGGATTTCGCCAGCAAGTCCGCCAGTTGCGCGTGAATCTTTTGCGAAGTGAATACCTCCACCTTGCTGGAGGTCTGTCCCATCGCCGGAACCACCATCGCCGCGATCAAAACCAAAACGAGTTTCATAAGTTCTCCTTAATTTCCTCGCCGCCAACCGATGCGTTCATCAGTGGACGCGGGATGGACGCGCGTTTCGAGGGACCTGTTGCAGCAGCCAGCGCACCAGTTCTTTTCCTCCCGCGAAATTATCGTATTGGGCCGGAAGACGCCGCCCGCCGGTGTACTCGTTGTAAACCCACGGGTCCACCACCGCGAAAACAGTTCCCTTGCCGTACTTCGCGGTCGCCATCAAAATGTCTCCTTTGTCCTGCAACAATAAGGCTGCGGGAGCCTTTACGGAAATCGTGCAGGTGTCTTTCATGTACAAGGTGTGGGCATCGTGGAAAAGCGGCCCGCCTCCGCTTACCGGGATTGTGCCCGAGGCAATTTGATCGCCGACCACATGATGACTAAGCGCGGAATTGAAATGAATGCCGAAATGATCGGCGACTAAATTCATGTGACCGATGTCGGCGGTCCCGGGATCGTTCTCCATCAGCAGAAGCACTCCGCCTTGCTTTACCCATTGCGCCACCTGCTCCGCGTCTTGCGGTTGCACATAGTGAGGATCGGGGTTCTTTGCCGGAATGTCGGGCGAAACGATGATGTACAACTGCGAGCCTTTCAATTTCCCGAGCGTGGGCGCGCTGGCTAGAGTGTCCGTAGCAACTCCGTAACTGTGAAAAATGTGGCCGAGAAGCGAGAATCCGCTGTCGGCAAAATCGTCCCACTTGTAGTGGAAGGATTCCATTTCTCCGGCGGCGTTTTTTCGCTCCTGGCTGTTGAACCATGCATCAACGGTAACCTTGTGGCCGCGTCCAACAGTCGCCGTTGGCGCAATGTCCATTTCAGAAGCCGCAAGCAGAAACGCGCCCACTCCCTTCGGATCATTGCTCGTCACCGGCACGCCAACGTAGTATGCATAGCTTCCATCGCGCCCCGCGCCCAGGCCCAGCCCGCCCACAGTTTTCGTGATCGTCACCGCTCCATCCGCACCCACTTCCACAAAGTGCGAAAGAATTCCCTGCCAGCCATGCTCCGCGTTCTTCGAATAAGTCTGCGGCAAATATCCCAGCCGAACACCTTTCGCAAGCGCATAGGTAAACATGCAGGAAGCCGATGACTCGAGATAATTTCCTTTCGCCTGCGGCTTGTCGAGAATCTGGTACCAAAGGCCGGTATTCTGCATCTTGCACTCGGGCCACGGCCCTGGCTGTTCGATCTAAAATCGCCAGTAACTGCGCGCGTCCCGGATCATCCTGCTTGTAGTAAGGCAGCGTGTCCACCAGCGCCATCATGTACCAACCCATGCTGCGCCCCCAAAAGAACGAAGACGTTCCGGTAGTCTTGCCGGCCCACGCTTCTTTCTTTGACTCATCCCACGCGTGATACAAAAGCCCGCTCTTTGGATCGCGGGTGTGCTTTTCGACCAGCACAAATTGCTTTGTAATATCGGCAAAGTCCTGAGGCTCCTGGAATGCCGCCGCATACGCCGCATAAAACGGCTCAGCCATATACAGCCCGTCCAGCCACATTTGATCGGGATATATCTGCTTGTGCCAAAATCCTCCCGAGGGCGTGCGGGGCTGCGTGGAAAGCTGTTTGCGTAGTAGCGTGGCTGCTTTGTAATACTTTGCGTCGCGAGTGACCCCATAAAGAAAGGAGAACGTCGCGGCCCATTGCGATATTGTCCAGTGAGTTTTTCGCGGGATCATACGTCGCAATAGATCCATCCGGTTGCACGAACTGGCTCCACCGATTCTTTCAGATACTGATAGTAGCGGCGGTCGGCGGTGTTGTACCAAACAGCGTGCATGCCGTTCAGAACCACGCTCAGGTCATAGTTCCATGCCCAATGCGCATCCGGCGGAACGTAGCGCCCATCGGGCCAGCGCTGCATCGTAGAATTTGCCACGCGTTGCGACCAGGGTAATTGCTGGGAGTAGAGGTGGGTATTCGAAACCAATAAAATGACTGCCGAGACGAGAACGATCCAGATTTGCTGCTTTGAAAATTTTTTCATAGAGCACGCTGAACAAAACCACAACATCATGGCGGATGCGTGAATATTAAGCAACTTTCGTTATGAAAATTTTCAGAGCTAGTCGCTCACAGTTATGATGATTGCGTTGAATTTCGTGTACTGGAGAGACTTCATGAAACGACCTCTCATCGTGATCGCACCCATAATTCTTACTTTCTGTTTAGGTGTGTACGGTCAACCCGCACAAGCTCCAAAAATAAATCCCGGCGTCGGCGACACTCCCGAAGTTGCTCCTCCATTGGCGCATCTTTCGCCCGCTCTCAGGAAAAAAGATATTGCCAGGGCCATGCGAAAAGTTGGCGACTGGGAACTGCAGCGGTCCCGCCAGTATTTTGATCAGGACTGGACTTTTGCCGCCCTCTACGCTGGCTTCATGGCCGCTTCGAAATCTCTTCCCGACTCCAAATACGAAAAAGCCATGCTCGCAATGGGCGAAAAATTCCAGTGGAAGCTCGGCTCCAGGCTCGCCCACGCCGACGATCAGGCTATCGGACAGACGTATCTCGAGCTGTACGCCGCTGATCGCAACCCGCGCATGATCGCGCCGCTGCGAAAGCAATTTGATCAGCTGATGAAAGCACCCGATGACCCCGCAAAACCCGTGTGGTGGTGGTGCGATGCTCTCTTCATGGCCCCTCCAGTCTGGGCCCCGCTCTCAAAAGCAACTGGCGAAAAGTCTTACCTCGACTACATGGACCACGAATGGTGGATCACTTCCAATCTTCTTTACGATCCGCAGGAGCATCTCTACTCCCGTGACGCTACTTTTCTCAATAAGCACGAAGCCAACGGGAAAAAGATCTTCTGGTCGCGCGGCAACGGATGGGTCATGGCCGGCCTCGCCTGTGTACTGGATGCCATGCCGGAAGATTACCTATCTCGCACAAAATATTTAGAGCAATTTCGCCAGATGGCCGAGAGCGTCGCATCGCTCCAGGGAAAAGACGGCCTCTGGCGGCCCGGCTTACTCGATGCCGATTCCTATCCGCTGCCTGAAGTCTCGGGCTCCAGCTTTTTTGTATACGCGCTGGCATGGGGAATTCATCACGGCGTCCTCGATCGCGCCACTTTTCTTCCTGTAGTGCAGAAAGGATGGGCTGGGTTGTTGACAAGAATTTACAAAGATGGCCGCCTCGGCTGTATTCAACCCATTGGCGCAGCTCCCGCCGACTTCAAGCCCACGTCCAGCTACGTGTACGGCGTCGGGGCCTTTCTGCTGGCGGGTTCTGAGCTTCATTCCATAGCTACAAACTGACCTTGATTGTGTTAAAGTCCGTTAAGTTGAGGCGAAATTATGTCTTCGCGCAGTTGTGTTCCGTTCATTCTTTTGTTTCTCGTCAGTTCGCTTTACTCCCAGACCGCAAACCCAAACCCATCCGCGCCGGTTCCGACTTTCAAGGCAAAAGTACGCGTGGTTGTTCTGGACGTGGTGGTGACTGAAGGTAAAGACGAACCAGTCTCAGGCCTCAGAAAAAAAGATTTTGAAGTCTTCGAAGATGGCAAACCCCAGACTGTTTCCACCTTCGAGGAGCACAAAGGCGCTCCGCTTACTCAGATCAAATTGCCGCCCATGCCCGCCGGCATCTACACCAACTTCCCCACCGTTCAAACCTCAGACTCGGTGAATGTGTTGCTGCTCGACGCCTTGAACACCCAGACGCGCGATCAGACTTACCTGCACACGGAACTGCTCAAATATCTCAAAACCATTCCTCCGGGCACTCGCGTGGCTATTTTCACCTTGTCATCGCGCCTCCGGATGATTCAGCCGGTTACCAGTGATTCCAAGCTATTGCTGGCCGTCCTCAACGATAAAAAAAGTGGCGTCTGGGGAGCCCATCCATCGGCGCTGCTTCCCTCTGAGATAGAAAAAGAGGCAGACACCCACGCCGTTGATTTCATGATCCAGGAAAACCAGGCTCCTGCGAATGAGCAGGATTCCGTTCAGCAGGCCTCGTCTTCAATTTACGCAATGCAGCAGTTTCTCGCCGACACCGCTGCCTTCCAGACGGAATCCCGCACCAGAATTACGCTGCAATCACTTCAGCAATTGGCACGGTATCTTTCTGACATTCCCGGACGCAAGAACATCGTCTGGTTCTCCGGCTCTTTTCCTACCGGAATTCTTCCCGATCCCGACGCGCCCGATCCATTTTCTTCAGTGAAAGAGTTGCAACAGGAAGTTCACAAGACCGCTGACATCCTCACCGCCAACCAAGTCGCGATTTATCCGATCGGCGCCCAGGGACTTACCACCGATTCCCGCTTTGAAGCAAACGCCTCGGAAATTGGCGAGAAGAGAGGAACTCTGGTCACTCGAGATCAAATCGCCGACATGCGTTCCGAACAAGGCGATCGCGCTTCCAGCCAGGCCTCCATGGAAACCCTGGCCAAAGACAGCGGCGGCGAAGCCTATTACGACAGCAACGGGCTGGGAAACGCACTGCTGCGCGTGATCAATAACGGCGCGCGTTATTACACGATCAGCTACGCCACCACCAATCCCAAGATGGATGGAAAATTCCGCCGCGTCGAAGTAAAAGTGACGGAAGGCAAGTTCAAACTAGCATACCGCCGCGGATACTACGCTGACGACATCGAGTCCACCGAAAAAAATGCCGGACAACAGAATTCCGATCCCCTGTATCCGCTGATGGGCGTGAACCTGCCCAACTTTTCGCAGATCGTATACAAAGTGCGCGTTCTGCCCTCGAACCCCCAACCACCACCGGACGCGCCTTTTCTCGGGAGCAATCCAGCCCTAAAAGGCCCGCGCACTCGCTATTCCGCCGATTTCGCCATCACGTTGCAGGATCTTAAACTCGCTCTTGCTCAGGATGGCCGCTACCACGGAAATATCGAAGTCATGCTGGTCCTGTACGACCCTCAGGGCCGGCCCCTCAATATGGTCATCAAACAGGCGGGACTCCTTTTGAAACCCGATGTTTATAAATCCATGGAAAAAGTCGGGCTTCAGTTTAAGAGCGACATTGACGTGCCCAGCGGCCGTGCTCTCATGCTGCGCGTGGGCGTTTATGATCTGGAGTCAAGCAAGGCAGGAACGCTTTCGATTCCGATAACGGACGTTCCAACAACGGCAGCCTTGCAAAAGAAACCCTAACGCCGCCATTCGTCTCTTCGAATGTTGTAACCTTTCTGGTGATGGAAGTGTCGGAAGAAACCCGCGCGGCCGCATTACTAGAGGCCCAACAGAAGGCGGCCGATCTATTTGCCGAAATCGAACGGCAGCGGCTCATCCGCGCAGGCGCGCTTGAGAGCGAGATTAACGAAAATATCTATGCCCTCTCAGAAGAAATGTTCAGCACCAAACAATACTGGCACAAGCGCATTGTTCGCGCGGGACGCAACACGCTAGCCCCCTATGACGAGAATCCGCCCGATTTGATTGTCCAAGAAGACGACATCGTCTTCCTGGATCTCGGCCCGGTGTTTGAAGCGTGGGAAGCGGACTTTGGACGCACCTTCGTCATCGGCAACGATCCCGTAAAGCAAAAATTATGCCGCGACATTGCAAAGGGATTTATCAACGGCAAAGAATATTTCCAAAAGCATCCTGACATCACCGGAGCGCAGCTCTACCACTACGCCGAACAACTTGCCGCGCAAAACGGCTGGCAATACGGAGGCCCCATCGCCGGACACCTGGTCGGCCAGTTTCCCCACGAACGCATTTCGGGAGACAAGGTCACGCTGTACGTTCATCCCGACAACCACAATCGCATGAGCGACCGTGACGCCGACGGAAACATTCGCCACTGGATTCTGGAAATTCACTTTGTAGATCGCACTCGTCAGATCGGCGGATTTTACGAGGAGTTATTGACAATAGGTTGAAAGCGTTACGATGCAAACTTTTCCCGAAGAACGTCCCCAGGCGCGTCCGGAAACCCGGCCCGAAGTCCGCGGAGTCGATCTCGATCTGCAAACCCGCTGCCGTCACTACCACGGCGCGCTCGACATCATCGCCATCAAAATGAATTGCTGCGGCGTTTACTACGCCTGCAAAGACTGCCACATCGAATTGGCGGACCATGAGATTTTCGTTTGGCCCCGCGCACGATGGAACATTAAAGCTGTGCTCTGCGGCGCCTGCGGAGCTGAACTCACCATCAACGACTATCTGCAGAGTGAATCGCACTGTCCAGTTTGCAACGCAGGGTTCAACCCCGGTTGCCGGAACCACCATCTTTTCTATTTCGAAAAATTCGCACAAGTAAGCAAAACATAAGCGGTGGCCTCCCCCGAGCCCACCGCCTACGTTTGTATAGCGGAATCATTGAAGCGATTGGCCCGGTTACTTGAAGCGTTTGCCAGTGGCCACGGCACATCCTTGCCGGTACACCGCACCTGTGGTGTCTGCGAATTCAATCGCGGCATTGGCGGTAAAGTTGTCGGGGCCATGCGCGAATGTAATGGTTTGCGTAATAGTTTGCGTGCCGGCTGAAAACGGGGGAACCATTCCCGCTCCTGGGGTCGCAAACATGATGAATGCCACGCTCTTTGCGTAATATGTGTTGCGCCCGGAAAGGTGCCAAACGCCCATACCCGGTGCACGCTGTCCGACGGCGAAGCCGGGGTTGCTGGTGTTCTCGGCCATGGTTCCATTGCCGAAGAAAGAAAGATACGACGGAAATGTCGGGCCCACGGCTGTTCCGGTGTCGCAGTTTACTTGCGTCACGCCCACTTGCCAGGTTCCATTAAGCGTTTGGAAGGGGAAAAAACCTTGGGCGTGAGCTTTCGTGGCAGGCCCAGCGAACAGCATGCAGATACAGGCAACAGCGAGTATCCCGAGCATATGGAATAACTTAGTTAGTCTTGCTTTCATAATGATTCTCCTTAGTTTCGCGCTTTCCGGGATTTCCTGGGAAAGTACTGGGGCTTATACTCGTCCAAGCCAGTTTTAATGTCCTTAGAACGCGGCTGAAAATTTCTGAAAACTTCTGAAGGACTCCGCATCTGCAATGACCGGGCCAGGCCACTGCGTCTACGAATTCGGCGAGTTTCGTATCGAGACGGGTAAACGCATGCTCTTACGCAATGGCAACCCCGTGCCGCTCACGCCTAAAGTCTTCGATACTCTGCTTCACCTGGTGCAACGGAATGGCGTAGTCCTTGAAAAAGAAGAATTGATGCGGGCTGTCTGGCCCGACACCATCGTCGAAGAAAACAATCTCAATCAGAATATTTCGACGCTGCGCCGTATACTAAGTGACCGCCGCGGTGACAACCGCTTCATACTGACGGTCCCGGGCAAGGGATACCGCTTTGTCGCAAACGTTGAAATCGTCGAAACGGCGCCAGAAGGGACGGCCCAACAAACCATCCTTGCAGTTTTGCCGTTCGAAAATCTCGGCGCTAATTTGGAACGCGAGTATCTGGCGGATGGCCTTACGGAGGAAATGATCGCGACGCTCGGGCAGATTGATCCCGCGCACCTCAGTGTAATCGGCCGCACCTCTGTCATGGCATACAAGCGGACAACGAAAACAGCCGCCGAGATCGGCCGGGAACTGAACTCCGCCTATCTGATTGAAGGTTCTCTTCGCGCGGAAGGCGAAAAGTTACGTATTACAACCAGACTGATTCGCGCGCGCGATCAGGTCCAGGTCTGGTCTGCATCCTATGACAGCGAACCGAGCAGCATGCTCGCTTTTCAACGCGAGCTTAGCACTTCTCTTAGTGAGGCCATCGCCCGCCAGCTTCGGCTCCAGTACTCTCCGGAACGGCTGACCGCGCTTGGACGCCGGCACACGCGCAACGCTGAAGCGTACGATTCATACCTGCGCGGGCGTCATTACTGGCACCAACTTTCCTCCGCGACCACCCGCCGCGCCGCTGAATACTACTCTCGCGCCACCCAACTGGACCCAAACTACGCGCTCGCGTGGTCAGGTCTGGCCGATGGATTAACGGCAAGCCCCATCAATGGCGACGCACCTCCTCTCGGGGTTTGGCCGCGTGCCCGCAAAGCGGTCGAGCAAGCGCTTCGCGCTGAGCCGAACCTTGCGGAGGTGCAGACTTCGCTGGGATTCTTAAAATTCTGGCTCGATTGGGACTGGTTGGGTGCGGAATCTGCTTTCCGCAAAGCAATTGAACTGGACCCCAGTTATCCTTTGGCACACAGGCTATTGGGAATTTTGCTTTCCCACATGGACCGCCGCGATGAAGCCAAATCATCCATTGCTCACGCGCGAAACCTTGATGCTCTGAATGCGGCGAATCACGCGCTTTCCTCACAGGTGGCATTTGCGGCCCGGGATTATGCCACAGCAGAACGCTTTGCGCGTCAGGCCATTGTTGTGGACCCTGAATTTTGGATCGGGCACTTGCAGCTTGCTCAAACCTGTGTGCAGTTGGGTAACATCGGCCAGGCCATGGAGGCTCTCAATCAGGCAAGCCGGCTTTCCGGCGGCAACAGTAAAGCGATGTCGCTGCGCGGCTACTTGTTCGCACGTTCGGGAAGGGAAAAAGAGGCCGAGGAAGTTCTGAATACGTTCGAGGCAATTGGCCGCGAACAATACGTTCCACCCTATGCCAGAGCATTAATATATTGCGGGCTTGAACAAAAAGATCTCGCCTTGCAGTGGCTGGACCACGCCTTCGAAGCCCACGATGTGCACCTCGCTTTTCTTCCACTTGATCCCAAATGGGACAGCTTCCGCCAAAACAAACATTCCCGATTTCTTGCTCTTGTGGAGCGCTGCGGCTTCATGGCGCCCCAGGTGCCACTTCCCTGAGCCGTATGCATCTAATGTATAGGTGAGGAAAAATACCATGGCAGAAAAGATCACAAAGTCGGACGCGGAGTGGCAGCAAAACCTTTCGCCCGAGCAATTCCAGGTGGCGCGCAAGGCGGGAACCGAGCCGGCGTTCACCGGGAAATATTGGAACGAGCACGCAAAAGGCACCTACGCCTGCGTCTGCTGCGGGCAGCCCCTGTTCAGTTCAGAAACAAAATATAACTCCGGCACCGGCTGGCCCAGCTTTTTTCAGCCCCTCGGGAAGGATGCGGTCGTCGAACACAGCGACGCAACTCATGGGATGGTGCGAACCGAAGTGCGGTGCTCCAAATGCGATGCCCACCTCGGACATCTCTTCGAAGACGGCCCCAAGCCAACCGGTATGCGCTACTGCATGAACTCCGCGTCGCTTGATTTAAAGAAAGCAGATTTGAAGAAAGAATAAGGACCGTGTAGCGCCCGGGTCTCTGGCCGGGCGGTCGAACCAGAGTCCGGCTATCATCCATACTCCACAAATAAAAAAGGGCACGCGCCGTCGCGTGCCCTGAGTTTTCGGAGAAGCGGAGAACCAGACTAGCGGCCTGCGCCAGCCGTAGCAGCCAGTGCCTTCGGCGCTTCAGGCATCGCCGCCTTGGGCGCTTCAGTCTTAATTTCTTTGGATTTATCGTTCTTCTTGTCGGAGGCGCGCACTTCAACCGCACCTTTGACCAGAGCGCCATCTTCCACGCTCACGCGCTGCGTGATCACGTCGCCCACCAGCGATCCTTCGCTGCGAATGTCCACGCGGTCACTGCACTCCACGTTTCCATTCACCTTACCCATAATGACTACTTCACGGGCGGTGACGTTGGCGTTGACCACGCCGTGGCGGCCAATCGTGACGCGATGATCGGCGAAGTTGATGGACCCTTCCACGCGTCCATCAATGTAAATGGATTCCGAACCGCTGACCTCACCCTTAATCACGAGTGAGCGGCCAATGGTCGCCTGTTCGATGGAAGAGCTTACCGTGTTGATGGAACCGTTGGAAATCGGATTGGCAAAATTCTGGGTCTTTAATTTATCTGATGGTTGCAACATGGTCCGTACCTCTCGCTCCTGGGCTGCATGCGTTTTTAAGTCCGCATGCGAGAACCTGATGATGTGTGGGGCCAACGCCCGCAGTAACTATCGCATGAGATTACCTTCACGGCAGGTTACGGAAGAGCGTGTACCCCAGGTTGACGGGCAATTTGAGGCGATTTCGAGGCACGACTTTAAGCCTGCAGCACTTGTCCAAGTTCTTCCCACTCTGTCATCAGCGCTTGCAGCTCTTCGCGGCGGGCATTTACCTCCTGCGTAAGCCGCTGCGTTTCCTCCGCGCTAACGAACGTCAGCAATGAAGTTTCACAATCACCGATGGCCGCTTCAACGCGAACAATTTCTTCTTCAATTTCGTGAAAGCGGTCTTCCATTTGTTTGCGCTTAATGGGATTCAGGCGCTTGGATTTTTCCGTCTTCGGCTCTTCGGGAGTGGTGACTTCGGTGTTTATTGCGTTGCCATTTACAGGCTGCGCGGGCTGCACGACTTCTGGCTGACGCACAGATTCCTGCAACGCCGCCGCGCCTCCCTGCTTGCGCCAGACGTAGTCTTCATAGTTGCCGGGATAAATTTCGACCCGTCCTTCGCCAATTTCAAAGACCCGCGTGGAAAGCTTGTCAATAAAGTAGCGGTCGTGCGAAACAAAAACCACGGTGCCGGTATATTTGCTGAGCGCCTCCAGAAGAACGTCCTTGGCGCGCATGTCGAGGTGGTTGGTCGGCTCATCGAGCAGTAGAAAGTTCGCCGGGTGCAGCAGCATCCGAAGCAGCGCGTATCGATTGCGCTCCCCGCCGGAGAGCACTCCAATGCGCTTGAAAACGTCATCGCCGGAAAACAGAAAACATCCCAGCAGGTTACGCAGTTCTGTTTCCGTCGAACGCGGAGAGGCTTCGCCCAAGTCTTCCAGAATGCGCGCGTCAGGATTCAACTCCTTGTACTGGTCCTGCGCAAAATAATCCACCAGCACATTGTGTCCCAGCCGGTATTCGCCGCTGCTCAATGGCTCCGTGGCGGAAAGCAATTTGATCAGCGTAGACTTCCCTGCTCCATTCACGCCGACCAGCGCAATGCGATCGCCTCTTTCCACCATAAAATTCACATTGCTGAAGACATGCTTTTCCCCGTAGGACTTGGTCACGTTGAGGAACTCGGCGACAATGCGCCCGCTCGGCTTGGGCTGCGGAAACGAGAAATGAATGGTCCGCTCTTCCTGCGGGATCTCGATGCGCTCGATCTTTTCCAGTTCCTTGATGCGGCTCTGCACCTGCTTGGCTTTGGTCGCCTGGTAGCGAAAGCGGTTGATGAACACTTCCAGCTGCTCAATGCGCTCGCGCTGTGTGCGATACGCCGCTTCCAGTTGCTCGCGCCGCTGCGTCTTTCTGGGCAAGATATTTATCGTAATTGCCGCTGTAGAGATGGATTTGCTTGTTCCAGATTTCGCACGTCCGGTTCACGGTGACATCCAGAAAGTAGCGGTCATGCGAAATGAGCACGAAAGAATACGGATATTTTCCCAAATATTCTTCCAGCCAGTTGCGGGCCTCTAAATCGAGATGATTGGTCGGCTCGTCGAGCAGCAGAAGATTCGGCTGCTGAAGAAGAAGTTTGGCCAGGGCGATTCGCATCTGCCATCCGCCGGAAAATTCTTCGGTGTTACGCAGCCAGTCGTCCTTATGAAAACCTAAACCGGTCAGTACCGCTCCCACGTGCGCTTCAAGAACATAACCATCCCGCGTGCGGAATTCCGGCTCAAGCCGATGAAAGCGCTCCGCCACCTGCTCGTATTCCGGAGAAGTGTGGTCAAGCTCCGCCATCTTACGCGTCAGCTCTTCCATCTCCAGCTCCATGGCGCGCAGTTCAGAAAAAACCGCCATGCACTCCGCGAAAACACTGCGGCCGGAAAGCGAAAGCCCATCCTGCGGAAGATATCCCGCGCTGGTGCCCTTGGCCACCACAATGGAGCCGTAATCCAGCGTCTCCAAGCCGGCGAGGACTTTCATCAACGTAGATTTGCCTGTGCCATTGCCGCCAACCAGCCCAAACCGGTCGCGGTTGGTGATAAGCCAATCCGCTCCATCGAACAAGAGTTTGTGGCCGTAACGTTTTCCGGCTGAGGAAAGCTGAATCATGGACGCTTTTATCGTCTCATGAAGAATAGTTTTGTGCGGCGGTTTGGGTCGAGGGTTTGTAAGTAGAAAACTCGCAATAGAAAGTCACGAGTAAGAAGTCAGGAATGGAAAAGCGTTGGGGGTGGGGAGGGCAACTGCAAACTGAGGCGTCCTCACTTCATCCTGTTCAGTTCATCCTGTTCCCACCATTTCACTGCACAGGCACAAATTCAGGTCCCAAATCATCGGCTCGGAGGGCAGTATCTGAATGCCAATTTCACCTTTCGTGTGCATTTCCGCATTGCCCACCCAAATCACCCGGAATTGCGCTTTTTCGTCCTCGTATTGGACCTCTAACACCGTTCCCTCAGAAACGCGGTGCTGCATGCCCTGCACCACGGCACCCCCGGCGCTAATGTTTCTCACCCTCGCCAGTTGCATAAAGGGAAGCCAGTGCGAATCCACGCCCCATACACGAACCGGCAAAAATGCACCCACTCGCGGATTCCGTCGGCGATCCATATACAGCCCTCCTGCCTAATTGCGCGATACTAGGCCCGAAGGTGCGGGAAGAAAACTTACCCCAGTTACCCGGAGCGAGTGCCGGAAGTCACCGTCGGAAGCAGTTGTATTTATGCGGTTTAGCGCCATTGCCATGAACTGTCGGGGCCGAACTAAGAGAGCACAAGAGGATACGGAAAGACGGAGAAAGTGAAGGGATGGGAGTGTGAGGACCATCGACAGTAGACGGAAGGTGAAAGACGGAAAGTGACCGCATTGGAGGTAGAAGACGGAGAGCAAGACAACAGAAACCATCCGGGTCAGATTTCGGGAAGGGCACGGCTTTAGCCGTGCCGCCAGATCACAAAACAGCGGGCTTTAGCCCCTGAGGGAAGCCTCATTCGCGAGGAAGAAGTTGACTTCTAATTCATCGAGCAAGAGCCCGGTCCCCGAGGATCCCCGCATGAGCCACATGGCCCTGCTGCACGCGGAGCCGCGTTCGCAGATCCTTTCGTCTGCGCTGCAAAAACTGAAAGTTGCGGCGTCAATTTTTTGCTGCCGCATTTTGGGCATTCGGTTTTTTGGCTGCCGTAAACGATCGCCTCGAAAGCGTGGTCGCAATCCTTGCAGACATATTCAAAAATGGGCATGTTAGAACTCCGCGTGCTTCCTATTAGAATTAACTTGTGGAGACTTTGCAAACCGCTCTGACCGTACCTCCCTTTCGCCCGCGTCGCGGTTTGCGCGGAGGCCACGTGCAAACGCTTGCCTCTTATTTCCTGGCCCGGCGATTTGATCTGGCTCCATCCGAAAAACGTCTGGTGGAAGTTGAGCCCGGCATCAGCGTTTTATGCCATTGCCACTGGCAACCCGAGGGCAAGCAGCCGGCGCTGACGGTGATTATTGTGCATGGCCTCGAAGGCTCCAGCGAATCGGAATATATGCTGGGCATCGCGGAAAAGGGCCTGGCCGCCGGGATGAACGTGGTCCGCGTGAACCAGCGAAACTGCGGCGGCACCGACCACATGGCGCCTACGCTCTACAACTCCAGCCTGTCGAATGATCTGGTGGCCGTCGCGAACAATTTAATGGAGCAGGACCACATCTCCCGCTTCGCGCTTGCAGGATTTTCCATGGGAGGAAATCTCGCGCTCAAAGCCGCCGGAGAATGGGGCGGCCATGCTCCCAGCCAATTCCGCGGTGTCGCCGTCGTATGCCCGTCGCTTGACCTTGCGGCCTCGGCCGACGCTTTGCATGAGCGCGGCAACCGGCTCTACGAAAAATATTTTCTATGGAAGCTCGACCGCCGCTTTCGCGCGAAGGCCCGCCTGTTTCCGAATGTATTTGATCCTTCGCGGCTTCAGGGAATCAAAAGCCTGCGCGACTTCGACGACAAAATTACGGCTTATTACTGCGGATTCCATGGAGCATCTGACTATTACGCGCGCGCCGGAGCCTCAAATGTGGTGGATAAGATCAGTGTGCCGACTTTCATTTTGCACGCGGCCAGCGACCCGTTCATCCGGATCGTGCCAGAGACGCGAAGAAAAATCGCGGCCAACCCCAACATCCTTTTTGTAGAAACCGAGGACGGCGGCCATTGCTCATTTCTTGCCGACCCCAAAGGCTACGACGGCCACTGGGCCGAACTCGCGGTAATAGACTTCCTGGGAAGGCTCTGAATCCAGCGAGCACTAGGCGCTCGCCAATCTCCCCGACACGGCTCTGAGTTCCCTTCCGCGATTTTTCAAATTGGTGCGCGCGATGGAGAGCATCAGCATGGCAATAAAAATTACAAGCAGCCCCAGCGATGCCCCGCCAATCCCTAGCGCCCGCCGGTGCATAATGGAAAAACGCCCATAAACAAATTCAATGTGCACCCAGTAAACCAGCAAGGAAGTTTTTCCCATCTGCGTCAGCGGGCTGTATTTCCAAGCACCCGCACCCCAGCGGCACCAGAGATAACCGGCGGAGAGCACAATCATCAGCAAGCCAACGCGGCAAAGAAAAAATTCGGGGCTGGTGTGCCAATAATCAAATACGCGATAGATGTGCCAGGGGCGTGCCGTAAGCCACTGCGAAAAGTACATGACCGCAACGCCCACGACGCCAGACGAAATAAAAAATAAAGCCTCATGTTTGCGGACCCACTCGCTCAACATGACAAATCCAACCGCAAGCCCTGCAAACGCAAAGCCTGCCCAGGGAAAAATCGGGAAGAATCCGGGCGCTGGCTTGCCTGTGTTGTGAACGCCGTTGATGTATGTCTCGATCGGCCAGGGCAGCCAGCGAAGACGCCACGTCGTCCAGAGCAATGGCGTGGCCAGAGAAATAGCAGTTGCAGCACCGATTGCGGCAGCGACCATCTTTTTTCGCGGCCACGCGCTTTCGCGGCCCGAAAATAAAAGCATCAGGCAGCCCATCAGCAGGATGGCGACGCCAATTGTGTTGAGGATGTCCACGCGTAACAGGTCGCTCCACGGGGCCCATCCCCAGGCGATGACGTATTCCTGCAGGCGAAAGAGCAATCCCAGGCCAAGAACTTCAGCCCCGCGGCGGATGGTGCGCAGAGCGCTCTGCCTGGAAGGCGCGCCTTTCTTCCGTAGCCTTTCGGCAACCAACGCCACAGAAATTCCAGCCAGAAAAAGAAACAATGGGGCGGGCAAGGTGCCGCCAATCTGCGACCACATGAAGAACTTGCTCTTGCGGGCCGCGCCCCCCAGCCAGGCGTCGTAGCAGTGCGTCTGGAACATGACCAGGCAGGCAAGCCCGCGCAGCCAGTCAATATAAACAACGCGGGATGGCGATGGGGCGGGCATAAACGCACGAGGAATGCGACTGGGCAGTATATAACGCCCCAGCCACACGCCAGAGTTTTCCACAGATGTTCCTCAAGGAACATAATGTATGTACTTTATTGTTTGTGCTGATATGTAGGAAGTGAATTGGGCATCAGTTGATTGCGGGTTGTACGTACACTAGATGCTCTGACCAGCCATTGGACGACGGAATACCCCATTCAAGATCAAACAAGGCTTGAATGGGCCACCTGCCCTCGCTCCGACGGATGAACACCCCCAGCCTTCGCAAAAAACGCGAAAGGCTGGGCCACCCGCCTAAAAACCCCTCTTTCCCAATGAAGGGATGCTGAACAGGCGGATGATCGGGGTGACGAAACTTTATCACCATCCTTTGTACCTGCCTTTGTACTTGCGGGACGATATCCAAGCTATGCCGTCGATCAAGAGGAGTGCCGCACCAGAACTACAAATCGAAATAAGATTCCAATGCAGGGTGCCCGTCACAATTAAGTAAATGATGGTTCCAATATTAAAGATGAAAAACCAAGCTTTTTTCGGTATGACGCTTGGTAAATCAGCCATAGGAGGTGCGCCCGACCTTTCTTACATTTCTTGCCGATACCTCTCTTACCCTTTTCGCGTATTTGCGAAAGGATGGGAAGCAAACCGCGTACAGCTCTTCGGCTAGAGTTATAAATCCAGCCTTCACAAAAATCGCGAGAAGCAGGTTACTCGCCAATGATGTGGGAATGGGATCAGTGCACGTTCACGCTGACGCTGCCGGGTGCCCCACTCAAGCCTTGTTTTGGCTTGAGTGGGATTGATCGAGAACCAGAGCTGGAATTGAATACGCCAACGATGATGTATTCCCACTCATCCGCACAGAACGCGAATGAGTGGGGCACCCGGCCATCCGCCCGAGCTGTGCGGTACGTAAGTCTCGCAATTCCAGCGGGCTCTCGCCCATTTACCATCCCTGAAAATGCAAGGTGATAGAAGCCTCATGGACATCGGCTTTGCCGTCACACATCGCTGGCGTAAATAGCCACTGCTCCGCCAGCGCGAGCGCCTCAGCATTCAATTCGGGGCGTTCTGAGTTTTGTACCGTCAAGTCGAACAGTTTGCCATTTATACCCACCTGTCCGCGCACGACGATGTCCGTGGTCTCCCCGCCATTGCCTGGCTTGGGCTGTGGCATCGACACTCCGAAGGGACGCCGGTACGTCGTGCAGATCTTGTGCATTTGGGCATTTTCAGGTGCCACAAGCACGTTGGCATCAGCGTTTGTTACCGCCGTTATCGTCTGCGTTATTTCGATAGTGCGCATTCCCGCGAAGGAGTAACTGATTCTGCCCGGGATCAAGGCCCCTGCGAAAGGAAAGAAGTCGCTGTTCTCGACCACTTCGCCCCCAAGCCTTTCCATTACCAATGTGCCCTTGGCTGGATCCACGCACAATTCGTTATTGTCAGTTCGTTCTCCTTTGACTGTGTCAAATTGGATGCATTGCGCCGCATCGCCATTTACATTTCGTTCGACGATCGCGTGGATGACATCTTCGCTATCAAAACTCACGAGCAAAATCGGTGTAATGCGCAGCACATTGACCAATGCTGGTGGCAGAAGACGGGGGCTACCCACAACGGCGACTTGTTTTTCCGTCCATACATTCAGGAGATGGTAGTCGCCATAGGTATATTCATCCCGAACGCCCTGTCCCTTGGACGACCACGCGTGTAAAGGTGCCATCTTTCTCTTCTCCATCCTCCAACACACGGAACGTATCAATGCGCTCCAGATTGGGAAGATGCGGAGAGGAACTTACGGCGTTGGCGCGCTCGAGCAAATGCTCAGCTTGCTCGCGAATCTTGACATCCTGACCAAAGCTGGGCTGGATTCCAACCAGCAGCAATACCACCAGTGCCAAAGCCGGCTTCATACGTAAACAACCCTCCATTTGCGGGTCAAGGTTTCGGTCGAATTAGCGCGAAATCGAATTTCACGCATTATAGCTGCAATATGTGTTGTGGGCCGGCCTCCTCTTTGATTTTGTAGCTTCCACGGACGCGAAGCTCACTAATTTGGGCGGGTGGCCCGACCTTGCGCGCTTTTTGCGAAGGATGGGGTAGTTTAACTCACACGACGAATCGTCGGATGTATCTCTGGAGCTTCTCCGCTTTGCCGTTTGGTCGGATGAATTTCGGGTATTCGAAATCAAAATCCCCGCACAAGCGAAGCTTGTACGGGGCACCCTTGCTTAATGCACGGTGACCGTCACAGTGCTCGTACTTTGGCCGTACTGGTTGGTGGCGTAAAGAGTGTAGGTTGTTGTTTTGCTAGGCGTGACGGTCGCGCTCGATCCGCGGACTGCCCCTATTTCGGGCGAGACGATGAAGTACTCGGCGTTGGTCGCGCTCCAGTTCAGTGTGACGCTGGTTCCTGCTGATACTGAGGCCGCGCTTGCGGTGAAACTGGAAATCGTGGGTGCGGCTCCCTGGGGAACATTTGCGGAGGTGTAAAGCGGGGTCATCTGCACAACTTCAAAAGCTGATGCTGGAACCTGCGAGAGCGTGTGCAGGTCGTCGTTGTCCCAGCGATCGTCGGGCGCGCCGCTCAGGAACATGGAGCTGCCGTTGTCGGCCATGATCATTCCGTATTTTTTTAACGCGGTGAGAATTACTTGCACGTTGGGCGAGAAAGACGAAATGTCGAAGCTGGCCTTCAGACGCAGGCGCATGCCCATGGCGCGGCGAGCGAATTGGTGGAATTGGCCGCCCAGTGGGATGCTGGAGGAATGAATGCGGCGCGGCTGTCGTTCAAAGTGAAGCGCAACGCGTGCTGGATTTTTCCTGCGGCGACTTCGTCATAGCGAACTAGGCCGGAGAAAATCGGAAGCCCGGCGGCGTCGGCCGAGGTCCACGTCCAGGGTCGCTGTTCGTTTCCCAGCAAATCCCACACTGCGCCGGAGCCAGCCGTCCAGCTTCCGTTGCTATTCGCCGAAGAGGCGTACAACTCGTAGAGAAAACAATTGCTGTTGTCGAGCACGAGCACATGGCGGTCTCCGTTGCCCGGGTTCGGGTAGCCCTCGATGGGCGCACTTGCAGGGATGGGCATGGGACCGGGATCGCTCTCATCGGCGGACTGATTGAAATTGATGCTGACCGTTCCCTGCGTGCCGTCCACAACTGTGTAAGGAATGCCGATGGTCGAGCCTTGAAACTGGCCCGCACCGAAGTCAGGATGCAGGCCGATGGTGGGGCCGATGAAATTGATAATCTGGCTGGAGTTCGGATCGACGGCTGCGCTGGAAATGTCCTGGTTCCACGGGCTGTCGCTCGTGAACGGGATGAATCCGTTGAGGCTCGCGCCTTGACCGGCGGTCATTGCGCAGGAAGTATTCGGCGTTGTGTTGCCACCGCCGCTTCCCTCGGAACCGCCGCCGTTGCCAGAGCCTCCTCCGCTGCCTGTGCCGCCTCCAGAGCCGCTTCCGCCGGATGCGCTTCCTGCGGACATGGCAGCGTTTCCGCCGCAACCGGCGAAGAACAGCAGCGCGAACAAGCAGCTTGCGATAAGTAGCCTTCTGGGCATGACTCCTATTCTCCGGGAAAACGCGGAGATATGCCGAGGTAAAGAGGTCAATACGCAGCCAGAATAGGGACATGTACGGCCGAAAAGATAACGCCACTAGTTCAGGTGAAGAGTAGAAGGTTCTAAGTCCGTGCTGCTTTAATCCGAAAGCAGTTTTCTCGACTGCACAAAGAGGCATGTTCCATGCCTTTTTTGTTGCTCTCGAAATGACAAGAATTGAGTGAATTTTTCTTAGTGGGTCAGAGTTTACTTGAATCAGGTTCTAATTGATTAGCGTTTGTCTGTATGAATCAGAACTTACCTTCCCGAATCAAAGCTTTCCTGCGTTCCGGCTAATTCGTTTGCTTCGCGCCCTTTCGGATGAAGAACTGCTTCTTGTCCACTTCAGCGGGGACGGCGACGTCGAAAAAACCGACCATCATTTCCTGGTAAGTCTGGTCGCCCCAGGTCACCAGCGCGTCGGGGTCGGGATTGTGGGGATTGTTGCGGGAGTTGTCATACCAGGCGACGGCGCGCAATCGCGTGCCTGCTTTCAGAAAGCGCGGCTGGGCCAGCTTGTAACTCAACTGCCAATGGAAGTGATAGTGATTCACGCGCAAGAGCGGCTCGATGGTTCCGTCGTCGTGAACGATGTCATATTCAAAAGCCTTGCCGCGAAGGTGCATGTGCGGGAAAAAGCTGAGGAGGGTTGCATTGTTGGGGAGGGTTCCCTGCACCTCCACGCGAAAGTTGTCGGCGTTGGGCGGGATGAGGAGCGCGTGATTGTTTAATTGCAGAGTGATCACGCGCTGCGCGGGAGGCTGCTTGGCGAAAACCAGCCCTAGCGCGGTTTGGTCTGTGCCTGCGTGGCCATTCGAAGTGTAGTGCATTTGAAAAACCAGGTCGGAGCCGGCGGGAATAAGTTTCGCCATGCCTTGCGGCCACTGGTCGGGAGCGCTGCCCGGCGCGTATACCAGCAGCAAATCATTGGTAGTTTCGTGCGCTTCGCGGCGCTCGATGGGATCTTGCAAAGTGGAGGCGGTGAACGGCATGCCGATTGGAGCGTGGCGGAGCCAATTGGAATTTGGCGGGCGAATATAGACGACGGCGTGATGTACGTACTGCGGGCTGGAAGGGCGCACCTCTGACATTTGCACCCAGCGATCTTCGGCGAAATGCGTGGGCACGATCTCGTAGGTGTATTCGATGTCTCCGCTCGCAGGAATCGGCACGGGCTTGGGCATTTCGAAAACTTTATCGGGGTGCGCGATGTTCCAGCCTTCGGTCCAATGAGGGGGAGGAGGAGCGTCCTTCAGGTTGCCCGCGGGCGCGCCCGCTTTGGCCCAGGCCAAAATGGTTGCAATTTGCTTGGGCGTGAGCGAAGGATCGTCCGCAAAGTGTCCGATGGAGGGATCGGCGAACCAGGGCGGCATCATCTTGGCTTGTACGGCGCCCCCAATCGCGGTAGCCCAGGGTTGTGCATCGGCATAGGTGACCAGCGGCATGGGCGCAACTTCGTCCGGACGATGGCAGCGCTGGCAATGAGCCTGGAGGATAGGGAGAACATCCTTATAGAACGTTGGGGCCGGCGGAGCGCTGGCCGCGTGAGTGGAAAAAAGAATGATAGGGACCGCGATGATCGGAATAAAAAGAAAAATTATCCAGGAACGAAGTCGCACGGCTCAACCAGTTTACTCGCAATCGGAAAAAGTAGGCAGCCCAAGGATAACTACGACGCGCGCAGAGTGCCGCCCAGCGTCTCCAGGGCTTTCACGAGTTGTGCAGACCACTCGGCCACTTCGTCATCGCGCAAGGTGCGTTGGTGAGACTGGAATGTCGCGCGCAGCAGGACGGAATATTTTCCTGCCGGGATGGATCCGCCACGGAAGATTTCCGCCGGAGCGAATTCGCTCAGTTCGCTGAGACTGAGTGAGGAAATCGCGGCCTGAATTTTGGCAAAGACAACTTCATCGCTGAAGATGAAGGAGAAATGGCGCTCGACGGCGGGATAGCGCGGCAATGGCTGGTACTGAATTTTGCGCAACTCGTGGTTGTATAGACGATCTAAATAAATCTCGCCAATGAAAATATTGTGGCGGAATTTTCTTTGCGCAATCACGCCGGAGTCGAGTTGGCCGAACTGCGCGATTGTTTCGCCATTCACCAAAGCTCGCGCGGAGCGCCCGGGATGGTAATACTCCGAGGTTTGCGAATCATAGTGGATCGCGCCGTGCTGGAATTCATCCAGCAGCGTTTCGATATCGCCCTTAAAGCTACGGAAGGCCTCTGCCGCGATTGCGTTTTCGCCTTTGCTCACGTCGAGAATACTGCCCTTCGGCAGCAGTCGTTCCATATTCGCGGCGGTTGCGCCCAGGCAAATTTGTTTCGGCTCATGCGACTTTCCATTCGTCGTGGAAAAAACCGAACCGGCTTCAAACAGGCGGACATCGTTATTTCCGCGATTCAAGTTATAGGCCAGCATGTTGAGAATGCCGGGGACGAGCGACGTCCGCATGACTGAGGCTTCTTCGCTTAACGGATTTTCAAGTTCGATGACCGGAAGCGAGGAAAATTGCTCGGCGTCTGCGTGGGAGATAAAACTCAGCGAGACGGCTTCGTTGTAGCCGAGGGCGAGAAGTGCGGAGCGCAGTTTTTCGTCCTTGCGCGCGTCGGGTGAGTCGGCGACCGCTCCGGAAAAAGCGGGCAGGGTTTTGCGGAATTTGTCATAGCCGTGCAGGCGGGCAATTTCTTCGATTAAATCTATTTCGCGTTCCACGTCCAGACGCCAACTGGGAACACTCACCAGGTAATCGGCGTTGGTGTCGGGAATGACGATGAATCCGAGGCGGCGCAGGATGCGGACAATTTCTGTATCGCCGAGGTCTTCGCCGAGTATGCGTTTTACTTCCGCGCGGTCCAGTTGGATTGGCGCGAGGTCGAGATTGCGCGCGACCGCGTCAATTTCACTTCCCTGGAGTTCTCCGCCGCCCGATTCCAAAATGCGCATGGCTACTCGTGCGCACGCAATGGAGGTTGCGCCGTAGTCAGCGCCGCGCTCGAAGCGATGGGAGGCGTCGGTGTGCAGGCCGTGGCGCTTGGCAGTTTTGCGGACAACAGTGGGATCGAACCAGGCTGACTCGATCAGGATATTTTTGGTCTTGTCGGTGATCATCGAGTCGAAACCGCCCATGACTCCGGCGAGTGCGACCGGCTTTTTAGCGTCGGCGATGATGAGGTCGTCTACGTATAATTTGCGCCCCACGCCATCGAGCGTCTTAAGCGTTTCGCCCTTGGTGGCGCGGCGGACGATAATCTTTTTGCCTTCGAGGAGATCAAGATCAAAAGCGTGCGTGGGGTGTCCCATTTCCCAGAGGGTGTAGTTGGACGCGTCTGCGGCGTTGTTGATGGCGCGCTGGTCCACGCTGGCCAGTCGCTTTACGATTGCTTCCGGCGAAGGCTTGATCTTCACGCCGTGAATCACGCGCGCGGTGTAGCGTGCACAGCCTTGCTTGTCTTGAATCTCGATGGAGGCGCGGGCGTCCTCGCCCGTGCTGGCGGGCAGCTCGGTTTCAAGGGACTTGAGCGGGAGATCGTAGATCGCTGAGCATTCACGCGCGACGCCGTAGTGGTTCATCGCATCGGGGCGGTTAGTGGTGATCTCCATTTCGAAGACGGTATTCGCGCCTTCGCCGCTGACGCCTTCAACGGTGATCCCGGCGGAGGTCAGGTCTTCCGCGAGACGGCGATCCGCCACGGAAATATCAACGAAATCGCGCAGCCATTGTGGGGAAAGTTTCATGAAGCTATTATTTCGCCAGAAAGAAAGTGCTTACGTTCCTTGCGATAAATCGTTGGTCCTGTCCATGAAATGTCAGCTTGTGACCCTGCCATGTGAATAAATGAATTCCATTCGTGAACAAAGAGACTTCGCAAGAAAGCATCTTTGGAAAGTGAGGCCAGCAAACTTGAGTCTAAATTCTTGTTCATATCACAAGCATCAACCCGCAGTGGTTTAGATTCCGTAAAAGGATAGTCATCACATGGGGCTTCCATTGCTAAAAATTGCAGACCTGAAATCAGAAGCAAGCCTTCTCTGTAGGCTTCACGCATTTCGGGAGCATCACTGGACTTGCCGACCCACACACACAACTTTATAGTTATAGTTCGCCGAATATAGTCAATGACGATTGATTGAATCTCAGAGTCGCGGAGTCCATTTGGTAAAGTATTTTCAAGTTCTTCTAGTGTCATAAAAGCCAACGTCCCTTACTTAAACTGCTCCAAAAATCTTACGTCGCCCTGAAAGAACAACTGAATGTCGTCCACGCCGTACTTTAGAAGCGCGATTCGGTCCGCGCCCATGCCGAAGGCGAATCCGGAAACTTTTTTCGGATCGTAACCATTTTCTTTTACAAACCCAAAAACGTTCGGATCCACCATGCCGCAGCCAAGGATTTCGATCCATCCGCTTTGTTTGCAGGGGCGGCAGGGCTCTTCTTTTGTTCCAACCGTACGCTTGCCGCTGCCTCCGCAGATGAAGCAGGAAACCATCATCTCGGCGCTGGGTTCGGTGAAGGGAAAGAACGACGGGCGGAAGCTGGTCTTCACGCTTGAGCCGAAGAGCATTTTCATGGCGTGGTCGAGCGTGCCCTTGAGGTCGCCGAATGTGATGTTGGTGTCCACGGCCAAGCCTTCGACCTGGTGGAACATGGGCGAGTGGCTTGCGTCCGGAGGATCGTTGCGGTGCACTTTGCCGGGAATTACGATGCGCAGCGGCGGCTTCATCTTCTCCATGGTGCGAATCTGCACCGGAGAGGTGTGCGTGCGCAGGAGCAGGCGTTCGCGCTGCGGTTTCGATTCCTGATTGGCGATGAACAGCGTGTCCTGCGTGTCGCGCGCGGGATGGTTCGGCGGAAAATTCAGCGACTCGAAGTTGTAGTAATCGCTTTCGATTACCGGGCCGTCTTCGACGGAGTATCCGAGGTTGCGGAAGACGGAGACGATTTCGTTCATCGTCTTGATGACGGGGTGTTCAGCGCCGATGGGACGGCGGAGGGCGGGGAGGGTAACGTCAATTTTCCCGCGAATAACTTCTGCCGAGGCTCCTATTGAAACGGTGGCCTTGAGTTCGATTGATTCGACAACTTGCGCTACGCCCGACTTCAGCTCATTTACTAACTGGCCCACATCCCGCTTTGATTCTTTCGGCGCGGCCTTCAGCCAGAGATCGTTGACCTGCGTGAGGACGCCGTCTTTGCGTGCCATCCAGCGGTCGCGGAAAGCTTTTTGATCGGCTTCGTTTGTGATCCCGGCGGATTCGCTTTCCAAGGCGGCGAGGAGATTTCTTGCGGCTTGATCCAATGCAGGAGCGGAGAAATCCGTCAGCTTAGGAACCGCGTATGCGGGTTGTTTGGTGGAAGGCATGTTGTGCCGTCCCTGCGGGACTCGCTCGGTTCTGTGCCTTTTCCCGGGACTTCCGTCCCGGGCTATCTCATGCCGCCGCTTCGCGGCTGGGTTGAAGCGATTTCAGCATCAAATCATTCGCTCAGCTTCTACTAGATCATTAAGCCTTTCATAATTAACGAAGCGCAAATTCACTCGTCAATGAAAGCGATTCCGCAAAAAGCAGATTCCTCACGGCTCCGTTCGGAATGACAATCATAATTGAGACATATCGGCGCGGCTTAAAGCCGCGCCCTGATACGTATTCAAACAGTTAATTTTGCTGATGACTGATTGCTGAAAGCTGATTGCTGAGAGCTTCTACGCTGCCCCGCCGAGAGCGCCCTTCGCCTGCTCGGCGAGGCTCTTAAAGGCGGCTGCGTCGTTGACCGCCAGGTCGGCAAGGATTTTGCGGTCCAGTTCGATTCCGCTCTTCTTTAGGCCATTGATGAATTGGCTGTAGCTGATGCCGTTCAACTTGGCGGCGGCGCCGATGCGGACGATCCAGAGGGAACGGTACTGGCGCTTCTTCTGTTTGCGCCCGGAGTAGGCGAACTTCAGTCCGCGGTCCACGGCTTCTTTGGCCGAGCGGTAGAGTTTGGATTTTGTGAGGAAGTAACCGCTGGCGCGGTCTAATATCTTTTTGCGTTTTGCGCGACGTTTCGTCCCGCGTTTTACACGAGGCATTGTGGTTCTCCTTTTTAGTTACTTTGCTAGCGGCTGGAGGCAGGAGACTTTTTTAGTCTTGGGCCTCTTCACTCGCTTTGTGTGGCGCGGACACTCCTGTCCGCGGGCCTTACATGAATTCCCAATTTCTGGGATCCACAAACCAAGCGGACAAGAGTGTCCGCTCCACACGATCTAGTACGGAATCATGCGCTTTACTTTGGGCGTATCGGCGTCGCTTACGAGCACGGTGCCCCCTAGGTGGCTCTTGCGCTTTTTATCTTTGGAAGTCAGGATATGGCGTAAATACGCCTTTGACCGCTTCACTTTTCCGGTGGCGGTTTTCTTGAAGCGCTTGGCGGCGCCTTTGTGTGTTTTTAGTTTCGGCATAAATCCTCAAAATCAGCAATTAGCATTCAGCACTCGGCATTCAGCCATTCAAATGCCCGAAGAACTCCCGTGCCAGGACTGAATGCTGAGTGCTGACGGCTGAATGCTTGAATCTATTTCGCGGTTTCTACTGGCTGCGGCTGCGCTTGTGGCGCGGCAGGAGCTTGTTGCTTGGCCTTCGGCGGCTTTGGTTCCGGCTTCTTGGCGCTCGGAGCCAGGATCGCGTGCAGGGTATTGCCTTCCTGCCGCGGCCGAAACTCCACAATTCCCTGATCGCCAATGTCTTTAATCAGGCGTTCCAGAATTCCGCGTCCCAAACCTGTGCGGGTCATCTCGCGTCCGCGGAAGAAGATAGTCGCCTTGACCTTGTCTCCTTCATCGAGAAAACGCAGCACATGGTTCTTTTTTGTTTCGTAATCGTGGTCGTCCACATTAATGCGGAACTTTACTTCTTTCACCACGATGGTTTTCTGGTGCTTTTTCGCCTCGCGTTCTTTCTTTTCCTGTTGATACAGGAATTTCCCATAGTCCATGATGCGGCATACAGGAGGGTTCGCGGTCGGCGATATCTCAACCAGGTCTAGATTCTTCTCGCGTGCCTTCTTTAGCGCTTCGAAGGGCTGCATGACGCCAATTTGCTCGCCCCCATCATCAATTACGCGAATTTCTCGCGCCCGAATACGCTCATTAATGCGGATAAAACGCTTGTCGATAACAATCCTCCGAACATTACCAATCGCGAAGAGATGAAAAATTATAGCACGCGTGCCAGGGCCGCCTGTTCAAAACGCAAATTGCTTTCCGGCGGGGTGCTGCGACACTCCGGGAATTCGGATTTTCGGTAATTCACAGCCCTGGCCCATTGGTAACCATTTCTGCCTCTTCCCCAATTTCGTGGCTGGCTTTATGCTCATCCATGAATTGCCCTGGGAATTGCCCTGGAACGAAGCAGCGGGCTTCCCTTCCGCAGGTTTATGATCCCATTTCGCTTGTTTACTGTGATTCCTGGTGGCGTGGCCGCGCTGGTGCTGGCCTATTTTGTCTTCCGGCAAAAACGTGAAAACCCGACGGAGTTGGAGACGCAGCGCCGGCTGTGGCTGGAAAAGGTTGGCCGCATCACCGACGGCACCGTGATTGACGTGCAGGAGCAAAAGACCGCCGACCGTCCAGCTACGCTGTTGATTTACCACTACGACGTCGCTGGGGTTTCCTATGAAGCTTCCCAGGATGTGACCTACTTGCGGCAGCGAATCAATCTGCATAGCTGCCGCCTTGGCTTGCCGACATCGGTGCGGTACGATCCGCAGAATCCAGGGAATTCGCTGGTGATTTCCGAAAAGTGGATTGGATTGCGGCAGTAAGGTTCGTCGGAAATCGCCTGGTGCAATCGCCCCTCGGCGATTCATCGAAATCCGGCGGACGAGGGCGTCCGCCCCACATGATGGAATGCCAGCTTCTTTAAGTCAGGCCAGAATTCCGCAAACTCATTGCCGCCCATCCTTCCCAGAACTCCATAGAGCGTGCGCACGGCTGCGCTATGCGAGTTGGCTTCGCTGTCAGCCCGCCAGGCATTGGACAGAAAATTGTTTCCGGGAATCGCAATGTAGCGCGCATAGGCCGGCATGACGTTGCCTTCGCGGTCGTGGGCAAAGAAAGTAGCTTTCATCGCGTGGCCGATCCGCGCTTTGATGGGCCTTCCGGGATCACGGAAGTAGCGGGGATCTTCGCCCCAAAGCGAGCCCAGGCCCGCTTCCATCGCGTTGCCTGTGGCGATTCCGGTAAAGCGCATCGCATATCGCTTGCCGTAGCCCTCCCAATGCGGACCGTACTCTTTCGGGGTGTTGCGAGCGGTGCCGAAGCCCGCGCTGAATAAGCCCGCCGCCAGGCTTGTGGGCCCAACCGTGCTGGTCACAAACCAATGAAAGCGTTGCTGCGATGTGATGGCAACATAATTCGAAGGCGCATCGGGAGAAGAGGCCGAGGAATTTCCAGGCGCTCCGATCTGTGCGCAGGCGTTCGATCCGATCATCAGCAAGGCTATTACAAGTATGGAGAGACGCAGGAACGCGCCGGGCCAGAAGACATTCTTCACCTTACCTTTGTTGCTTCTTACGCGGATAAGTTGCTTTCGCGCCGATGGTCCGCATTCCCCATCGCGAATACAACCGCCAGATTGTAACCGTGCATCCGCGCCATCCCTTCGGTATGTAAGCGTAAAATTCAATCCCATGAAAAAGTCTCTCTTGCACCTGTCCCTATTGATCTTTAT
Organism: uncultured Acidobacteriota bacterium; assembly: GCA_963831435.1. Classification (GTDB taxonomy): domain Bacteria; phylum Acidobacteriota; class Terriglobia; order Terriglobales; family Acidobacteriaceae; genus JAICKN01. Next base: position 38,692 of record CAWHQK010000048.1, read on the forward strand.
CAGCGCGTTGTCGCTGGCCCAGTCTCGCACTCCAAGCCAAACCAGCCCCCAAAAGTTCGCTGTGCTTGGCGATTTTGAACTGCAAAGCGGAGAGGTGATCCACGACTGCCGCCTTGGCTACCGCACGTTCGGTCACCTCAACAGTGACAAATCAAACGCGGTGCTGGTGGCAATCTGGTTCGGCGGGAATAGCGGACAATTGGCAGGAGCTTTCGGGCCCGGCGGAATGGTGGACAGCTCCAAATATTTCGTGATCACCATTGATCCGCTGGGAAATGGGGTTTCCAGTTCGCCCTCCAACAGCAAGTTGCAGCCGCACATGAAATTCCCGCAATTCACAATGGCTGACATGGTGAGCAGCGAACACCAGTTGCTCACGCAGGTGTTGCATATTCACCACTTGAAAGCAGTCACGGGAGCGTCCATGGGTGGCATGCAAACTTTTCAGTGGATGGTTTCTTACCCCGGCTTCATGGACAAAGCAATTCCAGTGGTCGGTTCGCCGCGCCTGGGATCGTATGATCTGGTGCTTTGGCACTTGCAGAATGACGTGGTCATGAACGATCCGGCCTGGAAAAACGGCGACTACACTGAGAACCCCGCGCGGCTCGCGTTGGGGGAAATTGGAGCCATCACCCTCCGCACGCCGCACAATTTCAACCACGAACACTCACGCGAGCACGTGCCTGACTTAGTGCATCACTATGAAATTGACCCCACCATGGATGCCAATGACCATATCCGCACCACGCAGGCGGTCATGTCGCTGGACGTTTCCGCTCCGTTCGGAGGATTCATGGAGCGGGCGGCGGCCACGGTAAAGGCGAAGGTATTGATCATTGTTTCTCTCGAGGACCACGTGGTCTCACCTGGGCCGGCGCTGGAATTTGCGGGCTTGATTCATGCCCCGACAGTCATGCTGGGCAGCGATTGCGGACATCAATCGTCGGCTTGCGAAGGGGCGCAGGTAAGCACGGCGGTGGCCCAATTCTTGGCCCAGTAAAAGCGGAACGAGTGTTTAGGGACGGATGATTAGTTGTGCGGCTCAGGTGCCCCAGCCTCGGCGGGAGCTAAAGGAAGCTGGTCCACACCGTGCAGGATGCCGAGTTCTTCGGGCGTGAACTGGCTCTTGAAGCGGTCGGAATCAATCATCTGCTCGCGCTGACCTGGAGGGACCTCACGGAGTTCGTTGATGGCGTTGTGCAACATGGCGCGGCGCGCCGGCGGCAGAGATTGGAAGCGACCCGCGATCTGCCGGGCCCGCTGCTTTTGCTCTGGCGTGAGATGCTCCCAGGTTTCCATCCGGTTCAGGACGCGTTGCTGCTGCTGTGGTGGAAGATTACTGAAACGCTGCAGACGATCTCGTAGCCTCTGCTGGCGCTCGGGCGAAAGACGCCGGAATTCCGGATCGTTCTCCAGCGCCTTTTCCTGCTGCTGGGGCGGGACGTCTTTGTATTTCCGCAGCCACTGGCCGGCATGGTGGCCCTGGTGCATGTGGTTCTCGCGAGGCTGCGCAAAAGCGGCAGGAGCGGTCACCGAGCAAACAGAGAGGGCCAAGCAGGCGGCAAATACCGTCGCCAGCGCAGAACGCCAGAAAGCAGACCATACCCGCTCTGGAATCTTGTTCAACACACTCTCTCTCCCGTTGCCCCAAGCAGAAGGGGCAAGCACACCCTTGCCCCGCGAAAAACGACTTATGGATTCGCCACTACATTGCTCTGGACCTGCAAATCGTCCAGCACATCGAAATCGCTATACAAATCGTGGTTCTTGTCCAGCGCCTGCAAATCTCCAACGGCAGTACCCGGCTCAACCACAACTGGTCCGGCCTGCGGCGCGTGACCTGTTTCGACCAGCGTGACGCCAGCCACGATGGCAACCGTGAGTGAAACCGCGAACACAGGCTTGCGCAGCCAGTGCAACCAGCCCGCGGGCCGCTTGGCGGCGGCCATCTCTTCACGCAGTTTCGCTTGCATGCGAACGTCAAAATAGGGCGAAGGCTCCGGCGCCTTCCACTCATCGAGCAGCGCGAGGGTGCGGCGGAAGCTCTCAAGTTCGCTAGAGCACGCGGCACAGCTTTGCAGATGAGCTTTGATCTGAGAACCTTGGACTTCGGAACCGGCATCACCCAATCCGGCGGCCAGGTCCGGCATCAGTTCACGAACGTCATCACAATTGAAATTGCTCTTCATAACCATTACTTCCTTCTAAACAAATTCCTTTAGCTGCTCGCGCAGGCTTTCATACGCCCGGAAGAGCAGCGACTTGGTGGCGGACTCACTTAACTTCAACACTTCGGCAATCTGCTTGTAATCCATCTGCTGATACTTGTGCATCAGCACGGCCAATTTTTGGCGGTCAGGTAGAGCTTCCACCTTGCCGCGAATGGCCGCCAACCGCTCCTGCTGAATAATTACTTCCTCGGTGGTCGGCTTGACGTCGGCAACATCCAACGAACGGCCTGTTTCCGGATCAGGCTCATCCAGGCTGGCCATATTTCCCTGGCGCTCATGGCGTGTGTCCCGAATGTGGTTCACGGCCAGATTGGTGGCAATCCGGTAGAGCCATGTAGTGAACTTCGCGGTCGGTTCGTAATTTTCCCGCGAACGATACACACGCAAAAAAACTTCCTGCGCCAAATCCTCGGCGACCGCCGGACTGTGCGCCATGCGATACATAAAATGCACCATGGCGCGGCGGTATTTCTGCACCAGGTAGGAGAAGGCGGATTCGTCTCCGGCCTTGACCCGCAACATGACGTCGGCATCGGTGAGAACGGCAGAAGGGGAGCTACCGCCCTCGGCAGCGAGGGGCGCGCTCGGCACGGCGAGCAACCCACGATCCATGGCCATGCTGCTCACATCCTCTTCAACCCCGTCGGAGGAAGAAAGTTGCGGCGCATCGAAATGTTCCTTGTCGAGGTAAGGCTCTTCTTTTGAATGACCTGCAGTCGGTTTGGCACGGGAACCGGCCATTTCGGAGGCTGCCCTGCACAGTCTGGGCTCGCAGCGGTTAGGCTACCACGGAACGGCAATATGGAGGAGAGGTTCGACTCGGCCGCTATGATCGTGCGCAATAAAACTGAAGGCTGCGGCGATGGATGGCGGCAGCGGTCTAAAAGCAGTCCAGACCAAGTGCGCCAGGATAACAACGTCCCAGCGCGGTCGCGAGCATAAACTCATAGCCGCTCCTGTTCGGAGCTGCACAACAAAATTTCTTTTTGTGACAATCCGGAGAGAGAACTTCCTGATGATGAACCGATTCTCCCGATATTCGTGGCTCGCATTACTTTGCCTTGCCACTGCCAACACTTTTGCTCAGTCGCCATCGGCCGTCGGCCACAACGACGTGACCTGGACTACATTGGGAAGCAACGAAAACGATTCCATGCCGATCGGCAACGGCGATCTTGCTGCGAACGTTTGGACCGAGCAGAACGGCGACCTCGTTATGCTGGTTTCCAAGGCCGATGCGTGGACCGCGCTGAACAAACCGGTGAAGCTCGGCCGGGTGCGGGTGAAACTGAGCCCGAACCCATTCGTTGGAGCTGCGGAGTTCAGTCAGTCATTGCATTTGGAAGACGCGACTGTTGAGATCAAGAGTGGTGAGAACGTTCTCCGGATTTGGGTGGACGCCAATCATCCCGTGCTTCACGTCACGGCTCAGATGGATGCACCTACGACCATGCGAGCCTCGGTGGAGTTATGGCGCACCAAAACACATCCCTACGATGAACCTTCTCCGGACAAAGGGGGATTGTTCGGATTGGGGAACCATGCGATCCCACTGAATTTTGAAGCTGACACGGTCCTTCCCGCAGGCCCTGCTCAAGTGACGTGGTTCCATTTCAACAAGGCCAGCATTTACCCGATTGTCCTGCAGCAGGAACATCTGGATTCCGTGGCGCACAAATATCCGGACCCATTGCTTCACCGCTGTTTCGGCGCAGCCCTCACTGGCCCCGGGCTGGAGAGCGATGGCAATCAGGTTCTGAAATCAGCCGCGCCTGCACAGGAAATCCGCCTCGATTTGACGGCCCTTACCACTACGCAAACCGAGTCGCCTGACGTCTGGCAAGCGCAACTTACGGCGTTACTGAAAAAAGAATCCGCGACGGACACTGCGGCGGCGCGCGCGGCACATGAGCAATGGTGGCGGGATTTCTGGGAGCGCGGCTGGATTCATGTGAGCGGCACCTCGGAAGCTGACAAAGTTTCCCAGGGTTTCGCTATGCAGCGCTACATGATGGCAGCGTCCTCCCGGGGCACGCTCCCGACCAAGTACAACGGAGGCTTATTCACGGTCGGGCACGACATGCAGGGTGCGGTGGAATCAAGCTGGCGAGATCACAATCCTGATTTTCGCGCCTGGGGCGGCTCTTACTGGAACCAGAACAACCGCCTGCTTTATTGGCCGCTAATCCCAACCGGCGACTTCGATTTGATGAAGCCCTGGTTCGAGATGTACATGAATGCGCTGCCCCTGGCGAAAGACCGCACGCGGACTTACTTTCATCACGCCGGAGCATCTTTCATTGAGACGATCGATTTTTGGGGCTTGCCGAACCTGAACGATTTTGGCTGGGACAATCCGACGAACCAGGTGCAGAGCCGGTGGATGCGATATCACACTCAGGGCGGGCTGGAAGTGCTGGCGCAAATGCTGGACGCCTATGACATAACTCAGGATGCAACGTTCGCGCGAGACGACGTCAGTCCCTTTTGGCGACGCCATTGTCACCTACTACGGAGAGCACTGGCCGCGGGATGCGAGCGGGAAGATCCATATGTCGCCGTCGCAATCCATTGAGACGTATCAGCTGGACGCCGTCAATCCCACGCCAGACATCGCTGGCCTGAAATATTTGCTGCCCCGGTTGTCGAGTTTGCCGCGTTCGCTCACAACGCGGGACCAGCGCCGCAGGTGGAAAAAGATTTTTGACGCTCTGCCTGCGATATCAATTGGAAAGACGGCGAAGGGCAAGATTCCGCCACTCGGTCGCGGTGACGCGGACGGCGCGCAGGTTATTCTTCCTGCGGAGAAATATGGCGAGACAAAAAACGTGGAGAATCCCGAACTGTATGCGGTGTTTCCTTATCGTCTTTACGGTGAAGGCAAGCCCGACTTGAAGCTGGCCCGCGACACTTTTTCCGCGCGGCTTTTTCCGCAGGACACATGCTGGGGGCAGGATGGAATGGAAGCCGCGATGCTGGGGTTGACCGATGCGGCGAAACAAGCTTCCATCGATGAATTCACCAACTATGGCAATCAGCGCTTTTTGTGGTTCTGGAAACCGGCGCACGATTGGATTCCGGACCTCGACAATGGAGGAGCGGGGATGATTACGCTGGAATCTATGCTCATGCAAACCAGCGGCAAGCAAATCTGGCTTTTGCCGGCGTGGCCAAAAGACTGGGAGGCAGATTTCAAGCTACACGCCCCTTATGGGACCACGATCTCAGGACACGTGGAAAACGGCAGGGTGACAAACCTGGATGTCGCGCCGAAGTCCAGAACTGCCGACGTCGTGGTGGGCGAGGAGCAATCCAAACCGTTTTAATGGCCGGGTGGAGGATACACGCGGCCAACGGTGAGGTCCATACCAAAATACGATGCTGAGATTTAGCATATAGAATTCGACATTTGCTGTATGATCGTTCGCCAGCGCATCGAGCGGGCGAGGCAAAAGCGATGGAACTCGAGTCCGCGACAAATCAATGCAAGGGGAACGGCCAATGAAGAAATTGATGTGTACCGGAGCTGCAATATTCGTGCTGCTGAGCGCGACGTTCGCGCTCGCCGCCGACGTAACAGGCGCGTGGACGGGGCAGGCGCCGGGCCCGAATGGAGAGAGTTTTCAGCTAACATTCACCTTTAAGCAAGACGGCGCCAAGCTGACGGGAACGGTCGCTGTACCGCAGGGGCCGCCGCTCGACATCAGCAATGGGAAGATGGATGGCGACAAGATATCGTTTGATGTCTCGTTCAATGGAACGACGATCAAACACGATGGCGTAGTCAACGGAGATGAGATCAAACTGAACTCGAAATCAGACGATCCGAACTTTCCGGCTTCGACACTCACGCTGACGCGGGCGAAATAGGCGGGCGGCCGCGCGGTTGACGGAAATGGCGGCTACTGTTTGAATGTATGTGCAGGGCGCTTAACTCAGCGGTAGAGTGCCATCCTCACACGGTGGAAGTCATAGGTTCGAATCCTATAGCGCCCACCATCTTTCACACCGTCAACAATCTGTCGTACGATGCCACACTCCACATGAAGAGTGTTCCGCTGAGCCAATCCACGTCCACTTGAGCGCGAGCGCTTCACCGATGCGAAGTCCAAAGCACACACATCAACGCGAGCGTGTTGAATCCGCAGCCATCCACGGCGATTAACAATTGCTTGGCTGCGCACTAGAGCGTAATCTCCCTCTATTCAGAAACCATGAGCAAGATATGAGCCCTGTCCCACTAGCGCCTACGCTTCAAGTCCTCGACAAGGAAATATTTTTCGCGGTCCTTGACGTCGCACTAGACATCAACAATGAACTATTGGTTGGCAATCCGACTACTGATACGGACTTCATCTATATAGAAGGAACACGAACTCTAGTGCGTTATCCCGTCCTCTACCCGGGACAATCTGTTGGTGCAATGTACCGGTACGTTGAACTACGTAAGAAAGGTTTACAGTTCTTACAAAAACATAATTACATCTTAAATTTCGAATTCCATAAGCTCGGAATGGCAGGGTTCGAAGGACGGTTTGCCATTGACGTCGGTGATCCAGCTTTATTCCCAATGTTGCTAACTGAACTTAGGCTCGAAGAAAATCGCCGTTATCCAGCCGGAAAAATACAAAATGATATTTCAACGGCGAGCGCTCGTTTGCTTCAGCTCGCAGACTCATTTCATGGCGTAGTACTTCGACTTCGTTCTCGGCGCATGGAACGACAACCGCTACTCGTGGAAGATGAATACGACGTGCAATATCTATTCGGCGCGTTGCTTGAGGTTCAGTTCGGAGATGTGCGCCCAGAAGAGTGGGGACCACGCCATGCGGGAAGCGCAAGTCGTGTTGATTTCCTTTTGAAGAATGAATCTGTCGTAGTAGAGACGAAGATGACGCGCGCCGGACTTACTGACAAAAAGTTGGGTGATGAACTAATCCTCGATATCGCACGGTACAAACAAAGACAAGATTGCAAATCTCTCATGTGTTTTGTCTATGATCCAAATCATCGTCTAACTCATCCTCAGGCGCTTGAAACTGATCTTTCAACGCCAAGCGATCATCTCGATGTGCGGGTCCTCATACGACCGAACTCTAGGTGAACGGAGATCTCAATGAAGAGAGCTAATCCCCATTGTTCCGTCGCGGGGTGTAAGACAGACAAACCTCATGCCGATGATCCAGCTATCAAGGCGGTCATTATTGAATTTTCAGATCCCGAAAAAATGACTTCTTGGGTTTTGCATGGAATGGCTGAATTAGCTTATTCCATTTGTAGAGATATCGCAGAAAACCGTGTTTTCGCATGGCATACGCGGCTCCGACAACCCGAAGAATTATATGTGCGTACTCTATATGCGCTATTTATCGCCGATGAAAAGGAGCTCCACCACCTGCTGTCTGGCAAAAGGCCGAACGGCTTATCCGTTCTTTATCAAAAGGTGAATGCCACTGTCTTTGAGGGCAGAGGCGTGTTACAAACAATTCAAGTCCGGCTTGGGCATTGATTCCTTCACTCCCATGGACACACTGAACGGTGGGGCTCACGTCTCATTTTCAGCCTTTCTTTTAACATGCATTGGCTTGGTAAAACATCCTGAATTTATGCCGACTGATTTTCAAAACAAATACACCGAGCACATGAATAAATATTGCACGTACCTCCAATATATGAATGATTTGTTTAAAGCGGGGAGAACGAAGGAGCAAGTACTAGCAGCAGTTGTTAGCCTGCACCGTCCCGCGAGCTATTGGCAGGAAAAGGCAAAGACCGTAACCCCATAGTAACCTTCACCTGTCGTTTGCACCCCACCGTACTAAGCCCGTATATCGGTCCATCTGCCGCGTTATGAAGTATTGAAAGTACGTGGATTTGAATCCTATAGCCCACCATCCTTTTTTTCGACTCCTTCGTTCGACCATCTCTAATCTCCAGCGAAACACCCGCAACGCCAGCAAGAACAACAACACGCCCCACACTGCCATCACAAGCAATCTGCCCGACTGGGAAGCGAGAGATGCGCCTTCGAGGACGGTGGCGCGGAGGGCGTCGTTCAGGGCCGTTAAGGGCAGGGCTTTGATGAACGGATGGAGCACTGCGGGGAAACGTTCGTAGGAGAAGAAGACGCCCGAGAATATCCACATGGGCATCATGATGAGGTTCATCAGGCCGCTGGCGGTCTCGATTTTTTGGGCGCGGCTGGCGGAGAGTAGTCCGATGCCCGAAAAGGCCAGCGCGCCGAAGGTGCCAACCAGCAGGATGGTAAGCCACGATCCGATGACGCGCATGTGAAAGAAGAAAATTCCAAATCCAAGCAGCAGCACGACCTCCACAAACATAAGAAGAATGCGGCTGGAGGCCAGGGCGGTGAGGAAATCGCTGCGGCGCATGGGCGTTCCTACAAAACGTTTGAGCAGCTTGCGCTGCCGCATGTCCACGAGCGCGAAGCCAATGCCCCACATGGCGGCGTTCATCACATTCATGCCGATCAGTCCAGGAATCAAAAAATCTATATAGCGGGAGCCGGGCTCGCTCGAAACGGTAGTGGCGGTGGTCAGCGGATTCTTGCGCCCGGCGGCGGATTGCAGAGCATCGTCTACTTCGCGGCGTGAGAGGACGTTTTCCGGGCGCGCAGGATCGTAAACATAATGAAACTCGCCAGCCGAATCCGGTTCGATGACAAGGTCATACTTGCCCAGGCGGAAACCCTTCAATGCCGCGCTTTTTTCAGCGATTTGCGCGCGGATGAGCGAATGCTCCGGCGAACGTTCGATGCATCGCCATCGTGTTCTCCGCGTCGCTTCCGGCAACGATGGCGACGGGAGTAATGTCGGCAGGCTTATCACGAAAGGCAATTCCCAAACCCAGCGCCAGCAGTAGCGGAAAGACGAAAACCCAGAACATGACTTCCGGCTCGCGCCAAAGTTCCGTCATGCGCGCGGCCAGCAGGTGGGCGAATCCGGACCAGCGTCCGTTGCGAAGCAAACGCGGCTGTTCAGGCGCTCTTGCGTCTTTTGGTCTCGGCAGTGGTTCGGAGACAGCCACGCTAATCCTCCCTCAAATGACGGCCGGTCAGGCGGACGAAAACATCTTCCAGACTTGCCTGCCGCGTGGATAAGTGCAAGAGATGGGAGTCCTGCTTGACGATAGATCGAGCAGCGCGGGAACAGTGAGGTGTGGTTCGCGAACGTGCAGGCAAACCAAGCCGTCATCATCACGATGCACCGATTCCACTCCCGGCAGTTGTTTCCATTGATCCGTGGAGTCGCTGTTCTGCTCTCCGCTGGCCGCGAATTCAACCACGTGATGGCCGCCCAGCCGCGCAATCAATTCCGCGGGAGTACCGGCGGCGATAACCTGTCCGTGGTCAATGATGGCGAGGCGATCGCGACAAACGTTCGGCCTCTTCCATATAGTGTCGATGCCGTCGCATGAAGGACTGTTCCGCATCGCCGCCAGCAAGAACTCCGCTTCTTTCCGTCCCGCCCAAATTTCCCCATGGCTAACCCGCTCGATGCAGGCACGAAACTCGCCGGGCGGCTCACTTCGGCTGAACACTCCTTTCGCTCCGCAGCGGAATGCAGCCAGCACCGATCCTCGCGCATTGCCATCGATCAGAACCACGATCTCGGTTTTCGGGTGACGCGAGCTCAAGGTGCGAACAATCTGCAAACCGGTTTTCGTCCCCCGTCAAATTCGGCGCTGATCACGGCAAGATCAGGCTTGTGAGTCAGAGCCGACGAGAGAACTTCGTCACCAGCAGCCACACAAGTGACTTCAATGTAAGGATCGCGGCTTAGTGATTCGGCCAGCAGATGGCTGGCCATGCGATTGCGGTCGGAAATCAGAATGCGTACGCGTTTTTCTGGCGTGCTGAGTGGAACCGATGAAGGCATTAGCGATGGAGACAACACCATAGGGGCCCGTACTCCAATAGTGATATGGGGTGATCTCACTGGCCAGAGTGAGGGAGAACGACCCGGCTTGTCGCGGATCAGAGGCAAGAAGAATCGCGAAGATTGCGAATTAAAGTTCGAACCCGATCATGATGTTGGTTGCTGCCGCAAAAATCGTTGTGTTTCATCCAACACACTAGAGTCTAAATGCCCCTCTCACTCGCGTTCAACGGAAACTTCTGTAGGCCGCCTACAGGATATTACCTGAGGACGATGACCCCGTACCGGTGGATGATTGCCCGCTTGCGGACTTCTTCGAAAATCACTATGGTGACTCAACTCTTCAAATAACAGGGACGGACCCGTGAATTCTTCAACCGGGCGGAGGGCATTCCGCCGATTCCAACTCGCAGTCCGGCGCTTGTTCCGATGGAGAGAGGGAAGAGGAGCATCGCGAAGTAGGCTGTTGCGCCAATATCGGATGCGGCGGATTGTTCGTACTGAGTACCAAATACCCTCCGCTGGAGGCCGAAGTGCAAGTGGAAGTTATGCTTCCAGCTTTTGACCCAGGGGCAAATGAAGTTCGGATCAATTGTGTGGGCCGAGTTATACGCACACAGCAAAGTAGCCATCTAAGTCTTGCAGGATTCGCGGTGGCAGGAAGTTTCCAGTAACAAATTACCCGCCACGGCTTTGAGGTTGCAGGTTTGCGATTCTCCGGTCACGGGGGCGTGTCCCGTGATCGACGCCGCGAAGTGAGTTGTGGAAGTTTGTTCGAGGTTTCTACAAAGTTCGTACAAGGAGCCGAAGAGAATCACGAGGTACGACCAAACGATATCTTCACTTCCAGCAAATGCCAGTCTAGTTTTCTGACAGGCAGGAATCACGGGGAAAGACCAGTTTCACCGGGTGACTAGTTCGATGAAGGCCCCGGTTGGGACTGAGAGGGCGAAGCTGCATTCCCGCTCTTTCTTCCCTCGCCGTCGGGCTGGTCGGACTGGAAGATAGGAAGACATTTTGAGGGCCAAAGCCCGATCGAGCATTCATGTCCAAGGTATCAGGATCAGGAGACTTACTGTGACTACCGCACAATTAGTCAGCACTGCATTCGTAATCGCTACGCTGGTTGCGCCAATCGGTGTGCCTGCTCAAAACAACGCCGCACCGGGCAGCGCCGCGCAAAGCAATTCGCAGCCAGTTCCCGCAACATCGCCCGCGCCTTCGAACGCACCCGTCGACCACCGAGGGGGATACAAACCACGGGGATACAAGCAGCGATCGCCCGACGCTGCAAGAACGTTACCCACGTTACCTGGTTACTCGCAGCGACGTTCTGGCTTTGTCGTTCCCGCTGTCGCCGGAATTCAATCGCAACGTCACGGTGCAGCCCGACGGCTACATCAATTTGCAGGGAACGCGAAGTGTGTACGTTCAGGGAATGACCGTTCCCGAAATTATTGCCGCCATCAAGAAGGCGTATGAGCATGTGTTGCGAGACCCGATCGTCGATGTTGACCTGGTCGATTTTCAAAAGCCTTACTTCATCGCCGGCGGCCAGGTGAGCAAGCCGGGCCAGTACGAGTTGCGGCACGATACCACGGTGTCGCAAGCCATCGCCATGGCGGGCGGCATCTCTTCCGGCGGCAAGACGCAGATTTTTCTCTATCACCAGGCTCGCCCCGGCTTGATGGAGGTCAAGAAGCTGAACTTGAAGGACATCTATCACGGAAAAAACGTGGATGAAGATGCTCAATTGCAACCGGGAGACACGCTCTTCGTACCTGAAAAGATGATCACCATGTTCCGCAAATATGTTCCGTACGCGGTTGGCACCGCGTTCAATCCACAAACGGCTTTTCAATAGGGCCGACAGATCGGCAGCGCGTGCTAGAACTGAGGAATGAGAACTGAGAAATCAGATGAAAGGTTGCCAGTGCGGATGTACTTCCGTGTCGTCAACTTCGTCGGTTTTAGCATCCCAAGCATGAGCACGCGAATCAGAGAAAAACCATGACCCAGGCCAGAATGAATCCGGCGGCCCCCACCCACCTGCTGGAAGGGGCAACCGTCAATGAAACGACTTTACGGGACCTGATCTCGCCGCTGTTCCGTCATCGGCGGCTGGCGGTCGTGTGTTTCGCATGCGCGCTGCTGTGCTCGGTTGCGGCGGCGGTATTGCTGTCACGCAAGTACGAATCCCGAATGGAGATTCTGGTCAATCGCGAACGGCTGGACCCGGTAGTGACGACTGAGTCGACGACACAACTGCCTCAGATGGCGCCCCAAGTGACCGAAGAGGAGATCAATTCTGAAGTTGAACTGTTGCAGAGCCGCGACGTCCTGGAAAAAGTGGTGCTGGCTTGTGGCCTGCAAAATAACGTGAGCAGCTGGTGGCTGACAAAGATGCTGCCTGGACACGGTCCGGATAGCGTGGTCTCGCGCGCGGTTGAAGCCCTCGGCAAACAGCTCAAGGTCAAAATCGTACCTAAAACCAACCTGATTAACGTCAGCTACAGGTCAAAGGATCCGCAGGTCGCATTCGGAGTGCTGAACATCCTGGCAAATCTTTATCTGGAAAAGCACGTTGCGGTGCATCGTCCCGCCGGATCTTTCGAGTTCTTCACTAAAGAAGCGGAGAGATATCACGAAGCCCTGCAGGAATCCGAGGCCAAACTGTCCAGTTTCGATTCGCAGGAAGGGCTGGTCGCTCCCGATGAGGAGCGCACCAACATGGGCCTGAAGTTGGCCGACGCCGTAGCCGCGCTGCACAACGCGCAGCAGTCGATCGTGGCGGATGAGCACCGCATCCGCGACGTGCAGAGCCAGATGAAGTCAACGCCCGCGAGGTCTACAACACAGCAGGTGTCGAATTCCGCGGATCTGCTGCTTCAGCAATTGCAGGGCAACCTGCTTACCGCGCAGGTCAATCGCGGCCAGTTGTTGATGAAATATGACCCTAGCTATCCGCTGGTGCAGCAAATCGACCAGCAGATCAAACAGACTCAGGTCGCAATTGAACAGGCGGAAAAGACCAAGTACGTAAACCAGACCACCGATCGCGATCCCACCTACGAATTTCTTCGCGAGGACGTGGCCCGGACGCAAGCCGACCTGGCTTCGCAAAAAGCCACGGCAACAGCGCTTGATCGCACCATCGCGAGCCTGCGCGAAAAGATGGTGGAACTGGATCAGAAGGCTCTCAGGCAGGCGGATCTGGTTCGGGAAAACAAGGCCAACGAAGCAAATTACCTGTTGTACCTCTCCAAGCGGGAGCAGGAACGTACGTCCGACGCGTTGGATAAAAAGAGAATTGCCAACGTTGCGCTCGCGATACCCCCGGCCGTACCCGCTCTTCCAGTGCACAGTGCCACTTTGATCGGTTTTGTCGGATTCTTTCTGTCAATTGCTATCGGAATGGGCGCGGCATATCTGGCAGAGTACATGGATCCGTCGTTCCACACCCCGAACGAGGTGGTGGACGTTCTCAGAATTCCTTTGGTAGTGGCCATTCCAAAGTTAAGAGCGTAATCAGGCTAACGGCGTGATGCAGTCAAGCGAGTAATTCAGATCCCCTTATGTTCCTCGACTACTACAAACTGCGCGAACAACCGTTCGGGGTCACACCCGATCCCCGCTACCTCTATCAGAGCCGCACCCACCGCGAGGCGATGGCGTCCCTGTTTTGCGGCGTCACCGGCGGGCGTGGTTTCATGGCGGTTATTGCCAAGCCTGGCATGGGAAAAACTACCTTGCTGTTTCAGCTGGCCCAGCGAATCGATGCCACTGCCAAGACGGTTTTCCTGTTTCAGACTCATGCCAGCCCGACGGATTTCCTTCGCAGCCTGATGGCTGATATGGGGATTCCGGACGACGACGGCGATCCGGTGAAGATACATTCCAAACTGAACCAGATGCTGGTTCGCGAATACCGGAAAGGCAAGCGATTCGTCCTCATCGTGGATGAAGCGCAGAATCTCGACAATTCGGTTCTGGAAGTTGTGCGCATGCTCTCGAATTTTGAGAACTCCGCCCAGAAGCTGATCCAGATCATTCTGTCGGGACAGCCGCAGCTGGCCCGAAAACTGGCATCGCCGGAGATGCTTCAGCTCCGGCAGCGGCTTTCCATGGTTGCCCGCCTGAAGCCGTTCTCTTTCGACGAAACCAGTCTCTACATCGATCACCGTTTGCGTACGGCGGGTTACGATTTCAGGCATCCCTTGTTTACCCCGCCGGCAATCGCGCTCATTACACGCGCCAGCGACGGGATTCCTCGCAACATAAATAACATCTGCTTCAACTCGCTTCTGCTGGGCCGCGCGCTGGAGCGGCAGGAAATTACTCGACAAATGGTCAGTGATGTTCTGGCCGACCTGGATTTGTCTTCTCTGCTGGAAGAAGACCTGGCTGGCTTGTCGGATGCGGGCGAGGGCGCCGATGACAAGCGCGAACCTCTCGATCATCAACCTCTTGATCATCAACATCTCGACCGTGAACATCGTGACCGCGAACGACTGGGTCGCGAACACGTGGGAGTCGCGCAAACGTCTGATCCACTGGGAGTGGAAATACCGTGAGCAAAAATTTCGAGCTGATGCAGAATATTGGATTGGGCCTGGAGAAGGGGCCTACGCCCGAGGTACCGCGCGCGCATCCTTTGCCGGTCGAAAGACGCGGCAGCAAGCGTCTAAACTCTACCCCGATCCGGCTTGACCAGCAGGCTCACGAAGAGTGTCTGCAGCTGGTGCAGCGTCTGTTTCTTCTGCAAGACGATCCGCCGCACTGCGTGGTGTATGCGGCCATCGAACATGGAAACGGGTGCAGCTGGATTTGTGCCCAGACTGCCGAGTTGTTGTCCGAGAATACTCCCGGATCGGTGTGCCTGGTCGAAGCCAACCTGCGTTCGCCCTCGCTCACTCAGATCTTCGGCGTGCCCAACCATCGCGGACTGACAGACGCTTTACTCAAAGACGGCCCTATCGCAGATTTCACCAAGCGAGTCCGTCGCAGCAATCTGTGGCTGTTGTCCTGCGGGTCGCTGACTCCGGACTTTCCCAGTCTGTTGAACTCGGAACGCCTGAAAGAACGTTTAGCGGAATTGCGCAAGGAATTTGACTATGTGCTGATCGACGCACCGCCGCTTCGGCAGTATGGCGACGCGGTGACCCTGGGATGGCTGGCGGACGGGCTGGTAATGGTTCTGGAAGCCAATTCCACCCGGCGAGAGTTTACCCGTCAGATCGCGGAGACACTTCAGGCAACGCAGATAAAAATCCTGGCCGCAGTGCTCAACAAACGAACTTTCCCAATTCCGCAGATTCTGTACAAAAGACTCTGACGAATTCTCTGCACGAAATCTTAACCGCCCTCTCGTTCGAAGCTATCTGGCCGATAGACCTTAGGACACCCCCGATCCATCGAGGCTACTGATGTTCCCCCAGACAAAAAGGCTTTTCCAGAGGCACGCGGCAAAGGTATTCGATCTTTGTATTCTTGTAACCTCGTTCGGCCTGGCGACAGCTTCGCTTTATTCGTCGCCCAAAACCATCACCCTGGCTGGATTCATGGCCATGCGCATCAGGCTGGGTACGATTCTCCTGTTTGTGCTCTTGATGGCGATCTGGCATGGCGTTTTCGTGATGTGCGGGCTCTACGAGTCCAAGCGCCTGACGACCTGGCGCGCGGAAATATATGAATTATTGAGAGCTAGCTGTCTTGCGTCAATTCTTCTTCTGGGCCTGGCGAGGATGTTTCATATCTTCATCGTGCAGCCCTGGTTCGTCCTTCTATTCTGGATCTTCTGTACTTCGCTGCTGATTACGAGCCGCCTGGGGGCGCGCTCGATCCTTCTCAATCTGCGCCGTCACGGCCGCAACACCCGATACCTTCTAATCATCGGGACGAATTCGCGCGCCATGGAATTCGCGCGGCGGGTTTCGACCAGCCCGGAACTGGGTTACAAGATCGTGGGTTTCGTCGACGATGATTGGGATGGAATTCGTTCATTCGACGAAACCGGCAATATCCGCTGCTGCGATTTTGCTGGCCTGGCGGAGTTCCTTCGCAACAACGTTGTGGATGAAGCCGCCATTTACCTGCCTCTCCGTTCCTACTACAAACACTCCGCCCGACTGTCAACGCTTGGGGAGCACGGAATCGCCGTGCGCTTCGACTCCCAGATTTTCAATCTGGGGCCGATCTACTCGTCGGCGGTGGACATGGACGGTAACCCCGAAGCGCTGGTGTTTGCCGGGAAAGGCCAGGGATTCCCCACACTGATCAAAAGGGCCTTCGACGTTGTTTTCTCCACAATGTTGCTGATTCTGCTGGCTCCGGTGTTTCTGGTGACCGCGATCCTGGTCCGGTGGACGTCTCCTGGCCCGGCGTTCTTTGGACAGACGCGCGTGGGTCTGAACAAACGCCAGTTTCGCATGTTCAAGTTCCGCACCATGACTGCCGACGCCGAACAGATCCAGGACCAGTTGGTCGCCTTGAACGAAATGACCGGGCCTGTGTTCAAGATCAAGAACGATCCAAGGGTTACGCCGCTCGGAAGAGTCTTGCGAAAAACGAGTATTGATGAACTGCCGCAGCTTTTCAATGTCCTCAAAGGGGATATGAGCCTGGTGGGGCCGCGCGCCATGTCTCTGCGTGACTACCAACTATTCGATCAGGATTGGCAACGGCGACGTTTTAGCGTGAAGCCGGGGATCACCTGCCTCTGGCAGGTGAACGGCCGGAACAGCGTGCCCTTCGAAACCTGGATGGAATTGGATATGCAGTACATCGACAAATGGTCGCTCTGGCTCGACTTTAAGATCCTCGCGCAAACCATTCCCGCGGTAGTGAAGGGTTCAGGAGCCGCATAGGCTGTTCCGCGTGGGCTGCTTCTGTATTCTTTCTGAATTCCGTTCTCGTCCGAAGCTTTATCCGCGGGCGCCGACAATCGGCTGCCCCAGAAACGAAATGGCAGAAAAAATGAAGATCCTGCTTGTCCACAATACCTACCAGCAGCCGGGCGGAGAGGACGTTGTCTTCGAGCAGGAGCGCCGCTTGTTGCAACAACACGGGCACCACGTGGAAACCTACTTGCGGAGCAATCACGAAATCGAGCAGTTCTCAATGTTCAAACGGGCTGGCCTGCTAGGCAGCATCATCTCGGCCGAGGACAGCAAGCGTGAGATACAGAAGATTCTCGCTACCTTTCAGCCCGACCTGGTACACGCGCACAACACATTCATGATGATTTCGCCGTCAGTGTATGAGGCGTGCGGGGAAGCGCAGATTCCCGTTCTGCAGACTTTGCAGAATTACCGGCTGCTATGTCCGGCTGCTCTGCTGTTTCGTGACGGCCATGTCTGCGAAGAATGTACAACCCAGGGATTGCTGCGCAGCATTTGGCATGGGTGCTATCGCGACTCTCGCCTGGAGACCGCCGCAGTCGCGGTGATGCTGCAGACGCACCGCCATCGTCGCACCTGGACGGACGCGGTATCTGGCTACGTTGTGGCGACCGAGTTTGGTCGGCAGAAGTTCATCGAGGGCGGCCTGCCCGCGGAAAAAATGTATGTCAAACCGAATTTTGTGGAGCCAGACCCAGGTGAGCGAACGACTCCGGGGGACTACGCGCTGTTTGTCGGTCGGCTATCGCCGGAGAAGGGACTGTCCGCCTTGCTTGCCGCGTGGAGTCAGATCGGCCCGGCGATTCCGTTGGTGCTCGCCGGTGATGGGCCGTTACGCGCCAGCCTGGAATCGGAAGTCTCGAAAAACAATATTCGCAACGTCACCTTTCGGGGAAGACTCGACTCCAACCAGACTCGCGCGGCAATGAAGCAGGCACGCTTTCTCGTCCTCCCCAGTCTGTGGTACGAAGGCTTCCCCATGGTGATGGCAGAAAGCCTCGCCTGCGGAACGCCGGTGATTGGCTCCAGGCTGGGCGCGATACAGGAAGTCATCACGGATGGCCGGACCGGGTTGCATTTCACTGCCGGGGACGCCAAAGACCTGGCTGAAAAAGTCGAGTGGGCCTGGAGCCATCCGTCTGAACTCATCACCATGGGTCACGAGGCGCGGCGCGACTACGAAGCTCTCTACACCCCGGAAGTGAACTACTCCCTTTTGATGTCAATCTACGAACAAACCGTAAGACTTCAGTCGGAAGCTGTCGAACAACGGAGCGAGACAATTCATGTTGCCTAACTTTGAAGTTCTGGGCGTGCGTGTCCACGCCGTGCAAACGCCCGATGCAGTTCAACAGTTGCAAGCGTGGATTATGAACCGGGAGAGCGGCCGTTACGTGGCGGTTACCGGTATGCACGGGGTTGCTGAGTCACGCCAGGATGGGTATTTCCGGGAGATCCTGAACAACGCCGATATGGTTGTGCCGGACGGAATGCCGCTGGTGTGGCTGGGCCGCTGGCATCGGTACTCCCTTCGCCGGCGCGTCACCGGTTCGGAATTGATGGAAAGTTTTTGCCGGGAGACCGGTGCGCAGTGCCGTCATTTTTTCTATGGCGGCGGCCCAGGCGTAGCCGACGACCTGGCACGCTCGCTTTGGGAGCGCTACGGCATTGTGGTGGCCGGCACCTATGCCCCACCATTTCGCCCGCTCACCGAAGAGGAGGAAAGGGACGTTGCCGCTCGGGTTGAAGAGGCAGCCGCTGACGTTCTCTGGGTTGGCTTGAGCACTCCCAAGCAGGAACGCTGGATGTATGAACACCGCGCCAAGCTCAAAGTCCCAGTGATGTTAGGCGTGGGAGCTGCCTTCGACATGAATTCCGGCAAATTGCGGCGAGCTCCTGTCTGGATGCAGGACCTTGGTCTGGAGTGGCTCTTTCGTCTGGTCGTGGAGCCGCAACGCCTGTGGAAACGTTACCTGGTCACCATTCCAAAGACTGCCTGGTTTGTG
Source organism: uncultured Acidobacteriota bacterium (assembly GCA_963831435.1). Lineage (GTDB taxonomy): Bacteria > Acidobacteriota > Terriglobia > Terriglobales > Acidobacteriaceae > JAICKN01. The sequence goes on from CAWHQK010000048.1 coordinate 57,729, forward strand.
TGCCTTGAACTCATGCGGCAGTCCTGAACTCCGTATAGCAATAATTCCACGCCGCAAAAAATACGGTTGAACGCGGGTCGATCTTTGTTGTTACCGATCTTTTTGTCATCGATCTTTAGCCATCAATCTTTAGCCATCAAAAGGAGAACTCATAACTATGAAAAAGCAGACAAAGATACTGGTCACTGGCGCCGGCGGTTTCATCGGTCACCATCTTGTGAAGCGCCTCAAGGCGGAAGGGAACTGGGTCCGCGGGGTCGACATCAAGGCGCCAGAGTACGAGTAGTCAGCGGCTGACGAATTCGAAGTTGTGGACCTCCGCAAATATGACAGCTGCCTGCAGGCGACCCGGGGCGGAATCGACCAGGTGTACAACCTGGCGGCCGACATGGGAGGCATCGGATACATTACCGCTTCGCATGCGGACATTTCGCGCAATAACATTTTGATCAACGCTCACATGCTCGAAGCCAGCCGCCTGAATGGCGCGGGGAGATTTCTGTTCTCTTCCTCCGCCTGTGTGTACGCCGGCTACAAGCAGACCAGCGCCGACGTAAGCCCGTTGCGCGAAGAGGACGCCTATCCGGCAGACCCGGAACCAGGCTATGGCTGGGAAAAACTGTTCACGGAAGAGTTGTGCCGCTACTACCGCCGGGACTACAAGTTCGAGACTCGCATCGTGCGCTTTCACAACGTCTACGGTCCGTTAGGCACGTATGAAGGAGGCAAGGAGAAGGCGCCGGCCGCGATTTCCCGTAAGGTCGCGCTGGCGAAAGACGACGGAGAAATCGAAATCTGGGGCGACGGCGAACAGACACGATCTTTCATGTACGTTGACGATTGCGTTGAAGGCCTGGTGCGCCTGATGGCGTCCGACTACCACGAACCGCTGAATCTGGGCACCGACCGTCTGGTCACGATCAATGAGTTGGTCGACCTGATCTGGGTATTGCGGGTAAAAGCCTGGTCAAGCGCCATGACGCCAGCAAGCCCCAGGGGGTACGTGGACGCAACAGCGATAACACGCGACTCTTCAAGGCGTTAGGCTGGGAGCCGACAATTTCGCTGGAGACTGGCCTGGAGATTACCTACAAGTGGATCGAAAACGAACTGCGCAATGCGAACCGGGTTGAGTTTGCTTATGCGTCCCAGGTCGCAGGCTGATTTGTCGAACGTAATGAGAGTCTCCCCGACACGGTAGCCAGAAATTCTGGCTACCGGAGCCGCTTTTCGTTATGGTCCCTTTTTTTCGCAAAAGCCGATTGGCGCGCAATACGGTCTGGATGTCGTTAGGGCAAGGACTCCGCCTGGTCATCCAGGCGCTCTATTTCGTCCTGATCGCACGCTCTCTGGGAGCCGTCAACTATGGCGCTTTCATCGGCGTGGTGGCGCTGGTTGGCATTGTCTACCCTTTCGGCACGGTGGGCAGCGGCAACCTGCTGGTCAAGAATGTGTCGCGGGATGCCAGCCTCTTCGGTCTGTATTGGGGCAGGGCACTGGCGACCACGGCGGTTTCGAGCTCCATACTCTTCGGCGTAGTCCTGGTGCTTTCGCACTTCGCCTTGCCAGGTACGATTCCATTTCGGCTGGTGGTGCTCGTGGCTGGGTCCGATCTCTTTGGCCTCAGCATCATTCAGCTCTGCGGTCAGGCCTTCCAGACTTTTGAAAGGTTGCAGTGGACTGCCGTGATTAACGTTATGGGCAGCGCCAGCCGGCTCGCCGGCGCGCTCATTCTGGTTGCAATCCACCGCCATCCCACCGCGCTGCAGTGGGGCTACCTTTATTTTTCCAGCACCTGGGTGGTAGCGGTTGCGGCAATCGTACTGGTCGTGACAATGCTGGGATCCCCGAAGTTCAAGTTGTGGAAGTCTGTTTCCGAAATACGCGAAGGCTTCTATTTCTCCGCGGGCCTGAGCGCTCAAACCATCTACAACGACATCGACAAGACCATGCTGGTCCGCCTCGGCACGTTGGAAGCGGCTGGTATTTACGGTGCTGCCTATCGATTGATTGACGTAACTTTCGTGCCCATACAGTCGCTGCTGGCGGCTGCTTACCCTAACTTTTTCCGTACGGGTGTTGCGGGAATCTCGGCTACTCTCGGTTACGCCAAGCGGCTGGTGTGGGGGGCTCTTGCCTATTCGGTTGCGGCGTGTGTCGCCATCCTTCTATTTGCAGGAGTCGTTCCGCTCATTCTTGGTGCGGAATATGCCGCCACAGCGGAGGCTTTGCGCTGGCTTTCATTATTGCCGGTGCTCAAAGTTCTGCACTATTTCCTTTCCGACTCGCTGACCGGAGCCGGATACCAGGGAATCCGCACCTGCATCCAGGCTGGTGTCGCACTCTTTAACGTCCTGATCAATCTGTGGATCATCCCGGCTTACTCCTGGCGCGGCGCCGCCTGGTCGAGCATTGCATCGGACGCGCTACTCATGTTCAGCATCGGGGCGGCCGCGTACATTCTGGCCCGCCGGACGCGACCAGCGGTGCTCGACCCCTCACTAGAACCTGCGGAGGAAAACGCGCTATCGGCCCTTTGATTGGAAAGATCGGTGAAAAATTTCTGAGTTGAAAGACTGGCATGCGAATACTTGTTTTTCCACGAGACATCCGCCGCTCCGACAATCCCTACGGAGAGTTATTGTATCGAGACATGCCTGGTCTTGGAATGGAGGTCGACTGCTTTTCACTCTGGCGTGCGTACTGGGGAGCGTTGTGGAAACAATATGACATCTTTCATCTGCACTGGCCGGAGTACTATCTGAATCGGCGGTTGCCAAAGGCGCTGATCGGTTCCCTCATGGTGCTGCTTTCGACCGCCTGGCTGCGTTGGCGGGGGACTCGTGTCTTGTGGACGGTGCATAACCCCCATAGCCATGCGCTTTCACATCCCGCACTGGAATCGTGGTTTTGGAGAAGGTTCACCGGGATGCTCGATGGCTATGTCAGCCTGAGCGACTCGTGCGCCAAATGGGTTGCGGCTGATGTTCCTGGTTTGCGCGATGCGGAAAGCGCGGTGATACCTCACGGACACTATCGTCAGGCTTATCCAGCGCCGGTGGGTAAAGTCTCCGCTCGGGTTGCGCTGGGACTGGCGCCTCGACAAACTGTGCTGTTGTTTTTCGGTGCAGTGTCTCCCTACAAGAACGTGCCTCACCTCGTCACCACGTTTCGTAATTCCTCACTACCGGACGGCCGAATGTTGATCGCAGGCCGCGCGGAACCCAGACACGGACACTATGTGGAAGCGGCCGCAGCGGCCGATGAGCGCATAAGGCTTGATCTGCGGCGGATTCCAAGGGGCGAGGTTCAGATGCTGTTTTCGGCCGCAGATCTGGTGGTGTTGCCATTTTCCGACATCATGCATTCCGGGTCAGCCATCCTGGCGCTATCGTTCAACAAGCCAGTGCTGGTTCCCGCCAGAGGTTCTTTGCCAGAACTGCAGGCGCTGGTCGGCTCTGATTGGGTCAGGACCTACGAAGGGGAGCTTACGCCAGAGATTTTGACCGCCGCTGCGAAGTGGGCGAAAAGCTCGCGCCGCAAACTGCGGCCAAATTTGTCATCGTTCGAGTGGCCGCAGATCGTTCACGCCACGGTGGACCTTTATTCCCGGCTTTGTGCCAGGCCGTTTCCAGTGCCTCAATCAGCGGAGCAGGCTTCCAGCATGCAACGCCACACGGTCGCTCCGTTCGCGGACAACTGACCGCTGACAACCGGGAACTCGACAACTGACAACTGATGGTTCACTTCCGATCAATACTGCGCAGTAACTAAAATGCGAATCTCGCTCAAATTTCTGGACAACGCTTTCACCGTCATCGTCCTGTTTCTGGGGACAGGTGCGTTTGTTTCCCTGTTGATGGACAATTCCAACCCGGATGTGGTCACCGACGGAAGCTGGCTTACGCAGTTTGGATGGTCGCTGATTTACATCATCGTGCTGGTGCGGGCATCTTCCATTCGCCGAGAGATTCTGCGCGCGGTAAAGGCCAACAAAACTCTGATCTTTCTGGTGCTGTTCGCGGTCCTTTCGACCGGATGGTCGGCTGATGCGGGGCTCACCATCCGCCGCAGCCTGGCAGTAGTGGCAACCACGCTCTTCGGTATCGATTTCGCCGTGCGCTATTCCGTGCGAGAGCAGGTGCGCCTGTTCAGCATTGCGCTGGGCATCGCGGTCGCCATCAGCGTGCTGGTTGAATTGTTTTTTCATGGTCTGGTTCCCACCGTCGATACCGCCTATGCCGATGCATGGAACGGCGTCTTCGTGCAAAAGAACGACTTCGCCAGAATTATTGTGCTCGCGGGCATCCTGATCCTGATGCGCGCCAAAAATGTGGTGGTCGCAACCGCCGCCGTCGCCGTGTCAGTGGGCCTGATTTTCCTCTGCCATTCACGAACGGCTTTAGTGGTGTTCGCGGCGATGCTGGTTCTGTTGCGTGTTTTCCGGCTTCGCCGCCGTGGATCAAGAGCATTGATTGCGGGCATCGCAGGGGTTCTGATCGTAAGCGCAATTCTGTCCGCCGTGGTCGATATGGATAGCATGGCTGGATTGCTCGGCCGCGACGCGACCCTCACAGGACGTACCAACATATGGGCGATGGCCCTCGAAAGCGTGGCGGAACGGCCGGTGCTGGGATACGGATACAGCGCCTTCTGGAATGTAGCTCCCGAAGCCGATCGCATCAGCACCATTCTGCATTGGAAAGTGCCGCATGCTCACAATGGTTTCATCGATCTGACGCTGCAGCTTGGGTTTGTCGGCCTTGCGCTTTTCATGGTGGTTTATTTCATCGCCGCCCGTCGAGCCATGGTGTTTGCCTACAGCGAGCCTGGCAAAGAAGCCATGTGGCCTCTGGCCTACCTTGCCTTCATCGTGCTTTACCAGGTGACCGAAAGTACGATCTTCGTGGGAAATACCATTTTATGGATGGTTTACGTCTCCACCGTATGCTCAGTTGGCTCGTCTGTTCCGGATGATTCCGCGCTGCTTGACCATCTTCCCGGGCAGGAGCCTGCTTTCGAGCCTCAGCCGTCTTTCGCCGGCAGCAAGGAATACATATGAGGACAGCCCCGCGTCCTACTGTGGTCATTTTCTGTGATCATCTCTTGTATCTTTCAGAGACGTTCATCCGTGCTCAAGGACAGGCCCTGCGGCAATATTTGCCTGCCTTCGCCGGGTCTCGCAGGGTTGCGGGCCTGGAGTTGCCGGCAAGCAGTTGTTACACCATCAACCCGGGCACTACAGCCGGGAAGGTGCGCGAAGTTGCTTTCAAATTATTTGGAAAGGCTCCGGATTTGGTTCGGCGGCTTGCATGCTCTCGATCCGGTTCTGGTTCATGCCCATTTCGGCCCCGACGGCCTGCGGGCTCTGCCCCTGTCGCGGGAGCTTGGCCTGCCTCTCATCGTGACCTTTCACGGATCGGATGCCACCGCGCTCAATCCACGGCGCGGCGAGGCCGCATTCGGACACCGTCGCTATCTGGCTCACAGAGACACGCTGCGGCGCGGGGCTTCGTTGTTTCTGGCGGTCTCTGATTTTATCCGTGGGAAGTTGCTGGAACAGAATGTTGCGCCCGAGAAGCTCATCGTTCATTACATCGGAGTGGATACCAGATTCTTTTCGCCCGCGGGCGTTGAAGCCGAACCGATCGTCCTCTTCGTTGGACGGCTCTCCGAGAGAAAAGGCCCCGCTACCTGATTCAGGCGATGGCGGAAGTGCAAAAAGAATTTCCTCAGGTCGAGTTGGTGTTGATCGGCGATGGCCCATTGCGTAAGAGTCTCGAACAGCAGGCCAGGGGCAGTCTCAAAAAATACAGATTTCTGGGTGCTCAATCGCCGGAGACGATTCGCGGGTGGATGGACCGGGCGAGCGTGTTCGCCGCCTCCAGCGTCAGGATCGATTCGGGGGAGGAAGAAGCCTTCGGCATGGTTTTTGCAGAAGCGCAGGCAATGCAAAAACCCGTAGTGGCTTTTGCCTCGGGCGGTGTGGTTGAGGCAGTGCAACATGGCCAAACCGGATTCCTGGCCCCGGAACGAGATTGGCGAACGATGGCGGAATATCTGGCACAGCTTCTACAAGATGACGGCCTGCGACGCCGGTTCGGCTCGGCCGGCCGTCAGCGCGTCCTTCGTTTGTTCGATCTTGAGACGCAGACCAGGGTATTAGAGAAGATTTATTCAGAAGTTATTGCCAAACGCGCACCCGTCGAAATTCAGAGGTCGACCTCAATGGAGGCAGTGGAATTATGCCAAGGGTCCTGATCATTCAGGCGCAGATGAAGCACTACCGGGTACCTCTGTTCACCCGTCTGTTCGAGATTTTGCAGCGGGATGGTATCGAACTAAGGGTGGCTTACAGCGCGCCGCACGGGTTGCACGGCATAGTCCGCGACAGTGGCGAATTGCCGTTGGAGATTGGAAGGGAAGTAAAAGGGCGGTGGCTTGCGGGGCGGTTAATCTACCAGCCGCTCTGGAAAGAAATAGCCCACGCCGATCTGGTGATCAGCGGGCATGAGAACAAATACCTGATGAACTCGTGGCTGTTTCTGCTTTCCGCACTTCAGTTAAAAACGGTCGCGCTATGGGGACTGGGACCGTGTATGGAAGAAGATCAGTCGAAGATCTCGCACTGGCTCCGTGAGAAAGCCCTCACCGCAACCGATTGGTATTTCGGGTACACCACCGGCATCGTTCCCTACCTGACTGAGCACGGTGTGTCCCCCGATCGCATCACCGCGGTTCAAAACGCTGTCGATACCGGCGATCTGCGCAGGAGCCTGGAGAGCATCAGCGAGGATGAAGTCGAGCGGGCAAAATTGGAGCTAGGCCTCGCGAAAGGTCCGGTGGGGATCTATTGCGGAATACTGGAGCCCACCAAGCACGTCCCGTTCCTGATCGAGGCGGCCCGTCTGGTCCGGCAAAGGGTTCCGGATTTCCAGCTGCTCGTAGTTGGAGCTGGTCCAGACCGAGGCTGGCTGGAAGATGAGGCGAAGGCAAATCCATGGATTCACTATGTGGGGCAGAAATTTGGACGTGAAAAGGCCCTCGCACTGCGCATGGCCGATATTTTCGTGATACCGGGTCGAGTCGGACTGGCAATTCTGGACAGCTTTGCGGCTGGATTGCCGCTGTTCACCACCGACATTGCCATTCACGGCCCGGAAGCCAGCTACCTCATTGACGGCTACAACGGACGAAAGACCGCGCACCGCGTTCCGGCTTATGCAGACGCCGTGGTCGAGGTGCTGAAGTCACCGTCCCTGCTTGAGAGACTACGCCAGAGCGCTCTCGCTACTGCATCGGAGTACACCATCGAAACGATGGCAGAGAACTTCAGGCACGGCATTAAACAATGCCTGGCACTGCGCGGCTCGACGCCGCAGATGGCATCGGTTCTTTCGGAATGAAAATTATCCTGGCCATGGCAGCGGCGATCCTTCTGTCATTCGCGGTTGCGTCGTTTGCTTTCGCGCCCAAGCAGATTGCGCTGACGCCGCCTTCAGAACCGGTGCCCGCAAGTTTGTTTGGCATGCACATTCATCACATGGTTTTTCCCAATGGAACCGAGCGACTAACTCCGTGGCCGGGCGTGCCGGTGCCGCAGTGGCGATTGTGGGACGCCAAAGTGACCTGGCCAGATCTTGAGCCGGGTAAAGGTCAGTGGCACTTCGAGAATCTGGATCGATCAGTGGCGTTGGCTGGA
>CAWHQK010000049.1:0-12574 GCA_963831435.1 uncultured Acidobacteriota bacterium
AAAATATTGCTTAATTGAAGGCTACTTTTCTATTTTGAGGCGTGGTATCAATGGCGTGTACCATCAGGTTGGAAAGCAGCACTTGCATCGCTATCTGGGAGCGAGTTCGATTTTCGTTACAACTCTCGAAAAGAAAAAGATGGCGACAGGACGCTATTAGCATTGAAGGGCGCTAACGGAAAACGGTTGATGTTGCGGGACTCAAAAATAAACTAGGAGTAGGAAAGAATCTAGTTGTTGCTAAAAGTGCAAAAGGTCAGCTGGCAGGCTGACCTTTGCGGAAAATCTAATATCGTCGGCCAATATCGCGTTTCCCTAAAAAACGCGCCAGTAGAAGTGTACCTCTCGGCAGCTCAAGTTTAACTTGGAGATGCCGCCATGTCTAGCCTGCTCACAATTCAATTGATCGGCGCTGATTCCGATGGAAACGATGTTCGTTTCTCCGAACTGATTACACAACTTGAAGCAGTAAAGACGGCTCTCGGGGAGAGTGAGTCCTGCCTTTCTCAAGGAAATGTAGAAAATCCCTTGGATTACCGCGTCGTGGATTTAAGGCACTCTAGCCCTGCAACACTCGTACTTCAGCCAATTGTAGAAAATCGCACGTCTCAATATACAGACCGCGTTTTGAAAGCATTCACATTTGAGTTGCGCCGAATTCGAGAGCGACAAAAACTTATTCAACAGCCAGAAATGGGCAGATTAACCGCTTACAAGGGAATAGGCAAAAAGCCACAAAGTCACATTCGAGAGGTACGTATTGGCCTACAGGAAGGTGCTACGGTTCGGCAAGCAATCATAGATGAAAAATTTAAAGACAATCTAAAAGTCATTCTTGGCCCCGATATTATCGCGCATGGCGCGGTAAGCGGCAGATTGGAATATCTCAATTTGCATAACACTCGGAAGTTCCGCCTCTATCCGATCATAGGGCCAAAGAGGGTTAATGGCACTTTTCGCGAAGAACAACGCGGTGTCATTCGCAACGGCATGGATCAGTATGTAACTGTTTTAGGAAAACTGAAATACAAAACCTGGGATGATTTCCCATATGAAGTACACGCGGAAGAGATTCAGATACATGAACCCGATGAAAAATTACCAACATTTAACGATCTGAAAGGAATCGCGCCACAGATGACTGGGATCTTATTCTGTCGATTGGGTGCGTCGTATTCGAGATGAAGAATGGTAAGCCCGTAATCTATTGGGACACCTGTGTATTTATAGCGTGGCTGAAGGATGAAAAAATCTGGCCTGCAGATGTTCGAACTGGGATAAATCACATCTTCGAACTAGTAGCTCGGAAGGAGGCCTATTTGGTCACCTCATCAATAACTAGAGCTGAGATTTTCTTGGCAACATTGACGGCAGATGAAAAAGAAAAAATTTGCCGATGTGTTAAAACGCAAAAACGTGGACGAACGTTCCGCCGATTTTAAGATTACTGATAGAGCTGCCGAATTGAGATATGGATTCAACATTAAAACGCCTGATGCGATCCATCTTGCTACCGCAGTAATAGCAAGAGTTGATGAGTTGCAAACAATGGATGGGCTCGACCCGAAAACAGGTAAGTGCAACAATGGGATGCTCGCGCTCAATGGAAGATTAAGCTACAGAATATTTATAACTGCTCCATATAGCCGTTCGATTCAAGTCCAGGCAAACATTCCGCCGCAAGATTCTGCAGAAGCAGAGATTAGCCAGCCCATTCTAGGATTTCAACAAAATGATGAGACCAACTCTTCTGTCGAAAGAACGGAAAAAGGAAAAGAAAATGACGAACTCAAAACCGATACCGCACATCCCACTCCCATTCAAGGAAGTGATGGCGGACGTGCTGAAAGTGAAGCCGCCAGCGAAACCAGAAAGCAAACGGAAAAAGCAGAACCCGCCAAAGAAGGCGGGTTAGCTGAAGGCGGCTCTTAAACTTTGTGGTGGATCGGACGGGACTTGCACCCGCACCCTCCGGGTTCTTTAAGCCGCCCGAAGAAATCAATCCGGTGCTCTCCTATTTGAGCTACCGACCCACAATTAGAATATCAGAATGACATGGGTTTGTCAAAGGCATAATTGCGGACTCTTCCATTCAATTCCGGGAAAGTTTTCGTAAGTGTAAGAAAATACTAGCTTATGTCCGGTTACTCTCTTGCCTCGGTAATTCCCAAAATGAAAAGGTTTCCTGCCGAGTATTACTAAGGTCATACCTTCCCACTTCGCGCCATTGACTCAACTCCGTTCATAAATAAGACTTTTACATAGAGGAAAACGATTTCCAGAGAATTCGGCGAACGGGGCCCATCGGGGAAGGCGAAGTCATGAGTTTGCAGGCGTTGGTATTCTGCTCGGACGATAAAATTTTGCGCGTGCTTCGCCGCGTTCTGAGCGATCTGGAAATCCAGATGGAGCACTGCCTGAGCGCCGATTCCACCATCCACAAAATCACCCGTCAACGTTTCGAAGCCATCATTGTGGATTGCACCGAACAAGAAACCGCCTCACAGATATTGAAGAGCATCCGCAACGCTCCCTGCAACAAACGGGCGGTTGCCGTGGCGATTATTGATGGCCAGACGGCGCTGCGCGGAGCTTTTGAGTTGGGCGCGCATTTTGTGCTCTACAAACCCATTTCCATGGAACGGGCCAAGAGCAGCTTCCGGGCGGCGCGTGCATTGATGAAGAGTGAGCGCCGCCGCAACCAGCGTATTCCGGTGCAAATTCCCGTTGTTCTTTATACGCAGGAGGGGGCACGGGTTAACACGGTGACTTCCGACTTGGGCGAAGGTGGAATGGCTGTGCAAGCGGCGAAGTTGCAGCGTCGAAGCGGACAACAGGTGCGCGCGCAATTCACCTTGCCCGATACCGGCTTTGACTGTGATTGCCAGGTGGAGATCGCATGGGAGAACACGTCGCGACAATCTGGCATTCGGTTTGTGGAATTGACCCCTGAAGTGCGCGAGAAACTGCGCGGATGGTTCAACCAGCATGCCGCTCCGGCAGAAGTAGAAGATCCGCCCATGGCTTGCCGCCTTACCGACCTGAGTACGGGCGGCTGCTATCTGGACACCAGTACGCCCTTCCCGGTGCGCGCTAAGGTCATTCTTTGCCTCGCTTTGCCGGGTGCCAAGGTCCAGGTCTCCGGTGTTGTAAAAGTCATGCACCCGGAAAAAGGAATGGGAGTCGAATTTAACCAGAGCACCGATGAACAGTGCGGCCTGGTGGAAGACTTCCTTGGAACGTTGAGCAATGCGGCCGAAGGCACAAGTCCAGAACTACTCGTCGAACCGGAAGGCATTCAGAGCAGCGATCCGGAAGACAAAGAGCACTGGGCAAACAAAGGCGTGTACGACCCGCTTCTTGATCTGTTCCGCAGGGGACTTGACCTTACCGTGGAAGAATTCCATTCTGAAATGCAAAAGCAGCGCGGAACCAAGGCGAAAAGGGCCACCGTTTCCATCTAGTTCGGATCTCCGCCCTCTCAAAATCTTCTCCATCAACCAGGTCTTTCGAAGCTTACCTAATAGCAACGCTTCAAACGCCAAAGCCTTCCAAATCAGCTCGGGATACAGGAAATTATGTATTGCCGAAATTGCTCCTCTTAGCTGACTATGAGTGGCTTCCCAAAGTCACGGATTTCAATCATTTGGGCTGTGTAGCAATGTTTGCTGGCGAACCGTCGGGTAGCAATTTCTGCACGTACAATATCGCGTCGCGGATTGTGTCCGCCCTGACGGTGATCTTAGAGTGTCCCATGAGATTTCCAACTAGAAGGAAAACGTTATGAATACGATTCTGATGAATAGCAATAGAAAGAGCACTGGAATCGCCGCCCTTGTTGCAAAGAACGGAGATGCGATCCTCGCCGACTGGAACAGGGAGATGGCGGGTTCGATACGACGGAGCGATTTAATCAAAGAGTCGGATTTGCGTGCGGAATGCGCGCAATTTCTGCGGCTCTTGAAGGACGGCTTTGAAACCGGGAACGTGAATTTCCAATCCCCCGCATGGGAAAAAGTCCGCGAGATGCTCAGCGACTGGTCGCGCACCCGCGCCACCCAGGGCTTCACGCCAACGGAAACCGCTTCGTTCATTTTTTCGGTTAAGCGGCCTCTTTTTACTCAGGTGCGCGACGACGCCAAAGGGAATGGCGAGATACTGGCGGAACAAATGTGGATCATTACCGAGCTGCTGGACGCCATGGGCCTTTACACGACCGAGGTTTTTCAAAAATCCCGCGAAGAAATGATCCGCCGCCAGCAGGAAGAATTGCTCGAACTTTCCACCCCGGTCGTAAAACTTTGGGACGGAGTGCTCGCATTGCCGGTAATTGGCACGCTGGACAGCGCCCGCACGCAAGTAGTGATGGAATCTTTGCTGCAGGCCATCGTACAGACCAATTCCCGCGTTGCTATCATTGACATTACAGGCGTTCCCACCGTTGACACGGTGGTGGCGCAGCATCTGTTGAAGACCGTGACCGCGGCCCGCCTTATGGGAGCGGATTGCATTATCAGCGGCGTGCGTCCACAGATCGCGCAAACCATTGTCCACCTGGGCATCAATCTTCTCGATGTCACCACCAAAGCCAACTTGTCTTCCGCTTTTGCACTGGCGTTGAAGAAGCTGGGAATCACGTTTGTTCGTGAAACGCAAAAGAGCTAGGAGCGCTTTTGGAAAAGATTCCGATTTTAAAAATGGGAGAGTTCCTGCTGGTCACCATTCAGGTGGACATGCATGATCGCCTCGCCCTGAATTTGCAGGATGACCTGACCAAAATGATCAGTCAGACCGAGGCCCGCGGCGTGCTGATTGATATTTCAAGCCTGGACATCGTGGATTCCTTCATTGGGCGCATGCTGGCCAACATCGCCAACATGTCGCGTGTGCTGGATGCGGAGACCGTGGTTGTAGGAATGCAACCTGCCGTGGCCATTACGCTGGTGGAATTGGGCCTATCGCTTACCGGGGTCCGCACCGCTCTTCATGTGGATGCCGGGATGGAAGTACTGCGATCGTCATTGAATGGCGAGAATGGGAACAACGCGATAAGAGGAGGTGGCGCCAACGAGGATGACTATGGCAGTCACTTCGAGTGAAAGCCTGCCACTAGCGTCCGAGCCTGACATCGTATCGGTACGGCGGCGCGTGCGTGAAATTTCCGCGCAATTAGGCTTCACCCTGGTTGATCAAACCAAGGTGGTCACGGCCGCAAGTGAACTGGCGCGTAACGCTGTGATTTACGGTGGCGGGGGCGTGGTGCAGGTGGAGTCCCTGAATGGCCCCCGAGTCGGCCTTCGGCTGATTTTCGAGGACAAAGGACCGGGCATTCGTGATATCGAGTTGGCCCTGCGGAATGGCTTTACAACCGGCTCGGGCATGGGTCTCGGTCTGGGCGGTGCTAAGCGACTGGTGAACGATTTCGAGATAGTTTCCCAGGTTGGCGAAGGAACAAGGGTTACCGTTACACGCTGGAAGTAGGACATATGCTAATTCAGGTTTCCGAAGCCAGCCAGACGGGAGCGGCACGCCGCAAAGCGATGGTCCTCGCCCAGGAATTGGGGATGGAAGAGTCCCGGCAGGGAACGGTGGCGCTGGCAATAACCGAAATGGCCACGAACCTGGTGAAACATGCAGGGAAGGGGTACATCCTGGTTCAGCGCCTGCAGCAAAATGGAAATTCGGGTCTGCGGGTGGTGAGCGTGGACCAGGGACCGGGGATTGCGGACATCAGCAAGGCCCTGATAGACGGAAACTCCACCGCCGGCACCAGGGGTCAGGGACTGGGAGCGATCCGGCGCATTTCAGATTCTTTCGATGTTTATTCCGTGCCCGGCTCGGGCACGGTGATAAGCGTTGAATTCTGGCAGAACAAGCGGTCGAAGCCGCCGAATCCGCCGCTGCAAATTGGCGTTATTTCAGAACCGATCCAGGGTGAAGATGTGTGTGGAGACGGCTGGAGAGTACGCACCATGGCCGATGCTACAGTCCTGATGGTAGTGGATGGCCTGGGACATGGCATTCTGGCCGCGGAAGCTGCTCGCGAGGCGGAACGGATTCTGGCCGAGGCGAAAACAAACTCGCTGCACGATATTCTGCACGACACGCACAATGCGTTGCGCAAAACGCGCGGTGCGGCCTTCGCGCTCGCGAAGATCGAATGGGAAAAGGGATTGGTCTCCTTTCTCGGAGTTGGGAATATTTCGGCTGCGATTGTCATGGCTGGCTCCAGCCGCGGCATGGCATCTTACAATGGCACCGTGGGCCAACAGATGGAGCGGGTACAGGTGTTCACTTATCCATGGAATCCGGGCAGCGTCCTGGTCATGCACTCGGACGGGATTTCCGCTCGCTGGAATCTGGACCGCTATCCGGGAATATGGAACAAGCCGCCAAGCATGATAGCTGCGCTTTTGCACCGGGACTTCTCTCGCGGAAGAGACGATGCAACCGTGCTGGTGGCAAAAGCAGCATAGGTAAGTTTAACGATTTCGATGAATCTGTTTACGATTGACATTCGTTTTGAGAACGATGTCGTCATCGCGCGGCAAAAAACGCGCGCGATTGCTGCTGCCTTGAAGTTTGACCCTCAGGACCAGATTCGCATCGCAACCGCCGTTTCCGAAATAGCCCGTAATACATTCCAATATGGCGGCGGCGGCTCCGCCGAATTTCGAATTGATGATTCCGCGAAAATGCTCCTGGTCACCCTTCGAGATAAAGGGAAAGGCATTCATAATCTGGATGAAATCATGGCCGGGAAGTATGTGTCCCAAACAGGAATGGGACTTGGCATTGTCGGAGCCAAGCGGTTGATGGACGATTTTCAGATCGAAACGAGGCCCGGTGGTGGCACAACCGTAGTGCTGGGCAAAAGGATTCCGACCCAAGCCTCGCGAGTGTCACCCGCTGAACTTAACAAGGCGCTGGCCAGCATCGAGCGTGCATCTCAAGACCCGTACGATGAGCTGAAACAACAGAACAAAGATCTGCTGAACACTTTGGAGATGCTGCGCGCAAAACAAGAGGAACTCGCGCAGCTTAACCGCGAACTCGACGAGACGAACCGCGGAGTAGTGGCCCTTTATGCCGAATTGAATGAGAAAGCGGATTTTTTGCAACACGCTTCCGAACTGAAGACCCGCTTCCTTTCCAATATGAGCCATGAATTCAGGACGCCTTTGAATTCGATCATGGCGCTCAGTCAAATCCTGCTCGACCGCCTGGACGGCGATCTGAGCCCGGAACAGGATCGCCAGGTCCGGTATATTTGCAACTCGGCCAAGGACCTGACGGAGCTGGTGAACGATCTTCTGGATCTGGCTAAAGTCGAAGCGGGAAAGGTGACACTTCGTCCTTCAAGGTTCAATGTCAGTAGCCTCTTCGCGGCCTTGCGCGGCATGCTAAGGCCCCTGCTAAGCTCGAACAGCTCTGTGGTCCTTACGTTTGAAGATACTGACGATATTCCGGAGATGTACAGCGATGAAGCCAAAGTTTCACAGATTTTAAGGAATTTCATCAGCAATGCTTTGAAGTTTACCGAGCGCGGCGAAGTGCGCGTTTCGGCGGCATTGGCGTCAGATGGTTGCGTGATATTTTCCGTCGTGGACACCGGGATCGGGATCGCGCCGGAAGACCGGAACGTATTTTTCAGGAGTGGGCGCAGGTCGAGGGCAGGTTGCAGAGGACAGTGAAAGGGACCGGCCTTGGGTTGCCATTGTCCAAGAAATTCGCCCAACTGCTTGGCGGAGATGTTTCGGTGAAGAGCGAGGTTGGATTGGGATCCACGTTTCTCGCGATGATCCCTCTGAATTTCGCCGGCGAAACCGAAATCGTTTCCGTGCCGGATGTGGTACGGGAATTGGATTTCGAAAAATCCCCGGTCCTCATCGTGGAAGACAATGCGGAAGCGCTTTTCGTTTATGAGAAATACCTGAAAGGAACACGCTTTCAGCCCGTACCCGCCAAGAGCCTCAAACAAGCTCGCGAGGCACTGGGAAGGTTCCGGCCGGTGGCTATTATTCTTGACGTTCTGTTGCAGGGAGAACACTGGTGGGAATTACTGCAAGAGCTTAAGCGCGTCGCCCCAGACAAAAACATTCCGGTGTATGTGGTTACGGTGATGGATAACCGTCAAAAAGCTCTGGCGCTGGGGGCCGATGGATTCCAACAAAACCGGTTGACCGGCATTGGCTGATGGAAAATTTGCAGAATGCCGTGTGGAATTTCGCGGCGAGAAAAATGCTTGTAATCGATGATGAGGAAATATCGCGTTATCTGGTGCGGTCGGTGCTGGGCCAAACGAATGTCCGCATCATTGAGGCGGCCACCGGACGAGACGGGCTGCAAAAAGCAAGAGACGAACAACCGGCGATGATTATTCTGGATTTATCGATGCCCGATTCATCGGGATTCGAAGTATTGCGCAAGCTGAAAGAAGATCCTCTTACATCGGCCATCCCGGTGATCATTCATACATCCAAGGTACTGGATGACCATGAGCGAGAATTGTTGAGCGATGCCGTGATGATTATTTCCAAAGAGAGTGAGTCTCGAGAACTCCTGATGCAAACCTTTACCGAAGCTTTTAACCGGGCGGGAGTTTCTCTTATCACCAAGCCGGCCATTGAGGCGCAACATGTCTGATTTGAAGCATTCGCGAGGCTTGGAAGGCGGAGAAGGTTCCGTGTCTGCCGCGATTGAAAACGCCTCCATTAAAATACTTACCGTGGATGACAATGAGGCTCTGCGTTACTCGCTCGGGCGCTCGCTTCGTGAAGCGGGTTATGAAGTCATAGAAGCGAGAAACGGTGAGGAAGCGATTTCCATGGCCGCGAACGATCCTGACCTCATCACCCTCGACATAAACCTTCCTGATATGTCTGGGTTCCAGGTCTGCGAGCGGCTCAAAAGCGAACCGCAGACTGCGCATATTCCGATCCTGCATATTTCATCTACTTTCGTGGATCCGCAATCGCGGGTACGAGGATTGCGCGGTGGCGCGGACGCCTATCTCGCCGAGCCAATTGACCGCGGCGAACTCATCGCCACAGTGGCCGCCCTGCTGCGTTTGAAGAATGCGGAAATGGTCGCCCGGCAGCAAGCTAAGATCGCCGAAAGCGCCCGTAATGAATTGATCCAACTTAACGCCGGCCTGGAAAGTCGCGTGGCGGAGCGGACTACGGAACTTAAATCGGCGAATGAGAGCTTGCGGGAGTTGTCCATTCGCTTGTTTAAGATGCAGGATGATGAGCGGAGACATATTGCGCGGGAACTGCACGACAGCATCGGCGGGCTTCTGCCGCGATCACCATGAATCAGTCAGTAATCAGCCGCGAAGCGGAAAAGTTGAGCCCGGCAGCGACCAAGGCATTTAACGAAAATAACGTAATGGTGGAAGAAATTCTTCGTGGCATTCGCACCATCTCGCACCTGTTGCATCCGCCGCTGCTCGACGAAGCTGGTCTGCCTTCGGCGCTCCGCTGCTATGTCGAAGAGTTCGGACAGCGGAGCGGCATTGATGTCAACCTCCAGTGTCCGGAATCGCTGCCGCGATTACCCATCGAGGTGGAAACGGCGATCTTCCGCATCGTTCAGGAATGTCTCGGCAATGTGCATCGCCATTCAGGCAGCTCAACCGCGACTGTCCATCTAGATGTTGACGCAGGCCATGCTCACCTGGAAATCGGTGACGCGGGGCAGGGGATCTCCGACGAGCGGCATCGGGAAATAAAATCGGGGGGGCGCGACGGCGTAGGCCTTCGCGGGATTAATGAACAGATAGCCCAATTCGGCGGACATCTGCAGATTGAATCCAGTGGCATGGCCACCAGCGTCGTCACAGACATTCCCTGCAATTACCGCACGAAAAACAAGCTTCGATGAACGGCAGGTTCTGATCACTGCTAAGCAGATCTTTCAATCAACCCGGTAAACTAAAATTCTGGCTTCGTTTGGTCCATGCCTTGGCGCGGCAACAAAATACGGATTGAGCGTGGGGGCAAAAAATAGGGTAGTTTTCCGCGCTCCGGGGGCCGTTTTTATCCGCAGCGCAGGTTTATAGTGATCGGCATCTATATTAGAATCATCCAGATGGCCGTCACCGCCGATCACATACAGCTTTTTCCAGCGGCATCGTAAAACAAGTCATCCGTGTCTCCGACAGTGGGCAGTTGATGGCCATGGGCTGCCGCTACCGGTTCTCAAGAACGAGGAGTCGCGCCGGACTGCGGCAGCCAACGAATAGACGTTCGTCATCTTCATCAAGCGCCATGGGAAAATTGGCCGCTGCCGCTGTAACTCGCCACTTGCCGATAGCTTTATTTGTGGCGCGGTCAATCACGGCGATGGAAGAATCATTTGGCAAATTCACAAAAGTAAACGGACTTTTTCGCGCCAACTGAAAAGCCTCCGGATGCACGGGAAGCTTTACGTCCGAAATTATCTGAAGGTTTGTGTCAAAAGTGATCAGACCGCCATCGCCATATCCGACGATCAAGTGATTGGTCTGGGCATCGTAACGCACATTGTCCGCGTCATCCCCCACGCCAACAGTCTTCGATGGAACAAAGGACTTCCCGTCATAACTGCGAACTGTTCCGTCTCCATCGCTCGCGACAAACAGCCGGTTTGTATTGGGGGCATAGAGTAGGCCTTGCGGTTCTTTCAGGCCGAGAATGCTATGAATTTGTTCTCCACGCCTCAAATCAATGACTTCGACGCTGTCGTTGCCGAGGGCGGAGACAAAAAGTCGCTGACCCGGCAAGTCAATCGAAAAGTGGTCAATTCGTCCCTGGACGGAGACGGGTATTTCTTTTTCCAGGATCTGCGCCGAAGCCCACTGTACAACGATGAAACTCAATAACAATGTCACGGAGATGAAGTAACAGCTTTTGGAAAACATCGCGCGGTCACCTCGGTATTGGCGAGGAACTTTTGGACGACGAGTGAATACGGCGGAAAATGGTGCCCGGGACCGGAATTGAACCGGTACGTCCTGTTAAGGACCCGGGATTTTAAGTCCCGTGCGTCTGCCAGTTTCGCCACCCGGGCGTGGTGCTTGAATAGTTTACTGGATTTTCCTGTGATCGCGGGGCAACGCTCCAAGGCGAACTGAGAGCCACGACGAAATCCAAGTGGAAGCCACTTGCTGGTGTTTTTGCCGTTTGCGCCTCCTTTAGAGAAGCGAGCAAAACTTGGCTCGTGAATGTTCGAGCTAAGGGGTAGCCACTACGTTCTTTTGGTGGGACCCGGATCTCCCCCTAAGAGCGCAAATCACTTTCGCTTTTGCGCAACCCTTACTACCAACTGCTCCTTCTACGGTGGCATCTGAACGCTAAACCGGGATGCATGCCGGTGAGGAAGGCAATCCGTGTTCGTTTTAGTCGCAGTAGAAAGACCAGTAAGGTATGATCCGTAGTCGCCTTAGCTTTGCTCGCTTATATCTAAAGATCGTAACGCTGCTGCTACCCGCGTGCTCCTATTTCATTGCAGCTGATCTGCGCTTCGGCGTTGGCCACTTATTTGGAAGATCGGCCGTCGGCGTCCCGTCTTATTGGGGCATTCTGCTTCTCACAACTATCGTTTGGGCGATTGCGGCTGAAGAATCAGGTCTTTGGAATGTTGAGCAGTTATATGCGCCGTCAGGGAAGACCCGTCGACTGCTTGAGGGCGAAGCTTTTACTTACGCGGTGGTCGTGGTGGCAGGACTTCTTTACCCGCCGGCAAGCTATTCGCCCCTGGTGGTGGGAACGAGTGCCGTTGTTTTGTTCGTTCTGGCGACAACCGTCCGCGTAGTATTCCGGGTTTTTTTGGAGCACATGCGCCGACGTGGCAGGAATGAGGTCCGAATTTTAATCGTCGGGACGGACAGTTTTGCCCAACGCGTTCACGCTTCGCTTGTACATGAAGAGGTATTGCCCTGCAGAGTTGTTGGCTTCGTGCGTCTTCCGGGGCAGGATATCTCGGTGCATGGGCCCATCTATGAACTGGACCGGCTCCCCGCATTTTCCAATGGAAGTTCCATTGATGACATCATCATTGCTCTCCCCGCAAGCCGCCTTAGCGAAGTTCACAAAATCGCTCCCGCACTAGAGCGCCTATGCGTTCCTACGCGGGTGGTAATTGATCTCGGAGCGGGGGTGGGCCTTCGCGATCGCCTGATTGACTTGGGAGGAATCAACATGCTCGATCTCCGGCCGACCCTGGCCGAGACTGGTTCCTATCTTTTTGAGAAGCGTGTATTTGATTTTGGTTTTTCAGTATTCGTTTTGTTGGTGACGCTCCCGTTGACGTTGTTGATTGCGCTGGCGATAAAGATAGCGGATGGCGGACCGATTTTCTTTGTTCAGGACCGGGTTGGACTGAATGGAAGAGTGTTCCAGATTTTTAAATTCCGTACCATGGCTGTCCGCGGCAGCGCGGAAGAAGGCGATACTCGCTGGACGTGCGAACAAGATCCGCGGCGAACGGCGATCGGTTCTTTCTTGCGGAAAACAAACCTGGATGAATTGCCGCAATTTCTCAACGTTCTGCGCGGTGACATGAGCATCGTCGGGCCACGTCCAGAACGGCC
>CAWHQK010000050.1:0-34088 GCA_963831435.1 uncultured Acidobacteriota bacterium
ACCCGGACGCAAATCGTCGAGTGGGCCGGAGTTCCGGCAGAAAAGGTGGTCAATGTCAGCTGCGGAGTGGATTCCGCATACCACCCTGGTGAAGATGTCTACGGATTTCATTCTCCATATCTGTTATGCGTGAGCAATCGCAAGCGCCACAAAAATGAATTCCGGACCCTCGAAGCTTTCGCTAAGGCGCGGATATTTGAGCAGATGCACTTGGTGTTCACTGGAGAAGCCACACCGGAAATCTCGGGATGGACTGCACAACATGGCGTAAGCACCCGGGTGCATTTCATCGGGACAGTTCCGGAAATACGCCTGCCGTCTTTGTATCGGGGGGCGTTGGCGCTGCTTTTCCTTCCCTGTATGAGGGTTTCGGATTGCCGGTGCTGGAAGCGATGGCATGCGGCACGCCTGTGGTGACTTCAAATGTTACGGCCATGCCGGAAGTTGCGGCGGATGCGGCGCTGCTGGTGAATCCCGCTTCCGTAGATGAGATTGCTCAAGCAATGAAGCAAATCGTGGATGACGCAGGATTGCGTTCGCTGTTGCGAGAAAAAGGCTTGGTCAGAGCGGCTGAATTCTCCTGGGACAAAACAATCGCCAAGGCGGGGGAAGCCATTGCCACACATACGATGGAAGCAAATGGAAAACGATGAACTTGTTGTGTTCAGGTCGGAGACTTTTTCCATTTACTCCGGATTGTTCGCCAGAATCTGCCTTGGCGCGAACATTCGCTGTACCGAAAGACAAAGCCACGAAAATAAGTACACGCCAGCCAACACGTAGACGCTGGAAAAACCGGCTGAAACGGCCACTGTTCCTGCGATGCCAAGCAGCATGGTCGCCGCAAAAGCCTTCATCATCGAGGGCGACGAGGTTAAGAATGCGGCTTTGACGTCCGAATCCACACGCCTTGAGATAATTCCTAGACAAGGCCTACCGCAATCACGCCGAAGAGGCCGAAGTTGAAGAAGCCTCGCCAAACATCCCAGCCACGAAACCGGGTGGACCTGCGGATCCAGTCCCCACGGTAGAGGCAGTCGCGACGCCAAGACCCACGGTATCGCGAAATTGAGAGGCGAAGCAAGGGACGAAAGCCAGCAGGGCGGCGAGATATTGTTTTCCCGCCCAAATTTCGTGGTTCCATCCTCGTCAGCCCACGCAAATCGCGCAGTTCAAAAATTATTTCGCATAAAACCAAAAAGACCAAGAGTCAATAATCCACGCAACGAATATTCTCCGCTGCGGGGATTTCCCAGATAAAAAGCGAACCCAGGATAAATGACGCGACGATGATGATTTTGAACAAGCTAATTCGGCGGCGAAGTTTGACTACATAGCAAAGCAAGACGCTGAATAAAATTGGTGAGTACATTGCCTCTTGCGCCGAAAAATGCCAGGCCCAGAGTCAGGAGCACGGTGCAGGCAAGAGGATTTTTTCTTTCTTGTCCACATATCGCGCCAGGCAATGGGAGACAATAATGACCGAGTAATTCGAAATGAGCAAAGCTACCGGACGGAGTTCCGGGTTCGCGAAGGTGTACTTCCAGGTCAAAAGCAAAACCACTTCGCAAAAAATAGAAGGCCAGGATTAAAAAATGCAGCAACAGACAAAGTAACGATTGAAACACCAGAACGTTCCGCGACGACATAAGCATCATCGAACATTGGGGGACAATATCCAGCACTCTGTTCGCAGCGTTGCGAGCGCCCATTCCGAGCTGAAGCCGCCACAATCCTCCGCCCATCAGTACGGCAAAATATCCGACAAGTGTAACCAGAAATACAACCGGAAGCACGGCTATGACGGCATCCATGTCTTTTCCGAGAACGATGACGTTTAGCCTGCTCCTTGGCGAAAGGGAGCATGATCATGTTCGGCAAAACGCAGAAGAAGAAACAACTGCGCATACCAAAAATCCAGGCGATAGCCCTTTCGATAACACTTGAAGTAATAAGAAAACGCGAAGAGGGCGATCAAAACAACATCGAGGGCGAAAAGCGCGTTCCAGGGTAAAGCCGTCATGGCATACCGCATCAACGTATTTTAGGGGAGATGGGCCGCATGTGACGATAATCCTGGAACCCGGCCCAAACACTTCCGCAGCGGCCAAACTGCAATCGAGCGAGACGGCGCCCAAAACGAATCAGCAAGAATGCCAGCGACGCCAGATGCGGTGCCGGAGAATGAAGTCTAAGCAGACGCAATCCTGAAGCCGTCTGGTAGCGGTCGAGCGCGGTCTTGTTCCCTCCTGTGCTGGCGTTTACTTTGTGTAAAACGCTGGAGTTGGGCGCGGCGGCAAGACGCCACCCTTTTTTGCGCAACCGGAGGCAGAATTCCGTGTCCTCCCAATAAAGAAAAAAACCTTCGTCGAGCATTCCTGCGTCTTCGAGTGCTGCACGAGAGATGAGCATGCTCGTGCCATTGAGAGAATGAAACCACTGGTCAGACCGAGGCTTCGTGCTGTTCGTTCCATAACCGATTCCATAATTTACCCGCGCGCCTGCCCATGCCTCACCGAAGATGGCGAATCGGCAGAAGTAACGAACGGAAGCGACAGCTCCAATTTTGTTGTCGGTGAGAGCGGTTGCAACCAGCTCGGAGAGTGCATTCGGGCGGGGGTAGTGTCATTGTTCAGCAGCCACACAAAATTCAGAGCCCTGCTCAAGCGCATAACAAATTCCAAGTTGTTGCCGCCCGGCAAAACCGAGATTTTTTTTGCTCTCCATCAGCAAAACATCCGGATCGAGCCGCCGCGTATTCTGTTACTGGAGTCGTTGTTGAGCCATTGTCAACCACGATTATGTTCTGATTCGGATAATGTGGAATCCTTCAAGGCGTGCAGGCAGTCGACTGTGTCTTGCCATCCATTCCAATTCACATACGATGCAGGTGACCTGGGGATTAGAATCAATTGGCTTCGCTCCCTACAGTTGCGCTTCCCCATCCTGCCGTCAGCCCGTCCCAGGTTCCCAGCATGAAGCTGCGGAATTTTGGCAGTCGTTCCTGCTCGCTCACGAAGCACTTGATCGTTTCCCGAGAGCTGTCGTACATGGATTGCAAGATCCAGCGAGGAAAAACGCGGAAATATTTCCGGTAAAGCGCGATCCGGTTACGCGAAATGTAGTAGCGCCTGGCGGCATTGTAGTGAGTGGGACGAAACTGAATCCGAAAAGTGAATTGCTCTTGTTTGCCTGACCACTTGCGTGAAGCAGTACCGCATTCCTTTGCGTCCGCAACTAAACACCCCGCGGCACGGATGCGAAAACAATATTCGAAATCCACACAATCAATAAAATATTCCGACGCAAACCATCCAATTTTTTCAAAAATCCACATCGGCAAGAGCGCTCCCGAAGTCATCGAAATCACAGGCCCTCCATCATTTGCGCGCCGCACAAAGGTTCAGTTCGGTCACTGGATCCACATACCTTGGATGCACGGCTGCAATGCAAGTTCCCGCTCAGGATGATTCCACGCTGCAAACATTTGGTCCACAAAAGCATTCGTGATTCTGCTGTCCTGGTCGAGAAAAAGCACCCAGCCATAGCCTTGCCCCCTCACCCAACGTGCGGCTTGGTTCAAGCTTCCGGCAATGCCAAGATTTTCATCATTTTCAATCAGGTAAAAGCCGAGCGGATGCTGGCTCGCGATGCGAAGTTGACGCGACGATCTCTTCCGCTGTTGAGCCGTTGTCTCTCCGACGAGTGCGCGAACCTGTGCCCGGAATGTTGGCAGCGTTCCGCCAGACTGGCGGATGGATGATAGGAAACAACCACTGCGCATACGGGAGATTGCCTGTCATATCGCGCTGTTACGGAAATGCGCACCAATATTGCGCATTTCACGTCCAACCTGAAAAAGTAACAGATGGCGGTTGTATGCGATGCTTACTGGCCGAAATGCGTTGTGTGAGTCTGGGACTAAAATTCCCAACCCGTAACTTTCTTCGAAGTTGTAGAAGCTGCATTACCTGTCTGCCGAGCAATGTCGAGTGACGGCTCGCTTAACCGCGGGAAAACTCAATCGTGTCATGAAACATAACGCATTTGGCATGGCTGTGCACTCCAAAATCCGCAGGCGAAACGTGTCGATGTAGGTATGGACAATATCCACGTGGATCAAGTCGTATGAGCTGTCGTCTTTGGCAATCCAGTCACGGTAATCGCTGCGGACCAAGCGGATGTTATTAAAACCCGCGAGCCGTGCTGAAGTTGCGTAAAAATATCGTTCTTGTTATCGGTATGCTTATCGCCGCAAAAAATATCTACTCCAGTGACCGTGTCAAAAAAAGATGAAAGAGCGACGGTAGAGTATCCATATTCAACGCCAAACTCCAGACAACGACGGTCGCCGATATTGAACCGCAGGATGAGGTCGCTCAGTACACTTTCGATCCCTTTCCATGCCGTAGGCGAAGAAAGAACTCTCGATGGCAATTTCCGCGTTCGCGGCACATAGGGCAGCACCCTAACTTTAGGAGCGACCAGACCGCCTACGACCGACTTCCAATATTCAATTTCTGCAATCACAAAAACCTATCTCATTCCTTGGACTGGAATAGTCAAATTGGCTCAGGTTGGATGCGGTCAGCCGGGGGGAATTTGCCCAGGCAAGAAGGTCGTCGTTTAGCCAGCATCGACACAACTATGGAACTCCCAATCCCAGCTTCTGCCGAATTTTCCACTCCAGTTTGTCCATCTTGCTACCCGTTTCCGGGGCGAATTTCTTTGTATAAGTGCCGCGCTCAAACACAACTACGCTGTCGTAAAAATGGATTCCCAATGTAGTGTTGGTAAATTCTGTAGGCTCGAGCGCGCCGCGAGTGTGATCCGCGTTCAATTCGTCGATTAAATGCTTGCAGTGCTCGACGAACGTGGAAGGCTTACACAGACCTCCTTCATATTCGTCCCAATAGGCAGCGTGCAGGTCTTCTACCAGGTACACGCCATTTTTCAACATTCGCGGATAAAGAAATTGGAAGGTGGCGGTGATGTGACTCATCACGTGGCTGCCATCATCAATCACAAGGTCGGGAATACCGATCTTGTCGAGAACGGTTTGAAGAAAACTGTGGTCCTGCTGAGGACCAATATGGATCTCAATCTGGTCTTCTTCAAAGTTTTTGCACGCAGGATTAACGTCAATTCCTATAATTCGCGCATGCGGGCCAAAATAACGCTTCCACATTTGTAAGGACCCGCCTCGCCCGCAACCGACTTCAACAAGCGTGACAGGCTTATAGACAAACTCTTTGAAATAACGCTCGTAGATTGGAAAGTAATGCTTCCACTTATGGATAATCCGCTCATCATGATCGAGAAAATCTGACCAAAGATTCATGGCTGCTCGGTCCTCTCCCGTCAAAAACCCGCATATCGTGTTCCCGAAGCGAAGCGCTGCCGGGCAAAGCTCGTTAAAT
This sequence comes from uncultured Acidobacteriota bacterium, assembly GCA_963831435.1. Classification (GTDB taxonomy): domain Bacteria; phylum Acidobacteriota; class Terriglobia; order Terriglobales; family Acidobacteriaceae; genus JAICKN01. Next base: position 5,421 of record CAWHQK010000050.1, read on the forward strand.
CATGCCTCTCCTGCACCTTTAAACCCGCGAACCATGCGAGCAAAAGAGTGCTGATTCCCCATACCAAAGCTGGGGTCCAGGCCATCTGCGTTGGCGATGAGAAAAACGACATGAGAGCGATGGATGGAATCGCAATGATCGCCGGTTGCAGCAACCCTTTGAAGAATAGCTTTAGGCGAGATACCGAGAGGGCTGAAAAGGTGTAGTGCATGGTGAAGGCAAAATGCAGTAATAAGCTCACAAATGCACCGAGTACAGTGCCAAACGCCACGCCGACGGCCCCATATACGCGAGCGAAATAAATGCTGCTTGCCAGATTTACTACCGCCTCGCAAATCGCGACCACTGTAGCCGCGCCCTGCCGGTTGGTCGCGGTAATCAGGGTCGCGTAAGGCGCGCACAGGTTACGAACTATGCTGGCGAAAACAAGAATTCTTAAATATTCGATCGTTTTCGACGCGTATGCCGCCCCGACCCAGAGGCGCAGCAGGGGCAGTCCATAGACTATGAGCGGCAGGCCCGTGAGAAGGAGCACCAGCGTGGAATAGCGAGTGACCCTGACTAGAAAGCTTCCCATCGCGGCAGGCGACCTCTGCGTGCTCATGGCGGATGAGGCAGGCATAATCGGGCCCAACAGGGATGACATCATCATTAATACAAAAGTCGTCGGAAGTGCTGCGATCGAATAGTACGCAGTATTTGCATAGTCATAGTGACCGACGATGGTGATGTCGAGTCCAGTGATACACAGCATCGCGATCGTCCATATGGATTGGAGAGTACAGAATTGTGCAACCCTCTTGAAAATGCGGACTTTCAACAATCGGACCGATATCGGAATGCGAGACGCCTTTTTGTGCCAGGCAAAGATTTGAGCTAGACCACTCACAACGTTGATAAAGGCCACAGCGGCCCCCATTGCGGCAAGATTGCCATGCAAAGCCACGATCACAATGACGACGACCGCAAACACGATGCGGTTCATAATCGTGATCGTCATGGGGATCCAGTAGTGCTGGAGTCCGAGGAAAACCGCGGAATATGCGGCGCAAACCAGACCGAACGAAAGCGAAATCCCGATTAAAAGTACGCTAACGCGGACGTCGTGATAGAGATTCGGAGGCATGGCGCGGAAAAGCAGCGGGACCTGCCAGGCAAGAACTAATGTAAGCGCCACACCAAGCGCGCCTGCGAGCAACATGAGTGCCAGCCCTGCGCTTGCGTGCTGGCCCGCTCCGCGCTCATCCTTTTTTGCGTCATACTCTGCGACAAATTTGGAAACTGCTGTCTGGACTCCCAGATCGAGATAAGAAACGTATGCGCCGAGCTCAAGAATAAGGATCCATGCAGCGTAGGTTGTAACGGGAAGGTGGTGAGTTAGATAAGCAGGCAGAACCAGCGCGACGAGCGAGACCACCAGCACGCGCGCCAGGCTCGCGAAAACATTTTTAGAAATGGCGCCCATAAAGCCCTGCCGGTTTTCGGGTCCGAATCCGGAAGGTAATGCCGGAGTGGGTTCTACCGAATCAACGAGTTCGCCCGGGTTGATTGTCGAAGACATATTCTATGGATTTATGCAGCAGGCTTTGTCTGGATCTGAACAGTGCTTCGGTAACCGTCGGCGATACCAGCCGCCACTCCGAGCATTTGCGCGCATGCTCTTAGCCCGAGCAATAGCGGGGACAGCAGACCAACGACGGGATCCTTCCTCATTGCGGATGCGGTGAATGGCAACGTGCTTACCAGAAACGCAACGAACACACATCCCGTTACAGGTACCGGCGGCCGCATGACGAAATCACAAACTACCGCGAGCAACAGCGCAGGCGGAAAAAGCAGTTGAAGTTTCATAAGCTGCGGGGTATGGCTGTCGGTTACCGCTTTTGGGGGATTCTTTCGGACCGCGAGCATCCGCCAGAATGCGAACTTATATTTCTTTGCCAGGTATTTCGAGAGCGTTTCAGGGTGCGTGTGATAAACAATCGCCTCCGGAGCAAACTCCATTTTCCAACCACAAGCGGACATACGGTAAGAGAGTTCAGCATCCTCGGCGCAGGCCACGGGAAAATCAGTGTCAAATCCTCCTGCCTCCAGAAATTTGTCGCGCCGGAACGCGGCCGAATAGGTGTCAATGAAGTCGATATTGGAAAACTTTGCCATCCGCCGGTATCGGTCTTCGTATTCAACCTGCACGAAACGCGCCACTAGGTGCTTTTGTCGCGTCCGATAAGCGCCCTTTACGCCCACGGTCTCCGGATCATTAAACGGCGCAAGCATTGCTGCAAGCCAACCGACTGCAGGAATGCAGTCGTCATCGGTAAACAAAACAAGTTCGCCGCTGGCCTCCCGCACGCCGCGGTTGCGAGCTGCGGCTGGACCGGCATTTGCCTGCGAGATAAGTTGGATATGAGAATACTGTCTGACAACTTCCGCGGTATTGTCCCTAGATCCATCGTCAACGACCAGAATCTCTACCCTGCGTGCGGGTTCCTGTCGCAGGATCGCGTCCAAACATCGGCCAATCCGCGATGCGCCATTAAAAGTCGGAATGATGATCGAGGCTGTGAATGTGGGCAAGATACTTCACCTGTCGCCTTGTCCGTGTTCGCGACGCGGCGGACCAGATTCCGCTGTAGCGAGCGATTTCCGGCTCCTCAGATGACCATGGAAATATTTAGTCAACATGCTGAGAACTCGGAGTGGGGGTCATTCCGGAATGCCCAGGCGGTCGCGGAACTACTTCCTTTTTATTATGTTCCTCGCTCTCATGCCGGCTCCCGCGCAACAGATATTTCGAGAGCGTGACGAAGCCTTTGACGTTCCGCTGTAATTCGCGGCGGTCTCTTAGCGATTGCTTTACTTTGTACATAAGATAGGAAGGATTGAGATAAAAGCTGCGGCGCGCACGGTCACAGAAACTGACCAGTTGATCGTGAGTGATTCCAGGAAGGTTCACCACGCTGTTGTGGAGGCCGTCCTTCGTCAGCCAGGCGCCCCAATCCTCAATCTGAATGTAGTCTCGCTTTTTGGCTTCTTCGTACGCGGAAGTGCCGGGGTAAACCATAATGGGGAAAAACTGGGCCGTATCAGGCTGGAGTTTTTTGGCGAAATTCAAGGTTTTCTCCATGCTCGCCGACGTTTCATTCAGGTTTCCGACCATGAAACAGCCATGGACCATAATTCCGGCTTCCTGGCAGCGGCGCACGAAGCGATACGCTTCGTCGTGGTATTTCGCATCGCGGCGGTCATCATTGTTTTTTTTCATGCCATGGATGACTTCCAAGTCGCCACTTTCGAAGCCAACACAAAAAAGGCGCGCACCAGCTTTGTGAAGGGTGGAGAGCAGCTCGCTTTCCGCGCCAATATCGGCGCGGCAGTTCGCATCGAAGGGTAGCTTGTTGCCGCGACGAATCAGTTCTTGCGCGAGCGCGAGAGTGCGCGGCCGGTTGACGATGAAAGTATCGTCTTCCAGCATGACCGTTTTGATTTCAGGCATTTCGCGGGCGACAAAATCGAACTCATCGGCCACATGCCCCGCCGAGCGGTAACGCATGGTGTGTCCACTAAAGGTTTGGGGATAAACACAAAAAGAGCAGTGGTAGGGACATCCGCGGCTAGTGTCAAAGACCACAAGAGGCCAAAGCGAATGGCCGTAAAAATAATCCGGCGTATGAAGGAAGCGCTTATAGACCTCGGACACAAACGGCAAGTCGTCCAGATTCTTGATTGCTTCGCGCTGCCTGTTGACCACAATTTCATCGCTGGGGGAACGGCGCCACACAAGACCATCTACATCGGAGAGATCGGCGCCGCAACTTTTGGCCGCCAGCCAGTCGCGCACAGTGTGGTCATATTCACGCACCGCCACCGCTTCAAGCGAAGGCGACATCGCAAGGGTTTCCTTAGGCAGTGCAGAGACATGGCGTCCAACGAGCAGAACATGCAGCGATGGCTCGGCAAATGTCAGCCTCTCCACTACGTCCACGTCATTGAGGATGCTCGGCGTCGACGTATCACAAATCACAGCTTGAATATTTTTTGCGCGAATGCGGTCAATAATGGCCTGCACCGAAAAATCACCGGCGGGCGCATCAACTAGATCCACATTATGGCCAGCCTGAATGGCAACCCCAGCGGCATGAGAAAGCCACTTAGGGTAATAAAGCGTTCCGCTTTTCGTGACCGCTGGACTGCGTTGTTCACGAGAAAAGCGCCGGTGGAACGGGGGATTCAGAAACAGTACACGCATGGTGTTACTCAAGATGCGAAGGCAGGAAGCAGAGTTGTAAGGGTGAAAACTAGGCAAGACTTTAAGCTACTGATTCCGCAAGTGATATCGGCGCCTGAAGGTGAATATTTCATGGAATTTTTGGATACAACTCTTAAAGTCCTCTGCACTTTGGAAGTGTTCAGCGCCATACCTAGCGCGCCGATGGTTTGCTCTTCCACAGTGATTTAATCAACTGGATGCGGGGGCGGTTTTCCGCCAAGTCGAAAGCCGTGTAGAGGTTCTTGCGAAACCAAACCCACCCGGCGGCAACCCAAAAAGATAAAAAGGTGACTCCTGCGACAATCAGCATTCTGTGCGGCGACGATTTGCGGTCTGGAGGCACGGCATTGTCCACGACCTGCACGATGGATCCCTCTCGCGCCTCATCAAGTTTTGCAACTTCAAGCTCCTTCGACAGCAATTCGAAAACTGTTTCCTGATATTTGAGCTCACGATAAGCCCGCAGATATTCCATCCCGGATTGCGTCACTCTTCCTTTTGAGAGATTGATGCCAGAACCGGTATCATTTTGCGAACTCGCCACACGCTCCAACTGCGATTGGAGAGCCGCAAGCTGCTGCTTTGCCAGCACCAGCGTAGGATTATCATCCGTGGCGAAGGAGCGCATAGCTTCAATTTGTACTTGTTTGGCCATGACCTGGGCCCGTAGCACTGCGGCCGACTCGATCAATGATCGCGCCTGACTGTCTATCTGCAGAACGCCGGTGGACTGTTGGATTTTTGTCATGGCATCTTCGGCAGCAGTAAGGTTTTGTTTTGCCTGCTGCAGTTGCTGCTCAAAGAAAAGGCGCCGCCGCGCGGCCTCACTGATTGCAAGCGAAGCGGAAAGTTTTCGAAATTCCTCCACGTAACCGTTGGCCAACTCGGCAGCGCGTTTCGGATCATGGTCTTCCACTGAGAGGTGTATCAAGCCATCTTTGGTCCCTACGGAAGCGGACGTACGACGCTCAAGTTCCTTGCGTACATCCGACAGCCGCTCTTCGCGGTACTCCTGGGCTAATTTAAAACGCTGGATCATCGCATCTTCCACTGTGCGGCTGGTCAGCAATGACACGTACATATCCGAAGGATTCTTAAGTCCAAGACTTCCGCCGGCGAGCGTGGCCAGCGATCCCAAGGATCCGATGTTTCCTAATTGACCCATCAAAGTGGAGCCGAGCGACGAATTCTGCTGCGGAGGAAGCAGGACAACTTTGGCCTCATACCGGACAGGCAAAAGAAATGAGACGATGACGGCCAATATCGCGGCACAGACGACAAATCGAATTATGAATCGTTTCCGTTCCAAAAGAACGATGCAAATATCAAGGATAGAAACATCGCGCCGCTCGCGCGCTGGACTATTCATTTCCTCAATAATTGTGCGGGACTCGATCTCGTTGTGGATCATTTGTGCGCGCAAGATTTCAGCTCATGTATGAAAGTGGCCGGGATCGGATCAATCGAGGCCTCGGCGACCAATCTCATGCTTCACCCATCTTCCGTGGCGCTGTTCCCTTCTGATGCTAAATTTCAGGCTGCGGCTGGCAAAAACCGCTCCTTAGTGGTGAAAAAATTACAGCGACGTACCTGCGGGGTGGGCTTTTTTACCATCCAACTGTGGATTTAGACCTTCCTCACTCACTGCTGAAAGGCCGCAAATGAAGAAAGCGGTAGGAACGCCTTTCATTAAAGGCTTCCGGCTTCAGATTTTGAGGTGTTTTGCCGTCGCCTCCGTTTTGCTGCTTGGGTGTGGAATGGCATGCGCGCAAGCCCCACCCAAGGCCTATTCACCCGCTCCTCCGCAGGCCCCAACCGGGGGCACCCAGTCTTTGCAATTTGATCTTCCTCCTGTAGGTATTAACTCGCTGCCGCGAAATCTTTTTCAGGATCAAAAACAGTTCTGGCTGACTCCATTTCACCTGACGCAAAAGCAATGGCAATGGACGGTTCCCTTGGCATTTGTCGGTGCGGGCCTGCTGGCAAGTGATACGGCCATCGAAAAACAAGTTCCTGGCAGTCCAACGACAGTTGCCCATGCAGTAACGGCTTCCAATGTGGGGCTGGGCGCGTTAGTTGGGGGTGCAGGCGGAATGTTTCTGATGGGGCCACCTCGTCCATAACGATGAAGCACGGGAGAGCGGACTTCTTAGCGGCGAAGCTGCCCTCGACGCGGCCCTGGATACAGAGGCATTCAAATACGCAGCGGGAAGAGAACGCCCGTTTACCGGCACGGGGCGTGGACTTTTTTTTCGAAATGGAGGCTCGTTCCCTTCGCAGCACGCGGCGGTCAGTTGGGCGGTTGCCAGCGTGATCGCCCATGAATATCCGGGCCCGCTCACCAAGCTGTTGGTCTATGGATTGGCCGGAGGAGTTAGCGCCGCGCGAATAGGAGGGCGTCAACACTTCACAACGGACGTGCTGGTGGGCAGCGCCCTCGGCTGGTTTAGCGGACGGCAAGTATTTCGTGCTCACTCCCACTACGGGGATGCCGAGTCAGGAAAGTGGGCAAGCTTCAACGGAAATACCAACGCCGACGTCGCCCGCGATCCTGCGAACATGAGCTCGCCGTATGTGCCGATGGACAGCTGGATATATCCCGCCATGGAGCGATTAATAGCGGAGGGATACATTCACGCGGGGGATTCGGGAATGCGTCCGTGGACTCGCATGGAATGCGCGCGGCTGCTGGAAGAAGTGCCAGAAAGGATGCAGGATTACGGCGCAGACGAGATTGAAGCTCAAGAAATCTATGATGACCTAAAAATCGAATTCACCGATGAATCCGCGAGGCTTAATGGCGCCGCCAATGCCGGTGTTTATGTGGATTCGATTTACTCCCGCTTCATGGGAATTTCCGGCGCTCCGCTCAACGATGGCCTGCACTTTGGGCAGACGATCATCAACGATTACGGCCGCCCCTACGCAGAGGGATTCAATAATGTTACCGGATTAACCACTCATGCAGTAGCCGGTCCATTTTCATTCTATCTGCGCGCGGAGTATCAGCATGCTCCGCGAGCAAGTGGGTATACCGGTCAGACGGCGCAAGTAATCCAAGCGGCAGATGGACTCCCCGCAGCGCCAACCGGCATCCCAATCGCCGAAGTGAATAAATTGAATGTGCTGGAAGGCTATGCGGCCATGCAGTTAGATAACTGGCAAATTAGCTTTGGCAAACAAGAGCTTTGGTGGGGGGCAGATGAGAGCGGCCCAATGCTGTTCAGTACCAACGCCAATCCCATCCTGATGCTGCAAATCAATGGAGTGAAGCCTTTCCGGCTGCCCAATGTCTTCGGTGCGATTGGAGATATTCGAGTGGACTACATGGTAGGGCGACTCAGCGGCTATCGCTGGTTGTTCAGTTCAAATTCGGGATTCTCGGGTTCATGGACACAAACACTCAGCGATCAACCCTTCATCGTGGGCCAGAAGATCAGCTTCAAACCCACTCCCGACCTCGAACTCGGTATAAGCGCCACCGCGCTTTTCGGCGGCACGGGAGTTCCCGCTACCCTGCACAAGCTCCTACGAGCTATGTTTTCGAGCGGAAACGGACTGCCCGGCACACCCGGCGACGCCGGCGACCGGCGCGGCGGATTCGATTTGACCTACCGGATTCCTGGACTACGCGATTGGCTTACGTTTTATGCGGATGCATTTACTGACGACGAAACCAATCCGTGGTTTGCATGGAATAAAGCATCCCTCACTTCCGGTTTATTTCTTGTTAAAGTGCCGGGCATTCACAAACTCAGCTTTCGGGCTGAAGGAATTTATACCGATCCGCCAGGTGGAGAGCCCACCACGACGCACGGTTTTTTCTATATCAACAGCCGCTTCAAGAGTGGCTACACTAATGACGGAAATCTGATTGGAAGCTGGATTGGACGTGAAGGGCAAGGGGCACAAGCCTGGGCGACATACTCCTTCACGCCAAAAAGCAGTTTGCAATTCGACTTCCGGCACGCAAAAGTAAGCCAGCAATTTATTCCAGAGGGAGGAACGATCACGGACTTTTCCGCGTCCGCTAATTATTGGCTGCATTCGAATCTTGAACTCTCCGGATGGATTCAACACGAGAACTGGCTGTTTCCAGTCATTCAGCCGGCTACTTCGAACGTTACCGCGGCATTGCAAGTAACATTTCAGCCACGCAATCTCTTCGTTCGGAAATAAGATCGCTATCCGTTAATAGGCATTCTTGCTGGTAAACATGTGAAGCAGGGTCATGCTGATGATTTGCAGATCGAAAGTTAAACTCCAGTTGCGCAGATAATAAAGATCAAATTCCACGCGCTTGGCGATGGACGTATCGCCCCGCCATCCATTCACCTGGGCCCAGCCCGTGATTCCAGCCTTGAACAAGTGGCGGGAGTTGTAACGGTCAAACTCCTCCAGAAAACGCTCCACAAAGTAGGGCCGTTCTGGACGTGGCCCGACGATGCTCATGTCACCGCGCAGAACGTTGAGAAATTGCGGCAATTCATCCAGGTTTGTTTTCCGCAAGAAAGAACCGATCGCCGTTCGCCGCGGATCTTGTTCGCACGTCCAGCGAGTATCGCCTTCTTCCGCGCTGCCGCGGACAGCCATGGTACGGAATTTAAAAATCTGGAACACTCTTCCATTCAGTCCAACCCGGTCCTGAACAAAGAAAATCGGTCCGCCATCCGCTATCTTTATCGCCAGCGCAATCAACAACGTCAACGGGAGCGTCACCAACAAAACGAATACTGAAAAACCAAAATCAAATACACGCTTCTCAAAAAGATAGGGACCAGTCTCGGCCAGGGTCGGCCGGAGATCGAGCATGTTGATTCCTCCCAAGTCAATCAGGCGATCGCGAAGGCCCACCCCCGCTCCGAGATCAATTACCACCCGCGTAGGAACGCATAGGCGCTCTAGTGCGGGAGCGATTTTGTGAACTTCGCTAAGGCGGCTTGCGGGGAGAGCAATGATGATGTCATCAATGGAACTTCCATTGGAAAATGCGGGGAGCCGGTCCAGTTCATAGATGGGCCCATGCACCGAGATATCCTGCCCCGGAAGACGCACGAAGCCAACAACTCTGCAGGGCAATACCTCTTCATGTACAAGCGAAGCGTGAACGCGTTGGGCAAAACTGTCCGTCCCGACGATTAAAATTCGGACCTCATTCCTGCCACGTCGGCGCATGTGCTCCAAAAAAACCCGGAATACTACGCGGACGGTTGTCGCCAGAACGAACAAAACAACGGCACTCGTTCCCACCACCAGGGGCGAATAGCTTGCCGGCGGGTAAAGAAGTCCTGCCACCACGACCACCGCGTAAGTAAAAGCTTCGCCCTCAAGCAGTCGACGGGTCTTCCCTGACGGCGCATATAACTGCTCAACATTCCAAAGACCTGATTCTTCAGCCGCAATCGCCCAAACGATAGTTGTGAGAAGCAGAATGCCCCAATAAGACGGGACGCCGACGGCCGATCTTCCAAATAAGTGGCCAACGCCGAAGCGCAGATTAGCTGCAATGAAATAGGAGCACGCGGGTAGCAGCAGCGTTACGATCTTTAGATATAAGCGAGCAAAGCTAAGGCGACTACGGATCATACCTTACGGTCTTTCTACTGCGACTAAAACGAACACGGATTGCCTTCCTCACCGGCATGCATCCCGGTTTAGCGTTCAGATGCCACCGTAGAAGGAGCAGTTGGTAGTAAGGGTTGCGCAAAAGCGAAAGTGATTTGCGCTCTTAGGGGAGATCCGGTACTTACGAAAAGAACGTAGTGGCTACCCCTTAGCTCGAACATTCACGAGCCAAGTTTTGCTCGCTTCTCTAAAGGAGGCGCAAACGGCAAAAACACCAGCAAGTGGCTTCCACTTGGATTTCGTCGTGGCTCTCAGTTCGCCTTGGAGCGTTGCCCCGCGATCACAGGAAAATCCAGTAAACTATTCAAGCACCACGCCCGGGTGGCGAAACTGGCAGACGCACGGGACTTAAAATCCCGGGTCCTTAACAGGACGTACCGGTTCAATTCCGGTCCCGGGCACCATTTTCCGCCGTATTCACTCGTCGTCCAAAAGTTCCTCGCCAATACCGAGGTGACCGCGCGATGTTTTCCAAAAGCTGTTACTTCATCTCCGTGACATTGTTATTGAGTTTCATCGTTGTACAGTGGGCTTCGGCGCAGATCCTGGAAAAAGAAATATCCGTCTCCGTCCAGGGACGAATTGACCACTTTTCGATTGACTTGCCGGGTCAGCGACTTTTTGTCTCCGCCCTCGGCAACGACAGCGTCGAAGTCATTGATTTGAGGCGTGGAGAACAAATTCATAGCATTCTCGGCCTGAAAGAACCGCAAGGCCTACTCTATGCCCCCAATACAAACCGGCTGTTTGTCGCGAGCGATGGAGACGGAACAGTTCGCAGTTATGACGGGAAGTCCTTTGTTCCATCGAAGACTGTTGGCGTGGGGGATGACGCGGACAATGTGCGTTACGATGCCCAGACCAATCACTTGATCGTCGGATATGGCGATGGCGGTCTGATCACTTTTGACACAAACCTTCAGATAATTTCGGACATAAAGCTTCCCGTGCATCCGGAGGCTTTTCAGTTGGCGCGAAAAAGTCCGTTTACTTTTGTGAATTTGCCAAATGATTCTTCCATCGCCGTGATTGACCGCGCCACAAATAAAGCTATCGGCAAGTGGCGAGTTACAGCGGCAGCGGCCAATTTTCCCATGGCGCTTGATGAAGATGACGAACGTCTATTCGTTGGCTGCCGCAGTCCGGCGCGACTCCTCGTTCTTGATACCGGTAGCGGCAAGCTCATTACCGAACTGCCCACTGTCGGAGACACGGATGACTTGTTTTACGATGCCGCTCGGAAAAAGCTGTATGTGATCGGCGGTGACGGCCATCTGGATGTATTCGAACAGAAAGATGCCGATCACTATAAACCTGCGCTGCGGATAAAAACGGCCCCCGGAGCGCGGACTGGATTTTTTGCCCCCACGCTGAATCGTATTTTTGTTGCCGCGCCAAGGCATGGACCAAACGAAGCCAGAATTTTAGTTTACCGGGTTGATTGAAAGATCTGCTTAGCAGCTATGAGCCTGCCGTTCATCCAAGCTTGTTTTTCGTGCGGTAATTACAGGGAATGTCCGCGATGATGCTGGTGCCCATGCCACTGGACTCGATCTGCAGATGTCCGCCGAATTGGGCGATCCGCTCATTAATACCGCGAATGCCTACGCCGGCGCGCGCTCGCGATTTTATTTCCCGCAGCCGTTCGTTGGAGATTCCCTGCCCCGCGTCGCTGATTTCCAGGTGAGCATGGCCTGCGTCAACATCTAAATGGACAGTCGCGGTTGAGCTGGCTGAATGCCGATGCACATTGCCGAGACATTCCTGAACGATGCGGAAGATCGCCGTCTCCACCTCGATGGGTAATCGCGGAACGATTCCGAACACTCCAGCTTCACATCAATGCCGCTCCGTTGTCCGAACTCTTCTACATACCAGCGTAGAGCGGAAGGCAGACCAGCTTCGTCGAGCAGCGGCGGATGGAGCAGGTGCGAGATGGTGCGAATGCCACGAAGAATCTCTTCCACCATCACGTTATTTTCGTTAAAAGCTTTGGTGGCTGCCGGGCTTAACTTTTCCGCTTCGCGGCTGATTACCGACTGATTCATGGTGATGGCGGCAAGAAGCTGGCCAATGCTGTCGTGCAGTTCCCGTGCAATATGTCTGCGCTCATCATCCTGCATCTTAAACAAGCGAATGGACAACTCCCGCAAGCTCTCATTCGCCGATTTAAGTTCCGTAGTCCGCTCCGCCACGCGACTTTCCAGGCCGGCGTTAAGTTGGATCAATTCATTACGGGCGCTTTCGGCGATCTTAGCTTGCTGCCGGGCGACCATTTCCGCATTCTTCAAACGCAGCAGGGCGGCCACTGTGGCGATGAGTTCGCCGCGGTCAATTGGCTCGGCGAGATAGGCGTCCGCGCCACCGCGCAATCCTCGTACCCGCGATTGCGGGTCCACAAAAGTAGATGAAATATGCAGGATCGGAATATGCGCAGTCTGCGGTTCGCTTTTGAGCCGCTCGCAGACCTGGAACCCAGACATATCAGGAAGGTTTATGTCGAGGGTGATGAGGTCAGGATCGTTCGCGGCCATGGAAATCGCTTCCTCACCGTTTCTCGCTTCTATGACTTCATAACCCGCTTCACGAAGCGAGCGCCCGAGCGAGTAACGCAGAGCCTCATTGTCATCCACGGTAAGTATTTTAATGGAGGCGTTTTCAATCGCGGCAGACACGGAACCTTCTCTGCCTTCCAAGCCTCGCGAATGCTTCAAATCAGACATGTTGCGCCTCAATGGCCGGCTTGGTGATAAGAGAAACTCCGCCCGGTTAAAAGCTTCGGTAAAGGTTTGCATCAGGAGTTCTCGAGACTCACTCTCTTTGGAAATAATCATCACGGCATCGCTCAACAATTCTCGCTCATGGTCATCCAGTACCTTGGATGTATGAATGATCACCGGGATGGCCGATGTAAGAGGATCTTCTTTCAGCTTGCGCAATACTTCGAATCCCGATGAATCGGGCATCGATAAATCCAGAATAATCATCGCCGGTTGTTCGTCTCTTGCTTTTTGCAGCCCGTCTCGTCCGGTGGCCGCCTCAATGATGCGGAAATTCGTTTGGCCCAGCACCGACCGCACCAGATAACGCGATATTTCCTCATCATCGATTACAAGCATTTTTCTCGCCGCGGAATTCCACACGGCATTCTGCAAATTTTCCATCAGCCAATGCCGGTCAACCGGTTTTGTGTGGAATCCATCGGCCCCCAGCGCCAGAGCTTTTTGACGGTTATCCATCACCGTAACCACATACACCGGAATGTTTTTGTCTGGGGCGACGCGCTTAAGCTCTTGCAGTAATTCCCACGAGTGTTCTCCCTGCAACAGAACGTCAAGAATAATAGCCACCGGCCGGAACCTTCCCAGTGCCTCGCGAGCTTGTTTGAGGCTCTTGGCGGGTACGGGCTGAAAGCGTGTTCCTTTCAGGTATTTCTCATAAACGAAAAGCGCTTCCGCATTGTCTTCCACGATGAGGACCGGGGATTTTTCGAAATCCAATTCCCGTACCACATCCGGCACGGAAACGATTTCGGTTTCGCCGGCGAAATTCAGAGGGATCATCGCGAGAAACGTGGATCCCAATCCAACCTCGCTCTTCACCGAAACATCTCCGCCAAGCAGTTGGGCGAATTTCTTGGACAATGGCAACCCAAGGCCGGTCCCTTTCACTGTCCTCTGCAACCTGCCCTCGACCTGCGCCCACTCCTGAAAAATACGTTCCTGGTCTTCCGGCGCGATCCCGATCCCGGTGTCCACGACGGAAAATATCACGCAACCATCTGACGCCAATGCCGCCGAAACGCGCACTTCGCCGCGCTCGGTAAACTTCAAAGCATTGCTGATGAAATTCCTTAAAATCTGTGAAACTTTGGCTTCATCGCTGTACATCTCCGGAATATCGTCAGTATCTTCAAACGTAAGGACCACAGAGCTGTTCGAGCTTAGCAGGGGCCTTAGCATGCCGCGCAGGGCCGCGAAGAGGCTACTGACATTGAACCTTGAAGGACGAAGTGTCACCTTTCCCGCTTCGACTCTAGCCAGATCCAGAAGATCGTTCACCAGCTCCGTCAGGTCCTTGGCCGAGTTGCAAATATACCGGACCTGGCGATCCTGTTCCGGGCTCAGATCGCCGTCCAGGCGGTCGAGCAGGATTTGACTGAGCGCCATGATCGAATTCAAAGGCGTCCTGAATTCATGGCTCATATTGGAAAGGAAGCGGGTCTTCAGTTCGGAAGCGTGTTGCAAAAAATCCGCTTTCTCATTCAATTCCGCATAAAGGGCCACTACTCCGCGGTTCGTCTGTCGAGTTCGCGGTTAAGCTGCGCGAGTTCCTCTTGTTTTGCGCGCAGCATCTCCAAAGTGTTCAGCAGATCTTTGTTCTGTTGTTTCAGCTCATCGTACGGGTCTTGAGATGCACGCTCGATGCTGGCCAGCGCCTTGTTAAGTTCAGCGGGTGACACTCGCGAGGCTTGGGTCGGAATCCTTTTGCCCAGCACTACGGTTGTGCCACCACCGGGCCTCGTTTCGATCTGAAAATCGTCCATCAACCGCTTGGCTCCGACAATGCCAAGTCCCATTCCTGTTTGGGACACATACTTCCCGGCCATGATTTCATCCAGATTATGAATGCCTTTCCCTTTATCTCGAAGGGTGACCAGGAGCATTTTCGCGGAATCATCAATTCGAAATTCGGCGGAGCCGCCGCCGCCATATTGGAATGTATTACGGGCTATTTCGGAAACGGCGGTTGCGATGCGAATCTGGTCCTGAGGGTCAAACTTCAAGGCAGCAGCAATCGCGCGCGTTTTTTGCCGCGCGATGACGACATCGTTCTCAAAACGAATGTCAATCGTAAACAGATTCATCGAAATCGTTAAACTTACCTATGCTGCTTTTGCCACCAGCACGGTTGCATCGTCTCTTCCGCGAGAGAAGTCCCGGTGCAAAAGCGCAGCTATCATGCTTGGCGGCTTGTTCCATATTCCCGGATAGCGGTCCAGATTCCAGCGAGCGGAAATCCCGTCCGAGTGCATGACCAGGACGCTGCCCGGATTCCATGGATAAGTGAACACCTGTACCCGCTCCATCTGTTGGCCCACGGTGCCATTGTAAGATGCCATGCCGCGGCTGGAGCCAGCCATGACAATCGCAGCCGAAATATTCCCAACTCCGAGAAAGGAGACCAATCCCTTTTCCCATTCGATCTTCGCGAGCGCGAAGGCCGCACCGCGCGTTTTGCGCAACGCATTGTGCGTGTCGTGCAGAATATCGTGCAGCGAGTTTGTTTTCGCCTCGGCCAGAATCCGTTCCGCCTCGCGAGCAGCTTCCGCGGCCAGAATGCCATGTCCCAGGCCATCCACTACCATCAGGACTGTAGCATCGGCCATGGTGCGTACTCTCCAGCCGTCTCCACACACATCTTCACCCTGGATCGGTTCTGAAATAACGCCAATTTGCAGCGGCGGATTCGGCGGCTTCGACCGCTTGTTCTGCCAGAATTCAACGCTTATCACCGTGCCCGAGCCGGGCACGGAATAAACATCGAAAGAATCTGAAATGCGCCGGATCGCTCCCAGTCCCTGACCCCTGGTGCCGGCGGTGGAGTTTCCGTCTATCAGGGCCTTGCTGATGTCCGCAATCCCCGGTCCCTGGTCCACGCTCACCACCCGCAGACCCGAATTTCCATTTTGCTGCAGGCGCTGAACCAGGATGTACCCCTTCCCTGCATGTTTCACCAGGTTCGTGGCCATTTCGGTTATTGCCAGCGCCACCGTTCCCTGCCGGGACTCTTCCATCCCCAATTCCTGGGCGAGGACCATCGCTTTGCGGCGTGCCGCTCCCGTCTGGCTGGCTTCGGAAACCTGAATTAGCATATGTCCTACTTCCAGCGTGTAACGGTAACCCTTGTTCCTTCGCCAACCTGGGAAACTATCTCGAAATCGTTCACCAGTCGCTTAGCGCCGCCCAGACCGAGACCCATGCCCGAGCCGGTTGTAAAGCCATTCCGCAGGGCCAACTCGATATCACGAATGCCCGGTCCTTTGTCCTCGAAAATCAGCCGAAGGCCGACTCGGGGGCCATTCAGGGACTCCACCTGCACCACGCCCCCGCCACCGTAAATCACAGTGTTACGCGCCAGTTCACTTGCGGCCGTGACCACCTTGGTTTGATCAACCAGGGTGAAGCCTAATTGCGCGGAAATTTCACGCACGCGCCGCCGTACCGATACGATGTCAGGCTCGGACGCTAGTGGCAGGCTTTCACTCGAAGTGACTGCCATAGTCATCCTCGTTGGCGCCACCTCCTCTTATCGCGTTGTTCCCATTCTCGCCATTCAATGACGATCGCAGTACTTCCATCCCGGCATCCACATGAAGAGCGGTGCGGACCCCGGTAAGCGATAGGCCCAATTCCACCAGCGTAATGGCCACGGCAGGTTGCATTCCTACAACCACGGTCTCCGCATCCAGCACACGCGACATGTTGGCGATGTTGGCCAGCATGCGCCCAATGAAGGAATCCACGATGTCCAGGCTTGAAATATCAATCAGCACGCCGCGGGCCTCGGTCTGACTGATCATTTTGGTCAGGTTATCCTGCAAATTCAGGGCGAGGCGATCATGCATGTCCACCTGAATGGTGACCAGCAGGAACTCTCCCATTTTTAAAATCGGAATCTTTTCCAAAAGCGCTCCTAGCTCTTTTGCGTTTCACGAACAAACGTGATTCCCAGCTTCTTCAACGCCAGTGCAAAAGCGGAAGACAAGTTGGCTTTGGTGGTGACATCGAGAAGATTGATGCCCAGGTGGACAATGGTTTGCGCGATCTGTGGACGCACGCCGCTGATAATGCAATCCGCTCCCATAAGGCGGGCCGCGGTCACGGTCTTCAACAGATGCTGCGCCACCACCGTGTCAACGGTGGGAACGCCTGTAATGTCAATGATAGCAACGCGGGAATTGGTCTGTACGATGGCCTGCAGCAAAGATTCCATCACTACTTGCGTGCGGGCGCTGTCCAGCGTGCCAATTACCGGCAATGCGAGCACTCCGTCCCAAAGTTTTACGACCGGGGTGGAAAGTTCGAGCAATTCTTCCTGCTGGCGGCGGATCATTTCTTCGCGGGATTTTTGAAAAACCTCGGTCGTGTAAAGGCCCATGGCGTCCAGCAGCTCGGTAATGATCCACATTTGTTCCGCCAGTATCTCGCCATTCCCTTTGGCGTCGTCGCGCACCTGAGTAAAAAGAGGCCGCTTAACCGAAAAAATGAACGAAGCGGTTTCCGTTGGCGTGAAGCCCTGGGTGGCGCGGGTGCGCGACAAGTCGCTGAGCATCTCGCGGACTTTTTCCCATGCGGGGGATTGGAAATTCACGTTCCCGGTTTCAAAGCCGTCCTTCAAGAGCCGCAGAAATTGCGCGCATTCCGCACGCAAATCCGACTCTTTGATTAAATCGCTCCGTCGTATCGAACCCGCCATCTCCCTGTTCCAGTCGGCGAGGATCGCATCTTCGTTCTTTGCAACAAGGGCGGCGATTCCAGTGCTCTTTCTATTGCTATTCATCAGAATCGTATTCATAACGTTTTCCTTCTAGTTGGAAATCTCATGGGACACTCTAAGATCACCGTCAGGGCGGACACAATCCGCGACGCGATATTGTACGTGCAGAAATTGCTACCCAACGGTTCGCCAGCAAACATTGCTACACAGCCCAAATGATTGAAATCCGTGACTTTGGGAAGCCACTCATAGTCAGCTAAGAGGAGCAATTTCGGCAATACATAATTTCCTGTATCCCGAGCTGATTTGGAAGGCTTTGGCGTTTGAAGCGTTGCTATTAGGTAAGCTTCGAAAGACCTGGTCGATGGAGAAGATTTTGAGAGGGCGGAGATCCGAACTAGATGGAAACGGTGGCCCTTTTCGCCTTGGTTCCGCGCTGCTTTTGCATTTCAGAATGGAATTCTTCCACGGTAAGGTCAAGTCCCCTGCGGAACAGATCAAGAAGCGGGTCGTACACGCCTTTGTTTGCCCAGTGCTCTTTGTCTTCCGGATCGCTGCTCTGAATGCCTTCCGGTTCGACGAGTAGTTCTGGACTTGTGCCTTCGGCCGCATTGCTCAACGTTCCAAGGAAGTCTTCCACCAGGCCGCACTGTTCATCGGTGCTCTGGTTAAATTCGACTCCCATTCCTTTTTCCGGGTGCATGACTTTTACAACACCGGAGACCTGGACCTTGGCACCCGGCAAAGCGAGGCAAAGAATGACCTTAGCGCGCACCGGGAAGGGCGTACTGGTGTCCGGATAGCAGCCGCCCGTACTCAGGTCGGTAAGGCGGCAAGCCATGGGCGGATCTTCTACTTCTGCCGGAGCGGCATGCTGGTTGAACCATCCGCGCAGTTTCTCGCGCACTTCAGGGGTCAATTCCACAAACCGAATGCCAGATTGTCGCGACGTGTTCTCCCATGCGATCTCCACCTGGCAATCACAGTCAAAGCCGGTATCGGGCAAGGTGAATTGCGCGCGCACCTGTTGTCCGCTTCGACGCTGCAACTTCGCCGCTTGCACAGCCATTCCACCTTCGCCCAAGTCGGAAGTCACCGTGTTAACCCGTGCCCCCTCCTGCGTATAAAGAACAACGGGAATTTGCACCGGAATACGCTGGTTGCGGCGGCGCTCACTCTTCATCAATGCACGCGCCGCCCGGAAGCTGCTCTTGGCCCGTTCCATGGAAATGGGTTTGTAGAGCACAAAATGCGCGCCCAACTCAAAAGCTCCGCGCAGCGCCGTCTGGCCATCAATAATCGCCACGGCAACCGCCCGTTTGTTGCAGGGAGCGTTGCGGATGCTCTTCAATATCTGTGAGGCGGTTTCTTGTTCGGTGCAATCCACAATGATGGCTTCGAAACGTTGACGGGTGATTTTGTGGATGGTGGAATCGGCGCTCAGGCAGTGCTCCATCTGGATTTCCAGATCGCTCAGAACGCGGCGAAGCACGCGCAAAATTTTATCGTCCGAGCAGAATACCAACGCCTGCAAACTCATGACTTCGCCTTCCCCGATGGGCCCCGTTCGCCGAATTCTCTGGAAATCGTTTTCCTCTATGTAAAAGTCTTATTTATGAACGGAGTTGAGTCAATGGCGCGAAGTGGGAAGGTATGACCTTAGTAATACTCCGCAGGAAACCTTTTCATTTTGGGAATTACCGAGGCAAGAGAGTAACCGGACATAAGCTAGTATTTTCTTACACTTACGAAAACTTTCCCGGAATTGAATGGAAGAGTCTCTTGACCCATTGGAAGAGTTAAGGTAAGCTCCCTAGTTCCCTTGCAGCTGCGAGTTCTCGTGGCAGGCCCTGATTGGATGTCTGGGACATGTTTGTCTGAATCCCCGCATGGGCCAATGGAATCTAACATTTGTAAATTTATCTGTCATTATTGAGGGTACATTTTCATGGCTAAAAGACGCGGAAATCCTAACTGGGGCAAGCCTGAGCCGATTGGGCCTGTGATCCCCACGGTTACAGAATTTGAACAGGTAGTGAAGGAATACAAACTCACGCCTGACCAATACTTGCGCTCCACGCGGCTGCGCGAGTGGGCGCGCCGAAACAAGAATTCGAAATATATCCCGGAGCCGCTTCTTGAAGCCTGGGGATTCGAGATCGAGTCCACGCTGTAATATTTGTGCGAACACGATTAAGCCCTCGCTAAATGCGAGGGCTTTTTGATTTGAAAACGAAATCTACTCCACGGTTACGGACTTCGCCAGGTTCCGCGGCTGGTCCACGTCACAACCACGCCGTACGGCGATGTGATATGCAAGAAGCTGCAGCGGCACAATTTCCAGGATAGGCGACAGTTCTTCCGGCGCCGCCGGGATGTACAGAACATGATCCGCAGCTTCCTTGATGTCCTCATCGCCTTCGGTGGCCAGCGCGATCACGGTTCCTGAGCGCGCCTTCACTTCTTTCAGATTGGAAATTGTCTTCTCATAGCGAATTTTAGAAACTCGATTGTTCTTGTCGCAGGTGGCAATGACGACGACGGGCAAGTTCTCGTCAATCAGCGCGTTCGGGCCATGCTTCATTTCTCCCGCAGGATAGCCCTCGGCATGGATGTAGGAAATTTCCTTCAGCTTCAGTGCGCCTTCGAGCGCGATTGGATAATGAATGCCCCGGCCGAGGAAGAGAAAATCCTGAGCGCGCACGTAAAGCTTGGCAAGGTCTTCACACTCTTCGTCGTGCGTGAGCAGATGTTCCAGCTTTCCCGGGATTCTGGTAAGTTCCTGCACTGCGGCCCGCGCCTGCTCGGGAGTCATTGTCCCGCGCACCTGCGCCAGATACAGCGCAAACAAATAGAGCGCGGTCAATTGCCCGGTAAACGCTTTGGTGGAGGCGACGCCAATCTCCGGACCCGCGTGCGTGTAAATCGTCCCGGAGGCCTCGCGCGTGATCATGGAGCCGACTACGTTGCAAATGGCTAGTGTTTTTGAGCCTTTGGCCTTGGCTTCGCGCTGCGCGGCGATGGTGTCGGCGGTCTCTCCCGACTGAGAAATCACCAGAGTGATGGTGTCTGGGGCGACCAGCGGATCGCGATAGCGCCACTCGCTGGCATAATCCACTTCCACCGGAACCCGCGCCAGGCTCTCAATCATGAACTTCCCTGCCTGGCCCGCGTGCCAACTGGTGCCGCAAGCTTCGATGTTGATCTTCTTCACCGCTCTGAATTCAGCTTCGGTGATCTCCATTTCATCAAGGAAACATGGCCGGTTTCCTGTGAGATGCGGCCCAGCGTCGTATCGCGCACCGCGCGCGGCTGCTCATAAATTTCCTTGAGCATGAAATGCTTGAAGCCGCCCTTTTCCGCCATGATGGGGTCCCAGGTCACATGCTGCACTTGTCGCTACGATGGGCTGGCCTTAAAGTCGGTAAGTTGCACGCCTTCGGGAGTGATCACGGCCAGGTCTCCATCGGCCAAGGAAGAATAGATCGCGCGTATGGTAGAGGATCGCAGGGACGTCTGAGGCGACAAAGTATTCGTCTTTGCCCAGTCCAATGACGGCTGGCGGCCCATTGCGGGCGGCAACAATCTTGTTGGGTTCGCTCACGCGAAATTACTGCCAAGGCAAAGACGCCGGTCAGTTGATTGACCGTCTTGCGCACCGCATCTTCCAATACGGGAGACTTTCCATTGGCGTGCCTTCGACGGATACTTCTCCACCAGGTGGGCAATGATTTCCGTGTCGGTCTCGGTAGTAAACGGTGGCCTTCTTCGTTCAGCTTTCTTTTGAGCTGTACATAGTTCTCAATGATTCCGTTGTGGACCACCACGATGTTGCCGGTGCAATCGCGGTGCGGATGCGCATTCTCTTCGGTTGGGCGGCCGTGTGTAGCCCAGCGGGTGTGGCCGATGCCATAGGTGCCATCTAGAGGCTTCAGGCGGATTGCTTCTTCCAGGTTGCGCAGCTTACCTTCGGCGCGTCGCAATCTGCAGACCCGTCACCGTTTCCGGCGACCGCGATGCCAGCGGAATCGTATCCGCGATACTCCAGCCTTCGCAGCCCGTCAATAATGACCGGCACCACGCTCTTCTTGCCACATATCCCACAATGCCGCACATAAAGTGCTCCTTGAAAATGTAAAGCCTGTAAGGGGGAGTTTACAGGATGATACGTCGTTTAAAGACCTGTTGTTCAATCTCAAGAGAAAAACGAAACTCTTCGAATACTGGGTTGGTAAGCACTTCGCGGGCGATCCGCCCACTTACTCTCCGCTTCTCCGCGGGAAAGGCCACCATCGAGGGTGAGCTCAAAATATTTTCCTTGGCGTACGCCGTCCAGCCCCTTATAGCCCATCTTTTTCAGCGCGCCTTGAATGGTTTCCCTGGGGATCCAAAACGCTTTTTTTGAGCGATACGTAAACGTAGGCTTTCATAAATGAGGTCATTATACGTGATCGCATGGAGTGACACGAGCCAAATTCAGCGGCCGCCATCAGGCAACAGGATTGCTGTATCCCCAACAAAACTAAGAGGTTCGCTCCAATATGCCGATCTGCTGGTCCAGGAAGGAAAGCGTCTCTTTGCGAAGCTGGCGATGCTGCGCGTTCCGAACCACTTCGAGTTGCTGCAGAACATGCTGCCGGCGCAGCTCCAGGTCATCCTTCTGCCGGGTGCGCGCCACCTCGGCCAGGACGCGTCAAAGGGTTCACCGTCGGCGGGGGACCGCTGTGCTCCGCCTGCTGTTCTTCCATGCCTTTGCTTTCCCCATCCCCGGGCCATGTCCCCATTGTACAGACTGGCATGGGGATAAAGTCGCGCAAAAAATGAAAGCGTTCGACATTGTAAAATATTGCGCAATCGCGCATTTAGGGTATGATAGCGCCAACGTAATTGCATTTTTTTGGAAAACAATTACTCAAAGTGGGACGCGGAAAATGAGCACTCGTGCAAATGGTTCCAGACAGCCACTTCAATTCGAGTTTTGAACGCGCCGGTACGAGACGCTGCTTGAGATGGCGGACGTGATTGTGCGTGATCGCAGCCTCACGGATTTCTTTCACGACGTGTCGCAGCGGCTCCACGCTGTCGCCAACTTCAACTGATACTCTTACCTTCCACGAACAAGCTACCGGAAGCATGCGGATTTGCTTTAGCCAAGGGATGAACCGTTTCCCCTTCAGGCGCTTCCGGTGGGTCAAACGCCCAGGGGATAGGTCTGGCAAAACCAACTTCCTCTCGCCATTCCCGATGTTTCTCTCGAACCCGGTTTGCCAAAGGAGTCCAGACCCTCCGAGAAGTCGGCATCGAGTCGTATTGTCTTTTGCCCTTGACCACCGCGCAGCCGAGATAGGAGCGTTGTGTCTGGGTAGTTCCCAGGTGAATGCCTACAACGAAGCCGACCTGGGCTTTTTGAAGCGCGTCGGTGAGATGGTCGCTCAGGCAATCGAAAACGCTCAGAACCGCGAGGCTTTGCAGCAGGAAAAAGAACGCCTGCAAATGCTGTTACAAGTGAACGCCACGCTGGTTTCGAGCCTGGATTTACAGAAATTGTTCCCTGTGATTTCCACCTATATCCGCAATGTTGTGAAGCAGGATTTCGCCAGCCTTGCCCTTTACGACGAACAATCCCAGTTATTTCGCAAATACGCGCTGGACTTTCCTTCGGCTCCCAATCTTTTTTCCATTGGGCAAACGTTTCCATTGAAGGGCACGACCTTAGGCCAGGCGCTCCTGGAGCAGCAAACGAAGGTGTTCAATTACGAGCAGTTGCTGCAATACGGATCCAAAACGAACGAGCTCCTGATGAATGCCGGAATCAAGTCCATTTGCTGCATTCCACTCATTACAAACAAAGGGCCGCTGGGGGTGCTCAATTTCGCCAGCAAGCAGGAAGGGACATTCATGCCGCAGGATGTCAATCTGCTCAAGCAAATTGGCGCGCAAATGGGCATTGCGCTCGATCATGCCCGCGCCTACCGGGAGATCGCCGAACTGCGCGACAAGCTCGCCGAGGAGAAGTCCTATTTGGAAGGCGAGATTTGCTCGGAGCTGAACTTTGAGGAAATTGTGGGCGATAGCTTGCCGCTAAAGCGCGTGCTGGAACAGGCGAAAACCGTGGCCCCCAGCAATGCAACCGTCATGGTTCTGGGTGAGACGGGGACGGGCAAGGAACTGATTGCCCGCGCTATCCACCGCATAGAGTCCAGAAAAGAAGGCAACTTTATTAAGCTGAACTGCGCTGCTATTCCCACCGGGCTTTTGGAGAGCGAGCTGTTCGGCCATGAAAAAGGCGCATTTACCGGGGCCGTCGGCGGGAAAATCGGCCACCTAGAATTGGCCCACAAAGGCACGCTGTTTCTGGATGAAGTCGGGGAGATACCGCTGAAAATACAGCCTAAGCTGCTGCGCGTACTGCAGGACCAGGAATTCGAGCGGTTGGGGGAGATTCAGACATTGCGCGTGGACGTGCGGCTCGTGGCGGCCACCAACCGCGATTTGGAGCAGAGCATTTCCGAAAAAGAGTTTCGCAGCGATCTATTTTACCGTTTGAATGTTTTCCCCTTGCGCATGCCCGCGCTGGGGGGGCGCAGCCCGGGATATTCCTCTGCTGGTGCGCTACTTCGTGCAAACTTTTGCTCGGCGCATGAACAAGCAAATCGAAACCATCACCACGGAAACCATGAACGCGCTCATCTCCTGGGATTGGCCGGGAAATGTGCGCGAACTGGAAAACTTTATTGAACGATCGGTGATACTTTCAGCGGGAACGGTCCTCAACGCTCCCTTGGCGGAGCTGAAGCATGGCCGGTCGCGCCACAACGGTTCGAATCACACCTTGGCCGACCTGGAGCGCGATCACATTATCCGCACCTTGCGGGAAACAGGCGGCGTAATCGCCGGAATGAATGGCGCGGCAGTGCGGCTGGGACTCAAGCGAACTACCCTCCAATCGAGGATCCAGAAAATGGGGATTGATCGCGAAGAGTACAAGAATTGAACATCTTTGTGACGGGAAATCGGCAGTCTGCCCACTGATCGTCATTCTCAAGCTTTCCGCCATTTGCCAAGACGAGGCTAAATATCACCTGATAAGCAACTTACCTTAATTACCTTTTTGGAACTCCACCTGCCCAAACGGGGGTGTTCGTCTCCTGGTTGTTCCACGCACCACGTTCGGGAAAAAATGAGGAACTAGGCAACGATCCAGCCCGGGGCCGGGGGAGCATGGCTTTGCGCGGCGTTTTGAGTTCCGCCGTGCTGCGGCCTGTCCTGTGCCTGTAAAAGCAGTAAAGTCGAAAAGGCCCTCCTCCGCCATTCGACAGCTAAAGATCGTCCGCCCGTCGCTTGCACTCCATAGTCCGGGTACTCCGCACGATCTCCCCGTGCGATTCGACCCTCTGTATTTACTCCACTGCTCGGCGCTATGGCACAAGCATGGAAACCCGACTGCGGGATGGGAACTGGTTGCGGCTTTGCGTTCGCTAGATACCAGCTCTCACCGGATTGCGACTTCATTTCTGGCCACCACCCAGGACGCCCGATTTTTGTCTCGGGAACTGCACCGTGGAGTACGCCACACCGCGAGAAAAGGAATAACGATCCTGGGACAGCCACATTCTTTTGACGAGGTGGACATGAGATACGCGCGATCTTTGCAACTGCCGGACAATTGCCAAAGCTGCAAATTGCGGAAATCAAATTGGTTTTGAGATTTTCTCCCAACCTGATGCGCTCTTTCAGCGCTATGACACGCCCGGCCTCTTATCCGGGCGGAGCGCTGCTGTTCATCGAGGGTCAACGTCCGCGCGGAGCGTTCATCGTTTGCTCCGGGCGGGTGAAGCTTTCCACCACTTCGCGTGAAGGGAAGGTCCTGATCCTGAAGGTCGCTGGCCCCGGCGAAGTGCTGGGATTGAGCGCGGTCATCTCCGGCTTGGATTGTGGAACACCGCCGAGACCGTGGGCGACTGTCGATCAACTTCGTGGAACGCGAGAGCATGGTCCGCATGGTGGAAAGCAATGCGGAGATGAGTCTGCGTTCCATTCGCGCCCTGAGCACGGAATTCCAGTCAGTCTATCGCGACATTCACGAACTGGTTCTGGCGCGATCATCCGCGGGGAAACTCGCCCGTCTGCTGCTTTCATGGACAAGGCCGGAAGGCGAAAAGACCGAGCGCGAATCGCGCGTTCCCTCAAGCCTTACGCACGAAGAGATGGCGCAGATGATCGGCGCTTCGCGGGAAACCGTTACGCGATTGCTGGGAGATCTGAAAAAGAAAGAGTTGATCCGGTTCGACGAGTACCACGCTGATTATTCGCGACCGTCCGGCGCTGGAACTGATGGCCGCGTGAATATTGATTAACTTTCCTGGCCCTCCCCCGGGCCTTCAGCGTTTGGTGCGCGATATTTCGTCACGTCTCTTCATTTCTTTCATCGTCGTCTTTGATCTTCAGGGGATAAACTACTAGGAGAACTGCTGAGGCAGTCCGGCTCATTGCCAAAATTGAATCCACGGAAGGGTGCGTGTGTCCTCATTCACAAGACTTACCACTCAATCTGAACTACCTGCTGAGGGAGAAGCCAAAGAATTTCTCTGCGGCGGCAAAACGCTGTGCGTTGCAAAAATCAATGGGACCATCAGCGCGATAGACAATGTATGCCTGCATGAAGGCGGACCGCTTTCCGAAGGCGTGATTGAAAACGGAAAAATTGTATGCCCCTGGCATGGCTGGGAATATGATCTCGCAACCGGCCAAACCGGCGACAATCCTACGGACAAAGTCGATGTGTATCCAGTCAAGATTGAGGGCGGCGACGTGTTCGTGGATGTGTAACTCGGAACGTTCCTAAAGCGCGCCATGCCTTCGATTCCACTCGTCCCTATCCATGTCATTCTGACGTGTGAGCGAAGCGATCACGAAGGAACCTACGACCCTAAAAACATCTCTAGCAGCCAACGGGAATTGGCAACCCTGCAGATAGCATACTGACCACGCGCTGACGTAAGGTCCTTCCCCACATGGCGGTTCGGGATGACATGGCTTTTAGGTTAAGCATTAAAAAACGCTAACCGCTATCCCAGAAAATTCAAAAGTTCCGCTGCTGAATCCGGGGAACACCTCGGCTAAGTGTTTATTCCCCAGGTGCTGGGCAACACCTTCAGCCAACACATTGCGAAAGTCTGTGGTTATAGCCAAATCCCGTCCCTCATACAACTGCGGCTGTTCCAGACCCGGCCATCGTCCATAAACCTTGCCGCCCTTTACCGGGCCACCCATCACGAACATTACATTGGCATGGCCGTGGTCGGTGCCGCGGTTTCCGTTTCGCGGGCAGTGCGTCCGAACTCCGACATGGTGACGACCACTGTATCTTCGGCAAGATCGCCCAGGTCAATCCAGAAGGCGCCTAGCGATTGTGAGAATTCGCCGAGAACGTTGGCCAATTGGCCTTGCGTGCTGCCTTCGTTTACGTGATCGTCCCATCCGCCAATATCGGCAAAGGCGACCTGCACGCCGAGGTTTGCTTTTATCAACTGGGCAAGCTAACGCGTACTGTCGCCAAAACGTCCCCGCGGATAGTTCGCTCCGAGTGCGGGAGCATATTGAGAGGGATCGGCGGCTTTCAGCATCTTGACCGCTTCAAAAGTTTCCTGCCCCGCCCCATGCAGCACCGAATCCACCATGGCGCGTACATGGCCTCGAAGGTGTTGGCGATCGGCGAGGCGCCGGGATTTTCCCCGCCAATGCCAAAGTTGTTGACATTATTCACCGCGATTGCGGCCTCGCTTCCCGACAAGATGCGCGGCAGGGAGGGCCCGAGCGCGACTGCGCGGAAGGAAGATTCTTGTGGTCTTTGGGGTAGAGAATGCAACGCCCGATTCAGCCATCCGTCTTCGGTGGCCTTCACCCCCGGCGTGCCTGATTCCATGAAGTCCTGCGCGTCAAAATGAGAGCGCGTGGGATCGGGCGAACCTGCAGCGTGGACAATCGCCAAGTATCCCTGCTTCCAGATGGGCTGCAGGGCAGACATCGAAGGATGCAAACCGAAGAAACCGTCGAGGTCAAGAACTTCATTCCGCGGAATGTTGATGGAAGGCCGCATCGCGTAGTAAGCCTGCTCACCGTGCGGCACAACGATATTCAAACCATCGGCAGCTCCGCGCTGAAAAACAACCACCAGCCGCTTGGTGCGCGTGCCCGAAGCAGTTGCGCCAAAAGCGCGCGCGCCAGAAAGCCCGGCACGGCCGCGGTGCCCACCACCGCCAGGCGCCGTTGCGGATAAACACTCGCCGGGTCACGGACATAGTGAACTCCTTTAATTCCTACTTGCTTATTTCAGTTTCCTCTATTCAGCTAAAAACTTGCCATCCTAAAGACTTGTCATTCCGAACCGCTTTAGCGGGGAGGAATCTGCTTTTTTATCTCTGCCTCTAAAAGCAGATTCCTCGCTCCGCTCGAAATGACAATTCTTCCGAGACCGTCATTACCAACGCTGCTCACCGCTTCTGAAATTCCGGCGAGCCTAGTAGCAGTCCTTCAATCATGGCCACGTCCGGCGGCCCGGCCGGATCATCCAGTTTGCGCCGGCTGATGGCCGGGTCCTGCAAGCGGGCAGCGATCGTGCCATGCGTTTGCCGGGAGACATTGCCTTCGAGCAAATTATTTTCCAGGATTGAAGCGTTTGCTCCACGTCGGCAGGATTGCTTTCACCGGAAAGGTGTTGCACATCTACCTGCGTGCCGTGCAGCCGATTCGTGGTAAGCGCCAGAGCAAAATCATGCGCGCAAGCAGCGCGGAAGAATTACCCAGGTTGCAGCTTTCAGGAGTATCCTGTGGGTGGCTGTGCGCCATAAAGAGGCATTCCCATGTTTTGCAGCTGGCGCGCGAGTGGCGCGGCATTCGTGATCTCCGCGCCTGTGGCTCCGCTGCCTGAGGCAACAAATTCCAGCGGAGTTTTCACCTTCGCGCGGTAATCGTCGGCAGCCCAGAACTCCGGAGAACTCAGCATCATCTCCATCACTTCGCGGATGTCGCCGTCTTTTTTCAGAAATGTCTTCGCCATCGCATTCACCAGAGCGTCCGAAGGATTGTCGGAGACAAATCGCACCGCCAGCTTGGTACAAATAAAATGCGCGGTCGCTGGACTGTGCGCGAGCATGCGCAGCACTTCGAGCCCTTCCTGTTCTCCATGCGGTTTTATCCGGTGGCCGAGGACCATTTTGTTGCCCGGCTCATGCTTTCGCTCGTCAAAAAACGCTCCGCCATCGCGTGGTTCT
>CAWHQK010000051.1:0-49131 GCA_963831435.1 uncultured Acidobacteriota bacterium
ACCGCCTCCTCGACCGTCGCGGCGACCTCGCCGCTCGGCACGGCGATGCCGTGCTTGGCGAACAGCTGCTTGCCCTGATACTCGAGGAGGTCCATATTGAGGGCGTGCGCCGGGGGCGGCGCGGCGCGGCAGCCTATCCGAATGACATAATGCCGCGCTCGCCGATGGCTCTTCCCAGTCTCAAAAACATCAAATGGGTGACCACCGACTGCTACGGCACCCTGATCGACTGGGAGAAGGGGATCGTCGAGGCCTGCAAGAAAGAGGCGGCCAAGGACGGCTTCAGCTTCGAAGAGGGGCCGTTCCTCGCCCGCTTCATGGAGGTCCAGGCCGAAATCATGGCCGGCTCCTACGAGCTCTACGCCGAGGTGCTGCGCCGCACGATCGTCAAAGTCGCCGGCGAGATCGGCTGGGAGGTCGAGCCCTCGCGGGCCCAGTTCCTGCCCAACAGCGTCGCCTACTGGCTGCCCTTCCGCGAGGCCAACGCGGCGATGGACCGGCTCGGCAAGAAGTACGAGATCGGGATCATCTCCAACATCGACGACAAACTGCTCGGGATCTCGCGCCGCCACCTGCGGACCGAACTCGACCTCGTCGTCACCGCCCAGCAGGTGCGCAGCTACAAGCCCGACCCGGTCCACTTCAAAGAGTGCGCGCGGCGGATCGGCGGCAAGAAAGGCTGGCTGCACATCGGCTGCGACTACGCGACCGACATCGCGCCGGTGCTGAAAATGAACGTGCCGGTGATCTGGGTCAACCGCCACGGCGAGAAACTCGAAGGGCGCAAAGCCCCCAGCGCGACGGTGAAAAACTTCCGCGAAGCAGCCAAAAAGCTCGGCGCGTCCTGAGCGTCTTCTAGCGTTCAGGCCGCAACTCCGGCGGCAGGCGCCGGTTTCGACGCGGTAGGCCTGCCCCCGATGACTCACCGATGCAGATTCACGCTCGACAGCACCAGCTCGCGCGCTGCCGCGTGCCCGGCGCGGCTCGGCCTCGCCGTCGGCCTGCTGGCGCTGCTGCTGCTCGCGCTCGTCGCTCGCCGGCCGGCAGACGCGCCGAGCCGGCCGCGAGCACGCCGCCGGCGCAGCCAGAAGCCCGAACTTCGTCGTCATCCAGACCGACGACCAGACGCTCGACCAGCTCTACGCGACCTACACGCCGTCCGGCGGGGCGCCGATCCAGGCGATGCCGAACACGCTCGACCTGATCGCCAACCGCGGCATCACCTTCAACCGCTACTACGTCTCCTACCCGCTCTGCTGCCCCTCGCGGGTCAGCCTGCTGACCGGCCGCTACGCCCACAACCACAACGTCCGCGGCAACGTCCCGCCCGAACGGCGGCTACACCGGCTTCACGCTCCGCGGCGCCTACACCCACAACATCGCCACCTGGCTGCAGGGCGCCGGCTACCGGACGATCCACATCGGCAAGTTCCTCAACGGCTACGGCGACGAACCGTTCGACAACGGCAACGACCGTGCCGCCCGGCTGGAGCGCCTGGCACACGGTCCTCAACGCCGACACCGACCACTACTACTACGGCTACACGCTCAACGACAACGGCGTCGATCGACGGGCCCTTCGGCGACTCCGGCAGCTGGGAAACCCGCGAATACGGCGACCGCGACGACTTCGGCTGCCCCTTCGCGCCGCTCAACGGCCAGCCCTGCTCTACGAGACCGACGTCTTCACCCGCATCGCCAGCGAAGAGATGCACGGCGACGCCGCCCGAACAGCCCTTCTACCTGCAGCTCGACTACACCGCCCCGCACGGCGACTTCCGCCGCCCGGCCGGGCCCGAGCCGGCGCCGCGCCACTACGACTCCTTCGCCGGCGCGCCCCTACCCGCACGGCCGCTCGGAAGGCTTCAACGAGGGCAACGTCAACGACAAGCCGCGCTTCATCCGCGAAGCGCCCTACCTCTCGCTCGAACGACATCCACACCTACCGCGTCTACTACCAGAAGGCGCTGGAGTCGCTGCGCTCGGTCGACGACGGCGTCAAACAGATCGTCGACACGCTCGGCGGCCTGCACCGCCTGCGCAACACCTACATCATCTTCACCTCCGACAACGGCTTCTTCTTCGGCGAGCACCGGCTGACCGGCGGCAAGTTCCTCGCCTACGAGCCGTCCACCCACCTGCCCTTCCTGATCCGCGGGCCGGGGATCAAGCCCGGCACCTCGACCGGCGAGCTGGCGGCCAACATCGACATCGCCCCGACGATCCTCGAACTCGCCGGCGCCGACGCCGGACAAGAGCATCGACGGCCGCTCGCTGGTGCCCTTCATGCACGACCCCAGCCTGCGCACGCCGGCGGCCGATCCTCTTCGAGTCCTTCGTCGAAACCAACGACGTCGAAGAGAACGGCGGCGCCGACCGCCGACCGCGCCGGCCCGCGTCGACAGCCGGGCAGCGCCGGCGGCGGCCGAGCATCAACGCGGCGCGGCGCCAGCGCCTCGATCGTGGCGCCGCCCAAGGACTACGAGGGAATCCGCCTCGGCCCCTACAAGTACATCGAGTGGCCGGACGGCGAGAAAGAGCTCTACGACATCGACAAGGACCCCTACGAGCTCAACAACATGGTCCGCGATCCCCAACTACTTCCCGATCCGCGACTTCCTCCACCGCGCAGCTGCGAACCGGCTCGAGGCCTGCGTCGGCCGCACCTGCCAGGAAGTGGCGCCGAAATTCCCGCTGACCCGCGACCAGCAGCGCAAGCGTCAGCAGCGGGAACGCAGAAAACGGAACAGCGGAAGAACGGGAACAGCGGCAACAGGAACGCGAAGGAACAAGCAGCAAGAACAGCAAGCCGCTGACGGGCACAGACGACGGGCACTCAGCCGCGAGCTCAGCCGCCGCTACTCGATGACCGCGAGGATGTCGCCGCTGGAGACGGCGGCGCCCTCGGAGACGTTCAGCTCGTCGACCTTGCCGGAGCGGTGGGCGGTGATCTCGTTCTCCATCTTCATCGCCTCGATCACGCAGATCAGGTCGCCCTCGGCGACCTCGGCGCCCTGCTCGACGGCGACTTTGAGGACCGTGCCCTGCAGCGGCGAGGGCAGCGCCTCGCTGGAGGCGCCGGCGCCGCCGCCGGCCTTGCGCTCGCGCTTCGGCGGCTTGCTTGCCGCCGGCCGCCGGGGCGGCGCGCCGCCGGCGACCGGCCTCGCCGATCACCTTGACGTCGAAGAGCTTGCCGGAGACCTCGACCTTGTAGTCGCGGGTGACGACCTCGGCGCCCTCCTCGGCGGGCTCGGGCGGCGTCGGCGTCGGCCGGGCGCGGTCGACTTCAGCCACTCGCGGTCCTCCATCAGGTCGCGGCAGGTCTCCCCCGTCGCCCACTGCTCGGTGGCGAGGATCGCTTCGTGGAAGGGGATCAGGGTGGTCAGGCCGCCGAACTCGTATTCGCCGAGCGCCCGCAGCATGCGCCGCGTCGCCTTCTCGCGGTCGACGTCCCAGACGATCAGCTTGGCGACCATCGGGTCGTACATCGGCGTCACCTCGGAGCCGGCCTCGACGCCGGAGTCGACGCGCACGCCCGGGCCCGGCGGGCTCGCGGTAGGAGTCGTGATCGCGCCCGGCGCCGGGGCGAATTTCTTGTGCGCGGCCTCGGCGTTGATCCGGCACTCGATCGCCCAGCCGCGCAGCTCGACGTCCTCCTGGGCGATCGAGAGCGGCTCGCCGGCGGCGACCAGGATCTGCTCGCGGACGATGTCGACGCCGGTGACCATCTCGGTCACGCAGTGCTCGACCTGGACCCGGGTGTTCATCTCGAGGAAGAAGTACTCGTCGCCGACCTGCATCCCCTCGATCGTGCCGGCGCCGCGGTAGCCGACCGCGGCGGCCGCGTCGGTGGCGATCTTGCCGATCCGCTCGCGCATCTCCTCGTCGACGTGCGGGCCCGGGCGCCTCCTCGATCACCTTCTGGTGGCGGCGCTGGATCGAGCAGTCGCGCTCGCCGAGGTGGATCACGTTGCCGTGCGAGTCGGCCAGCACCTGGACCTCGACGTGGCGCGGGTCCTCGAGGTAGCGCTCGACGTAGACGCGGTCGTCGGAGAAGAACTTCTCGCCTTCGCGGGCGGAGCCCTCGAAGGCCTCCTGCGAGGTCGTCGGGCGTCATCGCCACGCGGAAGCCCTTGCCGCCGCCGCCGCCCGCGGCCTTGCAGGCGACCGGGTAGCCGGCTTCCTCGGCCTGCTTGCGGGCCGCGTCGACGTCCTTCGGCGGCCTCGGTCGCGCCGGGGACGATCGGCACCCCGGCCTCCGCCATGATCTCGCGCGCCCGGGTCTTCGAGCCCATCGCTTCGATCGCCTCCGGCGGCGGGCCGATGAAGGTGATGCCGGCCTCGGCGCAGGCGCGGGCCAAGTCGGCGTTCTCGGCGAGGAAGCCGTAGCCGGGATGGATCGCCTCGGCGCCGGCCTCCTTCGCGGTCTCGATGATCTTCGCGATGTTCAGGTAGCTCTCGGCCGGCACCGCGGGGCCGATCAGGAAGGCCTCGTCGGCCTCGCGCACGTGCGGCGCGTCGCGGTCGATCTCCGAGTAGACGGCGACCGAGCCGATGCCCATCTCCTTCAGGGTGCGGGCGACCCGGATCGCGATCTCGCCGCGGTTGGCAATCAGGACCTTCTGGAACACGGCGGCGCAGTCTATTCAGAGCTGAGGCGGGGTGATGTGGATGCCCCTGGCCATGGAGGTGAGGGAGACGGGACGCCCCTGGCCTGACAAATCGCGCGCTAATTAGCGCGCGATTTTGAGTATCCGCCAGTCCAGGGGCATCCCCGTCTCCCTCGATGACCGGCGGGTTCCCGAACCCCGTGGACCCAGGACGGACTGCGCCGCCGCCATGGCCCTCCGGCTGAGCTTTCGGAGCAATTGTAATCATCCACATTGACCACACCAGGGTGGGGTCAATGTCGGCTGGGGTGCTTTAGCTTCCCGGCTCATGCTTATCGAGCTCAGTCGCATTCCACGGTTTCCGACGGGCAGCTGGCGCCGGCGGACGTCGTGGAGGAAGCCGCGAAAGCCGGCGTGACCACGCTGGCGCTGAGCGACCACGATGCGATTGCCGGGGTGGCGGAGGCTGCTGAGGCAGCCGAGAAGGATCGAGCTTGCAGGAGTTGATGGAACGGCTGAAGAGATACCTGAGCATCGTGGGCGCGGTTTTCCTGGTTTCGCTAGTGACGGCGATTCTGATGTCATTGCGAATCCGGCGGTCGGTCGCCGATCCTATTGTGAGGCTGGCCGAGACAGCCCACACCGTCTCCCAGCAAAGGAACTATTCGCTGCGCGTGCCTGCCACTTCCAATCGGGACGAACTCTCGAGCCTTATTACTACATTCAACGACATGCTGGAACAGATTGAGGCGCGCGACGACGCTTTGCAGGAGGCGCACAACAGTCTGGAGTGGCGGGTGCAGGAAAGGACGGCGCAACTGAATGCCGTGAACGAAGAGTTGGAGGCCTTCTCGTATTCCGTTTCCCATGATTTGCGCGCGCCGCTGCGGCACATGAGCGCTTTCTCTCAGCTTCTGACCGAAGAGTATGGCGAGAGCCTCCATGCGGATGCCCGACATTATCTGGACCGGATTCAAGAAAGCGCGAAGCGCATGGGCCAACTGGTAGATGATCTGCTAAAGATGGGGCAGATCAGCCGGCGCGCTCTGACTTCGGTGAAGACTGACTTGAATTCGTTGTTGAATGAAGTTGTGAAAGATTTGCAGCTAGAGTGCGCTCAGCGGAACATCCGCTGGCAGATCGGAGAATTGCCGTCGGTGGAGTGTGATCCCGGATTGATGAAGCAGGTGTTCATGAACCTGGTGTCGAATGCCGTGAAGTACAGCCGGAGGCGCGAGAGCGCGTTGATTGAAGTGGGACTCATGATCGAGGAAGATGGGACGCCGGTCATTTTTATTCGCGACAACGGCGCGGGCTTTGATCAGAGGTATGCGGACAAATTATTCGGCGTGTTTCAACGGCTGCATCGGGCGGACGAGTTTGAAGGCACTGGCGTTGGGCTGGCGACCGTGCAGCGTATTATCAAGCGGCATGGAGGGAAGATCTGGGCGCTGGGCGAACTGGACAAGGGATCAACGTTCTTCTTTACGCTCCCCGCGATCAGCAGAAATTCGAAATCCAGCTCCATGACCTCGAGCAATGGGAGCGCCATGACCGGACAAACTACGCCCGAGCGAGTCATGGTTGCCAGCGCGGGGAAGTGATGGGAAGTGATGATTCTTCCCCGCGCCAGGGCCAAAGCATGTTTCTGTTATTCCGGCTGCACCACTAAGAAAGTGGTATTTCCGCCACGGTTGACGAGCAGCACCAGTTCCTGTTTTCCGGCGCGTTCGATGATCCGCTGATAATCAGAAACAGAAGTTACGTT
Source organism: uncultured Acidobacteriota bacterium (assembly GCA_963831435.1). Taxonomy (GTDB): domain Bacteria; phylum Acidobacteriota; class Terriglobia; order Terriglobales; family Acidobacteriaceae; genus JAICKN01. The sequence goes on from CAWHQK010000051.1 coordinate 6,379, forward strand.
CTGATGATTGATTTGCTCGATCACGTCGCCGCGCTGCAGACCGACATCTCCCGCTGGAGAGCCGTCCGCCACATCGGTAACGACCACGCCTTTGGTTCCAGAGGGAATGTTCAGCTGCTGGAGAATGTCTGGGCTGAGGTCTTGCACTTGAACGCCGCGCATGGGGCTGGTTTCCGCGGAGCCTCCCGGAGCATTCCCTGCGTTGTTGCCTGATGGACTTTCCCCCAAGGTAAGATTGATATCGCGTGACTGGCCGCTGCGGTCAACTTTGAGATGCACAGTAGTCCCCGGAGCCATGGTGGCGACTTTCAAGCGCAAGTCATTCGGACCATCCACGGGCTGTCCGTTCAGTTCCGTAACGACATCTCCGCGTTGCAAGCCAGCTTTTGCGCCGGGAGTGTCGGGTTGAACATCGCCAACCAGCGCGCCTTTTTCTGCGGGAACGTTGAAGGCCTTAGCGAGGCTGGGAGTGACTTCTTGAATGCCGACGCCGATGTAACCGCGCACCACTTTGCCATTTTTCAGAATCTGATCCATCACGTATTTCGCCATGTTGATGGGAATGGCGAAGCCAATGCCCTGGTTTCCGCCGGAGCCTCCGGAGAGGATTGCCGTGTTGATGCCGATTAGTTCGCCGCGCGCGTTGAGCAGCGCGCCGCCGGAGTTACCGGGATTGATAGCGGCGTCGGTCTGAATGAAGTCTTCGTAATTTTCAATGTCGAGGCCATTGCGTCCGGTGGCGCTGATGATTCCCATGGTCGCGGTTTCGCCGACGCCGAAGGGATTACCGATGGCGAAAGCGTAATCGCCGACGTGGATTTTTGAAGAATCGCCCAAAGTGATGGTGGGCAGGCCCGTGGCGGCAATCTTGACGACGGCGATGTCAGTCTTAGGATCAGCGCCGACCACTTTTCCGGTGAGCTGGCGTTTGTCCGCGAGCGTTACTTTGATATCTGTGGCTTTGTCTATGACGTGATTGTTGGTGAGGATGTAGCCGTCGGCGCTGACTATGACACCTGACCCGAGGCCGCGCTCGCGCTGTTGCTGCGGGCCGCGCTGGCCTTGTCCGCCAAAAAATTGCTGAAAAAATGGGTCATTCATGAAAGGCGATTGCGGGGCATTGACCATTCGCGAGGAAGTGATGCTTACAACCGCGGGCAACGCGGGCCTGAAGATTGGCGCGAAACCCATGGCGTTCGAAGGAGCGGACACCCCTCCGCCGCCGGCGGCAGCCTGGTTTATGTACACAGGCACGTGATGGGAGTACCCGAAAACGGGGCTCGCTCCCCAGGATGAGAGTCCGACGCCGAGGATTGCTCCAATGACAAGAAGGCAAATGGCAGTGATAATTGCAACCGAGTGGCGCATATAAATAGATCGTTCCACGATATATCCTCACTCTTTTCGATAAGTTCCTGAAATAAAAGATTCTTTTTTACCGCTTAAAGTTGGCTCGAAAATTGCGGATTGGTATCTTGTTTTGTAGTGTATCGGTGTTTTCGCCGGGCGGTCGGGGTCGAGAGCCTGTACAGTTCGCATGCGCGCTTTGGCGCGATTAGGCCGCGAAGCCGGAAATCTCTAGCGTTCAGACTGGTCTTGTTCTTCTTCGAGAGAAAGCGGTTGGGCAATCTCGGCAGCGACCGCCAGGAGCAGTATGCAACATGGCAAATAGAGAGATTCGAGACGCCAGCGAAGGCTGAGCCATGTGCCGCAGGTCGCGCCCGTCAAGTACAAAAGCCAGATGGAAAATATGAAACGGGCTTCACGAAGGGTGTCGCGGCGCTGGCGGAGTAGTTCCGTTGTCCGTAAGGTGACGGCTGAACGCCAGAGGTCAAAGCTATGGAACAGGTAGTGGGAAATCAGTTGCGCCAGCTTGTTAAGCATGCCGGTCACGAAAGTGGTGTGCACGGTGAGAGCGCCGACGCGGGTCAGAGTGGCAGTCTGCAGGCCCATGGCGACGGCGAGGGTGGCGAGCAAAAGGCAGAGCAACACAAGGGGCGCGGTGTGGAAAGGCTGTGGGGAAAGAACGTGACGGCCGAATGGGATGACAGCGGCGAGCAGAACCAGCTCCAGGGTTAGAGTGAAGGACCCGATGTGCTGGATGGAATATCGGGAACCGATTTCGATGATTACGCGGCCAACGATCGAGCCGAAAACGAAGGTGGCCAGGACCGTGCATCCGATGATTGCTGCCTTCCAATTGTGCTGAATCAGTTGCTGGCCCAGATGCACAGTGGTACCCGTCATGTGAGCAGTAAAGATGTCGTACACGGGTCAGCGCGCCGACAATGTCCACATAGCCCGCGACAAAAGAGAGCAGCAAAGCTACAAAAGACTTGGCCCATTTGCGCCGCGGGTCGCGAAGGATCTCTCGTAAGCGTTGGCTCTGCCGCAAGGCTTTGAGATGCGGCGGAAGGTCAAGGGAGCCAAGGCTTGATGGACGAAGGTACTTTATTGCTGCGGCGCGTGATCCAAATCGTGGAAAAATGCAAATTGTGTTGCACCAATTGTTCGTATAATAGGGGCCCTGATGAGTAACTCTGGGTTGCCTTTCGGCCTCGATCGCCTGCCTGTACGGCTCGACCAGCGGGAGCCGTACGTCAGCCTGCACTTCGCCATGATTTTTGTTCGCGATCAGGAAGAGAGCTTAAGGTTTTATGTGCAACGGCTTGGGTTTCGGGTGGAGACATGCGTTCTCTTCCCCTCTGGTGGACGCTGGATTGAGGTTGCGCCGCCTGATGGCAGCACATATCTTGCGCTGGCTCTGGCCGCTCCTGGAGTTGAGAGTGAGCAACTCATCGGACGCGATACGAACGTCTACTTCATTACGAAGGATCCGCGCAAAATACAAGCAATGGACAGGAACGAGGGTGGTCTTTGATTCCGCACCACAGACGCCCCAGCATAGGGGCGGCGTATTTGCGCGATTTCGGGACCTGGACGGAAATTCATTCGGCTTGCCGGTTTTGACGAGTTAACGCGAGGCATTGCGGCACAGCGAAATGTCCTTGAGCGGAAACTGGAAGCCGACAGACGCGCGGCCCTGGAAATGGAAATTGCCCGGGACGTCCAGTCCAGGTTGTTTCCACAAATTCATCCCAACATGGACACTCTGGATTACGCGGGGGTGTGTGCGCAGGCCCGGCAAGTGGGCGGCGATTACTTCGACTTCCTGAATTTGGGGCAAGGATATTTGGGCTTGGTGCTGGGCGATGTTTCCGGCAAAGGGATCGCTGCAGCGTTGCTAATGGCGAATTTACAGGCGAATTTGCGCAGCCAGTGCACCGGCTCTTTGCAGCAGCTGGAGCATCTGTTGTGCTCGGTAAATCGCTTGTTTTATGAAAATTCAGCGCAGAGCGCATTTGCTTCGCTGTTTTTTGCGAAATACGACGATCGATCGCGCCGGCTGCGCTATGCAAACTGCGGCCATCTGCCGGCGATTATCCTTCGCAAGGACCAGAGCATCGAGCGACTGGACTCGACTTGCATGTTGCTGGGGTTATTTGCAGAGTGGACGATGTTCGATCAGAGGAATGCGAACTCCATCCTGGAGACACGCTCGCATTATTCACCGACGGGGTGATTGAGGCGAATAAAGACGGCGAAGAATTTGGCGAGCAACGTCTTATCGAGGCACTCCAGCGCAGTGATGCAGAGCCGCGTAGCATGCTTGCTTCCGTACTCGAAACAGTGCAGCAGTACAACGGAAAAGAGCAGTTTGATGACGCCACGCTGATTATTGCGAAATGCAAAGAGTAGCGTCGGAGAGCAAATAGAAAACAGATCTCCTGCCCTGAATCAGACGCGGCGAGCCAACGGTCTTCGAAGGCACAATGGCGATCAAAGCATTGATGACCGTGTTCTTGTTGACGGACGTCAGTAAAAACAGGGGGAACCGTTAGAAATGACGCTCCCTAAGATTTCCTAAGATACAATCAAGACTCTCGTCCTGCTCAATGCTTCTCCGTTGCCTTCAGCCCCCTCGGTGTATTCAGGATCCTTCATATATGAATGCCTTTAGCGATTTCACCGATGTAATAAAGAAGCTCATCACAGAATTGAAGGTTTTCGGAGAGCATTTATTTCAACTCCGAAAAAGTATTAATCAGCACATAGAAGCGATGCGTCAGCACCAAAAACGAAATCCACAACAAAGCAACATTGACCCACTCGAATTTGAAAAAATCATCGCCAAATACGAGCCACCGATACGAGATAAATCCAAAAACGATGATCGCAATTACCGTGTACAAAGATTGATAATGATAGCTACGTGGTGCGCCTTTTTCGCGGCTTTAATTTATGCGAGCCTCGCTTGGATGCAATGGAATGCTGCTAAGACCGCCAATGACATCTCGCTCAATGCGCAGAGAGCTTGGATAAATGTCAGGGTTGACAACATTGAAGTGATGAATGGGGAATTTCCTCACGGCGCCTCGATAACGTTCGGACTCAAAGTCGCAGTCACTTTCCAAAATTTCGGACACTCCCCCGCCTTGCATTTGTGGCCATCTTTCGGAAACTTTTCCGACATTGGCCCGCAAAAGAAATTTTCACTCCTCTTTGTAAGGATTCGGAGACTATATCCGACGATCCTCATCGAGTCACCGAAACTGTATTCCCTAGTGCCGACATTCAACGCTCCTATCCCATCCAGAACGCAGGTGCAAACCGCCATTCGACTGGTCCCCACAATATCCAAGGCTGTATTGCCTACCGAAGCTCCAACCAACCCACAATCTTCCACCACACCTGGATTCGTTTCCGATTTCAATCCCATTCGGTGGATGACAGGAAAACTATTAAGGTGTTTGCTGATACTCCAACTTCGAAGGATATTACTGTGGATCCTATAGATTGAGATATAAAACCAGAAAACTAGCTTGGCACGGTAAACAGCAACACGGGTAACGGAAAAAAGGGAGACCGTCTATTAGCAGCCTCCCTCTGCCCCGCCTCAGATTTTTAGATGCAACTAGACGGTTGCCAGAACTTTATCCCGGAGCCTTTTGACTCTTGCGAGGGAACGGCTGCAGAGCAGCATTACGCGTACCTTGGAGGACGTGCCAAGTGTTTGTGTGGGTAAAACAGTGGCGGAGAGGGTGGGATTTGAACCCACGATACCCGTTAAGGTATGTCCGCTTTCGAGGCGGATCGTTTCAACCACTCACGCACCTCTCCGCGTCGGACAAAATCATTTTCAATCGGACGTTTTTTCCGCCCTGCGCTGGCGGAAAAATGTTTGCAGCAAGTCGGAGCAGCGGCTGGCCAGCACTCCTCCGCGAACATCCGTTTGGTGGTTCAGCTTTGGATGGTTCAGCACTTGCAATACGGAATGGACCGCGCCCGCTTTTGGATCATCCGCACCGTAAATCAAGCGCTTAATTCGAGCATGGACGAGCGCGCCAGCGCACATGGCGCACGGTTCAATTGTAGCAAACAGCTCGCAGCCGCTTAGGCGGTGATTGCCCAGGCCTTCGGCGGCTTCGCGCAATGCCATGATCTCCGCATGGGCGGTGGGATCGGAGTTCGCCAAGTTGGAATTCCATCCGCGGCCAATTACTTTGTTTTCGCAAACGACGACTGCGCCGATGGGGACTTCTCCGGCTTCGAGCGCGCGTTGGGCGGCGCGCAGAGCTTCTTCCATCCAGAGTTCATCGGTTGAAGGGTTGGTCACCGGGCCCATGTCCATCGCCTGTCTTATCGCTGCGCCGGTTGCTCATTCGGCGGTTGAGCCGTCATTCTACCCCGCCGGCTGCCTCGAGCTTGCGCTGCGAGAGAAGCGTTGCGAGCAGCGGGAGATCGGCGCGGACGGGCTGGTTCACGAAAATGTACTTTCCGCCGCTTTCCGCCAGTAAATAGGTGGAGTTGGGTTGCAGGCGGCTTAAGGCCTGCTGGCGCAATTCTTCCGGAACAAATAGGAAAATTCGGTTAGGGCTCTTCCAAAGAGCGGAAAACTGCTGGTCATCAATGAATGTGAGCGGCACGTCGGGATACTTGGAGCCGTACTCAAGGTTGGTGCCGGTGCATCCATTCCAGATCAAGTCGTGACGGAAGGTGTAGTAGGCGATGCTTGATCCGTAGTTGAAATCGCCGTATTGGACGATCTGGTCATGGGGGCGGAGGTAAGGGCTGATGGCGGCGGCGAGCTGCCGGGATGACATGCGCGGCGAGAAGCGCTGGAAGGCCCAGTTGGCGGCGAAATAGAAGATCATCATGGCCAGGGCTACGGTAAGCGTGGAAGCTAAACTTTTGTGTTTGCGCCGCAGAATCCAGGCGATACCGAATCCAAACAGAAAAACAATCGCGGCCATGATGGCGGGGCCGTGGAAGATGGCGAATGTCCTCGGCGTAAGGTCAAGAATATGCGCCATGGAGAGACGATACGTGTCTTCAGAGTGGTATTGGATAAGGTTGGCCACGTCACGTGTGTGTACTTGCATGGACAGCCAGACCAGCGTTGCCAAACAGGCGGCGGCAATCAAGCCAGTAAAAGCGAGGGCGGCCTGCAAACGGGAAAGCCATTTGGCGTGCGACGCCTCAGCACGGGCTAGTCCGAGACCGAGCAGAATGGCGATGGCCGGCCACGCGCCGAAGCTGTAGTACTCCATGCGGGAGCCGCTGGTGAAAGAAAAGAAAACCAGAATCAGGCCAGTCCAGATGAAAAGCAAAAGGCGCGCTTGCTGGGCGGGTTCCATGTTGCGTCCCCAGGTGCGCAGGCGGGGGAATTCACGCAGGGCGTATCCGATGAAGAAGCTCCAGGGAAAAAACCACAGCAGATGCAGCGCCCACCACAAAAGCAAAGGCGTAGCCTCGTAATCCGGTGGATAGCGGGTTCCCAGAGCGCGCTTGAAATGTTCGTTGATGAAGTAAGACCAGAAAAATCCCCGGGAGCGGTGTTCGGCGAGCAGATGCCATGGGACGGCGATCACAAGAAAAATGAGCGCGCTGGAAAATAAACGCACTTCGCGCCAGCGGCTCCATCCTCGGGTAAAGAGAACGAAAAAGAACAGAATTCCGAGAGGGAAGAGCACTCCGATGAGGCCGAGGGTCAACACCGCGAGCCCCATGCAGGCTGAGGCGCCCCAATATCCGAGGCGAGGATTGATGGACCCTATCCATGCGCGGAGAAACAGGTAGAAGCAGGCGGTCATTTCCAACGCGAAAATTGCTTCCGGAATCATGACCCGGGTGAAGAGGAACATGCCTACGCTGGTGGCAATTACCAGTCCGCCGTAAAAGCCTTCCCGCTCGCCGAAAAAATGACGTCCAAAAACACAAACCATCAGCACCAGGCCAATGACGGAAAGGGCCAGCGGCAGGCGGGTCTGGAATGCACCTTGCCCAAAGAGTTTGTAGGAGACGGCGACCATCCAGAAATGCAGCGGAGCTTTTTCCAGGTAGCGGATGCCGTTTTCATACATCACGACCCAATTACCGCGCTGGAGCATTTCGCGGGAGACGAGGGCATGGGCGGCGTCGGCGTCGTCAAGAAGAGCGGGCTTAGTGGCCGTGCCCAGGTAAATGATTGCGGACAAAAACAGCAGAAAAAGAATGGAGAGTTTTCGGCTCATTTTCTTTCTGGGGAAAACCCTCCGTTATCAAAGTCAGATTTGGCCGGGATTGGGACGATGAATTAGCAATTCATCATCATAGCATCGAGAAATCGAGAGCATACAGACGCCCGTGGAAATTGCGGGCTAGATGGCGGCCGGTTGCTGTTGCGTCATGCAGTGGATCGTGCCAAACCCCCATACGAGGTCGCCGCAGTAGATGCCAACGACGTCGCGATCAGGAAAAAGATCGGCAAAAATATCGAGAACGATGCGGTCGTTGGGATCATTAAATACTGGAACCAGGACAATGCCGTTCGCGATGTAGAAATTAGCGTAGCTCGCGGGGAGCCGCTGATCTTCAAAAATAACCGGCGCAGGCATAGGCAGGTCCACAATGGCGAGGGGCTGGCCATTTTCGTCGGTAGCGGAGCGCAGACGGCGGATGTTTTCGCGCAACGCCTCGTAATTGTCTTCGCCCGGGTCAGACTCGACGGCGGTGACGACGGTGTCGGGCGAGACGAAGCGGGTTAGGTCGTCCACGTGGCCGTGCGTGTCATCACCGCAGATGCCGTTATTCAGCCAGATGACATTCGAGGTACCGAGGTATTCAGCGAAGACCGTTTCGTAGTCTTTGCGCTTCATGCCGGGATTGCGCTGCTGCGTGGTGCCGAGCAAGCATTCTTCGGTGGTCAGCAATGTCCCCTGGCCGTTGACGTCGATGGAGCCGCCTTCGAGGACGACTGGCTTTTTGTTGAACACCGGGCGGAAATTCTTGGGCTTCCGCTGTTTTCGCCATCAAGCTGCCGATTTTGTCGTCGTGCTGCCAATTGGAATATTTTGCCCAGGCATTGAAGCGCCACTTGACGGCAGAGATTTGCGGGGCATTTTCTGATTGTACGAAGGTGCAGCCGGAGTCGCGCGTCCATACGCGATTGGTCGGCCAACGATGGAAGCGGACATTTCCGTTTAGGGCGTTGGCTCGTTTGAGAACCTTGCGGGCTTCTTTTTCAGAGGCTTGATTATTGACGATGACTTCGACCCGTTCGTGCCGGGAAAGATTGCGAATGATCTCGGCATAAACCCACGGGATGGGCTCAAATTTTCCCGGCCAATCACCCCGATGATGCGGCCACGCTAGCCATGTGGCATCGTGCGGTTCCCATTCAGCGGGCATGCCCAAGCGAGGAATACCAGAAGTATTACTTGAGGTCTTTTTTAAGGGAGATCGAGTCATCTTTAAGATTTAGAAATTGAGATTATGGATCAATCATTCGACTGGTAATCTGGGCGTAGCTGTCAATACGGCGGTCGCGCAGAAAGGGCCAATTGCGGCGCGTCTCTTCGAGCAAACGTAAATCCACTTTGCCCATCAGGATTTCCTCTTTGTCATGCGAAGCTTCGGCGATGACTCTGCCAAAGGGATCGCAGAGGAAAGAACCTCCCCAAAATTCCAGGCCCGGCCGGGTGCGGACTTGCCCATCACGTCACCAGTTTCGATCCCACGCGGTTTACAACTCCCACGTAAACACCGTTGGCAATAGCGTGGGAACGTTGGATGGTGCGCCAGGCATCGTGCTGTGCGGTGCCAAATTCTTGCTTTCTCGGTGGGATGCCATCCGATGGCGGTGGGATAGAAAATAATGGCTCGCGCCCTGGAGTGCCGTCAGCCGCGCACCTTCCGGATACCACTGGTCCCAGCAAACCAGCGTGCCAACTCGGCCCACTTCGGTGTCAAAGGCGCGAAAACCGAGATCGCCGGGGGTGAAGTAGTACTTCTCGTAGTAGAGCGGATCGTCAGGGATGTGCATTTTGCGGTAGAGGCCGCGCAAAGCACCGTCGGCGTCGAAGAGCGCCGCCGTGTTGTGATACACGCCGGCCGCGCGCTTTTCGAAGAGCGAGGCGATCAAGACAATTTTCAGTTCTTTAGCCAAATTCGAAAGTTTCTGTGTCGTCGGGCCTGGGATGGGTTCCGCGAGATCAAATAGGGAAGCATCCTCGCGCTGGCAGAAATATTGGGTCTGGAAAAGCTCCGGCAGGCAGACGATTTGCGCGCCCCGCGAGGCGGCCTGTCGCACGAAATCCATGGCCCGCGCGAGGTTATTCGCGGGATCCGGTGACGCCGACATCTGCACCAATCCGATTTGAAATTTCTCCAAAGCCAACGCGGGTCCTCCGGCGATTTAGAATATCAGACTCGAAATGCGGCAAAAAATTAAAACGGCCCGGCAGCTTCGCGCTGATGGGCCGTCCAAGTTGGCAGCTTTGTCCTGAGAGTTAATTCCGGAACTTAATCAAAGATGAAAATCGCGGATGCAATTACCGTAGTCCACAAACCGCGTTTGTCGCCGACTGCCGACTGCGTAACATTGGCGGTGCGGACGATCTTATTGGAGATGCGGTAAATCTCTTTCTTTTCATCCCAGGAACGGTCGGAATCAAACTCGACGTTCAGGGTGGTGGCCAGCATTTCAGCGGCAAGTTCTTCCGCATAGTCGCCGGCGGAATCTTCGGTTTCCCCGAATGAGTGGTGCTCGCTCAGGTAGCCATAGGTATTGCGGTCAGCAGGAATGGCCACGCCAATGCTGGCTGCCAGCAGGCGGTGGGGCTCGTGCGTGGAATTTTCCGCGACCACGGCGAAGACCACCTCGCCGGGATGCAGATACTTCAATCCCTGGGAACGAGCAATCAGCTTGCAGTTCGGCGGGAAAATGGAAGAAACCCGGACCAAGTTCTGTGCGGCGATGCCAGCATCCCTGAGCGCCAGCTCGAAAGACGTGAGCCGCTCCTTGTGTTTACCGACCCCCTTGGTGAAAAAAATCTTTTTGGGGACCATATCTTTTCCCAATTCGTTGTTCCTCCGGGCATTTTATGGATGAATCCGGTTAAATCTAACACAGGAACTAGCAGCGCAATATGAAAAGTGCACAGCGGGCGAAAAAAAAAACGGGCGAGCCAGATTGCGGCCCTCCCGCGATTTCAATTTTGCCATTTCGGCGGTTATTTTGCCGGGGCAACAGAGGTGACGGCGATGGTTGTGCCGGTCACAGTGCCCTTGACGGTCGCATTTGCGCCTGCCAGTTTGTCCAGTTCGGCCAGGGCGGTGGCATCCTTGGTTTCAAGGGTGTAAACCTTTTCTCCCTGGATTAAGGCGTATTTTGAGCCTTGCTTTATGCAGGCGCGGGTGCACTCGGCGGGGCTGCCATCCATTTCGTGCTTGGCGCCGCACATGGAATCGCCCACTTGACCGGTAACCGACTCAGTTTTCGGCGCGGCAAACGCCGAGGGCATACTCAATACAACGGCAAAAGCTATAGTGCTGAGGCAAACCGCGATTTTGATTAAACCAGACCGCATGAATTCGTTCTCCTTAAAGTGAGGTTGCTAAAAATATAGAGTCAGGACGTGGACTCAGGGTTACAACAACTCTTGAATAGCTTAGCAAACGGGTCTGAGTATCGTTGTCAAATGTTGTGACATCTCGAGTAGTGGGCCAGCTTCAAGATTGTCCGTGGTACTGGAGCGACCGCCAAGTTGGACAAGTCGTACTACAGCCCTAAGCCGCCGATTTGTGAGCTGGCAAAGGTCGGCTAAAGGGACGAAAAAATGCCCCGAAAAGGCTTGTGGCAACAGTTGATGAAAATCCAAACAAAGTTGCAGAGCCATTGGCCTTGTTCCAGCAAGGTGGAGCAAGGCCAATGGCATCTCCACCGAGATCGTCCCGCATGTTGAAAAAATCAACCGTGATCCAGATTAAGCGTTGTCGCGGGATCCGACGGTCGTTTTGAGGCGAGCGAATGTAAGCGAAGCCAAATCATCTCGCTTGGCCAAGTCCGACGCGGTGCAGCAGGTCGGCAAAACGCGGATCGCCGCGCAGAGGATCAAAAGTATTTTCAGTTCCTATGAATTGCATAAGATTTGATTCCTCTTTATAAGCCTGATCCAGCCAGACGAGCGCTTGCTCTTTATCGTTTACTCCCATGTAAGCTTGCACCAGCGCTCCAGCTGGAACATATTCGACCTGACGTTGTCGTTTCAGTTCGTTGAGTACGCGAAATGCGTCTTTACGCCTGCCGGCATGGGCATAGGCCCTGACGAGCACACCCCTTGCCCCCGGGCTTCCATGAGAGACAAAAACTGCCTTCTCGAGAACTGGAATCGCGTCAGCCGGTTTGTCTTCAGCCACCAGAACAAATCCAAGAAACCAAAGCACGTACGGTTCCTCGGGCGTTACTGCTAGTGCCGCATGTAACTCCTGTGCAGCTTCGCCGTATCGGCGCTCCTGGAACAAGATCCAAGCCAATGTCGTAGTCGAATAAACTGGGTCAAGTTCGCGGCCGCGTTGTGCCCAGTTTATCGCCTCCGCAGGTCGGTCCTTAGATAACAACCAACTGGCATAGCCCATATGTGCCGCGGCATTGTTCGGCACGAGATCGAGTGCGCGTTTATATTCGGCCTCGGACTCAGTCCACCTCCACTGTTTTCGGTAAGTATCTCCCAATAGAACGTGGGCGTCGGCAAGCTGCTCATCCAGTTCAAGGGCCTTTCGAGCCTCGTTAATCACCTTGGCATGCGTTTCATGCGAAGGAGCGCCAGTAAAAACTGTGCCGAGCTCGTCATATGCATGTGCCAAAGCGAGGTAGGCGGGCGCAAACTTGGGGTCATTGTTGATTGCCTGTTCAAAATACTGAATGCTCTCTTCGACATCGGCGCGAGTGCTCTTGTGAAGCGCAAACTCGCCTCGTAAATAGTTTTCATATACTTCGGGAGATACCTGCCGGGCGGCGACGAACCTGGAATGCTCCCCCCCTGTAAGTGTGACCTCCACCTTGCTGGCGATCGATTGCGCGATTTCGCTCTGCAAGGCAAGCACATCTCCCAAGTCACGATCATATGTCTCAGACCAGAAATGTTCGTCGGTAGTAGCTCGAATCAATTGCGCATGAACGCGAATCCGGCTGCCAGCACGTATTACTGAACCTTCGACAATCGCGTCTGCGCCCAGAGATTTGGCAATCTCAGGTTCAGACGCATCTGCGTTTTTGAAGCGCATCACCGAGGTCCGGGAGATCACGCGAAGGCCGCGAATCATGGATAAACGCCCGATGATTTCCTCCGTCATCCCGTCGGCGAAGTACTCCTGGGCGGCATCGCCGGAGAGGTTCTTCAGAGGCAACACGGCCAAGGATTTGATGATTGGCTGCACTTCGTGATTGACCCTGCTACGGTATAGGAAGAAGGCAATTCCCGCGATTGCCAGTGTGACCGCGCACGAGATAAGGACGGCTCTGCGCGATAGAAACGCATTGCTCCCACCTGCAAATGGCGGCGTAGAAAATCGGGAGGGCTTCGCCTCGTCAGAATCAAGTCCCTGCGTGGCAGGCGGGGGGGCCACGACAGTGGAAAGATCGATTAGCGGTGCAATAAAACGATAACCCCGTCGGGGTAGGGTCTCGATATATCTCGGCGTATCGGAAGAATCGTCGAGAACTTCCCGAATCCGCGCGACGGCATTGTTTAGCCCGTGGTCGAAATCAACGAAGGTGTCGGCCGGCCATAACGTGGAATGCAGCTCTTCCCGAGTTACAACTTCTCCGTGGTGCTTGATTAGTATCGCGAGAATCTGAAACGGCTGGCCTGAAAGCCGCCGTCGGATTCCATTTTTGCGCAGCTCTCCTGATTGAAGATTCACTTCGAAGACGCCAAAGCGTCGGACGGTGGGAACTTGCGTGACGTCCGGCATAAGAAACTCCGGAAGCGAAGCTTATCACACAAACTGCGGGCTTAGGAGATGGGACCTGATCCGGCGCGGAATGAGGGACTTAGCTTCGGATGAAAATTTGGCATGGAAGGGATTGCTTCCCGCGCCTCGGGTGCTCAAGATCGCCTCGACCCGCAACGCCGGGCAAGAAGGAGTAGTTCAAATGAAGAAGATAGTTTGGTACGTAATTGCTTTGGCCATGCTGGCCACGATTGTCGTGGCACCCGCCAGTGCCGAAGATGCAATCGCAGACTGGAACCTGATCGCAGAAACAGCGGTAAGAACCTCCGGTCACGCGCCGCCTGTAGCAGCTTTGGATTTTGCTATCGTTCACCTCGCAATCTACGATGCGGTCCAATCCATAGATCACCGCCATTGCTTGTACCACGGCCGCGCGCGCCGCACCATCGGCTCGAAGAAAGCTGCCGCCGCAAAGGCCGGGCACGATGTACTCGTCGGCTTGTTCCCAGATCAGACCGATACGCTAGATACGGCGTACGCAAACTATGTCAACGACAATGCCATTGGTCCCAACGATCCAGGACTGGATGTGGGCGTTAATGCGGCGCATGACATCCTGATGCTGCGTACAAACGACGGGCGTTTTCCGCCCAATCCGCCGCCGTTCCTCGGTAGCAACGAGATTGGCCAGTGGAGGCCCACGCCGTCTTTTTTGCCGGGACCACCGCCGTCGTTCGCGCCGGGGCTTGCACCGTGGGTAGCAAACGTAACCCCTTTCGCGATGAAGAGCGACTCACAATTTCGCGTTGTGCCGCCGCCCGATCTCACCAGCGAAGTGTGGGCCAGGGACTTCAATGAAATAAAAGCGTTGGGTTCGCTCACTAGTAGCATGCGGACGCCGGAGCAAACTGAAATCGGCTACTTCTGGGCGGACAGTGGACCAGTAATGTGGCAGAGTGCGTTGCGAGACATTGCACGAAACCACGTGCGTGACATTGGCGATTCTGCCCGCATGTTCGCGCTGGCCGATGTTGCCCTAGCCGACGCCCAGATTGCCTGCTGGGACAGCAAGTACTTCTACAACTTCTGGCGGCCGGTCACCTCGATTCGCATGGGGGACCAGGATAACAATCCGAGCACCGAGCTCGATGCTGACTGGCAGCCGCTCATTAATACGCCGAACTTCCCCGAGTATCCGTCCGGCCATGCGACTACCAGCGGCGCCGTCGCTCAGGCACTGCGGCTTTTTTTTGGCCGGGATAGATTGACATTTCAAATGACCACAACCAATCCGAATGCTCAGCAGAAGATTCACACCTTCATTAGTTTTTCCCAGGCTGAACAAGACGTGGTGAACGCACGCGTGTATGTGGGGATTCACTATCGGAACACCGATAACGTCTCGCGGGCGCAGGGGCACCGCGTGACGGATTGGGTGTTCACACACTTTTTCCGTCCGGTAGTGGCGCACTGAAACGGAAAGGGATGCAACGGATAGATGAAAAGGAACTGCTCCGGGAGATACTTGCAATGTTCGAAAGGCGGCGGCTCAAGTGACCGCCGCCTTTTCGGCTCACGCTGGGCGACGACTCTTCTGGAGGATGCGGAATAAGCCTTTAAGTTCCACATTACCGTTTGTCGGCAAACCAGAAACTGGCCCACTAACAAATCCGGGCGGATGCTTTGGAAGTGGGACGGAGAGGGAATGGTTGGGTGAAGTTGACTTTGCGGCTGACAGGCCAATGCGGTAATGCTTACAATTGGGCCATGAGGACGAAAAGCTTTTTAATTCTATTGGGAATTTTTTTAGTCTGCCTGGCGGCTAGCTGCTTTGGGCAAGATGACGATGAAGATCTGACCTCTAATGTCAATTTTACGGTGCTGAAGAGCGATAGCGGCAAGCCGATTCGGAATGCTGCGGTGGTCGTACATCCGGTCAACACTCACGGCAAGCAGGAGCGGGGCGGAATTGAATTAAAGACCAATGAAGACGGGAAGGCGAGTTTTGAAGGCGTTCCGTACGGCAAGATGCGCATTCAGGTGCTTGTCCCGGGCTTTCAGACCTATGGTCAGGACTATGAGATTAAAGACCCCACGCTGGCGATCACAATAAAAATGGACAGGCCGAAGCAGCAATATTCGATTTATGAAAAAGGCCCGGCGGACAAATCCGGGAACGGCCAGCAAAAGGCGCCAGATTCAGGCGCGCCGCCGAGCAAGAACTAGATCGCAATCATTCCTGATTTAAGTTGGGGACTATGGACTATCTGCTGAAGACTGAGCCGTCTGAATATTCTTTCGCCGATCTGCAAAAAGACAACACTACGACGTGGGATGGAGTATCGAATCCCGTGGCCGTGAAAAATTTGCGGGCGATGAAGACCGGCGACCGTCTGGTGATTTACGAGACCGGTGACCATAAGAGCGCTGTGGGGACGGCAAGTGTTCTGGCCATGGATGCCGCTGATCCGAAAAATCCGCAGGTGAAAATTAAGGCTGGGAAGGCTTTGAAAAAGCCAATTACGCTGGCGGAAGTAAAAGCTAACGCCCACTTTGCTGATTCCCCGTTGGTGCGGCAGGGCCGGTTGAGCGTGGTGCCGCTTAATTCCGCGCAGTACAAGTTCCTCACTGGGGAATGACGACAGGGGTTGGGCCTCAAACACCCGATCCCCCCCGCGTCTGATTCGAATTCCGTCCTCAATCGCGGATCTCGAATATCATTCTCCAATTGAAAATGCAGGGACGCTCTTACGCCGCTGCTTCTTGTGAGGCAGTGCGAGTGAGCGCCTGAATGCTTTGCTGGATGGCGGTGACGGCTTTCTTTACCTCGGGGTCGCCAGGCCCCTCGGGATGGAGTATGTGAATGCGACCCACGTTATCAATCGTGATGAGGGTGCCGTCGGCCCCGCCGATAATTACTCTTTGAGAATTGCCGTGCTCCTCAAGGTTTTGCAGAAGCACCGCTTTGTTGAGCAGTTGAATGTGTGTTGGCATGATCTTTTCCTTTCTTCCTGATTTTGGCGAATTCATTAACGAACCTATGGAGCGGAATGCAACAAGGCCATTTCTTTAGGCTTGAAAAAACCGCTGACGAAAGAGTAGTGACGCGCGAGGAGCGAGCGTTTCATCGAAAGAAAAGGAAAAAGAGTAACGGACTCGCTTACTGGTAGCTGAAGTTCAGGTTATCGAGATATACGGAGTAAGGCTGTTGCTTGCTGTTGCCATCCATTTGATAGTTGATGGTCATGCCGTACCACGTGGTGGCGGTCGGCGTGTCGTAACGATCTACCTTGCTGGTGACGCCGTTCAGAGTGATGGAATCAAAGTGCAGTTGATTGTCTGAAGTCCGCTCAGCCTGGATGATGAGATGGTTCCACGCATTGCTTTTGGGGTTGCAGGGGATGCCACTCTTCACCCAGTGCATGGTCTGGTTGTTCCAGGTGTCCCATTCGTGGCCGCTGGCAATGCGGCATTCGTGTCCCCAGATAAATGACTGATTATTGACGAACTGGTTAATGTCGAATTCCAGGGCCTGCGAAGTTTCCAGATTTTCGCCGTAGAAATAAACGTCGTAGGTGAACTGGTGATACTGGGGAACGGACTTCTGGTCCTTCAACTTGGTGGTGAATTTCACGTTCCACAGGATGTCGGCGAAAGGCGTGCTGCCGCCGATATCGAAGCGCATGGCATTGCCGCTCATGGAAGGCGTAGCGATATTTTGTTCCGTGCCCCAGGAAGCGCCCGTGCCGGTTGGCTCGCAAGTATCACAAATGTTGTAGCTGGGCGGCATGAGCGCGTAACCGTTCCACCATGAACTAGCCTGAATATTGTTAAAGCTGTTGGCGCTGGACGGTTGGGAGGGCTGGGAAGGGCTTGGAGGCGGCGTGGTCGTGCTAGTGGTTGTGCTCGTGGCCGCGGAAGCCGATGGCTGCGCTCCAGCAACTCCAGCGCACCCGGAAAACACAAGGAGCGACGACAGCAAGGCGCATAGCGCCGGGAGAGTATATTTTGGCATTGCAAACCCCAACGAGAATTGCCGAACACCCTAACGCAATCTTGCTTAAACGCAAATGACGAAGTGAACAAAAAGTGGAACGTTGTCGGTGAATATCTCATTTTGGGCTTGGGAAGGCGAGATTACGGAAGAGAAGAGCCATAGGACATAGGGGAAACTACTTAGTGTACGGAAGGTCAATACGCAGCCATGCGAAAGGACAGATGCCCATGAGAATTTTGTTTTGCATTGCGTGTATGGCCCTTGCTGCACCAGTTTCAAGACCAGTAAAGGCACGGGCTAAAAATGCCTTCAAAGATATTCGAACTCGAGTCGAGGCTTCTCCAGTGCTGCCTTTTAAGGGCGTACATTTCGCAGCGAATCCCACGGACGGCGACTGGCAATCAGGGATAGTTTCGTGGGTGGCAATCGGACGCAAAGGAGAAATCTACGAAATACAACGGGGCAGCAAAGCGGCTCCAATAATCGTCCTTAATCCTAATGGAAAAATCCTGCGTTCCTGGGGCAAAGGAGAATACTCAATCCCCCATGCCATTCGCATTGACCCTTCAGGCAATGTGTGGACCGTGGATGCTGGATCTTCCACGGTCATTGAATACTCTGCTGTTGGCAAAAAACTGATGACCATTGCGGTGGGTGAACAGCCCGATAACGGCAACCCCTTCCATGGGGCGACTGACATTGCCTTTGGGCCAAGAGGGCATCTTTTCATTGCTGATGGCTACGGCAATGCGAGAATCCTGGAATATACGAAGGCAGGCAAAAGAGTGAAGCAGTGGGGTGAGTTCGGCGCGGGCCCTGGACAATTCAATCTGCCGCACGCCATTCAAATTGACGCGAATGGAACGATTTATGTGGCGGACCGGCAGAACGGCCGTATTGAGAAATTCGATATCCACGGGAAATATCTTGGAGAAATCGCAAATTTAGGGCGGGTTTTCTCGATTAAGGTGGGAGCGAACGCCTTGTGGGCTACGATACAGCCATTCGATCAGGCCGTGACTTCGGGCGGCTGGATCGTCAAACTTGACCCTGAGACAGGGAAGATACTGGGGCACCTCAATGTTCCGGAATACGGTGGTCATTGCATAGAACTGTCTCCGTCGAGAGAGCCGGTCGTTACGATGGGCAACGGACTGTTGTGGTTCAAGCCAAATTAATTGGGTTCGCTGTACGGAGAAAGACGGGGCAGAAAAAGTTAAAACCGAAGTTCGGGACAATCTGCCGTGCGAGTCAGGATTACGGCTTGTTTATCGGAGTAAATAACCTTCCAGTCAGGTAGTTCGCTAAGAGCGGCGATAAGAGGAGCGTCGGGAGGAAGCATGACGCTGCAAACTCTCGTGGCGGCAAATTCATCCTTCCAATTGTGGCGAATGTAGTAGATGTGCGCGAGACGGTTCAGAAAGTCGTCACCGTAAAGGTCGGCGCGTCCGTCTACGAAGACGCGATATTGGGGATACAGCTTCCATATTAAATATCCGCCCCAGTTGTAGTGGTTCAGCAGGGGTTGGGGAGTATGGTTCGCGGCAAGGAAAGAAACTGCTGCGGCAGGGAAGTTGCGGGCCTCTGCTGCGGCCTGGCTACGGACAATGAAATTTACCCTCCAAAAAGCGAATAGCGCGATGCCCAGGATTAAAACTGCATTGAGCGCGAGCTTTGCGGGGGGGCGCGTTTCTTCTTTTTTCTTCTCTGGCCTTTGTTGCAGAATCGTGTAAACGAGCCTGCTTAAAACGGGCGCGGCCACCAGCACGAAGATGGGAATGTGCCGCACGGAGCGCAAAGCGGCATACAAAGTGACCGCCAGCAAAAGAAGATCGAGCGGGCGCAGGCGTTTTGGCGAGCAGGCCAGCGCGGCCAGGAGCGCTAGGACCATCAATAGTAAGGGAAGATAAAGGGTCTGGTGAAAGTTCGGCGAGGCCCACTCCTGTATGTACTGCTGCATGGCGCTGGAAGAGAGAGTTTGCCAGGGATACGTGTACATACGCAGGCCGTTTGGATTCAGCGGCACGACTGCGATGGAGACGACCAGCACGAAGGTGAGTTGCCTGAGGCGGGCAGCAACGCCGTTCGAACGTTTATTGCCAAAGATTGCGTCCAGAATCTCGGCGCCGACGAACAGTCCGTTGAGGCCGATTCCCAACGCGTATCCGGCATGAAGGTTGACCCAGAGAAGCGTGAGCGGAGGCAGCCACCAGAGCACGCGGGGCCTTTGCTCGGAACGTTCAAGCAAAAGAAGAAAGATGCTTGCGAGCAGCAGCGAGAGCATCTGCGGACGCACGCCCCAGGTGGAAACGGACGCGGCGGCTCCCCATGCGGTGATGAGAGCGGCAAAGTAAGGCCGCGCCTCGCAGCGCAGGAAAACGATAAAGAACGCCCCCGCAACAATTGCAGCGAACACCACGATGAGTCCCGCATAGCCCAGCCAGCGATAAACACTAAACATCAGGATCTGCGAAAGCCATTCGTGGTTGATCCACGCATGACCAGCGCGGGTGAACGAGTAGGGGTCGGTGCGGAAGATGTGATGCGTCTGGAGGATCAGTTGCCCTGTGCGGAGATGCCACCAGACATCGGGATCAGTGACGGTGCGTGCGGCCATGGCGAACAGGCCAAGGGCGAGGATGAAGATGAGGGCTGTGCGGGTTTGCAGGAATTTTTGCATCTGTCGCGTGAATCATACAAGGAACGGATGGAGAAGGCATAGAATGGGCGTTTCATAAACGGCGACAGTCCCGCCGAATTTCGCATGAAACTTCGCTTCAAGAGGTTGTTGATTCTTTATTTGGCGTGCATGGCAGCGATGCACATCTTCGTTCTATTCAGTTTTAAGGATTTCACAATCAAGGCGTACAACGATTTCGCTGCATTTTATACGGCGGGAATGATTGTGAAAGAGGGGCAATCCAAACGCCTGTACGATTTGGATCTCCAGCGACAAATGCAAGCGCAGTTTGCCACGAGGGCCAAAATAAAAAATGCGCTTCTCCCATATATTCACCCGCCCTTCGAAGCGCAGCTATTTTCATTACTGGCATATTTAAAGTATCGACAAGCCTATCTCCTGTGGACGGGTATGCAGCTGGTTTTTCTGGGTCTTGCAATTTTTTTGCTGATGCCCGATGGCACACGCACAATAACTAATGCGATTTTGTTGGGGTTTCTCGGTGTTGGACTATTTCCTACTGCGATGGCTCTTCTGCAAGGCCAGGATTCCGTATTGTTGTTGCTAATTTTCTCGTCGAGCCTTTTTTCCTGGCGTCGCATGCATGATTTCTTGTCCGGAAGCGTCCTGGCGGTGGGCTTGATTAAGTTTCATCTGGTGATACCGATTGTCCTAATTTTTCTGCTGCGACGAAGGTATAAATTCGTGTTGGGTTTTGCATTGGTGGCTATATTGTTGCTGCTGCTCTCCGCTGAGATGGTGGGGTGGAGTGAATTGATCCATTACCCGCGATATCTATGGACTCTTGATCATACGTCGAACGAAGGTATTACCGCCTTGGGCAATATGCCGAATATCCGCGGGGTACTCGCCTCAATCGTGAGGACGTCGTCATTGGCCGAGGTGATTCCATGGCTAAGCCTTGCCGTCGGTATAATTTTCACTGCAAGGTCCTGGCATGGCGACGAGGAGAGCAATACCGTGCGTTCCTCTGCGGGATTTTCGCTAGCGATCATAGTCAGCATGATCACCAGCTATTACGTCTATAGCTATGAAATGATACTGCTGCTCATACCATTGATCGTTCTAGGCAAACAGATGCTTGATCGTCCAGAATTCGCCGGATGGCCGAGACGATCCCTGGTCCTGGGTGCTGGCTTGTTGTTCTTGGGCCCTGTTGCGTGGTTGCTGATTTTGCGCACAAGTCAATTCTGTTGGTACGGTTGTGCCGTTCTGCTACTCTTCTTGATTTCGTTAACAGCGCTATTGCGGCGGACAGCATCTCCGACTATCGCGCATGAGCAAGAAGAGGCTTAGAGTCTCTCCTAGCCAGAACAACGGCTAGCATGGGCAGATAAAAGAAGAAGACTATCCATCGTCCGATCTGAGTTGTGCTTTGTGGCATATAGTACCAGCGCAAAAATCCCGCGCCCCAACTGATAAATGCAGTCCAGATAATTTCGCGGCGCGACTTAGGAATGAGCCAAAGAATAAAAGCGTCGTAGAACCAGCGTTGCGGCATGAGTGCGGCTAGAAATAGAAACCACGTATCGCGATCTTTATAGCGAAAAAGAGCCAACGCAAGTAGGGGCCCCGGCAATACAAACATAGGGATAAACCACTGGTATTCTCCAAAATGATTTTTCCATTGTGTGAGCCAATTGGGCATTATAAAGAAACTAACTAACAGGACGCCCATACACGGCCATATCGCGCGCCATTTCCAGTGGCTGATCGCAACCGGCAATCCAATTTGCGGTTTGGCCAATACCGCGACCATCGCTAGGGGAAAAAAAGCGCTAGCCATCAATAGCGGAGACCACTGCGCGGTTATTAGCCCGGCCCAATAAGGATAGGCTAGAAAAATAAACAGACGCCCATAGCCTGAGCGGGTTAGGCCGAATGCTAATAATGAGGAACTGATTCCGTAGAAGATGCCGGCAGCTATCGCGGGCGGAAGCGCGACAAAAGGTAAACCGAAAAGCGCGGCGGGAAGCGGATATAGTTGTAGTTTCGCAGTATAGGGGTCCTGGTGGGCAAGCAATGCGTGCGCTGCCCGAATTGCCGAGTCGAAATCAGCTGCGCCTAAATGCAAATGGGAAAGTAAAAACCAGCAATAGCATCCGCTAACTGTGCCGACTGCCGAGGAGACCAGCATTCTGATGCGCATAGGGGAATGGCCTAGTTGTAACACGAATAACGCCGAGAAAAAATTAGTGCGAAACTCAACGCTCGTATTGGTTGCGGCCCTGGCGCTTGCCGGTAACACATGGTTCTACGCTCTTCATGTGCTGGTCCCAATGCAGAAAGCTGATGCAATCGCGCACCAGGTCCCCCGCGGAAACCTCTCTGATTTGTATCCCAGGTGGCTGGGAGCACGGGAGCTCTTGCTTCACGGACGCGATCCCTATAGCCGGGAAATTACTCGTGAAATTCAAATCGGCTACTATGGGCGTCCGCTTGATGCGAATCGGCCCAATGATCCGAAAGATCAAGAAGGGTTCGCCTATCCAGTGTATGTTGTGTTTTTATTAGCGCCGACTGTCCTGCTGCCGTTTGCCCTGGTCGAAGCGGTTTCACGTTGGATTTTTATCGCGGTAATCACAGCTACGGTAGTTTTGTGGTTTAAAGCATTGCAATGGCGCGTGAGTCGGTCGGCAGCGCTGATCGCCGTGGTGTTCGCCCTGGGGAATTTTCCGGCAATCCAGGCCCTCGCGTTGCGGCAATTGAGTATTGTAGTGGCGGGCCTATTGGGACTTGTGTTTTTTCTTGCTGTTCGACGAAAGTTCCTGCTCGCGGGATTGGTGCTGGCGCTCGCCACTATCAAACCACAGCTGGCCATACCGGTTGCATCATGGCTCGGATTATGGACCTTGGGTGGTTGGCGCGAGCGGAAAGGAGTGGTACTCGGCTTCTTGGCCGGTATGGCAATTCTGGTCGCGTCTGCCCAATGGATTTTGCCCG
This sequence comes from uncultured Acidobacteriota bacterium, assembly GCA_963831435.1. Taxonomy (GTDB): domain Bacteria; phylum Acidobacteriota; class Terriglobia; order Terriglobales; family Acidobacteriaceae; genus JAICKN01. Next base: position 29,295 of record CAWHQK010000051.1, read on the forward strand.
GCTGGATTCCGAAGTTTTATTACGCTGTGCTCGCATACCGTAAATATACCGGTGGAGCTACGGCGGCAGATGTGCTCTTTGGGCTGCATTTGGGAAGGGCAACGAATGTTCTGCTGGTTCTCATTACGGGAATAATTTGTTGGCAACTGCGGCACAAGAGTGAAAAGAGTGTTGAATTCATCTTCGCTTCATGTTTTGTGCTGGCGGCGGCTGTGGCGATTGCTCCCATCTTCGCTCCATATAATCAACTTCTTCTTTTTCCGGCTTTTCTGGCGTTGGTGCAGCATCGGAATGCACTGCTTCCGAAAACACTTTGGCAGAAACTTCTACTGCAAGTTGCAATATTGATGATCTGTTGGCAGTGGATTGCCTGTATTTTTCTCACGATCATTTATTGCCTGATCTCAACGCGGCTTGTGGAGCGGATTTGGGCGATGCCTTTTTATGCGAGTCTGCCGCTCCCGATCATGGTGATGTGTTTGCTGTACGTTTGCTTTCGTGTGATTAGGCCACCTGCGTCGGTCTCGCAAAACGCCAACTAAAGCCCGTGCGCATCACTGCGAATAACGTGACCAAAGGTACGACCATGTAGACATACTGATGCCGATCGAGCAACCAAAGATGTAACGGTGGCAGCAATAGGACGATGCATGTAGTCAAGGAAATCACATGCAAAAACCACGACGTCTTCCATGTGCGGGATGCATGGAGCAATGTCCATGTGATTGGTAAGAGCAATATGGACAAGTCATGCGGGCTTATGTGATAACTCACAAGCGTTGCCGCAACGATGGCTTCGGCGAATGTTAGGTCGACGTCCCCGGTCCCCGTATTCCCAGAGCGAATGGCATCGCGGAGCGCCAACCCTACCACTAGTAAAGAAGCCACGATAGTGATCGCAAGGCTTAGTCTGGGAAGAGATAAAAATTGCGTGCTAAGCCCGCGTAAATTCGCCATCGCTTGCGGATGGATTCCTGCCAACGGCAAAGTCGATGTGTGCATGAGGAAACGCGCATATTCTATCGGAGCATGCCAACCTGAGATCGCGATGAATGTCAGAGCGAGGAATGCAAGAACTACCGAAAATCCCAGAACAGCACGCCTGCGCATGCTTCCGGCTAAAAAAATGATTGGCAACACAATCTGGAATTTAAACAACCCCAGAGCAAGCCAGCCTCCGGCCCTGAATTCTTTTTCATGTTTCAGCGAAACGAAGGCTTTTGTTATAAGGAACAACAGGAGTATGGAATCCTGACCCTGAATGAGGGTGAGCAGAATGGGAACAAATATCAAGGAACCAAGGAGTAAAATGCGCCAACTCTGACTTGGCCAGAGTTCCCGCTGCAATAGCTTTGCAGTTTTGCCCAAAAGAGCAAGGCTTAACAAAGACCACAACAGATAGGCGTCTTTAACAGGTAAAAAACAGAAGGGTAAGTAAATGAGTAGTTCGAACGAAGGGTGATTGAAGTATGTCCCGATTCGTCCGGTGTAAGTGACCTGAGAGTTATTTTGAGCGGCAACATTATAAATCTCATGCCCACGTCCCTGAGCGAGCAAACGCGCAGCCGAATAAAATTCAGGAAAGTCGATGCCCCCCTGCATGACTGCAAAGCGATTCATGCAATATCCAATGACGGCAAGGAGCAGGAGGAGGGTAAGAACATCTTTCAAGAATTCATGATGGCCGAAACTGATCTGCGCGCTCTCCACGTGTTGCGAAGTTTATCTCAAACCCTTAGCAGGTGGCTGAGAGATTTAGCATTTAAGTTAAAACTCCGCTAGGACGCACGGCATTGCCGGTCTTGTTCTTGCTAAGCAGCAATGCTGCTCCCGCGATCAAATACAGGACGATCGCGACGGGAATCAAGGCCCGCATTCCTGTGATCAAGGAAAGATTTTCCAAAAGGCCGCCCACTACCGCGCCCAATACGTTTGCGCCGAGCGCCGCGCTTGGAGAAGCGGCGGTGCGAAATTCAGTTGAGAACAATAGGCCGGCAAAGAACACCGGGACTGAAAAAACCGCCGCCAATAACGCGCCAGCCATCCCGGGCGATCCAGGAAGCCAATGCAGTGGGATGAAATAGGCACCGGTCAATCCTGTGACAATGGCGGCTAAAAGCAAACCTCTGGGCATGGAAAAATGGGTGTATTCCACAACAAGGTTTGAGAGCAGGATGGCAGCGAGCATTGCGGAAATAACAATGCCATTCACCTGCCAGGTGGTGCCGTAATAGAGCGCGAGGCGGCTGATGACCTGGGCTTCCAGAAGAAGAAATCCTGCACCCATGCTGAAATAAAACAAGGAAGGCGGTGCCCGGCGTGCATCGGGAATCTGTAAATACATGAAAAGAGAAACTATAAGCACCAGGATTCCTAACGCAATGTACGCTCGCGGAATCCAGCGGCCTTCCTGGTAAAGATAGGGCCAGTCGTCAGTCGTTACCGGTACTTGCGTGGGAAAGACCTCCGCATTGTCTTTGACGAAGCGGGAAAGGCTGGGATCGGATGCCAGGGTCTGTTCCACTCTCGCGGAGCGCGATATGGCAAAACATGTGGCACCTGCCGAATAACTCGAGTTCGCAATGAACACTGCCGGGGCTTTCCCGAACACCTTTGTCAGCATTTCCGCGATACGGCCTCCCATCCAGTCGCGGTCGACCTGGAACTTCACAAACAGCACTCCGTCTGGCGCCAAATGCGCCAGCGCTTCGCGGAAAGATTCTTCCGTGTACACGAAATTATCAATTCGCATGTTGGAGTAGTCGGAGAGTTGAGTGTGCGAATCGAGCAGGCCGAACAAGATCAGGTCGTATTGTTTGTGGGTTCGCCGCAGGAATGCTCGCGCGTCCGTCAGATGAATGGATACCCGGGGCGAAGCATATGGCTGTTCGGGATGTTCGCGCTTGCCTAGAGCGAGGATCGCAGGGTCAATTTCTACGGCGTCCACGCTGCGGCTGTTATTACGCAGCGATCCAGCTACGTCGTTTCCCGCGCCTGAGCCTACTATCAGCACCCGGGGCGCAGGCGTGGCAAAGCGAAAAGCCATGTTGTACGGGTTATCTTGCGGAGCTTCTTTTAACAGGCCCGGATGTTGACTTAGAAAACTCGGCGAGAGATTCACAATAGATTGGTAGCCGGTGTGATTGACTTGGATTTGCGCGTGGAAGAATTGCCCGTCGCTTGTATTGGTACGGGCAAATTCGATCTGCTGATAGGGCGTCCACATGGTGTAGTGGTTGCGACTGGAAGGCGCGTAGAGCAGAAGGAACATAGGAACGAGCAAGCTGAGAATGATCTTCCGGTCTCGGGAACTACTTTGCAGGAATGCAAAGCCTGCCAGGACGATTCCGAGCCAAACCCACGGCGGAAGCATGAGACGGCTTACGCCGAGGAAACATACGATTCCCAACAAACTGGCCGCAAGATTCCAGGAATACCCCATCAATGTGCGTGGAGCGTAGTTGAGTTGTCGGCTGACGATTTGTCCGAGGGGAATGAAAATCCAAATCAGCATGAGCAGCAGCAGGGCCGTGAGAATTGCGGCGGTAGAAAAGTGCGCCCAGCTCCAATTACTTGCGCCGCGCCAAATTTGAACGTCGGCGCCTCCGCCCAGGTTTTCAGAGAGGCTTTCCAGAACCCTGCCATGGTAAAAAGGAAAATGAATGACTAGAAGCAATCCGAATAGAGCGGTAACCGCAGGCTTCCAGCGGACGGATTTGCTCGCGAGTGCGCATCCCAGACCGAAGCCGACAAAGCAAAGCAGAAGAGCTAAGTTCTTGAAATAGGCAAAAATGCGGACTTCTACCGCGATCCAACGGATGAACGCCAACTCGGCGAACAGCGTGAGAAAACTGGCAAGAAAGAGCTGCGGAATACTCCACAATTGGCCGTCGGCAAGATTATCCGCGAGAAATGGACGCCCACTACGGGCGGCCGCCCCCAAGACAATTCTGCCCACGATGAGAATTGCGAAGGAGATAAAAAAAGTCACGATTTGGTATGTCATGCCTGAGAGAACTGCCTGGTTGCATGACAGCATATCAAACACCGGCTGGTTTACGCGTACCAATCCTCCCGGGTGAGAGGTAAGTTGGAAAATCCATTTTGCGGTTTCACAAGGAGAGTTTGATAAAGATCAAGGCGGCTGGTGTCAAAGTAATATGCTGAACCGGCCATGTGCAGGCGCCAAATGCGGTAAGTGGTTTCGTCCACAATTCGCAGGACCTCTCGGGAGTGCTCGGTCATGCGGCGGACCCAGTGGTGAAGGGTGAGAGCATAATGCTCGCGCAGATTCTCCACATCGCGCACTTCAAAGCCAGCGCTTTCAGCGGCGCGGGTCATTCTGCCGATGGGAACAAGTTCGCCGTCGGGAAAAACATAAAGGTCTGCGAAGGTTGGTCCCTCCGGCTTGGGATAATTTTTTGGAATTCCGATGCCGTGGTTGAAAAACGCGCCCCTGGGACGGAGCAGGCGGTAGGTGCACCGGAAGTATTCTTCAAGATTGCGCTCGCCTACGTGCTCCACCATTCCGACACTCGATATTTTGTCGAATGATTCAGGCTCGTTGATTTCGCGATAGTCAATGAGTCTGACTTCACAACGATCTGACAGATTTTCTTGCCTGATGCGCTCATTTGCCAGGGTAAATTGCTGCTTGCTTAACGTGATGCCTAGCGCCTGGACGCCATAATGCCGCGCTGCATAAAGTATGAGTCCTCCCCATCCGCAGCCAATATCAAGCAGCCGTTCACCGGGTTGCAGGCGAAGCTTGCGGCAAATGTAATCAAGTTTGTTGGTTTGCGCGGTAGCGAGATCGTCGTGTGCATCCTTGAAATAAGCGCAGGAGTAAACCATGTTGGGATCGAGCCACAAACGATAAAAATCATTGGAGACGTCATAGTGGTAGTGAATTGTCTGACGATCCCGGCTTTTGGTGTGCGCTCTGCCGTGCAATGCCGCGGGGCGAATTGGATGCTGGCGGGTGGGGCCAGGGGGAAGAGCCAAAAGCAGAGCGGCCAGATGGAGCTTGCGCGCAGTGCTTAGATTTGAAAGATAGTCCGCAAGAGGGAAAATGCTTTCGATATCGCCGTCAATGTCAAATTCATTAGAAATGTACGCTTCGGCGAGCGCCAACTGGCTTGCGGAGGTAAATGCTGCGCGAACCGCGCCCGGGGAATTGATTCTCCAGGTAAAGCGACGGAACTGACCTGCTTCGGCTTGCCACCGCGTGCCATCCCACAGTTCAATTTCAAAGTTGCGTGGATGATAATCTGACACCAGTTCTTGTAGGAATTTCAATGTCTGGACGGCAATTGTTTCTCTTGTAGCGCGCACGGCCATTGCAATACCTGATTCCTCTTATCCGGCAGTTTCAATTACGACGGAGAAATTCGTACCCTCCCATTTCCGAACTTCCTGCCAAAAGAAGGTGAAGACGATTTGATCGCCGGGCTTAAGTGAGTCGGCAGGGACATCAACCATGTAGATGCCTAAACCGGTATTGAGGCTGGATGCGTCGTGCATTGTCTTCCAATTGTCAAAGCTCCAATGGACCTTGCCAGGCGCGAGCGCCATAATGCGTAATTTCTTGCCTTTTGGTATGGATCGGCACTTGTTGTTAAAGCTCCACACGAAGTGCTTAGCGATCTGTTTTTCCACCTGATAACGCTGTACAGTCTGCGGCGGCTGGTCAAAAATCTTGCCATCATGAAGAGAGCGCCGCAGCTTTATGTATTCAGAGTGCGCCCATACGAGCGGGCACGCAGACCCGGTGGGTTTTCCGGCAAAAAGTTCGAATGCCGGAATGTCCGCTGCGTCCCAGGCTTGTTCAGGGATCAGGCGGCTGCCTTCGGTGGAGAATTCCATGACGCGCAGTAATTCCTCGGCTTTTTCTGGATGCCCGGCGGCCAACTCATAATGCGCACGCTCCCCAGCAAGCAGCGGCCATGCGCGACCGATACCCGTGCCATCAAATGGTGACCCATCGGCGTGCTCGCCGTATCCGTCGTCGTTGTAGCGGTACCAGCAAAAACCCTGAGGAAGTTTGACGCGAAGCAGCGCATCAATCGCCTTAACTGTATTCAGCATGCGGGGATCGTCTGGCGCGCGGAGGCCGAAGCGGACCAATGCAAGAGCGTCAGGGCTGATGAGGTGGGAAGCGGGCTCTTCACTCTGTCCGGGCGGGCGATTTTTAATGGGGACAAATCCCTCGAGCGGCGAAGATGCGCAGTCATTATCGGGCGGGGCGATGCGGACATAGTAGCCATCCACGTTTAGCTGGCGGGCAAGATCGCTGGCGGTGGCATACGTCCATCGCTCAATATTGTCATTCCAACAATCGGCGATTTCGCGGAGGAACTGGGCAATGTTTTTTTCGCCAACTACGTCAGCGATGTCTGCGCCGGCAAGCAGTGCGGAGACTTCTACGGCAAGCGTGAATGGGGAATATCCAGCATCTTCTTCCCATCGGTCCTGCTGCGTCACCGGACCGTTTTTCACCAAAAATCCTGCGGCACTCTTCACTAGCGGCCACCAGCGTTTTAGGTCACCAAGCGCGCTGCTGGCGGTTCGGCGCAGAGCGTCTACAAGCAGGATGGGAAACGCCGCCTCGTCCATCTGGAGGCCTTGCCAGTAAGGGCGGCCGTCAATCCACATATTCTGCGCCCAGTGGCCATCGGCTTCCTGTGTGGATTCGAGATAATGGAGTACGCGCACGGCATCCGACTGTGCGCCTGCCGCAAGAAACCCGAAAGCGGTTTCCACGAGGTCGCGCGGCCAGATGAGATGGTAGCCACCCAGGTCCTCATCTCCTTTGTTGAAGCCCCAGGGAATGGAGAGGCTGGCGATCACGCCGCCCAGAAAATCTTTAGATTCATGACTGCGCAAGACGGCAACGCTGGTGCGATATAAATCCCGCTCGCGCGGCGGCTCATCGAGCTTCAGCAAGCCACTTTGCCAGTGCTTCCAATGGCGAACATATTGCGCACGAAGGTCCTGGTAAGGTTCGAAAAGGCTGGATCGCACCTGCTGGCCAGCTTCCGACCAGATTCCGCCAAAGCCCAAGGCCAAAACAAATTCTCCGCCGCACATTTGAAGATCAATTTCGCCGGTGAGCGCGATGTTGCCATTTTCGGCGCGAGAGTATGTCTTTGTGAGTTGGAAGTTGTGCGAGAGGTCCTGCCAGCTGTCGGAGGAGCCGACAAATCCTGCCGAACGATTGAGCCAGGGCGCGGAGCATCCCAGCGCGAGTGAACACTCATTGCGCTGCGCGAAGAGCATCGGAATTCCTTTATAGTCACTCACCCATCCGGTGTTTCCGCTACCAAAATTCGCCAGGTGGGGCGCGAGCAGTGCATACAAATGATAGTCAGCGAGTTTTCCCTGCAAAGGAACAAAGCGGATATTCTGCAACACCACATTCCGGTAGGGGTCGGCGAAGACTTCCTTCTCAATCCGGTAGCGGCCCTGCGTCTCCGTGTTTTTGAGTTCGTAAACTGGGACGCCCGGCTCGATCGGGAAATTTTCGAATGTGCAGTGGCGCTTTTCTTCCGAGAAATAAGAAACCCCGTCAGTGACAATGAGCCCCAGGTCTCGGGTGCACGCCTGGTCCACGCGAGGAAAGTAAACTTCGTTTAGAATGCCGTGGCTCAAGGTGAACCATACTCGGCTGTGTAGATTCAGCGCCGTTCCTATTCCTGTTTTAGTTGCAGAAGTCCAGCGCGGCTCAATGCCCGGCCAGCCCGGCGCAAATTGCTGATTTTCGATCACAATGTTTTCCTTAAAATCTGAGCTTGAATAGTGTGCCTGAGAAGCAACCGTGAAGGCTACCCCGCGACCGCCAACTTTACGGTGCCAGGGTTAGCAGGTTCAACTTTCCCAAATACAGAGCCATGCCGACCACAGCATCCACCTGCATTGTGTGTAGTTGTTCAATCTCTTCATTGGAAGAAATTCCGCCCGCGGCGATGAATTGCTTTGAAGTGGCAGCACGAAGCTCGCGGACGATATCCATGGGTATGCCCTTCATGAGGCCTTCGTGGTCAATGTGCGTGTAGAGAAATCCGTGACAGTAAGCTTCGAGTTCGCGAATCATCTGTAACGGAGTAATCAGGGTAAGCTCGCGCCAGCCGCGGATGGCAATTTGTCCGCCTTTCGCGTCGATGCCAAATATCAGTTGTTCTGCTCCGACTGCCGCAGCGATTTCTTTGGCGAATGTCGCGTTGATCGTGCCTTCCTTAATAAGGCTCGATCCCAAGATCACGCGCCGCGCGCCCAAATCTAGAATCACTCGGGCCGTCTCAATCGTGCGAATGCCGCCGCCAACCTGGCAAGGCAGGCGATCGAGAAAGGTCTTGAGCAACGCGCGGTTGTCGCCGGTGCCGATGGCTGCATCGAGATCAATCAACTGCACGAGAGGGAAGTTGGCGAAGCGTTCAATCCATTCATCGAAATTGTCGAACTCGAGTTTTTTCTTGCGTCCCTGTTCGAGCTGGACGATTTTTCCGCCCATCAGATCAATCGAAGGAATCAGCACGGATACCTCACGGGAATTTTTTCGGACTTTAACTGTCGCTTGAGATCAGAAAAAGAACTCAGGCCAAAGTGGAAGATGGAAGCAGCCAGCGCGGCGTCGGCCTGGCCCGCGCGGAATACTTCGACAAAATCTTTCGCGCCGCCAGCGCCGCCTGAAGCGATCACGGGAATTTGCACTGCCTGCGAGACGGCGCATGTAAGTTCGCAATCAAAGCCAATGCCGGTGCCGTCGCGGTCCATGGAGGTCAGCAGGATTTCTCCGGCGCCGCAAGCTTCCGCTTCTTTGGCCCATCCAACGGCATCTTTGCCGGTCGGCTTGCGGCCGCCATGGACGAAGGCCTCAAAGCCGCCGTTCGCGCGTTTGGCATCAATAGCCACGATAACGGCCTGCGATCCAAAACGCTTTCCGATTTTCGTGATGATGGAAGGGTCGGCGATCGCCGCCGAGTTAATGCTGATCTTGTCCGCGCCCGCGTCGAAAATTGCCGCTGCATCGTCTAATGTTCGGACTCCGCCCCCAACCGTGAAAGGAACAAATATCTCGCGCGCAGTACGACGCACGGTCTCAAGCAACGTTGCACGCTTCTCGTGCGTCGCGGTGATATCAAGCAGAACAATTTCGTCAGCGCCGGCCTCACTATGTGCGAAGGCGAGCTCCGCCGGGTCCCCAGCATCGCGCAGGTTCACGAACTGCGTCCCCTTCACAACGCGGCCCGCGTCCACATCGAGACAAGCGATAATGCGTTTGGTCAGCATGCAATATTCAGAGTGAACAGAAGTTCTGGAGCAATTGGAGTCCTACGTCTCCGGATTTTTCAGGATGGAACTGAACGCCAAAAAGATGGTCCTGCTCGACCGCGGCGGAGAACTTTCCTCCATACTCCGATTCAGCGACTGTCGCCTGCAACAATGGCACGCGATAGGAGTGCGTGAAATAGACAAATGAATCTGAGGGAATGCCTTTCAGCAGGCGAGAAGTCTCCCCGCGAATTTCGAGTTGGTTCCAGCCTACGTGCGGCGATTTTACTCCAGCAGGAAAGTGCACACACTGATCGGGCCAGAGCCCCAAACCTTTAACGCCCGGTGCTTCTTCAGAGCAGGCCAGCATCCATTGCATGCCCACGCAGATCCCGAGAAATGGAACCTTCTGCTGGATGCGTTGCGTAATCACCTCGCGCAATCCGCTACCCACAAGCGCAGAGGTCGCCGCGAAATGACCAACGCCGGGAAGCACGATCTTTTCCGCTTTGGAAACCACTTCGGGATCGGAGGTAACAATGGGCATCTGTCCGATGTGCTCAAACGCTTTCTTCACCGAAGCCAGATTTCCCGCACGATAGTCGACAATAGCGATCATGAAAGTTAACCCTTAAATCAAACCCTTCGTGCTGGGAATCAATTTCGCCATGCGTTTATCGCGCCAGCAGGCCGCACGCAGCGCGCGCGCAAAGGCTTTGAATAGCGCTTCGATCTTGTGATGATTCGAGCGTCCGTACAAAACCTTTAGATGTACATTTGCATTTGCTCCACGCGCGAAGCCCTCAAAAAAGTCGTAGACCAGTTCTGATTGCAAGTCACCAACCAGACGGACTTTTACTTGGGTGTCAATCACTGCGGCAGTGCGTCCGGAAAAATCAACCGCGGCCAGCGCCAGGGTTTCATCCATCGGCATCAGAAAATATCCGGCGCGTAAAATGCCTTTCTTGTCGCCCAGCGCTTTGGCAAATGTCTGCCCCAGCGCGATTCCCACATCTTCGACGGTGTGGTGTTGGTCCACATCGAGATCACCCGTGGATTTAAGCTCGCAGATCGAATCCGCCGTGATGGGCAAACAACTCCAGCATGTGATCGAAGAAGCGAATGCCGGTAGAGATTTTGTACTTGCCGTGTCCGTCCATGGCCAGCGCCATGCGGATTTGAGTTTCCTTCGTGTCTGCTTTGTAATGTGGCTTTTCTCACCGGATAGCCTTCTCTCGTACGCCGAGTTGTTCGAAGACCGCGTGCAGGCCAGCGAACAGCTGTTCGTTCTGCGTCGCAGTTCCTACCGTGATGCGGACACAATCTTTGCAGCCGGGGTCGGCGGAGCGGTCTCGGACCAGAATTCCCCGTTCCCGCATCAGGCGAATGAAGTCTGAGTTGTTTTCGCCGAGATACATCAAAACAAAATTCGCGCGACTCGGCCAGTATCGAACTCCCCAAGATTGCAATTCCAGTTCGAGCTTTTCGCGTCCGCGGATTGTTTCTGCAACGTAAGTACGAACATATTCCTCATCGGCCAAAGCTTCGGGAAGGCACTGCCAGCGCCGCTTCATTCAGGTTGTAGGGTGAACTCACGCGCCGCACCATTGCATCTGCGTGGCATTGCCCATCAGCACGCCGATGCGAAAGCCAGCCAGGCCGTACACTTTAGAAAATGTTCGCGAGACAAAAAGATTCGGAATGTCACGCCACTGGGGAATAACGGCTCTCGCCGCAGAATTCAAAATAAGCTTCATCCACCAGCAAGGCCGCCTGCGACGCCGCTTGCGCAATGCGGATCAGTTCCAGTTGAGAGACGAGAGTCCCCGTCGGATTATTCGGATTCGCGATGGCGATCAATCGCGTCCGCTGGTTGATTGTCGCCAGGACAGCTTCGGTGGGGAAACTGAAGTCGGCGCCCGCGGGAATCGAGACGACTCTCGCACCGGTTGCTGCCGCATAAATTTCGTACATGGCGAACGTAGGGACAACAATAATCGCCTCATCGCCTGGTTCAAGATAAGTTTCGCAGATGAGATGAATCGCTTCATCGGTGCCATTGGTGAGAAGAATCTCTTCGTGTTAAATGCCAAGATGCGTGGCGGCGATTTTCTCGCCTGGGTCGCGATCGGGATATCGCGCAAGCTCGTCAGCAGTTGATCTCGCGCAGCTTTCCAGCACGCGCGGCGAGCAACCAGCCGTGTTCTCGTTGAAATCCAGCCGCAGCCCTTCGCGATTTCCCAGCGGCGGATGATATTCCTTCAACTGTCGAACGGCGATTCGCGTGGCTTTAAGCATGCGGGCACCTCACGCGGATGGAATCGGCATGGGCGCTGCAGTCCTTCCGTTTCGGCAAGATTCAACAGCGGACCGGCGATTGCCGCGAGCCCTTTCGAAGAAAGCTCCTGCACGGTGATGATTTTCACAAAATCCATGACGCTCAGTCCGCCGCGAAAGCGCGCTGCTCCTGCCGTCGGCAGCACATGGTTTGGGCCGGAGGCATAGTCTCCGGCGGCTTGCGCGCGAGTAATCACCAACAAAAACTGACCCGGCATTCTGCACCAGCGTGACACATCCGTTTCTCGACCGTGATGTGTTCCGGCGCAATCTGGTTGGCCCAATCGAGAGCTTCCTGTGCGCGAGCGCGCAATCAGAATACGCCACTGTCGCGAGAGATCGACTTTGCGCCAGATGCGTTGTCGGCAGCGGGCTGAACGCGTCGCGCATCTTGACGCACCGCCTCGCGCAGCTTTGCTTGAAGTCGTGATGAAAATAGCCACCAACGTCTCCGGATCATGCTCTGCCTGCGCCACCAGGTCTGCGGCGATGAAAGCTGGCTTGCCGCGATCGCTCACGATGACAACCTTCTGTCGGGCCCGCGAGCATGTCAATCGCGCAATCGAACGACACCAGTTTCTTCGCAGCGGTCACGTACAGATTTCCCGGCCCGACGATCTTATCTACGCGAGCGAATGTCTCGTGTTCCATAGGCCAGAGCCGCAATCGGCCTGCGCTCCGCCAACTCGATAGAACTCCCGAATGCCGAGCATCGCTGCCGCCGCAAGAACTTCCGGCGTGGGCTGTGGCGAAACCACGCGGATATTCTTCACGCCTGCCACCTGCGCGGGAATGACGGTCATCAGCAAGAGTTGAAACCAGCGGATAATCGTCCGCCGGGAACATAGCATCCAACTGAATCGAGCGGCCGAACCAGTTGGCCCAGCGTAGCTCCGTCTGATGAGCGCTTCCATTCTTTCGGTTTCTGCCATTCGCAGAAGTGGCGAATATTCGTCGCCGCCATGCTTCAAAGCCGAGCGCAACTCTTCGGCGACGACCCTTTCCACGCCTCCCGCAGTTCCGATCTCCGGTACTCGCAACTGATTGCTTTGTCTCCAAGCCCATCCCACTGCCGCGCATATTCCGCGCAGCGCGCATCCCCGTTACGTGCGCACGTCGTCCACAATGCTGCGCACCGCGGTTCGACTTCATCGAAGCCGCGAGCCGCGCATGCGCGAGCTTCTTCAACCTGCGTCTCGCCGCCGCTTTGCCTGCAGAGATCCGCATTACATCACCACCTTGTTCAGCGGATACTCCACGATGCCCTGCGCCTTGGCTTCTTTCAGCCGCGGAATCACGTCCCATGCCAGCGCCTTCCTCAATCACCGTATTTACGGCCAGCCAATCGGGGTCGCTGAGGGTGGAAATGGTCGGGCGTTTCAGCGAAGGCAGCACGGCCAGCACAGCATCAAGATCTTCTTTGCGGACATTCAACATCAGCCCGACGCGTTCTTTGGCCTCCATGGCGCCGCGAAGCATCAGCGCCAGATTTTCAATCTTGCGCCGCTTGGCGGCGTCCTGCCCAGGAAGTTTTGTTGGCAATGATCTGCGTGTTCGACTCCAGCACCGTATCCATAATGCGCAGGTGATTGGCGCGGAGCGAGCTGCCGGTTTCGGTGATTTCCACGATGGCATCGGCCAAGCATAGGAGGCTTGACTTCAGTCGCTCCCCAGGAGAATTCAACTTTCACATCTACATTGCGATCGCGGAAATAATTCTTGGTGACATTCACCAGTTCGGTCGCAATGATCTACCGCCAAGGTCTTCAGCTTTTTGATAACGGAGAATCTTCCGGTACCGCAAGCACCCAGCGCACTTTACTGCGGCTCTGTTTGGCGTAAATGAGATCGGCCACCGTCATGACTTCCAGTCCGCTTTCGATCACCCAGTCCAGCCCGGTCAGTCCAGCAGTCCAGAGCGCCGTGCTCGACGTAGCGGGCCATCTCCTGCGCGCGGATCAGCATGCACTCGATTTCCGGGTCGCCGGTCGAGGCAAAATAAGAACGCGAGCTGGTGTGGATTTTCAGTCCGGCATTGCGCGAAGAGCGCGAGCGTTGCCTCCTGCAAACTGCCTTTGGGGATGCCGACGCGGACCTTCATCGGACCGCCTCCTGCGTAGCAGCCGCGGCCTGCACTGTAATGTTTTTCGTGAAACAAGACCGCGTGCCTTCGTGGCAGACCAGCCCATCCCCCTCGACAAAAACTTTGAAGAGAAGGGCATCATTGTCGCAATCTGTGGAGGCCGAAAGCACTTTGAGCCGGTTGCCGGAGGTCTCGCCCTTAGTCCAAAGCTTGTTGCGGGTGCGGCTGAAGAATGTCACATAGCCCGTGCTCAGGGTCTTTGCGTAAGACTCGGCGTTCATGAAGCCAAGCATCAGGATTTCGCCGTTGTTGGCGTCCTGCACCATTGCCGGGGCCAGACCGCCCATCTTCTCGAAGTCAATTGTAGGTTCCATCGTTCGTTCCTTTTGGTTCGTTCTTTCCTTCCTACACTCTTGTCATTCCGAATGGCTTCAGCCATGAGGAATCTGCTTTTTGAACAGCGGATTCCTCACTACGCTCGGAATGACAACTTCTTCATGCACAAACAAAAAGCCCGCTGACTCTAGCGTCAGCGGGCCCGAAACTTTGTGTGCTGGTTACTTTCAGCTACGCCGCCGCCAACGCGCCGTGCGCGTGATGATGGCGATGATGATGCCGAGTCAGCATGAAGAAATAGATTACTGGACAGGCTGAAAGCTGTCAACGAAAACTGGCTTTCAGAAAAAACCGGCCAGGACGGAATCCTGGCCGGCTGTGGCATCCAGAAACCATTACTTTTGTTTCCTGCGTGGCCGCTTCGCTGCAGGCTTAGCAGTCTTCGCCGCGGGTTTCTCTCTGCCGCCAATCAGCGTCAACGAGTCTTCCGCGTTGAATGGGAACTGCCGAACCGACTCCTGCCCTGTCGTGTTGAGCGTGATATCCACGCGGCGATTGCTCGCGAGGATGATAGCCCGCTCATGAGACAAGATTCGCGCCCGTTCTCCGGCAGTGAGTTCAGTGTCCTGCTCTACCGAAGCTTTCACTTGATCGGCCGTCAGATTTTGATCTGCGCCGAAGGCTTTGGTTTCGATGTTGGCCTCGGGAACTCCGTGTTCCACCAGGAAGTTCTTGGTGCTGTTCACGCGCCGTTCGGAAAGCGCCTGGTTGTAGGCTGCCGAGCCGCGCTTGTCCGCATGGCCTTGCAGAATTAAGTGCGCATCCGGCTTGCTGTTCAAATATTTCTTGAAATCTTCGGCAAGGGTGGTAAGCGTCTTCTGCTGGCTGAGGAGCAGCCCGCCGTTGGGCTTGGCGACGGTTGGCTGCGCAGTCACGAAATAGACGCTGTGCAACGAGAGGCGCGCTTCCAGCTGCCGGACTTCAGGCGAAACCTGCGGAGGCGGCGGATTTTCCAGGCTCACGGATGTTGTCGCCTGCGTGTTCAATCCACGCTGGTCCGCGCACGTGGCGCTTACCGTGACCGTTCCCGCCGATGCTCCGGCGGTATTTAGTGTGGCTGTGTTGCCACTGCCACTGACCGTGCCGCCTGTCGAGGTAAAGTTGCTCACCGTCACCGGCACGCCGTCAGGACTGGTGCAGGTGCAATTGATCGCGACCGTCGCGCCCACTTGCGCGCTGGTTGGATTCGCTGTGCACGAAGCCGTTGGCGGATTCTTCGGAGGTTCTTTCACCTTGAAGCTGGTGGATGCGCTGGCTTCGTTGTTCTTGTGAGCTTTCGGGTCCATTACGTGGACGGTGACCGTGCAATTGCCGCCGGGCAAGCCGTTCGTATCAATGCTGGCGGTGGTATCGCTGCCGGAAATTTTTCCGCAGCTGTTGGTCCATTCGTAGGTCAGATTGTGATTGGGATTAAAGCCGCTGGCCGTGGCGGTCGCCGTTAGCGGCTCACCCACCGTGACTTCTGAAAGCTGTACGGCGACGGTCACGGCAACGACCTTCGTCTCCGGATATCCAAAGTTGAACAGAATTCCGGTGCGCAGGCGCACGCCCTTCAACGCCGGATGACCGATATCGGCGACGTTGGCATAGGGCTGAAAGTGCTGGAATGCGCCGACATAGTCGCCTTCCGCGACGCGCCAGGTAATCAGACGGCTGAGCTTCACATCCAATCCACCGCCTAATATTGTGCCGATCCCGCTGCTTTCTCCGAGCCCGTCAACGCCAAGGCGGTTGTAGCTCAACAGCGCGTGAAGGAAAAACGCGGCATTGTCCTGGTCAGCTCGCAACATAAGCCGCGGGCCGCCGGAAAATGTGGTTTCGTAGCTGTCCCAGTTGTGCCCGAAATCAGCTTCTGCTCCCAGATAGCGATTGAAGTTGTAGGTGAAGGCTACGCCGAGGCCTTTGCTCATGTCGGGAACGTCGAAGGGAATGGGAGCGCTGGGCGTGCCGAGAGGCGAAGGAACAGTGCCGCCGGGATGGAGCCACTGATAGCCGAGGAACAAATCGTATTTGGGGACGGAATCATCCTGCGCCGAAAGGGCTGTGGGCAGAAGAAAAATACACAACAAAATTGCAAGACAGGCGCAAACCCGATTCAAACCGAAGCGAGACGGCATAGTGTTCCTCCTGGAAAATTGTTGGTTCATGACTCGGCCCAAATTCCTAAATCACGAAGAGGCGACGGCACAGATTTATGCCTGAACGGCCACATCCCAAATTCTTGATCAACGCTGGCGCGTATTCTAACCCTCTGCGGAGTGAAAATGTAAGCGAGAAGACATTCGTTACGGAATTACGGTAAAATCAAAACCAGCGAAAAGAAGTTGGAAGATGTTCCAGCGGCTTAGTCGCCAAAATTCCAGAAGCGGATTCAGCCAGAACCGCCTCCCTAACATTTCAGGATTGTTTTGTTATAAGCGTCCATTGGTGTGTGGGGAGATGAGGAGAGAACATGGCCAAGATCGCAAAAACAGCCGACCGCAAGAAAGTCATGGATACCACTAAGAGCACCGACTGCCCAAAATGCGGCAAGCAGACCCGCATCGTAAAACGGGTGAAAGACCGCGAGCGCGGCATCCCCGGCGGGATTTTTATCTCCTGCTCAGCGTGCGAGTTCTATGAAAAGCTCTAATGCCGGACTTTGTTTATCCACTTGCCGTTGAAATCAAGCCGCCGAAAGCTCCCAGTCTGGCTTGCCGCAGACCGAAGATTACTCGTAAACGGTCCCATGCCTTGCGGAACGAGGACCGTTGCTTCAGAGTAAACGCGACCGGAGCGCCCTTCTCATAGGGTCTCTTTTTACATAGCTGGATTCCGCCGGTCTGCCACATGAAAAGAGCATCGTGTAAATCGCCGGTAATTTCTGGCTCACCTTCGACTAGGATCGCATGGGTAATGTCATTCGCGATCATAAATTCTGCGCTGGGAAAGTCAGTTGAAAAGCAGACGGACCGGTTTTCAAAAACGCCGGGCACGGGGTCTGTGCCGGCAATGTCACGGTCCGCGTCAAGCAGGAATGCAGGTGGCGCGTTCTTGCGTAAGGGGATGTCTTGCAGAGCTGCAGCTTGTTCCCGCAGTGCTGCCAGGATTGGCTCCACAATCACCGTGGAAACCGGTCGAGAGCGCGGCGACATTTTTGTGTCTAGCGGAAATGGCAGCGCGTTGTACAACGGCACTGGACGGTATCCTCGGCGGGCAAGCTCAATGCTCCACAGAACGCTATCCTCTCGTGGCAGATTAAGAATCAATGCAGTTCTTTGGTCTGCCGGAAGCCAGTGGAGATCTATCGCCGATGTTCGAGGTTGACCAGGCGGGAATACGCCGTCCATGAACGAGAACAGGACAGGCTTTACCCACGGAGACCATATTGATGACGCAGGAGCCCAGATTCGCAGGATTTCTTCCTTGGTCATTTTTCAGCGATCAAACATGCAGCGTCCATGGCCCTGAAGTCAATGGTTGATTTACCGCTCACGCGAGCATAAATTCCGGCCACATTCCCGTTAATGGTAAATACGCCAATGCAGGGATATATGAATCCCGCGCAGGATTCGATGCGAACCGGATCGAACCTTCTTTGCACAACCCACTGCTCAGGAGATTTTTGTGCGCGAAGAACTATTTTTTTCCATTGTTTCACAGGCATGTGTCCGCGAAAATATACTGAGTCTCCGGTGTTCGAGAATGTTGCTTTGAGCACAGATCCATCATCACGGGTCCAATCGGTTTCGCGGGGATCCCAGCAGTCCGGAAGCAAGTGACGCCAAAGTTCTGAACTCGACTTCAGCAGATTGAACAACAATGGCAGCCGCTTGCTTTCCGTGAGAATTGCGGCTCCGTAATTTGAGATGGGTGTTTCTCCACCCGAGAAAAAATATTCCCACCCGTTATTTTTGCCGCGTCGAGCTAGCCATTCGCCCTGATAAAAACGCACGATTGCGTCAAGGGCAACAGAGGCATTGCCAGCAACTGCGCTCGCATGCCCATTCTTCCATTTCAATTGCTCAGGATGGTGCAGTAAATGGGTTCGGATGCCACGCTTCTCCAATGTGGCGGCGAGAAGCATTGTTACCTGCTGATCTTCAAGGAATCCCGGGGCCGAGAGCAAAGCGACATTCCGGCAGCTTTTGACGTCTTTCTGCATTGCGTTTGCCCACGCATCTGCCGGATCTCCGGCAATTTCCGTCCCCGGAAATTGTGAGGCCATCATAGCTGTGAAAGCAGACGCCTCTGCATGTCCGCCGGGCACGTCGCTGTTCACCTCAGAAATTCGCCAGCCTTCAGTTGTGTAATGAAAGTACGAAATGGATTGCCGGCCCATAACTCTGGTTCGTTTCGCGGGCCTTTCGTACAGAAAGCGAGGTATGATGGCTGCCGGATGAAAAAACCAGGCGCTATATCCAGGCTGAGGTCCGGGCGGATCCTTTATGTGCTGCTGTTTTTCTGGATACTGATCAGCTTTGGTTATTACATTGCGGGCGCCGTAGCCTTACGCGAAGAGTTTTTCCATGCCGGAAACTACGCGCGTCAGCCCTTCGATGTCGGTGATGGCGGCAAAAGCATCGTCTATTTACGTCCGGAAGGCCAGACTGCCGGGCTCGCTATTGGAGATGTTGTTCAGTCTTTAAACGGAGACCGCTACACGGGGCGGTACCAAACCCATCTCGAGGTGAAGCGTGCCAAGCCGGGGGATGATTTCCGGATGGAGGTAAAAGGCCCCGATGGACGTGTAAAGGAGATACGAATCCGACTAGCGCCATCAGAGGGGCCTGGCTTTACGCTCGGAGGTTTCATTGCTTTTCTCACCCCAGTTCTTGGGACCCTTTATTGGGCCTGATCGTTGGTTTTTGGGTGGTCGCAGCAAGGCCGCGTGATTTGAATGCATGGCTCGTATTGATGGTGCTTTCTTTTGTGGAATCCAGCTTCGGCAATCTGGACTGGAGTTTTTGGGCTGGCGGTTGGTATGTTGCTTTTTGGTTGTGGCAGGTCTTTCTGCAAATACTCGTTTTTCCCGCGCTGCTTCTCCTGGGCATCTATTTTCCTGAACGATGGTGGATAGACCGGCGCTGGCCTTGGGGTAAATGGCTAGTTTTAGGGGCAGCGATTTTTCAATTTGGTGTTGAACTGTGGGAATCAGGCCTCGAAAATTTTGATGTTCGAAGGATACCGGGGATTGTACGTTTGAATTTCTGGGCTGAGTGGGTCGGCCATGTCCTCTCGGTACTCTGCATCCTGGTTTTTTTGGCGGCGGTTTTCAATAAATTGCGATCGGCGTCATCACCTGACGCACGGCGGCGTTTGCGGGTGCTCGCCATCGGCAGCGGATTGTCCTTAGGGCCGCTTCTCATCATGTTCGGGATCCTGCCTTATTTTGGGGTTCATCCCGGCCAAGACCCGATGTTCGAAGTCGTAATTCCATTACTGGCTTTATTTCCTTTAACTTTGGCTTATGTGTTAGTGGTGCAGCGGGCGATGGATGTACGCATCCTGCTGCGCATGGGGACGAAATATCTGCTGGCGAGGGCGACTTTGATTGCTCTTGAACTTGGGATTGCCGCGTTTGTCATATTTCGCTTTGTCGTACCCATGATGCAGACGCGAACGCATCCGGTACTGAATGTCATTTTGCTGGCGGTAATTGTGGTGCTCGTGTATCGAGCCATTGCGGCACGCGGCAGCCTGGGCAGTCAGTTCCAGACGTGGCTCGACAGGAAATTTTTTCGCGAAGCTTACAACAGTGAAATGGTGCTG
>CAWHQK010000052.1:0-14804 GCA_963831435.1 uncultured Acidobacteriota bacterium
GATTTGGGCTATTTGAAGTGGACATAACGCGGGGTACCTTGACCCGCCACGGTGTCCGGCTGCGGATTCAGGAGCAGCCATTTCGCATCCTGGAGCTACTGCTCCGACATAACGGTGAAATTGTCACCAGGGAACAATTGTGTCTGGCGCTTTGGCCCAAGGGCACCCATGTAAACTTTGACGGGAGCCTGAACGCAGCGCTCAAGAAACTGCGAGCGGCGCTGCAAGACGACGCCGAAAATCCCCGCTTTGTGGAAACTGTCCCCCGCCAAGGGTACCGCTTCGTAGCCCCGGTGCACATCATCAATGAACCGCCGGTGGCTCTGATGGCCGGTCATGTAGCCGGCGCCGACAATGGAGAGAAATCCATTGAAGTGCGGCTGCGCCTGAACCCGGATTTTCCGGAAAATGTCGAAGCTCGCGAAGGTCACTGGGATCGCCAGCGAGCCGAGCGCACCCAGCGGTGGTTTGATTTCATCCTGCTGAGCGTCGGCATTTTATTTGGCTCGTGGTTCCTCTTTTTCATTGTGTATCCAGTTCCGAAGCCAAGTGTGCAGCGCATGAACCGCATTACCAACGACGGCCGAATCGATGAGTGGGGCGGCATCGTTTCCGACGGTACGCGGATTTTTTTTCTGGAGCGTGACGCGGGCCGCTGGAAACTGATGCAGACCTCCGTGGAAGGCGGCAACGCGGAAAAGATCGCCGCGCCATTCGAAAATACGCGGTTGTTTGCGATTTCCCCAGACCATTCGCAATTTCTGGTCGGCCAATTCACCCGGCGCGATGAAGAGATGCCGCTGTGGCTGTGGCCGGTCCAAGGCGGCGAGCCCAGGCGTCTCGGCCAGGCCACCGGCCATGACCCGGCGTGGTCGCTGGACTCGATGCAAATTGTTTTCGTGCGCGGCCAGGATCTGTACACCGTTCGTCGCGACGGCACGCAACTCCGCAAACTTCTGCATATCAACGGAGAGCCGCACGCGCCCGCGTGGTCGCCCGATGGAAGAAATATTCGCTTCACGGTGGACACCAGTGAATACGGGACGCAAACAATCTGGGAGGCGAACGCGGAAGGGAACAATCCGCACCCGA
This sequence comes from uncultured Acidobacteriota bacterium, assembly GCA_963831435.1. Taxonomy (GTDB): domain Bacteria; phylum Acidobacteriota; class Terriglobia; order Terriglobales; family Acidobacteriaceae; genus JAICKN01. The sequence goes on from CAWHQK010000052.1 coordinate 1,093, forward strand.
TTCTTGTGGCGGGGAATCGCCCGTCCAGGCAATCTTTCGGGACCTGGACGGCCAATGGCAAATATTTCCTTTTTTCCGGTTGCGAACAATACGATTGTAATTTGTGGGCGATGCGCGATGTGTGGAGCTGGTTCCGGCGCTCGAACCATACCCCTGTGCTGTTGACCAGCGGACCGGATGCATTGAACGTAGCCACTCCGGCGCAGAGCGGGTCGCGCATTTTTGCGTTCAGCTTCCGTTCGCGGCGCGAACTGGAAAAACTCGATCCGCAAACGATGCACTCCACCGTATTGAGCCTGGACACCCACACCGAGGAGGCCAGCGTTTCTTCCGACGGCGAGATGGTGGTTTATTCGGATCGACCCGACGGATCTTTGTGGCGGAGCCGCACGGATGGATCACAACGTTTGCGGCTGACCAGCGCGCCGCTTAGCGCACTGGCCCCGCAATGGTCTCCCAAAGGCGAACAGATTCTTTTTACCGGAGTGCGGCCCGGACAAGCTCGCCAGATATATATTGTCGCGGCGGACGGCGGAGCATTGCGGCCGGTGCTTCCCGAAGGATGGGAGGGCACGCATGCGGACTGGTCACCCGACGGGTACCGCATCGCAGTGATCATGCGCAACCGCAAAACTCATCCGCAGTTTGCGCTCTACACGCTGGAGCCGACGACCGCGGTCTGGAAGGAAATTCCCAATTCGGCGAATCTGAATGATCCGCGGTGGTCGCCCGATGGGCGCTACATCGCCGCAGTCGACAGCTCCAATCGCAACCTGGTTTTGTTCGATGTGCAAAAGAGCAAATGGATTTCAGCAGCTTCCGGCCGATTCCTGGAGCGCCCCTACTGGTCCGCGGATAGCGATTACATTTATTTCCAAGACCAGCTGGACGACGAAGAGTCTGTGTTTCGTGTAAATGTCGGCGCGCGACAGGTCGAGCGCGTCGCCGGCTTCGGAGAGATACTTCGCGCCAGCGCCGCACATTGTTATTTCAGTGGACTGGGCCGGGACGGGTCCTTATATATGATGTTTGAGCGCGGGCTTACCGACATTTACTCGCTGGATCTCGATTTACCCTGATTCGCGGCGGATTTCGCAGGAAAACTTCTAGTCCTCGTTAAATTGATTCCGCTTTTTGTAAGCCATCACGGCGATGCCGATGCAGATCAGCATGGGTGGCACCACCAATATAGCGATGCCGCTGCGCAAGGCCCGCACCAACCGGTCACCCGATCCGGCGGCTTGGGTGTAGCAAAGCGCGCAGTTCTGTGCTGCCACGATGGAGGGAATGGCCAGACTGGCGATGAGGGCCAGGGCGCGACTGGTCTTGCGAACGATTCTGATTGGTGAGCTCATCGGGGTCCTGTCCAAAAATCTATAGTACACCTGTAAATGTTCCTCTACCGCGCGAACGGCCTCAAATGCAAAAGCCGCAAGCTGTCTGACCAGATCATGTTCATCATCAGCAGGACAAAAATTACCGCCGGAATCAATGACAGGAGCAGGCTGCGGCGCTCCTGCAGCATGTGCATGAAATACATCACCGCCAGCGCACCGCTGCAAAAGGCCAGCGACAGCAAAACGACCAGCAGCGATATCGTCGGCAAATTCTGGTAGGCGAGAAAAACTTCCAGGCCCGCGATGCCCAGCAGGATGAAATAAACGGGCAGATATTTCGGGATCACGTTTCCTGATTTCACCGAGGCAGTCATCGAATGTCCCCCAAGCCGCTCATCGCGCCAGGTTCAACAGATAAACCAGCGGCACGACAAACATCCAAACCAGATCCACGAAATGCCAGTACAGCCCGGTAATTTCGACGTGCCCGGCCGTTAGACTACCTCGCAGGTAACCGCGGGCAATTACACCGATGGCAATCACGCCGCTGATGACGTGCAGCAGGTGCAGTCCTGTAATGCTGAAAAAGGTCGCTCCGAAAAGCGGGGAGCCCCAGGGATTTTGAAACAAGCGCACGCCATCGTCGATCAGGCCGATCCATTCCCGGATGTGCAATCCCGCAAAGACGACACCAAGGAGCATGGTGGCCCACAAAAAGCGGCCAGTTTTTCCCTTGTCGCCGGCTTTCGCGGAGTCCACCGCGCCCAGCATCGTCAAACTGCTGGTGATGAGCACAAAGGTCATAATCATCACGTTGAAAACGCTGGGGTAGAATTTAAACGGCGTTGGCCAGTCGCTGCTGGCGGTGCGCAGATAGCCGTAGCCGAACAGGATGGCGCCAAAAGTTACCGCGTCGGAAATGATGAATAGCCACATCGTCAGTTTCCGGGACGGGATGGCGTAAGGCGATGGCTCCATCAGGGCCGTGCCATGGCCTTGAACGGCGTGGTCCAATTCACTCACGGATGGTTCCCTTCATTGGTCAAAGTCGCGCAGCAATGACTACCAGCAGGTAAAGCCACAGTCCGCCCATAAAATGCCAATAAATCGTGGTGCCTTCGAAGAGCGTCCATCGAAAGGACACGTGGCTGGCGGCAATCCGTCCGATCAAATAGGTGAGCGCGGCCATGCCTCCAAGTAGGTGCAGAGCGTGCATCGCGGTCAGCACATAAAAGAACGAGCTGTTCGAGGTGGTCGCGAGGTACAGCCCCTGAGCGGCGAGCTGCCGCCACACAAAATATTGTCCGACGACAAAAAACAGCCCCAGCGCCAGAGTGATCACAAGTAACGGCAGGCTCGAGCGGATTTGGGACTGCGAGCCGCGGGTGACGCGCCTGCGCGCCATTTCAAATGTGAAGCTGCTGATCAGCAATGCCGCCGTGTTCACGAAGATGATGCGCGGCAGCTCAATGTGTTTCCAATCTCCAGAACCCTGGCGTACCAAAAGGGAGCTGGTAAGCGCCGCGAACGACATGGTGATCGCAAAAATAGCGATCCATATCCCGCTTCGAGCGGCCAGGACGCGCTTGCGCCCCGGATAGGTCGCAGCAGTCGGGACAGTCGTCACAACTTCATAAACAGTTGCAGCCATGCTCATCCCTCGACAATCTGTTCGGGCGAGTCCTGCATGACAAAATCGCCTTTGAGGCCTTTGACGCCGTACTGATACGGGTCGTGATAGACGATCGGATGCTTATCACCGAAATTATTCCACGGCGGAGGCGACGGGATGCTCCACTCCAGCGAAGTTCCGTTCCAGGGATTTTCCGGCGCGGGCTTGCCGCGGAAACGGCTGTGAATCAGGTTGTACAGAAAAATTAGTTGGGCGGCACCGGTGATCAATGCCGCAATCGAAACAAACTTGTGAACGGGCATAAGCGGGCCCATGAAATCGTCGACGAATGACGAATACCGGCGCACATTACCCACCAAGCCGAGGTAGTGGAAGGGCATGAAGATGCAATAGGTGCCGACGAAGGTAACCCAGAAATGCAACTTGCCCAGGGTTTCGTCCATCATGCGCCCGGCCATTTTCGGGAACCAGAAATAGGTCCCCGACAGGATGCCGAAGATGGCCGCGACTCCCATGACCATGTGGAAGTGGCCGACCACGAAATAAGTAGCGTGCAGATAAATATCGATGGACGGCTGCGCCAGGAAAAAGCCGCTCACTCCGCCGCTGACGAACATGGACACAAACCCGAGAGCAAAGAGGGAGGCAGAATTTATCTGTATGTTCGCCCCATACAAACTTCCCAGCCAGATCAACGTGATGATCGTCGCGGGAATGGTGATGGTCAGGGTGGGGAACGAAAACAAAAGCGATGAGAAGGGGTTCATTCCGCTGACGAACATGTGATGACCCCAGACCATCCAGCTCAAAAACCCGATGGACAACATCGAATAGATGAGCACCTTGGCGCTGAGCAGCGGCTTGCGCATGCTGGTGATCAGCACGTGGGAGACGATGCCCACCGAGGGCAAAATCGCGATGTACACCTCGGGATGTCCGAAAAACCAGAACAAGTGCTGCCACAGAAGCGGCGAGCCCCCGGCGTGATTCTGCAAGCGGTCGCTAACTACCAGCCCCGAAGGAATGAAAAAACTGGTTCCCGCCATGCGATCCAGCAGGAGCAACAAACAGGCGGGCAGCAATACCGCGAAGGCCAGCAATCCGATGGTAGAGGTGATGAACCACGCCCAGGTGCAGATAGGCATGCGCATCAGCGTCATTCCTTTTGCGCGCAGGTCCAGGGTGGTGGCAATGAAGTTGAGCGAGCCGAGCAATTGGCCGATGCAGAAAATCCCGATGGAAATCACCCAGAGATTCTGTCCCCAGCCCATTCCAGGGCCAGCTTCCTTGCCGACGGCGCTCAACGGCGCATACGCCGTCCAGCCGGAGAGCGGGGGTCCATCCGGGATGAAGAAGGCGGTAAGCAAGACAATGAAAGCGATGAAGGTGACCCAGAAAGACATCATGTTAAATCGAGGGAAGGCCATGTCTTCCGCGCCAATCTGGATCGGCAGGAAATAATTTCCGAAGCCGGCGAAGGGGGCGTTGGTCAGCACGAAGAAAACCATCAGCGTTCCGTGCATGGTCATGAGCGAAAGGTAGTATTCCGGGGTGATCACCCCGCCCGGCGCGCCGTTGGGGGAAAGAAGTTGCAGGCCGTGGACTTTCAGAGTCGGCCAAACCAGGTGGTAACGCATCAGCCAGGAGAGCACGATGCCGATGAACACCGCCACCAGCGCCATGCCGTAGTATTGCTTGCCGATCATTTTATGATCGAGGCTGAAGACATACTTGCGTATGAAACCCTGCGGCGGAGCGTGTACGTGCGCTGGCTGGATTGCTGCGTCTTCCATTCACTCCCCCATTTGCGGGAACCACAACCGGTCAAAGAACCAAGCCATGCGTAAGACTATTGTTCGGCGGCCCGGTCCTTCATCCACTTATCGAAATCTTCCTGCGACAACACGTTCAGATAAGCCTTCATGCTGTAATGACCCAGCCCGCAGAGCTGGGTACACAAAATTTCGAATTTTCCCGTTTTTGTCGCGGTGAAGTGCAGCGAAAGATCCAGGCCCGGCACGAAATCCTGCTGCAAGCGCAACTCCCGGACGTAGAAGGAATGACCAACGTCCTTGGCGTGGAGCATAAGATGAACTTCACGGTTTACCGGAACGTCGAGTTCCGCGGTTACGATGTCGTCGCGCGCCTCGATGTCGTTGGCAGGATCGAGCCCGAAAAAGTTCGCGTTGCCTTCATCGATCTTGTCGGGATGAAGCGGAGCAAACTTTCCATCGGCGCCGGGATAACGAAAATAGAATGCAAATTGGCCGGCCTGCGCCTGAACCTGCAGCGCATCGGGTTTCGGCGGGGTGAAATAAACTTCCGCCCAGGCTTTCTGCCCTAATACGCCGAGTGCCAGAACTTCGGTGCCCACCAGGATAAAGGCGGTGGCCACCATCAATTTTGCGCCGCCGGGCAAATGAAATACTTTGGAGCCGCCCTTGCGTCCAGAAAACTTCCAGACGAAAAACGCCAGGAGCAACTGCGCGCCCAGGAAGGCAAAGCCCGCTTCGGCCATGGTGTCCGATAGTTGTTCGTCGATCGCGTGCCCATGCGTGGAGATGTCCACGGGCTGCACGTATTGGTGGGTCACGATCGGATACGCTGACGCCAGCGTGATGATGGTCAGAATTACCGCGAAGAATTTCCCCATGGCACCCGTTGCTCTAGAGTGTAGATTCTTAAAATCCCGATCCAATCCTTCCGCCGTTTAGTATGGCTTGGCTTTGAAAACAAAGTTGATCGGCTTGGTTTCGTTCCCTGAAATGGTGACTTCCTGCGACTGGTCGCCGTAGGATTCGTGCCACGCGGTAATGGTGTATTTGCCCGGAGGCAAGCCGGCCAGTGAAAAAGTGCCGCCATCGGCGGTGACCGCGTAGTGCGAATTCTTCATCACCGCAAAATTGCCATGCATCCACGGATGGATGTTGCACTTCACGGGAATAAATTCCGGCTTGTCGTATTTCTCATCGATCGGAGGGGTTCCCGGGGGCTGCGACTTGTTCCACTCGCGGTTGATCTTCGGCAGCGGGTGAATGTTGTGAGAAGTCTGATCATCATTGGCGATCTGCAGGGTCTGGTTCACCTGAAAGGCCAGCACGTGGGGAATATATTGGCAGCCCTTCTGGTCGAACCTGGCCACCTGGCTTGGCGCGGCGTCGTCTGGAGCGCCGGCTGAAACGTAAACCACCACGTTGTCGAGCGCATTATTCGGGCCGGTAACCACCGTCTCGGTTACGATCGGTGTCGCATGCTGCTTGGCGCAGCTGGGCTCCTTGGACATGTCGATGGTCTTCTGTTTGGCAGGCGTGCCCTCATAGGTCACTTTGCCGCTGACCGTGCCGCCGCTAGGTCCGGCGTGTGCGACGATGGCGCAAACGGCAAGCGCCATCAGCCCCATTACGTATCCTGATTTTCTCTGCATGATAGTAATACCCCCCTAAAATAAAATCACGTGAACGCTTTCAGAAATCAATTCCGGAACCCGTGGGAGTGCCTTTGATTCTCTTGGCGGCCACTTCCGCGGCTCCCTCTTTGGTTGTTTCCCACAACGCGAGTTCCGGACTCTTGTGGGTTACCTGCAAGGTGCGCAGGAAATGCACCAGGTCCCAGGCCTCGTCGGGTTTAATGACGTCGGCAAACGAAGGCATGGGTGTGCCATCCACGCCGGTGACAAAAATCTTGTAAACATCCTGATTGGTTGAGCCGCACTTAAAACGTGAGCCGACTGCGAAGTTGTAGGGCCGGATGGGCTGGTCATTGCTGTCGGTAAGGGTGGAGGCCGAAGGACCATCGCCGCGCCCTTCCTGGCCGTGGCATTTCCAGCACTCCAGTTTCTGGAAGAGTTCCTGACCGTGCTTGATGCTCTCGACGGTGAGCTTGGTCTCCGGCGGAATGGTAATGGGTACGCCCGCTTTTTCCGTCTTCCAACGCGGCGAAAAAGTCTTGATGAAAGCCACCAGGTCGGCGCGATTCTGGTCGGTCAGTTCTATCCAGGACGGCATGTTGGTGGTGTTGAATCCCCGGCCGATGGAGTTGTACAGATCGTCATCAGTCGGAAGCGTGCCGGTAACGGTGGAACGGCACTTGAAAGTGGCGGCAACGAAATTTCGCGGTTGCGGATTGATAAACGGTGCATTTTCGCCGTTGCCATCTCCGCGAAAGCCGTGGCAGCCCCAGCAGTAGCGGAAATAAAGCTCCCGGCCGGCGCCCGGATGGCCGCTGAGTTTGCCGATATGTGATTCCTGAGCGGAGGCGAGAATTGGAAGTACGAGAAGGATTCCCAGAATCAACGTGCACTTTACTGTGTTGGTGGTCACGCGCATAGGTCTCATCCTCCTCAGAACGCGAAATCGAAGCCCAGGAAGAGGCTTCCGGTGGTGACGTCCAAACCATTCAGCGAGACGCCGCGCTGCCGAATAATCGAATATTCGTTGTGGAAAGCGAAGCCCGCGCGAGAACCGATGAACGGGTAGTACCTGAAGCCAAAAGTCAGGGCATCGATATTTCCCAAATTACCGGGATTGGTCGGCAGCGCTTGTTGAGACATGCGGATCAACTCGTAACGGTTGATCAAGATGAGTTGCGGGTTGGCGGTGTAGTGGGTTTCGATCATCCCGCCGTTCCATACCGGCGCGCGCCCGCCCACCGGCAGATCCTGATTCGCCGCCGTGGCTGTGCCCAGGAAGGCGCTGTCGCTGGCGTGCGTCCACATGGTGGAGAAGTCGAGTTTCTTGATGTACCAGAGCCCGATCAGGCCGGCACGATAGAACGATTTTTGTCCAAGTCCATCGATCAGCGTGGCGCCGGCGTCCGCCGTGGAGTAGTAGGTTGGCGCGCGGCCGATGTAAGCGAAGGCGCCAACGCGCTGTAAACCGAGGCTTCCCACTTGGAAGGCCTGGCTGGCGGTGAGAAAGGTGTCGTAGCCGTGACCATTGGGGAGATCCACGTTTCCATCGTTGCTGCTCAACAGAGAAACGGAGTATCGGGTTCGATCGTCTTTCGAATGGCCCATCAACTCGGCGCCCAGCTGGTTATCTCCAATGCCAAACGTGTTTACGTCGCCGACTGGAGCAAAATGGTAAGCCTGGTAATAACCGCCATTGCTGGAGAGCGCGAGGACGCGCTTTTCAGAGATCAAGTTATCGAGTTCGAACTTGCCCACCTTAACGTTCAACCAGCTTGAGCCCAGCAAGTTGCTGAAGCGAACGCTGGCCGACTCAAAATGGAAAGCGCCGGTCTCATCCGCGGAAGGCACCAGCAAGAAGCTGATGTTCTTCGCCAAGGTGCCGGCCGTCAGTATGTCCAATCCTGTCAGGTCGAACCCGTGGGTGGTGACCTTTTGCTCAAGGACTCCGCTAGGGTCGTTGGGGTCGTCCAAGACCATGTGATTGTTGCTCTCGCGATGCCAATTTGGAGAGATGCGCATCGCGATCGGCCAGTAGGCGGGCTGCTGAAAAACGGGGGCGTCGCGTTCGTTGCCTAATTGATAGCCGTTGTCTTTGAACGCCTGGCCGAATGCGCTCAACTTTGGCCAAGCTTCATGGCACGAAGAACAGGGCAGCCCGTATTTTCGAGCGAACGCCGGAATAGCCCTGACTCCTGTTACGGGCAACGGCGACGCTGAAGTAGACTGGGATGTTACTGAAGATTACGGCGAGTAACAGAAGGGCGGACGAAAACCCCGACGTGAGAGAGAATAGCCGTCCCTTACCTGACATTGGGCACATACCGCCTCCTATGCCTAACATTCAACGAAAACTGAACGGCAGTTTTCGGTAATGTACGGTTGAAGGAAGAGGCGTGACCCGACGACAGTATGCACTAATCCCAAGCTCGCCAAATACGGCAGCGAGTGCGAAAGAGCACGCCCATAGAGAATCATCCCCTTTGGCTCTCAAATTACAGAGAGGGGTGAAGCCCTAAGTCCTGAACCGGCGCGAATGTACTCCTCGAAAAAAATGAATGCAAGAGAATTTTTCATGTTTCGAATAATAATTTTTAATTTGCATACAATTTCCACATCAGTTCGGGAAATCAGGTGTTCCAATCGCTCCCGGATTCTTTCGGATTGACACTTTGCCTCGCCAAGGGTAGAGAAAGGGCTCGACTGCTGACGATGAAACCAAAACACAGATTTGATCGTCTGATGTTGCACCGCTTCCAGCCCGGCAGCCACCGGTCTATCTATTTGAATACTCCATACCGTCACCGCCAGTTCTGGAAAATCGAACCTCACCTGCACCTCGCGAGTGTCGCCGTGGCGACAGCCTTCGTCTTCAGTGTTTTGTTTGGTGCTTGTGCTCTCAGTGCCGGCATGCCACAACGAGATTCGGCAGGCCCAGGCTTTGTCCAGGAACTCCCAGCGCCCTTGCGCGACGTCCAGCAAGCATTGGACGAGGTTCTGGGAGATCAAACCATCCAGGGAACATACATTTTCGACAAAGATCGGACCCTCACAGGCGCACAAGTGGTTCCCAGTACGCCACTCTTCGATCACTGGAAGGGTGCAGGCACAGTTTTTTACAAGATACGCACCGATGCAATCGCGCCGCGGCATTTTGTGAACAGCGCTGATCAGGGCACCATTGCCGTCCGGTATATCGTCACCAGTCTGGACCCTAACCGCACCCGCTTGAGAATCGACGCCGTCTTCGTAGAGAACTCTCGTCGTACCGTCCATCCCTCGGATGGCACCGTGGAGTCGAGCGAATTCAAAGTCTTTCAGGAGCATTTGCACGCCATCGAACATTTTGAACAGGAAGCGCTGGAAGCAAAGCGCCGCCGCGATAGCAGCGACCTGGTTCGGCAAACTCTCGCATTCCAGCAGGAAGACGAAAGCACGCGCCTGGCTGCCGCTCAGTCTTCCGTGCAGGAGCTCGAGCAACGCGTTCACTCGCTGCGTCAGGAAGTGGAACGGCGGGTCAAGGCGCCCGGCGCGGACCTGAAGGCCGCTCCTTTTCGATCAGCAGCTAAGGTGACGACTCTTCCGCCTACACGGATTTAGTTGTGATGATCGTCACGGCGCATTGGTATGGAGTGGAAACTCCAGACGGGCAGCACGGATGGCTGCCATTAGACCAACTGGAATCGCTTCCGTGAAAATATCCGCATCTCATTTTCGGCAAATTGCGATTCTCTTTCTGCTGCTCTTGGCGATCAGCAATGGAGATTTGCGGCAAGCCTGCGCGCAAGCGGTTCCGTACGCGCGCGCGTTCGGCAAGCCCAAGGCGGAGGTCGATAAAGCGCTGGCGGAGCTTGGCGCGAACACCGGCCAGAAACTTCCCATCGTCGACGGTTTTGTGGCCACCACCGATCATCCGCTGGACCGTTATGAGCGGGCCTTCTATCAGTTTTCGATCGACGAGTTGCCCGGGCCGTCCGCCGGTACGGTTGTGCGCCTCACCGCAAAAATCACGGCTTGGTACGCGGATCGCGATCCTTCGAAGTCTGGCTATCAGGTGCTGCCGTCAAATGGCCGCCTCGAGCTGGATTTTCTCGATCGCCTGAGCGAAAAATTGGGTGAGAAACCGGTTGATTCCGTCTTGAAATCCCAGGTGCAGGCTCCAGCTCCCAAGCTTGATCTGACCGCCGGCTTTACCGAAGTTCCACGGCGGGAAGCAGGCCGTCAACCACCGCAACCGGCGATCCGGCACAGCCACTGCCAGCGCAGAGGTCGCCGGGTTGCATGCGAAACGTGAAGCTCAAGAGAAGCGCCTTCGGCAGCTCGGTACCGAACTGGAAAGTTTGAAAGAAATCCAGCGTGGTCAGGCCCACCCGCCCGATCTCGTGGCCGTCAAAAAAAATGGCACACCCGTCCTGGCGCATCCGGGCGACATTCCAACGTTCTTTTCATGGCTGCCGCGGACGACGAATTTCAATTTCTGGACGTGAAAGCCGATTGGGTGCACGTGCAGATTTCCGGCGCATCTCGCGGATATATTCGCCGAAGCGGTCTGGAATTGCCGGATTTTGTGGCTGAACGTTTCAATTCTCCTAACATCTCTCCTAATGCCACATCCGAAGCTTTTCGCGTGGAGAGTGAGAACGCCAGTATTTTTCCGGGCAACTGGGAACCGTTGCGCGGCAAGTCCGTGGAAATCTTTACCGTTCGACCCGTATCGCAGAACCCTAAAGAAATCGACGCGCGCGCCAAGCTGGCCTTCGCATCGTCGGTCTTGCAAGATTTCTCGGCAAAACCCGCTCCAACCGCATCCGCCGTGGAAGGCGTGGTCATTGTCTTCGATTCAGACGATGGCGGAATGATTGGCGCTACCCTGCAGGATTTAAAGCAATTTTCCGGCGGCAAGCTGTCCGCCGACGATTTCTGGAAGCGTTGCTATCTGGATCCGCCTGAGGCGTTCAAACTTCCGAAAAACCTTCAGACTGAAAACTAGGTGCCGGCTTGTCTGCCGGCGTCCAAGTCGCTACTGTTTCGATTGCTCTGAATCACGAGCTGGATCGGGTGCCGGACATCGAACAGGATGAATCCAGCGCTTTGGACTCGCTATGCCAGGGTCCGGCCAGCTCAAAATCTGCGAGTTGAAGCGAGAAGCATCCGCCGGCCGAAGCCGCGCATCAGCACTTCTCGTCAACGACATTTTTAGAGGTTGGTCTTGAAGGTAAAGTCCACCGTTAGCCGTTGACCTTCGGCAATGGTAAATTCCTGGCTCTGCGTGCCATACATCTCGTGCCAGGCGGTAATGTATAGCTCCCGGGTGGGAGATCGGGGAGCGCAAACTGGCCGTCTTCTCCGGTTACCGCGAAATGGCTGGTCTTCAGAACAACAAAATATGCCTGCATCCAGGGATGAATGTTGCACTTTACGGGGATGAACTCCTCGTTCTCGGTAGGAATAGGTAAAGGGCGGAGTTGCCGGCAGTTGGAGTTTGTTCCACTCGCGATTGATCTTCGCCAGCGGGTGGATATTGTGCGAAAACGGATCACTGTTGGAGATCGTCACCTCTTGCCCCGCGCGAAAAGCGAGAACGTGCGTGGTGTAATGGCATCGCCGCTGGTCGAACTCACCGGCGTCGCGGGTACCGAAGAGGGATCTGTCGCGCCGGCCGAAATGTATACGACCACATTCTGCAGCGTATTGCCTGGACCGGTGAGAACCTTTTCGGTGGTTGGCTGCTTTCCATACATCTTGATGCACTCAGGCTGCTTGGCCATGTTAATGGCTTCAGGTTTTGCTGGAATTCCTGTGTAGCTCACTTTGCCGGCAATGACCGCGCCGCTTGGACCGGCCGCGACCACCGCCGAAGCGCACAAAATAGCTAACGCCGCCACGCATATTCTTCCGAATGGCATCTTCATTTCTCCTCGCCGCTTGACGGAGAATGTCACAGTAGGATTTTCCACTAACTCTCCGATCAAAATCGGAATCGCCGCACGCAAAATTGTCGATTTGGTAAGCACCGCGTCACTCGAGCTAAGACGCAGCGCTTAGGGGTTGCGGATACAGTGTGAATCATTTAAGAGTGCATCGCTCGGCGACGGGATCGGCATAACGTTTCGGAAGATGTGGTGGGCCCGCCAGGATTTGAACCTGGGACCAACGGATTATGAGTCCGCTGCTCTAACCGCTGAGCTACAGGCCCACTGAGAATAAAGGACTTATTTGCCCCTGAAACGACCTCGACCATTTTGCGTCATTCTCGGGTTGCAGTCTACCCAAATTCGGAGGCATTACCCTTACTTCAATCACAAATGCGCCGCCTGATAGGAACCACCCTCCCCCTCTATTGATCCTGGCACGAACGAAACAAACCGACGACACGTTAGAAGGACAGCAATTGATTCCAGTTTCGTTTCAATCCGCTCGCAAACGTTTGAGTCTACTGGCTTTGGCGTCGATTGTGCCCTTTAACGGCCCACGGTCCGAAAGCCTCTGGCACAAAAAGAGTTCCTGAAGCCATACCTATATATAAAGGAAGCACGGGAGGTTTCAGCTTGGGTATTTACGGTGATCTGTGCTCTTTGCTTCGACAAAACCCTGTCAAAGGGAAAGCAGCAGATTTGGCCGGGATCCAAATTCCGCTGCTCCCTCGATCACCGGGCCGCGTCGCAGCTCTTAAAAAGGCCGTGACCGTTAAAGGCGCGGGAGCCTCTTAGAGTCGAACATTAGAACCCCTCGGTTAACAGCCCCTGGAATGGCGAATTTACCGGAACGGGAATTTTCCGAGAAGGATCAGCAAACTGCGATGAAATGCAGGAGCCAGCTTTTCTTCTGCATTCACTTTTTCTTTGCGCTTTTCGAGTATTTTCCCACGACCAGCATGACATCCGGCGCTTCGGAAGAGACCCGAACGATTGCACTCGCTGCCCCTTGCAGTTTTCTAGGCGGCGGTTTGCTAATTCACCCTGACCTGTTCGCACAGACCGATTTTCATTTGTTTTGTTAGCGTTACCGACTTCTCAGTTGCGCCGAAATACCCCCATTTGCAGTCTAAAGTTCAGCAAGTGTTCAGCAAAATATGCACTGCGTGTGACGCGCTCGCAGGGCTGAAGCGCGAGTCTGTATCCTTTCGTCGACTCAGGCGTCCAATACCGTTAGAGTTGATTTAGGGCAATGACAAAAAGACTATTCATTGTCGTAGCCATGGTCGCCTTGGCAACGGAAATAATTTTTAGTTGTGGCGGCCTGCAACCATCCGAATTTGCTAGGTTATTGGAACTGATTCGGCCTCGCAGCGTAGCCAGCGCACGAGGTCAGAGATTGACGCTCCGGCTAGCGTCCA
>CAWHQK010000053.1:0-12110 GCA_963831435.1 uncultured Acidobacteriota bacterium
GAGGATGAGCTGTGTGTGTGGGCAGGTATCCGCGAGAGCTTCGCGGCATCACCGAGGTCTTCCGGTCGGATGCATACGTCGAAGGAGAGACCTAGTTCCCCGAGCAAGCGGACGGATTGGATGTACTCCGGCTGGAGGCAAAATCCCGCCGGCATGGAACCGTGCAGCACTTGCCGGATTCCCTTCACATAGCCTCCGTAACCAGGACCCGAGAAAATCACGATGCAGGCTTCGAATCCAGGCTCAACGGGGCAGCCTGAAATCACCGCGCCGCGCATTGGGTTGTCCGGCTGGCGGCAGAGATCGACGACATACTCCGCTTCGTCAGGCTGCTGGTCCGGCGCGACGTCCACTTCCATATAGATCGTCCCGACAACGTCGCAGCCTGCGGTCTCACGGAGGTAGTCACTCATCACGTGATTGCGGGCGAGCCTGCTGCCAGGCTCAATCCACGGAAGATGGAAGCGATTCAGGTCCCAGAGGTGTTGGTGCGTGTCGATAATCGGGTCCATGTATTACCTCGCTAAGCAACCGGCTCCTGATGGGGCGCAGGATGTGCGGCCCAGTATAGCGAAAATCGTGACAGTGCGGAGCCGGACGGGAACAATGTTGGGACCGAGGCAATCAGAAAACCAGATCTGTTCGATTGTCCGTTCCCACAAGAATCTGGAAGGAGATGCTCCAATGCTCAAAGAGTTCAAAGAGTTCGCGATGAAAGGGAGCGTGCTGGACCTGGCCATCGGCGTGATCATCGGCGCGGCATTCGGCAAGATCGTCACGTCGATGGTCGAGGACCTTCTGATGCCAGTCGTCGGTCTTGTGTTGGGAAAAATCGACTTCGCAAACCTCTTCATCAGCCTGAACGGCACGGCCTCCGACACTGGCGGACGCCAAGAAGGCGGCGGCGCCAACGCTGAACTATGGCTTGTTCCTGAACAACGTGATCAACTTCCTGATCGTGGCGTTCGTCATCTTCCTGGTCGTGAAGCAGATCAACCGGTTCAAGCGCGAGCCCGCCCCCGCCGCCGCTGGGCCTGCCACCAAGGAGTGTCCGTACTGCCTCACGACCATTCCAGAGATGGCGACGCGCTGCCCGAGCTGCACCTCCGAGATGCCGACGAAGGCGGTGGCAACTCCCGTGTAGCCTTCCGCCGACCGTGTGGCAATCCGGCCCGCCTCTTCCACACTACGTGGGAGGCGGGCGGAAATGCGCTGACGTGGTCCGAGTTTAGAACCGGTGGTTCGGAGCCGGCGTGCCGCCGCCCTTTCCCATGGTCAGGCTGTAGCCGTGCTGGAGGCGCGGCTGGATGATCATATCCACCTCCGGCGCGTTCTTCGCCTTCAGGTGCCTCGCGTCCCACTCGATCTTCTTGCCGTCCGCCCAGACCGCCAGGTTGCCGAGCAGGATCGTCTCGGTCAGCGGGCCGGCGTAGTCCGGGAAGTTGGACATCGCCGGCTCGCCGCCCTTGATGGCGCGGACGAACTCCTCGAAGTGGCCCGGCGACTGCGGGAACGTCACCTCGCCGACGTCGACGCCGCCGATGCAGCTGGCCGCTCGTCGCCGTAGTCGCCGGGCGAGTAGAGCTTGCCCTTGTCGCCGATGATCAGCGAGCCGCTGTCGGTGAGCTTCTCGCCGTCGCAGCAGGTCCTGCGGCGGCTGCTTGCCGCCGTCGTACCAGATCATCGTCAGCGCCGGGCGCTGCTCGTTGTGCCGGGAACTCGAAGTGGATGATCGACCACTTCGGGTAGCTGTCGTTGTTGTGGCCGGAGGTCTCGCGCCTGCACGGAGATCGGGTTGCGCAGGTCGAGCGCCATGAACGGCATGTTCACCGTGTGGCAGGCCATGTCGCCGAGCGCGCCGGTGCCGAAGTCCCACCAGCCGCGCCAGGCGAAGGGATGATAGCCGTTCGCGGCGTAGGGCCGCTCGGCGCCGGGCCCAGCCACAGGTCCCAGTGGACGGTTCGGCGGGCACCGGCGCCGGCGCCGGGCCGGTCGATGCCCTGCGGCCAGATCGGGCGGTTGGTCCAGACATGGACTTCCTTCACCGTGCCGAGCGCGCCCGCGCGGACGCAGCGCCGGCGTCTTGCGCAGGCCGTTGTCGGCGGTGCCCTGGTTGCCCATCTGCGTGGCGACCTTCTTCTCGCGGGCGATCTCGCCCAGCTGGCGGGCCTCGTAGATGCTGTGCGTCAGCGGCTTCTGGCAGAAGCAGTGCTTGCCCATCTGCATCGCCATGCGCCGCGGCCAGCGCGTGGTGGTGGTCGGGCGTGCTGACGGTCACGGCGTCGATGCTCTTGCCCATCTCGTCGAGCATCTTGCGGTAGTCGTTGTACTTCTTGGCGTTCGGGATACTTCTGCGCGGCCTGCGTTCGAGCGTGTTCTCGTCGACGTCGCAGATGGCGACGACGTTGCCGAGGCGGGCGGCGTCGCGCGTGTCGCTGTCGCCCTTGCCGCCCACGCCGATGCAGGCGAAGTTGACCCGCTCGTTCGGCGACTTGCTCTGTGCGAGAGCGTGTTCTGTGGCCGCGGCGCCGAAGCCCGCGGCGCCGATGCCGGTGACAGCGGCGGAGCGGATGAACTCGCGCCGACTGGATCAAAACTCATATCAATTCCTCTCTGAATTGGTGAACGGGGGACCAGGCATGGACGGTGGCAAGAAGGCCGCCGGAATCATAAGGTCGCGGTCAGGTTACACGGCCGGGTGCGCGGACAATTCCTACCGCCGGCCGCAATCCCGTGCGATTCGTGGCGACTCATCCACCGTATGGACATTCAAGAATAAAATCCAGAACGATCATCGAACCTATTCCGACAGATGACTAACCAATCCAATTTGAATATCGCAGTAGTCGGCGGAGGCCCTGGAGGCTACGCCGCAGCATTTCTCGCCGCGGACCTTGGTATGAAGGTCACGCTGATTGACGTTGAAAAGAACCCCGGCGGCGTGTGCCTGTATCGCGGCTGCATTCCGTCGAAGGCGCTCTTGCATGTCGCGAAACTGATTGACGAATCGCGCCACGCGAAAAAATGGGGCATAGAATTCGGCGAACCTAAGATTGACGTTACCGGTCTGCGCGGATTCAAGGATAAGCGTCGTCGGGAATTTACGGGCGGTCTGGGACAGCTTTCGAAACAACGGAAAGTTGAAATATATCCAGGGCAAAGCTTCTTTTGAAAATTCGCAATACGCTGAAGATTGCGAAGGTCAGCAGTCGACGGACGCTGCAGATTCGATCGCATCATTATCGCAACTGGTTCGCGTCCGGCAGTGATTCCCACATTTAAGCTCGACACGCCGCGCATGATGGATTCAACCGGCGCGCTTGACTTGTCTGATGTTCCCAAAACTCTGCTCGTCGTAGGCGGCGGATACATTGGCCTGGAGCTGGGCACCGTATATGCCGCGCTGGATCGAAAGTTTCCGTGGTTGAAATGCTTTCGGGATTGCTGCCCGGCGCAGATCGCGACCTTGTCCTCCCATTGCAACGCCGCATGGAAAAGATTTTCGACTCCATCATGCTGAACACGACCGTCGCGGGGAATAAAAACGAAGGCAATGGCATTCGCGTCACCTTCGACGGGCCGGAAGTTAAAGAGCGAGAGAAAGTGTTCGACAAAGTTTTGGTTTCCGTTGGGCGCAAGCCGAATTCGGAAATCGCAGGCCTCGACAAGACGCAAGTCAAGGTTGGACAACGCGGATTCATTCAGGTCAACAAGCAGTTGCAGACTGACGATCCTGCGATATACGCCATCGGCGATGTCGTCGGCGAGCCGATGCTCGCGCACAAAGCCTCGCATGAAGGCCGCACCGCGGTCGAAGCCATCGCCGGACACAAAGTCGCCTTCGAACCAAATGCCATTCCCGCCGTCGTGTTCACCGATCCGGAAATTGCGTGGTGCCGGTCTGACTGAAACGCAGGCGCAAAAAGAAAATCCGAAGTCACGGTGGCGAAATTTCCCTGGGCCGCCTCCGGCCGCGCGATGACGATCGATCGGACCGAAGGCCTTACCAAGCTGATTCTCGATCCGCAAGACGGAGCGCGTGCTTGGGCGTAGGCATTGTCGGAGCAGGCGCGGGCGAACTGATCGCGGAAGGTGTGCTGGCCATCGAGATGGCAGCGCTTGCCAAAGACTTTGCGCTCACGATTCATCCGCATCCCACGTTGTCAGAGACCGTGATGCAGTCGGCGGAAGTTTTCTTCGGAACCAGGACGGACATCTACCGGCCAAAGAAAAGCTAGCGCCCCGTGTCAGCTTTTATTTGCCGAGTTTTCATCCACCGCTGCAAAATCAAATGCGTGGGCAAGTAGACAACCGCCGGCACCACGATCAAATACGCTAGAAGATAACCAATCCCTGGCAGTAAGTGTTGTTCCCGGCCCAATCCTCGCGCCCAGTTCACGTTGTACTGCGGTCGCCAATAGTGGTTGATTGGAACCACGATCCAGCAGAGAACCGTCTGGTATTTCCATCCTCGCTTGTCATAACCTAATCGCCACACACCCCACAGCAATAGCGGCGGCACCACGATGTGGAAGCACTGAACATGCGCAAGTAAAAAGGCACGCTCGCATCGAACATAAATTCTGTGCCGCCGATCCAGTGTTTGTGAAAAAACCACGCACCGATGAGGTCCACCGCGTAGAGAGTCTGGAATACCAAAAGCCCGCACGCCTCCCAGGAAAATATCAGCGAGCTTTCCAGCCACAGCCCCGCAAGAATCAATAAATTGCCAAGATCACAGAAGTACAAAAAGTTTTGCGCGCCGTAGTATTTCCAGTAGAGCGGGAGCCACGCCATCACCCATAATGTCCAAAGCAGTTTGATCCATAGTGGGAGACGCATGGCAGCGACATTGTAGCTGTTCTTCCAAAACGCATACTCGTTTTCGAAATGTGCTGCACATCTGGTTACTCGCGATTACTATGTTTGTAAAAAACACGTAAAAATTGTATTTCTCGAATTACCTCCGTAACTTGCTGACTCTGACGACCGTACCTAGGATTTGAGTATGAGTTACCAAGCCCTTTTGTTCTGCCCTGATGAGAAAACGGCCCGTTTAGTCACGCAAGTCCTGAGCGAACTGGACTTCAGCGTTGAGGCCTCGAATGAACCATTTACCGCCGTCAAGCGGCTCATGGCGCAGCATTTCGACGCGGTTGTGGTCGATTGTGACAACGAGCAGAATGCAACGCTATTGTTCAAGAGTGCGCGGAACTCAGCCTCCAATCAATCTTCACTCGCAGTGGCCGTAGTGGAAGGGCAAGCAGGAGTCGCAAAAGCATTTCGAATCGGCGCGAATTTGGTCTTGTCCAAGCCGATCAATGTGGACCAGGCCAAAGGAACTTTGCGTGTGGCGCGCGGACTTTTGCGCAAGACCGATACCAAAGCCCCGGCGACAAACGTTCCAGCGGCAAGTGCTCCCGCCGCGTCGCAGCCGGCACCACCGCCAGCACAATCGCGAATTGCGCCTAGCGCGTCCGTGGCACGGCCCGGACCTTCCGTTCAAAAACCGGCTTTTACGCCGGCCGCATCCCGTCCGGCCGCTCCAGTATCAACGCCGGCAGCGCCTCAATTTGCGCCAGCGGCTCATGCTTCGGCAGCGACGCAAGAAGTTCACAACTCGGCAGTGCTTGATCTGCCGCCTGATCTGGCACCCGCGGTCAACTCACCAGTTGTGCGCCCTGCGGCGAAGGAATATGCGTGGCAGCCAGTTTCCAAGCCTGCAGGCCCCATGGCCACGGCGTTTCAAGAGGCCGCGGAAGCAGATGAGCCCTCAGCGGAGGTCGAGGAGATCGCCGATGCTCCTGAGGCGGAAGAGTTCGCCGAAGATGCAGCTTCACCCGCACCAGCGGCGCTTTCATTCTCGGCTCCATCAGCGTCCACTGGAGCTGCCAGCGCGCCCGCTCCTGCAAAACAAAAGATTGCAGTAAAAGCCGTAGCCAGGGCAAAACCGCCCGTCACCGCGCCGAAACCGCCCGCGCAGGCCGCGCATGCAGAAACGAAATCCGCGCACGCTCCGAATAAGCTTGTAATCAGCGCTCCGGCTTCTGAGGAGCCCGCGCACGTTCCCGCCTTTGCCTCCGCCCAGGGCGCTCCAGCGGAAAAGAAGTCAGGAAGCAACATCGCGTTGATCGCGGCGGTCGTCCTAGTTGTCCTCGGCGCCGCGGGATATTTCGGCTGGACAAAGATGCACAGCGTTCAGACGGTTGCCTCCGTGCAGCAGAGCAGCGTGGAGAAACCCGGCGCTCCTTCGCAAGTTGCGCCCGCCTTGAATCAGCCGGCGACGTCCAAGCCCAACGCTGGAGTTTCGGAAGTTCAGACTACGCATCCAGAAGCGACAACAGAGAATTCGAAACCGCAGACAGAAGCGGAAAAAAAGATTTCGAAGACGCCTTCCGCCAGCGCCAATTCCGGTTCCAAAGAGAGCGATGAGGTGGCGGACACCGTAACATCCGAGCCGCCCGTGACGAAGCAACCGCTGATCGTTAAGGGCGGCGGCGCGAAGACGGCACCGGCCCCGATCGCCGCGCCGGTCGCTCCGGATCCGCTTGTGGCATCTTCAGACAGCAGCGGCCGGGACATCGCCGCCATCGCAGCCTCGGCGGCGGATGTCGCAAAGCCCGTTCAGCAGTCCTTGCGGATTTCCCAGGGCGTGCTCCAAGGCAGGCTGATGAAGAAAGTCCAGCCGGTGTACCCGGCGAATGCGCTCCGCATGCGCACTCAGGGTACGGTACAAATCGCGGCCACTATTTCCAAGACGGGCGACGTCACCAATGTAAAACAGGTGAGCGGGGATCAGACCTTGGGACGCGCGGCAGAGACCGCCGTCCGGCAGTGGAAATACAAGCCTTATATGCTGGATGGCCATCCAGTGGAGATCCAAACGCAGATCAGCGTGGAATTTAAACTGCCCAGTTAGTCCCGCAGGTTTGAGTTGGTTTGCGGCGTGGAGAAACCTCCTCCACGCCGTTTTTTTGTTTCCCAATCGCCACCTGCTGTTCGTTTTATAATCGAAAGATGCCTACTCGCCGAAATTCGCATCCGTAGGCTTTGTCGAGATTTTAAAGCAACGATTTCAGCCATGGATTTCAAACTTGTCAGCAGCTACAAACCGCAAGGCGACCAGGGCCATGCAATTACTGCACTTTTGCGCGGACTCCAGGACCGCGAGCAGCACCAGGTTTTGCTCGGCGTTACCGGATCAGGCAAGACCTACACGATGGCCAAAGTCATCGAGCAGGTCAATCGTCCTGCGCTTGTCATGGCGCACAACAAAACGTTGGCAGCGCAGCTCTATCACGAGTTCAAAAGCTTCTTTCCGCACAATGCTGTCGAATATTTTGTTTCCTATTACGACTATTATCAGCCAGAAGCCTACGTCCCCGCCGCCGATCTCTACATTGAAAAGGAATCCACGATCAACGACGAACTGGACAAACTGCGCCTCTCGGCCACGCGGTCTCTGTTCGAGCGTCGCGATTGCCTAATCGTCGCGTCAGTCAGCTGCATCTACGGCCTCGGTTCCCCGGAAGCTTATTACGGGATGCTGCTCTTCCTCGAGAAAGGGCAGAAGATCAAGCGCCAGGACATCACGCGCAAGCTGGTGGACATTCTCTACGAGCGCACCGATGGCGAGTTCCGTCGCGGAACTTTTCGTGTACGCGGAGATGTGATCGAAGTCTTCCCTACCTACGACGACATGGCCTACCGCATCGAGTTGTGGGGAGACGACATCGAAGGACTCTCGCAGATTGATCCCCTCTTCGGCACCGTGAAGCAGAAGTATGTGCGCTTGCCGATTTATCCGAAGACGCACTACGTGATGAAAGAAGAAACGCGGGCCAGCGCTGTGGAATCCATTAAGGAAGAGCTGGCTTGGTGGGAAGTGGAACTCGAAAAGCAGGGCCGGCTCGTCGAGTCGCAGCGCATTCATCAGCGGACGATGTTCGATCTGGAAATGATCAAGGCCATGGGATTCTGCCATGGCATTGAAAACTATTCGCGGCACTTTACGGGACGGCTGCCCGGTGAGCCTCCGCCGACGCTGCTGGATTATTTTCCGCGCGATTACATCATGTTTATTGATGAGTCGCACCAAACCGTCCCGCAACTGCACGGAATGTACCATGGCGACCGCTCGCGCAAGCAAACGCTGGTGGAGTATGGCTTTCGCATGCCCTCGGCGCTCGACAATCGTCCGCTGACATTTGAGGAATTTGAGCACCGCCAGAATCAGATGGTCTATGTTTCCGCAACGCCCGGACCTTATGAGCTAACCAAATCCGCGGGGGTGGTGGTAGAGCAGATCATCCGGCCAACGGGACTGATTGACCCGCCGGTGGAGATACGTCCGGTAAAGGGGCAGATTGACGACCTGCTGCATGACATTCGCGATCGCGTGTCCCGTGGCGAGCGTGTATTGGTCACAACGCTGACCAAGCGCATGTCCGAAGATCTCGCGGAATACTACAGCGAGGTTGGCGTGAAGTGTCGCTACATGCACTCGGAAATTGAAACACTTGAGCGCGTGAAAATTCTTCGCGACCTCCGCAAAGGTGAGTTCGATGTGCTTATTGGAATCAATCTTCTGCGTGAGGGCCTCGACCTGCCGGAGGTTTCCCTGGTGGCGATCCTGGACGCTGATAAAGAAGGGTTTCTGCGCTCCAGCGGTTCGCTCATCCAGACGATTGGCCGCTGCGCCCGCAACTTAAATGGACGCGCCGTTCTCTACGCCGACCGCATGACCGATTCCATGAAGAAGGCCATCGGCGAAACCGACCGCCGCAGAGCCATTCAGCAGGCTTACAACGACGCCAATGGAATTACGCCACAATCTATCATCCGGCCACTCGATATGACCCTGGCGAAAATCATGGAGGCCGATTATGCCGACCTCGCGAACACCGAGGCGGAAGGCATCCCGGAGTTCAAATCGCAGGAAGACTTAGATGAGTACATCGCGAAGCTGGAGAGCGATATGCGCGAGGCTGCGAAGAAGTTCGAGTTTGAGAAGGCAGCAAAATTAAGAGATACGATCAAGGAGTTGCGGACGAAGGAATTTTTATTTGCGTAGTCGAGATTCTCTGACTGCTCAAGCCATGTTGGGATTAATCACTTCACATAATTCGCCAACGTTGCGAAAATCCAGTGAAGCACAGGGATACCGAGATGCTCAACTAATGAACTAGACAATTTTTCCTCCCGCGCAAAACCACAATGGTTTTGGTTTTCGACAAGATTCCTCCCGCTAATGTTTCGCTTTTAATTCAAGAACTTTCTTTTGTGTCACTGTATCAAGAACGTACGCACTCAATTTAGTTGTGACCAAGAAACGACAAAGATCCTTGGCGAGTTCCTCGTCATCTAAGGACCAGTATTTCTCATGGTATTGCAGCGGCGCTTCAGTGCCGTAAACTCGAAAGATAACAAAGCGACTCCGGGGAAATGGCTTTCCGAAAAACAGATAGCCACTATGTTTCGCGACAATCTCCTTGATTTCTTGTGAGGTTTTCTTGTCCCCAATGCTGTCATAATTTTGTGGAGTTTCTTCAGCATTGGAAGCACACAGCCGTTTGTATTCTGCGATTGACATAATGACCGCCACATCCTGATTTTGTCGGCGAATAAGCACCGGTTCGCGTTGAGCGGCATTAATCAGGGCTGCAAGCCGCTGCTTAGCATCGGTTGCCGAGATGATTCGCATTAATCTATTTACACCTTTTGTCTATATTGTACATAAATTGCAAAAGTTATTGTTTTCGTGTTACACTATTTTCGTGTCGTACCATCTACGAAACGTCACCGTGACTCTAGAAGAAGATGTCGCCCAATGGGCGCGGATTGAAGCCGCCCGGCGGGACACAAGTGTTTCTCGTCTATTGGGTGCGCTGCTGAAAGAACTCATGTGCAATGAGAGTGAGGCAGTAGGGCGTTCCGTAACCGAAGCTGCCGGACGTCTGGAAACCTTTGGTGCGCGCCACAAGCTGTCGTTGGGAAAAATCCGAATCAAGGACCTGATCAACGAAGGTCGCCGGTGATCCGGTTCGTGCTGGATGCTTCAATCGTCCTGGCATGGTGCTTTCCCGACGAAGATTCTAGCGTGGCCCGCCATATCGTCGGGCTGTTCAAGCAGGGAAGCTTGGCCATCGCTCCTTCTTTTTGGCCCCACGAAGTACTGAATGCGCTGCTGGCCGGAGAAAAACGCAAGCGCATTTCCGCCGCGCTGATACAAACTTTTCTCAACGATCTGGCCACTCTACCAATTGAACTTGGGCAGGTTCCATCCTCAATCGTATTCAATCGAATTCAGTCGTTGAGCCGAGAGCATGCACTAACCGCTTACGATGCGGCCTATCTTCATATCGCGATTGAACAGAAGTTGCCTCTTGCTACCCTGGACGAACCGTTGGCTAAAGCATGCGAGAACGCTAATGTGAAGCTGGTGCGGCTGTAATCTGGGTGTTTTTCGCGCCTATGAGACGCCCGCGGCATGCGTACGGCCTTTAACAGCCGCTTTACTTTCGCCGTATTTCTCCGTCACTCTAAGTTCTTTTTCCAGTGACGAAAATCGCTGCAGGATTTCATTAATTCGAAGTGCCTGGTTGCGAATCGTTTCCACTTGCGCGGGGATGCTTTCAGGAAACTGTTCACCGTCCAGCAGAATAAGTTCAGAATTTCCTGAATATCGAAGTGAGCGCATTATTCAGGTTGTGGCGGACTTCGAGCATGTAATTTCCGAGCGCGGCTTGCGTCTCAAGAACAGTGTTTTGCTGTTCCAGCCGGCGAGTCGCGCCGGACGTTTTCGCATGAAGCAACATCTCGGAAGCCACTGGCACGAGCGCATCGAGCCAGGCGCTGTCACTTTCTCCAGCGTTTGCGGTAGTTTTTGTTTTGCGCAAAACTCTTGCCCATGGCCCTGTTTGCGACGGAGCGCTATCATCTTGCGCAACGATCAGGATGGCAGGATTTTTTGCCGCCGCCAGCGGCTTTTCAAGTGATGAACGCGCTCCGGAATTCACTTCGCCGACAATTGCCAGATCGAAGGCATCCGAATCAAGTTCATGGCAGACGTCACTGCCCATAAGGGTGAAAGCTGGCAGGTTCCGCTCCTGCCGCCAGCGCGCGGTGATAGCGCCGGGGAACGCCGCATTGTCAGAAATGATTAGAACCGTGGACTGCTTCACGCCTTGCCTCTCCGCTGTTAAAACTCAGAAGGGTTAAACCGAACCATCGGGATTCCAGGATGACGGCTTGCCGGAAATTTCAAACTCCGGTGTTTCGGACCTGTTGGTGTTAAAGCCGGCCCCGGCCGTTGTTGCTTTGGCGCGCGAAGCAGGAACTGGAGGCGTCTTCTTGGCCATGCCGCCACTGGCTGCGAGCGCGTCGTCCACAATGGCGTGGAGGTCCACCAGCATGCGCAGCGGTTGGCCGGAAGAATATTCGGCGTGGAACATCACCTTCCAGGATTGGCAAATCATGCGCAGGCGCACGGTTGGCTCTTCGGCGGAAAATTGCGCTGCACTGCAATCGAGCGTCGCCACTCCCCGGGTCTCAAGCTCGCGCAGCCCGTCCAGAATGGCATTCAGGTCCTGATGCATCAGGCGAAAAAACACCCGCCGCATAATGAAGCTGAAACGAGTGAACGAAACCATCGCCACCGGCAAAAAATATTTTTCCTTGCAGCTGACCTTGAGCTTTCTGCCTTTGTCGAGAACGCCGCTCTGTAGCAGGCTTTTCAGACTTGCAGAGGCCTTCGCGCTCTGCACCAGATCCTCCAGCAGGTCCAGCCAGTCGGGAATCTTTACATCCACGGGCCCAAGTACGGTCTCCAGCACTTTGGCCACGTAGGCGACGGTCAACTCAGCGTCGTCCAAACGTGACGGAGCGCAATCAGAAAAATACTGCACCAGCAGAAAATCAATTTTGTCGCGGTCAATCAGAATACTTGGCCTTTTGCAGATGATGCTGCAACATGGCGCGGAGACATTCGGTGCTGCTCAAAGGCGTGGTCTGAAGAAACTGCCGCAACTGATGCACCTGGATGCGTAAATCCATTTCGAGCAACCACGCGCGCGCCTGTTCCAAACCTTCCTTGGACGGCACTTCGGTGC
>CAWHQK010000054.1:0-109711 GCA_963831435.1 uncultured Acidobacteriota bacterium
GAACGCGGGAATGGCGATCTGCTGTGCGCCGTCCAAAATGGCGTGTTCCACTTCCTTGCCCTGGGCGAGGTTGCGGTTGATGTTTTCTATTTCGACCGTGGCATCGTCCACAAGTATGCCGACCGCGAGCGCGAGACCTCCCAGGGTCATGATGTTGATGGTCTGACCCAAAGCGCTCAATACAACAATGGAAGTGAGAATCGAAAGTGGAATGGAAATCGCGATAATCAGCGTGCTGCGCCAGCTTCCCAGAAAAATAAGAATCATGAGCGCGGTGAGAACCGCGGCGATGGTGGCTTCCCGCAACACGCCATTGATAGAGGCGCGCACAAACAGCGACTGATCGGCAAGCGGATGTACTTTGAGCGCCGCCGGCAGACCAGATTCGAGCTGCGCCAGCATGGTCTTCACGCCGTTGATCACATCAAGCGTGGACGCATTGCCCGCCTTCAAAATGGTGAGAAGCGAAGCCCGCTGGCCGTTCACGCGCACGATGTTGGTTTGCGGTGGAGACCCATCGCGCACGTTTGCCACGTCGTGGATATACAAGGTTGTGTCGCCCACGCGCTTGAGCGGGAGATCGTTTAATTCCTGAATCGTGTCGGGACTTCCGTTGATGTCAACGTTGTAGTCGAGCGAGCCGATCTTCGAACTTCCCGAGGGAAGAATGAGATTTTGCGCGCTGATGGCATTGACCACGTCCAGCGGTGAAAGTCCTTTGGCCTGGAGTTCCGAGGTGTTCAAGTCCACCTGGACCTGGCGTTGCTTGCCTCCGTAGGGATAAGGAATCGCAACGCCGCGGACCGTAACTAATCGCGTGCGCAGAAAATTCAGCGCGTAGTCATTCAATTCCTGCTCAGAGAGTCCTTTCCCTGATAGTGCAAGCTGAAGAATCGGCACCGTGGAAGCGTTGTAGGTTATGACCAGCGGTGGTGTAGTGCCGGCCGGCAACTGCCGTACCTGAGTCTGCGAAACCGCAGTCACTTGAGCGATTGCCTTGTTAATGTTGGCGTCAGGCTGAAAAAAGATTTTGACGACCGCGGTTCCATCGAGAGACTGCGACTCAATGTGCTCGATGTCATCCACAGTGGTAGTAAGGCTGCGTTCGGTAAGCGTAACGATGTGGTCGGACATCTGCTGCGCATTGAAGCCTGTATAGCGCCAGATAACGCTGACTACCGGAATATCAATGTTGGGGAAGATGTCGGTGGGAGTGTTCAGAATGACGAGCGGCCCCAGAATCAGAAGGAGCAGCGCGAGCACCACGAAGGTGTATGGACGCCGAAGCGCGAGACGAACAATCCACATGGAACGTTATCTTGATTGAATTGCGTGCGAAGCAGACACACCTAAGATTACCTAATTTTGATGCCCCAAGACATCGAAGGACTCGAAAAAGACGTTGTTTTACATATCTTTACAACGAGAGCTGAAACTGAACGACGTGAAGCTGACATTAAACATGAATGAAAATTTGCGAGCGATTGGAGAAATCGCGATTCTAATTCTTGAGCCTCAACTCTTGTGCAATCCGGAGTGCTGCAAACGCCGTGGGCAATTGGCAACCGTCACGAAAGAATTCCGAGGAAGTCGCCATTGTGTGCACATTGCACAAGCAGGCTGTGCCCTCGCAAGCAAATCTGGTGGCCCGGTCATTAGAGGTTGAACAGCCAACTCCGCGTGTTAGCGATTCATCTTAGAACAGATCGGGGCGGGTGCTTGACGGGAAGAGAATCGCTTTCTTTTCCAGGATAACGCGGCAAGGCTCTCGGCCGCCTGGCGATCAGGAGAGCAAATTGCCTCAACTTGTGGAATCGGAGCGGTCAGAGAAAAAATCCCGCAAGCGTTATTTCCTGCGCACCATTCTTCCAGCCCTCATTCTTGCATTTCTGGTCGTTGTAGGCATTGGGATTGCTGTTGCCATGCACTACGCGCAGCCCTACGTACACGCCCGCGCGCTGGAATTGTTGCAGCAAAAATTCAATGGAAATGTGGAATTGCAGGACTTTCACGTCTCGCTGACCCCGGCGCTTAAAGTGACGGGATCCGGCCTTGTGGTCTATCACAAGGGCCGGAGGGACATTCCACCATTGATCGCGGCGCGCGAATTTTCCGCTGAAGCCGGGGTGTTGGGACTGCTGGGTTCGCCGTGGAAGATCAATCGCATTCACTTTACCGGACTGATCATCCATATCCCTCCGCACGAGGACAATGGTCAAAATCAAAATCCCGCCAGCGGCACGGAGCATAAACGCAAGCTCAAGGAAATTAAAATTCTGGTGCATGAACTCGATGCTGACGACACCGAACTGCACCTCATGCCTAAAGATCCGGCAAAACCCGAACACATATTTTTAATTCATGAACTGGTAATGCATGGGGTGGGATTGGACCACGCGGCGTCGTTTACGGCGCGTCTTAAGAATTACAAGCCGCCGGGAGAGATTGCGACCAGCGGTAATTTTGGACCTTGGAACGCTGATGACCCGGGCCAGACGCCTCTAGCGGCCAATTATACCTTCAAAAATGCGGACCTTGGGGTGTTCAAGGGGATCAGCGGAATTCTTTCGTTGGAGGGAAAGTTCGGGGGCGTGCTCGAGCAGATGAGCATTAAGGGCGAAACTGACACGCCGGACTTCAAGGTCACGCTGGCGGGGCATCCCGTGGATTTGAAAACCGTGTACGAAGCCACCGTGGACGGCACCAATGGCAACACCATGCTGCATCCGGTGCGCGCGACTGTTGGACGCACAACGATCGTCGCCGACGGCGCTGTGCTAAAGCGCGAAGGCGAAAAGGGCCGCGCCGTCGAATTGGACGTTACCGTGGACAAGGGCAGGATTGAAGACCTCATGCGGCTGGCGGTGAAGGCGGGGGAACCTCCGTTGACGGGAAACGTTACCTTGCATACGAAATTCGATTTGCCCGCAGGGGAGGGCGATGTTACCCAAAAACTCAAGCTGCTGGGGCGATTCGGCGTGGAGCACGCCTACTTTACCGATGCCGACGTGCGAGAAAAAGTGCAAAGCCTGAGCCGCCGGGGCCAGGGAAAGCCGGAAGATGAAGACGCGGGCAGCAGCATTTCCAACTTGCGAGGGCAATTCGCCATGGGCGGCGGCGTGATTACCTTCCGTAATTTAACGTTTGAAGTTCCCGGCGCGAACGTTCAATTGAATGGCACCTACGCGCTCACGGATGAGAAACTCGATTTCTATGGGACCCTGCGCCTGAAGGCGAAGCTCTCGCAGATGACGACGGGCGTGAAATCTTTCTTGCTGAAAGCGGTGGATCCGTTCTTCCGCAAAGGCGATGTTACCGAGTTGCCCATTAAGATCACCGGCACGCGTGAGCATCCATCGTTTGGACTCGATCTCCATCACAAAGAAGAAAAGAAGAAATAGCTGCTAAGCTTCCGCTTTCCTACACACCGCTATCTGAATCCATCTTCCCACGTCCAACGTAAGCATAAATATCTCGATTCCATTGGAGCGCTATGAACACAACTTCTTCCCCGTCGTCCGGCGCCGCGCCGCGACCAGTCCCTGCGATTCTTGCCGGCGGTTTTATCGCTGGACTGCTGGATTTAACTTGCGCCTACATCTCATACGGCGTCCATATGCCGCGGGGAATTGCACGCGGACTGGTTGGCAGCATCGCCTTTCAGGGCGGCGATGGCTACTATGTCCTCGGAATTGCTTTGCATTTCTTTATCGCCCTCTCAGCGGCCGCGGTGTATTACGGCGCCAGCCTGAAGTTGAAGTTCCTCAAGGAATATCCTTTCGTGTGCGGCTTGTTTTACGGCATTGCGATCTTTCTGGTCATGAATCTGATCGTGCTGCCGCTTTCGGCAATCCACTTCAAAGGGCCTTTCACAATGCGCGGCCTGGATCAAGGCCTACTTGTACATATGTTTCTTATCGGACTGCCGATCGCCTACAGCGTGCGAGTGTTTTCCAGGAATTCCTGATCGTTACGAACAGATCGTTAAGCGGACTGCCGCTCTACTTCTTTTAACCGCTTTTGCAGGAAGCGGCGTTCGCTCTCATTGGTGACTAGCTCCAAAGCCCTCACGTAGCTTTTTGCCGCTGCTTCCTGTGAGCCCATCCTTCGGAGCAAATCGGCGCGTGTGGCGTGTAGCAAGTGATAGCTCTCGAGGTCTCTGGCGGAACTAGTGATCCCGTCAATAACCTCCAGCGCTGTCTGAGGGCCGTTGACCATGGCGAGCGCACGGCGCGATTCAGGGAAACGATTGGGGAGGGTTGCGCGCGTTCGAGAATGTCGTAAACCCAAGAATTTGTCTCCAGTCAGTGTCTTCGGCCTTGGCCGCCTGGCAATGTATGGCGGCAATGGCGGCCTGTAAAGCGTACGTCCCGGGGCCGGTGCGAAGCGCTTCTTCGACCAGCGGCAAAGCTTCCGCGATTTGCGAATGGTTCCAGAGGCTGCGGTCTTGCTCCTCCAGCACGACGATGTCTCCGGCGTCATTCAACCGTGCCTCGCGGCGCGCATCATGCAGCAGCATGAGAGCAAGAAGGCCGAGGACATCCGCGGGAGTGTGCGGCGCGGTCAATGCACGAACCAATCGCGCCAGACGAATGGCTTCCGCGCACAAGTCCGTGCGGACGAGGGGCGCGCCGCGTGTGGCCGCGTAGCCTTCGTTGAAGACCAGATAAATGACGGTGAGTACAGCTTCCAGCCGCTCTGCGAGTTCGTTGCTTCCGGGACCTTATAAGGAATGCCGGCGTCGCGAATTTTGCGTTTGGCGCGGACCAGTCGTTGCGCCATCGTTGGCACGGGAACGAGAAAAGCCCGTGAGATTTCGTCGGTTTCAAGACCGCACAGGGTTCGCAGCGTCAACGCAACTTGCGCGTTCGGAGGCGAGCGCGGGATGGCAGCAGGTGAAAATCAGGCGCAGACGGTCGTCGTTGATTTCACTAGGATTTTCCAGGGCATCGTAATTGGGTTCCTCCGAGGGTTCGACAGGCAGACCCTGCTCTTCTATTTTTTGAGCGAGATTGGCCTGGCGGCGAAGGCGGTCAATGGCTTTATGCCGGGCGGTCTGGATGATCCACGCGCGGGGCAATTCCGGCACGCCGGATTCCCGCCATTGGTCCACGGCGGCGGCAAATGCCTCCTGCGCGAATTCTTCTGCCAGGTCGAAGTCACCGACCAGGCCGATCAGGGTAGCCACGATGCGCCCCCAGTCGGAGCGATAGACTTCTTCGACTGCGGCAGCGGCATCCGAACCAATATTGGTTGTGACCGGCAAAGACACGATCCATTGTAAATATTTTCCCAATTTATTTTTGTGGGCCTGTCGATTTGGCGTGGCGCCATTCGATTTACTGATGAAGGAGCGGGATATGAAATATATGTTGTTGATTTATTTGGACGAAAAGGGCGGCCCTAGCGAAGCTGAGCGGCAGAAATGTTATGTTGAGTCCGCTCAGTACGCTAACAAGCTGCACGCCAGCGGCAAATTTTTGTCCTCAGCGCCGTTGCATCCCACCTCAACCGCGACCAGTGTTCGCCAGCAGCAAGGGCGACCGTTGGTTACAGACGGCCCGTATGCCGAGACGCGGGAGCAGCTTGGCGGCTATTTTCTGATCAACGCGGATGATCTGGACGAGGCGATCCGCATTGCCTCTGAAATTCCCGCCGGGCGATTTGGAACGGTGGAAATCCGTCCGGTTGTGGAAGTCAGCGGTTTGCCAGCCGCGCAGGCAAGTTAAATAAGGAGGCCCTTCATGTGCCCCGAATGTATTTCGAACATAGCGCTCGTAGCTGTCGCGGGGGTGGGTTCGACGAGTGGTCTGACCGCATTCGTCATGCAAAAGTTCACCCGAAAAAATGTAAACGCGAGCAATGAGGAATCTTTTCGACAACAAGAATTAAACCCGAATGAGGAGGAGAATTACAATGACTACCGCAATTGAAAATCCGAAAGTAGTGTCCCGCGCGGAATGGCTTGCAGCGCGCAAGGAGTTACTCGCGGAAGAGAAAAAGCTCACCCGCATGCGTGACGCGCTGGCGCAGAAGCGGCTCGAACTGCCCTGGGTGAAAGTGGACAAGGAATATTCTTTCGACACCCCGCAGGGGAAAAAGACGCTCGCCGATCTTTTCCAGGGCCGCAGCCAGTTGATCGTTTATCACTTTATGTTTGGGCCGGGCTGGGGCGAAGGTTGCGTGGGATGCTCCTTCTATTCCGATCATGTGGATGCGGCTGTCCAGCACCTCGAGCAGCATGATGTTTCCTATGTTGCTGTTTCTCGTGCGCCGCTCGCCGAAATTGAGCCATTCAAAAAGCGCATGGGATGGAAGTTCAACTGGGTTTCTTCGTTCGGCAGTGACTTCAACTACGACTATCACGTGTCATTTTCCAAAGAGGATATGGCCAAGGGCAAGCTTTACTACAACTTCAGCATGCAGGACGTCTCCAGTGAGGAGCTTCCGGGAACCAGCGTGTTCTACAAAGATGAAAACGGAGACATCTTCCATACTTATTCGCAGTACGCCCGCGGTGGCGAAGGCGCTATCGGGACGTATCAATTTCTGGACATTGCCCCCAAAGGACGAAACGAAACAGGGCGCGGAAATCTGGGTGACTGGGTGCGCCACCATGATCGCTACAACGCCGGCGGTTTCGTGCGGCCATCGGGACGTTACCAGGCTGAATCAAAGCTAGAAGTAAAACCGGAAGAAAACTCGGAGCCCTGCTGCAAGCACTAACCATTGAATCAGGAGTACTAAGGAGAAGTGAGAGGATGAGAAAGCTCAAGTTGCAGATGCATATATCCATTGATGGCATGGCAGCGAGGCAAGAAGGGCCTACGCATTTCAATTGGGATGCCGAGTTGAGGCAGTATTCGATTGAAAATGCGACAAATGCCAGTTGCATCCTTCTTGGGCGCAATACTGCGGAGAATTTCATCCCTCACTGGAAGTCGGTGGCCGACAATCCCAAAGCCCCTGACTTCGAGTTGGGCCGCCTGATTACAGACAAACCCAAGATTGTTTTTTCAAATACTCTTCGGGAGCCGCAATGGCCAAACGCTACTGTGGCGAACGGCGAAATAGTCGAACGCGTGAATCAACTAAAACAGCAAACAGGCAACGATCTGCTGGTCTATGGAGGACATAAGGTTGTCGCCTCTTTGATCGCACACAACCTCGTGGATGAATATCATTTGCTCGTGAATCCGGTAATCCTTGGAAGCGGTTTTGCAATTTCTAAGGCGATGGCCGATCCCTTATGCTTAACTCTCGTGAAAAGGAAGGCATTTGCCTGCGGGACCGTATTGCTCTGTTACAAACCATCTCATGTCCAGTAAAAAACCGCGCGAATAAAGGAAAAAGTCTATGCCAAAAATCACCCCGTTTCTCTGGTTCGATAACAACGCCGAAGAGGCAGCCAGGTTTTATACTTCTGTTTTCAGAAATTCAAAAATGGGTGAGGTCCGCCGCTATGGCGACGCCGGTCCAGGGCCGAAAGGATCGGTCATGATCGCTTCGTTCTCCATTGAAGGCGTGGAATTCACCGCCCTCAACGCCGGCCCTCAGTTCAAATTCAACGAATCTATCTCTTTCGTCGTGCATTGCAAAACGCAGGAAGAGGTGGACGAATACTGGTCCAAGCTCACCGCGGAAGGCGGCCAGGAAAGCCAATGCGGATGGCTGAAGGACAAGTTCGGAATGTCCTGGCAGATCACTCCCGAAAGGTTATTAGGACTGATCGGCGATAAAGACCCCGGCAAATCGCAGCGTGCCATGCAGGCAATGATGCAAATGAAGAAAATTGACATTGCAAAAATCGAACAGGCGGCGAACCAGAAATAAATATTTCCGTTGTCGATTTGCCGCATGACCATTCGACTTACCAGTGAAGAGCAAGTTCAGTCAGATGACGTGAGCGGGCTCCCAAATAAAACTCAGGAGCAATACAATGAAATTCTTAATGATCGTCAAAGCCAACATAGACTCAGAAGCCGGCAAAATGCCCAGCGAAGAACTTCTCTCATCCATGGATAAGTACAACCAGGAACTGATGGACGCGGGCGTGCTCGTGGACCTCGCAGGCCTTCATCCCAGCTCAAAGGGATTTCGCGTGAAGTTTGCGCAAGGCAAGCGCACCGTGGTGGATGGTCCCTTCGCGGAAACCAAAGAACTCATTGCCGGCTTCTGGATCATCAACGTGAAGTCCCGCGAAGAAGCGCTGGATTGGGCCAAACGTATTCCCGAGCCATTTGGAGAGGGCGAGGAGGCCGTCGTTGAAGTGCGCCAGTTCTTCGAACTCGAAGAGTTCCTGCCCAGCGAAGCTCTGGACGAAGCGCGTGAGTTTGCCAAAAAGCTGGAAGACAAAAGAAAAAAAATCGCGTAGATCGCGCAACGGGATTCGATGCCGCGAATCGAAACCAAAACAACGTTCACCACATAAGGAGAAGTGCCATGCAATTGCGATCTCATCTTCATTTCAGCGGTCAATGCGAGGAGGCGTTTAAGTTCTACGAAAAATGCCTCGGCGGAAAAATTGAAGGTCTATTCCGTTTCGACTCAGCGCCGGGAGACGACGCGCAAAAAATGCCGCCGGAGTGGCGCAACAAGATCATGCACGTAAGCATGAAAATCGGAGACCAGATCTTAATGGGGACCGACGCGCCGCCAGACCATTTCAGCAAGCCTCAAGGCTTCCAGGTGTGTATCGCATTGAAAGATGTGGCCGAAGGCCAAAAAATCTTCAATGCGCTATCCGAGAAGGGAACGGTTGCCATGCCCTTTGGAAAAACCTTCTGGTCTCCGGGCTTCGCCATGTTCGAAGACCGCTTTGGCATTCCGTGGATGATTAACTGTGAGCAAGCCGCCTAGCCAATCGGCGTAGTCTGTATTTTTAAGGCGGAGCCGTTTTGAGCGAATGTGAAATCGCGCTTCCCGGCTCCGCCCACTTTTCTAAGTCCTCACGCCCGCTTGATCATGCGGGCAAGAAACACCAGAATGACTGCGCCCAGAATCGCCACAAGGATACTGGACACGATGCCTCCGGACGTATAGATGCCCAGCAAGCGCAACACCCAGCCACCGATGATGGCGCCGAGAATTCCCAGCACAATGTCCATGGCCACGCCATAGCCGGAGCCTTTCATCAATTTTCCCGCGGCCCATCCGGCAATCAAGCCAATGACAATGATGTAAACAAGGAACATATTCTCCTCCTGAAATCGCATTCCACTGTACTTGAAGACAAGAACAATCTGGTACTCTGAATTTACGAAATGAAGCGGTGTCTCAGACCGATGCAAGTTTCTTCCAATTCGGATGCAGGTGGCAGGCGTGCGACGATTCCGCTACTTCCGTTACTGGTTGACCCGGCTTCTGTTCATCCTCTCAATCCTTGGGCCCGGGTTCATCACCGCCAACGTCGATAACGACGCAGGCGGAATCTACACCTACGCCTCAACCGGCGCTCAATTCGGATATTCAATCCTGTGGACCATCATCCCTGTAGCCATCGCGCTGACCTTTGCGCAGGAAATTGCCGCGCGCATGGGCGTGATCACGGGAAAGGGCTTGAGTGAGCTGATTCGCGAACACTACGGCTTGCGCATCACATTTTTGCTGCTTGCCGGGCTGGTGAGTTGCAACCTGTTTGACGTGATCTCCGAATTCGCCGGCGTTGCCACCAGCATGCAGCTGTTTTCCGTCAGCAAATTTATTTCGGTCCCGATTGCCGCCGCGCTGGTGTGGGCGCTGGTGGTGTTCGGGGACTATAAAAAGCTGGAAAAAGTTTTTCTGGTCCTCTCGTTCCTCTACATCGCTTACATCATTACCGCGTTCCTGGCCCGGCCGGATTGGGCGGAAGTAGGCAGGCAGGTGGTGCGGCTACCCTCATGGCGGGAGTTCAAGAATTCCGAATACTTATACGCGGCAGCCGGAATCATTGGCGCGACCATCGCTCCGTGGCAGCAGTTCTATTTACAGGCGTCGGTTGCGGAAAAAGGAAGCGGCAAGAGCGGCCTGAAGTACATGCAAGCCGACGCAATCGTGGGATCCATATTTTCCGTTTTCATCGCCGGATTTATTATCGTCGCCTGCTCGGCCACTTTGAATCTCCATGGTCAGTTCAGGGTCGCTGATGCCGCCGATGCGGCCCAATCGTTAAAGCCCTTGGGCGGTGACTATGCCTTCATCCTGTTCGCGGTTGGTTTGCTGAATGCCTCGCTCTTCGCCGCTTCCATACTGCCGCTCTCCACCGCATATACGGTTTGCGAGGCGATGGGCTTTGAGTCAGGTCTGAATAAGAAAATCGGCGAGGCCAAGGCCTTCTACGGACTCTATACCACGCTGGTAGCTGGCGGCGCGCTCATCATTCTTTTCCCGCAGCTCAATCCGGTCAGGATGGCGGTGTTTTCCCAGGTGCTCAATGGAGTGCTATTACCCGTTGTATTGGTATTCGTGTTGCAACTGGTGAGCAAGAGCGAACTGATGGGCAAATACAGCAACTCGCGCGTTTATCAGGCCTGCGCATGGATCATTACGTTGGTGATTACGGCAATTGTTGTGGCCATGCTCGCCGCGCAATATTGGCCGAAATCTCCGCATTGATCGGAGCTTGCAAAAAGCTTCACTCACAAGTACATTTCAGCAATTGTTTCATTTGCATTTTTCCGCGCATACACATAAAACTGTATGCGCAAATTCTTGCCTGATAAAAATTACGGGAACTTTTTACTTGGATTTGATTTCTGAATTTCAGACATTCTCGCAAGCCTTCGCGTTATCAGAGGTTTACATCCAAACGATTGATTGGCATGGAGTTTGCGGACATAAATGATGAGAGGTAGTAAAAATGATGAACGATCACGTCATCACTCCCCTAACTATCTCCGATTTTCAGGAACCTGACCTGAAGTTTTTTATGAGGTTAGGGGTGATTTCACCGTCCGCGGCGGAAGGTCTTGCGCGACCTCAGCCTCGGCGGCACATGAATCGCGACAAGGTGCTGGGATTTGTAACCTTGATTGGCGCGAGCGCGGCAGGATGGACGGCAATTGCCATGGGAATCGCCCGCTTCCTGAGATAGGCCCTTCGCTCGTCTACTTGTCGTAGTGCAGCAGTGAAAACACATCGTAAGACTTCAATTTATCGCGGCCCTTCAGGAAGTCCAATTCCACCACAAAGCTAAGCCCTACAATTTCCGCCCCTAGCGACGCGGCGAGTTTTGCCGTTGCCTCGGCAGTGCCGCCGGTGGCAAGCAGGTCGTCCACAATAAGAACGCGCTGACCTTTGCGGATCGCATCTTTATGGATTTCCAAAGTGTTGGTTCCGTATTCCAAAGCATAGTCGTGCTTGGTGGTTTCAGCGGGGAGCTTTCCTGGCTTGCGCACGGGAATGAATCCGGCGTTCAGGCGATAGGCAAGCGCAGGCGCAAAGATGAACCCTCGCGCTTCCATTCCCAATACCAGATCAATGTTCTGGCCAATATAGTTTTGCGCCAGCGCGTCAATGAGCGTGGCCAGGCCGCGCTTGTCTTTGAGGAGCGTGGTGATGTCGTAAAAAAGAATGCCCTTTTTGGGGAAGTCGGGGACTTCGCGGATCAACGCCTTCAGGGACTCACTATTAACCGCCGCCTTCTGACTCGTAACCATTCACCAGGCTCCTTCAATGCGAAATGTTGTCAGGCCGTTCACGGGCTCTGCATCGGATTCGGCGACGTCATCCACCCGCGACGCGCGTGGACCCTGCTGCAAACGGGAGCGCAGCCCGCTCAACTGGTCGCGGCTTCCCATGGCCAGCACTTCCACGGTGCCGTCGCTGTTGTTGCGTACCCACCCGGCGATTCCCAGCGTGTGCGCCTCACGCTCCACAAACCAGCGGAAGCCCACGCCCTGCACGCGCCCGCGTACCACGAACCGGCGGGCTTCAGTAGATTTCTCGGCGGAAGTCATCTTCAAATTCGATATAAAAATTCAACTCAACTCTGGGGTTGTCATTCTGAGCGGAGTAATCAGGTTCGTTCACGAACCTGATTCGCAGTCGAAAAATCCCTAACACTGCTCGACAATCGCTCGTTACGCCTCTGACCGTTCTGCCGTAGGGATCCTTCGACTTCATAGGACGATTCGCAAAGCGAACCGTCATATTCCGCTCAGGATGACAAAATAGCTACGCTCTCGACAAATACGCGCCCTCGGCTGTGTCCACTTTGATCTTCTCGCCTTCGTTAATGAATGGCGGCACTTGCACGATTAATCCAGTCTCCGTCTTCGCCGGCTTGGTCACGCTGGAGGCGGTTGCGCTCTTAAGTCCTGGCTCGGTTTCGAGCACGGTGAGAATCACCGTCTGCGGAAGTTCCACGCCGACGGCTTTGCCATCAAAAAATTCCACCTTAATCTGTAGATTGGAGATCAGGTAGTCCACGGCGTCGCCAAGAATTTCGCGCGTCAAATGCGTCTGCTCGAAATTCGCCGTGTTCATAAAGTAGTAACCGTCGCCATCGGTGTACAGATACTCCATGTCCACTTCGTCCACAGTGATCTTCTCAATAGGATCAGGCGAGCGGAAGCGATGCTCGAACATGGCACCGGTGCGCAGGTTGCGGAGTTTCGCCTGGATGAAGGCGCGAAGATTGCCCGGCGTGCGGTGCTCGACGCTGAACACGGAGTGCAGGTCGTTGTTGTGCTTGATGATCATGCCGGGGCGAAGCTGGGTCGCGGGAATAGACATTGCTCGGTCAATCTCCTTTGTTTCGAATACGGTTGCAGGCAAAGTAGCGGAAGGGCGGCGGGCCACATTTTCCGCGCATGCGGGAACTAAAGGGTTATTTTACACGGGCTTGGGCCAGTTTGGGAATTGGTTGCGCTTCCTTCTTGGCCTCGACAAAAATGCTTGATGTAGCCCGATGGGCCAGACAGCTAGAATGAGCTGGACGGAATCCAAGTTGAGGAATACGACGGGAAAGGACCAAATATATGCGTTCTGGAAATTACGAAGCTTCTGAAGGCGGAGGCGCGGGAACAGCGATCACTTTTCTTCTGATTGGATTGGGAGCGGGCGCGCTGGTCGGGCTTTTATTTGCCCCCAAGGCTGGTAAAAAGATGCGCAAGGAATTGCTGCGCAAATATCAGGATGCGCGTTCCACAATTGATGATTGGAAAGATGAAGTTCGAGATGTTGCCGAGGACGTCATAGAACGCGGCAGCGGCTTGGCTGACGATCTGCGGGAACGGGTGACGCCCCTAACGAAGGGCATTCGGCGGTAAGTTGGAATCCGAATCAGACTCCTGGCGAAAGCCGGGAGTCTTTTATTGTGCGCCAACCAAATCTCATCGCACGGATAGCGCTGCGGGCAGGTTGAGTTCTGCCCACGTTTGCCAGTAAGAAAGATATCGCTTTTGGTTTTTTTGGAATTCATCAAACGCTGGCGTCCAATCATTCTGACCCGTTATTTCACCAAGACCCGCAACCGCATAATATCGGGTCAGTAAATCGGAATCTTCCAGTAACTGTGAGAGCGGAGCGAGAGCCATTGGGGAAGCGGTTTGCCTAAGCGCAACTGCAGAAAAACGATGAATCTCCTCGTTCTTAGTCTTGATCAATCTGACTAAATCCGGAATGGCCTTTGGACTTTTCAATCCTGAGAGTGAACCAGTCAAATTTCTGAGCAACGATTCCGGCAATCCTGCAGGATGCAACAATGCAATTGTGATTGCTTCTAAACCAGTAACATCATTATGAGCAACCAGTGCTCCTGCTATCATCAGCCGCAAATTACCTGAGCTATTTTCGAATGCTTGCCTCAGGATTTTTTGCGATAGATCCGTCTGAAGTCTGCTAAGAGCGTCCAGCGACCGAAAATTATCAGAAGGTGTCGCATGAGGAGAAAGCAAGACTTGGCCAAGGAAAATGGTGATTTGGTCCAAAGCCGTTCCAGATATGGATCTCAGACCAGGTAGGGCGGGGAGGCAAGGATGCTCTGGATCAAAGAATTCCCAATGATCTGCTACTTTCTTGAAAAAGAATATTCCATACTGCCCCGCGGTCACTCCCTGAAATCCAATCGGTTTTTCAGGGAGCAGAAAGCTAAATATCACCGGAGATCCGGGAATATTTCCTTTAAATGTTCTATCTCTTTTCAACGACGCTCTAAATTGAGTGGCTCTTACTGAACCACCGGATGAGTCGATCAGAGTAGTTTTCTCTGGTACAACGGTCGTTACTCTGCCCACCACAATCAAATCAGATTCATTGGTGAGCGCTTGGATGTCTAATGAGCGAAGCGGAATTGATACGAGGTACGAACTCGAACAGGCTGTAAGAAGCAAAGTTGTCAGTACGATCCCTCGTTTCATTCCTGCCTCAACTTGCCAGATCATCGTCGAAACTCTGTCGTTCCAGGCAATTGTACGTTTTGCATATGATCCGATGGTCGCTTACCACCTGAGTCTTTTTTCTGATTATTCAAAACAATCG
The DNA here is from genome assembly GCA_963831435.1 of uncultured Acidobacteriota bacterium. Lineage (GTDB taxonomy): Bacteria > Acidobacteriota > Terriglobia > Terriglobales > Acidobacteriaceae > JAICKN01. The sequence goes on from CAWHQK010000054.1 coordinate 14,461, forward strand.
GAAGCTGACCTCTACACTGATGCGCACCGCGACGGGTCGTCCGTCCAGAGTCGCAGGTTGAAAGCGCCACTGCTTCACCGCAGCCATAGCTTTTTCATCGAGCCCCATTCCCGCCGAGCGTTGCACTTGAAGGTTTCGCGTTTTGCCATCCGCGCCTACGACCATTGCCAGAATCACCGAACCTTGGAACTTGGCCCGCCGCGCTTCCTCCGAATAATCAGGATCGGGATCGTACAGAACGCGCGGCTGCGTCACTCCGTTGCGCCCCGGACTGTACGCGTAGCCCTGGTCGTCGCCAAAGCCAGGGCCGTTATGGTCTCCTACGCCGTTGCAGCAATTGCTGCCGATTCCGCCCGGCCCTCCTCTTCCGTTGGAAGGTATGGTGCCGCTCGAATGCGGATCGCCTAAAGCTCCGAGGTTCGGAAGCTTAACTGTCGAAACCGCCAGAATGCTGGGCGGCATAGGCAACACAGGGTTGGAATTGCTGAGAACAACCTCGGGCGGCGTGAGTTGCTCATTCACATTCATCGGCGGCAGAACACCTTTGCTTGCCAGTAGCTTTTCGTGGGTGCCACCTGCGCCGTCGCCACCTGGTTTCTGCATCACCAGTGGCCAGGTGATGGAAGTAAGGTTCTGGAGTGTTACCCGTAGATCGGGTGAGTGGACTTTTGGCGTCCGCATGGCAATGACGACAACCGCAGCAACGATAAGAGCTTCTACTCCGAAGGATGCGGCGAAGTTCGCGGGGCGCATTCGATTTGAGCGATTGCTGGCCGCAAATAAAGTAGGCAGTACTGGCGGTTCCTGGGTCGCGGTCATGGGCGCGCTCCTTAATTCAGGCTGCAATTTCGTTCAGGCGCAAGCTTCCGGCGCAAAAGTAAGCCGATACAAAATTTAGACACCGGCCATTCAAAAATGGATATCCGCTATTTTCTGGAGCGGAAAGTAGAAGAGATGAAATTCGATTCGGAATGGTCCGAACGGCAGGAAGGATTTGAATCGTCGGTATGAGAGGTTTGCGATTTAGCCGAAGAGCGACTTAAAAAAATGCCCAATGCCGCCGAAGAAGCCGCGGTGCTCTTTTTTGGCGGGAGGTAAGGCTACCGTGGCTGGCAAGTTAGGAGGCACTGCAGCCTGGTTTGCAGGCGATGCCGCGGGCAGCGCCGCCACTTCGCGTTCAGGCGCAGCAGCTGCTTGCGGTGCGGGTGTGGCGCGGCCTTGAAAAACCAACGGCGCTTCTACCTGAATATGCACGTCATTTGCTCCAGTTGGCGACGGGGCGGCCGCTTCCGCAGAGGTGGTTGGCTCCCCGGCGGGATTGTTTGCCGCATTTGCTGCGCCTGCGGCTGATCCTGATGCGCTCGTTCCCTGTGGTGCCACACGAACGGCGGATGGCAGCGCGGCATCATTGACAGGGGCGGTGACTTGCTGCGGGGCTTCCGAAGCGCGCAGCGTTCCCGGTCGCGGCTCCGAGCAGCCGCAGTTCATCGTGCCGTCGTTATCGCGGTTGGTAAGTTGGCCGGAGTGGAACACGACCTGCTCGTCGGGCCGCACGCGGTAGTTGCCATCGCCGATGAGTTCGGAAACCGTAAGCGGAGCCGTATTGCCGGGCATGGTGCGAATGCAGGTATCGCCGTGCGCATTCACGCTCATGGCGTAATCGAACTCGCCGGGGCCCGCGAGCACGAGGCGGAAGTCGGGCGTCACGACGGAATCCGCTGCTGCGCCCAATGAATAATGGCCTTCGATTGCGCCGGTGCTCACGCCGAGCATTAATTCCTCGCCGCTCTTCGACGACGTAACCGAAATTGTTGTTCCGGCACAGACCTTCACCTCACCGCCGCGTGAGAGATGAAGGATCGCCGTCTCAGAACCGGCGGTGATGGCGGAACCTGCCGCCAGGCGTGCCGCGTCCATCATGACTCCGCCAGTGGTGGCGGAACTCACAGGCACTGCGGCGGGCTGTTCTTCCTTTGCTAACGAAGGCACGGCGGGCGGCGCTTGCTCGTCGGTCAAAAGATGCACCAGCAGCAGGTGGCCATTGGTTTCCACGCGATACGTCACTGCCGTGGAGAGGTCCACGACAATGCGCACCACCGGAGGCTTGACGGTGTATTGACCGAAGCGAACGTCATTGATTTCTTTGACGTGCGAAGCCTCGCGCTTTCCCTGATGCGAGGTGATGGCGTAGGGCAAATCAATCACCAGGCGGTGCGGTAAGTCCAGCGGGGTGATCTGGGGAGTAATTGGCTGGTCGGCCTGAATTTCTACCGTTGCGCCATGTTCATCAGGAACCAGGCGGACGGACTGAACATTGGCAGTACGACTGGCGGCAAAAATCGCAGGCGCGCAAGCGCACAACCAGAGCCCGCACAGCAACACCTGTACATTCCGATGACTCGAATGGGAGAAGAACTTCATTGCTGAGAGGAGATGACGTAAAAACGATATCACTTACACGAGCGGGAGTGAAGAAGTAAGCGGTAGACCGGCACTTTCGTGTACTGGGTCGATTTCAGAATACGCTCTCAGGATTCCGAGAGGAATTCGTATTCGTCAATGACCGCAGCCACGGCAACTTTCTGTTCTGAGGCTCCATCTTCCACGCGGACGACCTTGCCTTTGCAGCGCACGCGAATGCTTTCTGTAAGAGTGATTTCTGGCGGCAGGGTCAGAGTGAATTCAATAGGCGAACCGGCGACAACCGAGGAGTCGAGATAGAAGCAGACACCGCGAGCGCTTACGTCGCGGGTGGTGGCGGCCTCGCTTCCGTTGTGGGCCTGGTTTACGGCAACCGGAAGTCGCAGAGCGAAGCGGCGGGTATTGCGTTTTTCTTTGTCTTCTTTGGCGTCGGCCATAGGCCTGTTGTAAGGCGATGTAAGCATGGCTTTTTGGCGGGCCGATGTCAAGGGATTCTATATAGGTGGCAGTTGGTTTAGCCTAGTCTTTAAACCGCAAATCACAGGAGCCAGATTATGGAACAGCGCATGAATATCGTTACCTTGGGCGTTTCCGACCTCAAGCGCAGCCGGGAATTCTACGAGCGCCTGGGATGGCGCAGGTCCATGGCGAAGAGCAATGACATTGTGTTTTTCCAGATGGGTGGGATGGCCCTTGGCCTTTATCCGTCGGATGAACTTGCCAAAGACGCGACTGTTTCGGAGCAGGGCGATGGCTTCCGGCGATTTACCCTCGCCTACTGCGCTCGCACGCGCGAGGAGGTCAAGACAATTCTTGAAGAGGCTCAAAAAGCCGGAGCGAAACTAGTCAAGCCTGCGCAGGATGTCTTCTGGGGAGGCCACTCCGGCTACTTTGCGGATCCGGATGGGTTTCTGTGGGAGGTCGCATGGAACCCTTTCTTTCCGGTAGAGAAGGATGGAAGCATTAGGCTGCCGGAGTGAGTTGAGGGCATAGTCCGGCGGCCCAAGTTTTCCACAGATGTTCCCTAAGGAACATATTGTAAGTATTATAATGTAATTACAAAATAGGGGATATTTATGGCACGCAATGACTTCGGGGCAATGTACTTAGATTGCAAGTTATCCTCCAATAGAAACGGTCCAAAATCGGGACACAACCAAAATGCGCCTGAGTATCTTACTTCGCGGTGTGTGCTCGATAAATAACCAAGCCGTGGAGTTGCCAGTAAAAAATGGCTCCGAGAGCGAATACAGCCATAATTAACCAGAGGCCTCTCCGGAGACGGCGATTCGAGTTTGTCCGCGATCCCCAAAAGATCAGGAAAGCGACGATGGGAGTTGTGCAAACCAACCCTGCAAGAATGGCCTTAAACCACATAATGCCTCCCTTTGAGAGGGATTTCAATGCTCGTAAGAATCGAACTCTCGGGATCCGGATTTCGATATATTGAGAAGACAGTCCCTTCTCGACAGCTTTCCTGACTTCGTCATAGTGAATGCCCTTGCCCGCTAGCAGTGCGGCACTTTTCGGCTCATGACGCAGTACTGACAAAAGCAAGTGTTCAGTTGCCATTATTGGATGTGATAGTTCATTTGCCTCGCCTCTGCCAAGAAATCGGAGCTGTTGAAGTGTTGGTGGGTCAATTGCACTTCCTACCTTGAAATGCTCTGCAGCAAGTTGCATCTGTCTTATGACTTTTGGTGTGAGGTCATGAGGTGCGAAGAAGGCCGCCAGCAGGTAAGAATCGGCTGCCAACGAATAGAGGAGGTTCTCACCCGCGGAGAACTTCCTCGAAGTCAAGAAATTTAGCATTCGTGCCCGCCATAGCGCCTGATAAGCGCGAAAGCTCGTTTCCCGGCTGCGGAAAGTCAAAGAGCGTCCGAAGATTCTGAATTCTTCTACCATGAACCCCAATGACTCGGAACGGCTGTGCATTGTCCGGCACTCAAGTGGCTTCCGAGCTTCTTCTCAAGAACCGAATCATACAGTTTTGTGCCCCTAATCGTGCTTCCCACTTGCCATTCGACCAAGGAACAACGTCTAGCATGGCCACATACAAAGAAATGACTTATATGCTGGTGAACGGGGTGAAAAAAGCCGAAAGCATAACCGTTCATTTTAGCCCGGGAGAGACAAAAGTCTGGAACAAACGATTCTCGTTTCTAATTCGTTTCACAACGCGGTAGCTGGTAGACCTCGATAAGAATGAAATGACAATAGTGAGGGTTCCTAGGCAACGTGCAAGTTGCCTCTTGGGTTCGAGGACTGCGATCCGGTCTTCGCTCTTGTCCACTCCCTTCGCCACCCTCTGGTAAGCTGATATCAGCTCTATGGTTTTCGTCCTCGACAACTACGATTCTTTCACCTACAACCTGGTCCAATATCTTGGGGAACTGGGGGCTGAGGTTGAGGTGCGGCGCAATGATCAGGTGACTGCGGAGGAGGTTGAGGAGTTGCGGCCAGAGCGGATTTTGGTGTCGCCGGGGCCGTGCACGCCGCAGGAGGCGGGGATCAGCATTGAACTGTTTCATCGTTTTGCGGGGAAGGTGCCGCTGCTCGGAGTGTGCCTGGGGCACCAGAGCATTGGCGCGGCGTTTGGCGGAAAAGTGGTGCGCGCGCCTTATTTGATGCACGGCAAGACCAGCGAAATTGAGCACGATGGCAAGACCATTTTTAGGGGTTTGCGTTCGCCCATGACGGCGACTCGGTACCACTCATTGATTGTTGAAGAAGGAAGTTTGCCATCAGAATTGGAGATCAGCGCCTACACCACCGAGCGTGACGGGACGAAGACGATCATGGGCCTGCGTCATAAAAAATTTCCCGTCGAAGGCGTGCAGTTCCATCCCGAAAGCGTTCTTACGGGAGAAGGTAAAAAGCTGATCGCAAATTTTCTTGAAATCTAAAATATAAAATCTGGCGTCCAGCTTGCGACCAAGGTCCAGCGCTGTTGAAAATCCGCGAAGTTTAATTCCGTATAAAAATCCAGGCCCGCAATTCTAGTCAAGCGACGAGCGGAGATAGTCCCGCGCCTCCGACTTCCCGAAGTAGGCCGCCGCCCCTTCCGCTGTTGATTGGTAAAGATCTTCTTTGATGGAGCGGTCCGCGCCATTTTCCACCAAGAGCTTGAGTATGGGGAGGTGCCCGTTTTGCGCAGCCATGTGAAGGGCGGTGATTCCCTGTCCATGGGTGAGCCCGCCAAAGGTGGCCTTTTGATTAATGGGAGCGCCATGGTCTAACAGCCATTTGACGGTTGCCGCGCGGTTGCAAACCGCGGCCCAGATGAGCGGCGTGCCCCGGTAAGGATCGGCATCCAGACGGGCTCCTGCTTTGACGAGTTTTTCCAGCACCTCCACCCGCCCGCTTTTGCACGCCCACACCAGAGCTTCATCGAGCACCTCTTCTGAATTGGTGGAGGGCTGCCAGTCCGGGAAGCCGCTATGGGGACGATAGAAGCCTCGCGCGGCGCAAGCCTCGTGGGTGAGAGTGCCATCGGGATTGAAGCAAGCATCCACCAGATGCGGGTTGCCAAGCCCGGCGGCAGCGCGGAGGTTGTTCGGGGCCGTCGAGTGGCGGGCCAGCAGATCGGCTACTTCGCGATGTCCCCAGAAGAGCGCGATGATCAACGGAGTGCCGCCTGCGCCGTGCGCTTCCGCGTCCAAGGCAGCGCCTTTTTCGATCAGCAAAGATGCAATGTCCGGTTGGTTGGAATAGGCGGCGGCGTGGAGCGGCGTCCAGCCGCGATCATTGGCGTCGTTAACGTCAGCGCCTGCCTCTAGCAATGCCTTGATGGACGAGAGCCCGGTTTTCGAGTCCGTCCTGCCAGCGAGGCTGACGGCGAGATTCAGGAGCGTATTGCCGTTTGTGCCGCGCTCGCTGGACAGGCTGGGGTTGGCGCAGAGCAAAGCTTCGAAAGCGGGATGGTCGCTGGACTGTAGTGCGGCGAATGCAGCCATAAAAGGTTCCGTGGTTGTTGCACTTGGGTTTGAGCAGAGAAGGTTTACGCGGTTTGCCAGTTCGTCCCAGCTCTCGAAGCCGTGTTCCCTTGCGTAGACCAGCCGGGCATCCGCCTCGGTGAAGGCGGCCTGCCGGATTTGCTCATCCGTGCAATCCGAGAAGCGCGGATGCCATTCCCGGATTTGCTCGAGGGCTGCGAGGCCGGCGGAGTCGCGTGTTCGCAGCAATCCATGAACGCGATCCGTGATCCAGCTCATGTCGGCGACAAACAGCCGCGTGTGGCGAATGCGCGCTGATGGACTAGCGTAGGCTTTCAGTTTGGGCCAGCTTGCGAAGCCTTGTTCACGAGCGAGGACAAACTGCGTGTCGTGCAGAGCGACGAGTTGGCGCAAGGCGCCGTCGTCTGACGATGCCCAGCAGCGTGGTTCCTGCGCAGACGCGAGATGGCTTCGGCGTCTCCAGAGCGGATCGCCCGCAGAAGTTCGCGGGCCTGCTTCTTTTGTTGTTCAAGATTCAAGACTGCCTCCTTCGTATGCCTGGTCCGCATGACAGGCGAAAGAGGGTCAACAAGAGTACGAGCCTCAAAGAGCAGGTGGGCGCGGCCCTTTCCGCGGACTGGACGCGTCCTGCACGCGCCTGGCGTTGAGTTTATCAAAGTTGGGAATTTTGGACCAAGAACTTTGAGATAGGATTCCCGCAGCGATCCAGCTTTGGGCAAGTTGGTTTAGAGCGGAAGCGCGCTGATCGTAATGAAGCGCTCAGTTTTTACCGCGGGCGGTTTCCACGGCCCTGAGCACAGCCCGGGCCTTGTTCAGGGACTCCTGATATTCCATGGCGGGGTCGGAGTCGGCGACGATTCCTGCTCCGGCCTGCAAGTAAGCGCGCTTGCCTTTCATGAGCATGGTGCGGATGGCGATGCAGGAGTCGAGGTTCCCGGCGAAATCGGCGTAGAGGATGGAGCCACCGTAAACGCCGCGGCGGGTGGGCTCGAGCTCTTCGATGATCTGCATGGCGCGAACCTTGGGAGCGCCGCTGAGCGTGCCTGCGGGAAAGCAGGCGGCGAAGGCATCGAGAGCGTCCATGCCAGCGCGCAGCTTGCCTTCGAGCGCAGAGACGATGTGCATGACATGGGAGTAACGTTCCACGTACATGAGGTCGTTGACCTTCACGGAACCGTATTCACTTACGCGCCCCAGATCATTGCGGCCTAGATCCACCAGCATTACATGCTCGGCGCGTTCCTTTTCATCGTGGAGCATTTGCTGCTCAAGGCGAAGATCTTCCGCTTCGTTTGCGCCGCGCGGATGAGTGCCTGCAATGGGACGGTATTCGAGCTTGCTGCCGGTGGCGCGGACGAGCATTTCTGGAGACGAACCTAGGATGTGCAGGTCGCCCATGCGCAGGAAATACATATAGGGCGACGGGTTCACGGCGCGCAGGGCACGGTAGATATCGAATGGGGCAACTTCGGGGGCAAAATCCAGACGCTGGGAAAGCACAACCTGGAAAATATCGCCGGCGGCAATGTATTCCTTGGCGCGATTCTACGATTTGCGTGAACTTTTTTTGATCGGTGCCTGTCTGGACTTTAAGCTTCGGGTTCTTCTTGGCGGGGACTGTCTTCCAATGAAGGGGCCGCAAACCGCGCTCCAGCTTCTTTTCCAACACGGCAATATCGGCGACAGCGCGATCGTAGGCGCGGCGCGGGCTTTCGCTGGAAACATCCGCCATTGCGATGATGTGGATTTGATGGCGGAGGTGATCGAAGGCGAGCAGGCGGTCGAAGAACATCAGGATGCAATCGGGAATGGACAGGTCGTCCTTCGCATGTTCGCCGATGTTTTCCAGGTTGCGGACGACATCGTAAGCAAAGTAGCCGACGGCGCCTCCGGTGAAGGGCGGGAGGCCGGGGACCGAAGCTGGACGATGCTTGCGCAGTTGTTCCTTCAGGACTTCGAATACATTTCCGGTGAAGCGTTCTGTTTACGCTTGCCGCGCTGAATGGCAATTTCGTGGCCGCGCGGTTGCAAGCGCATGTAAGGGCGAGCGCCGAAGAAAAGTGTAAGCGTCCGATTTGCTCGCCGCGTTCGACGGATTCCAGCAGGAATGCGTCTGGTTCTCTTGCGCGAGCGCCAGGAATGCGGAGACGGGCGTGAGCAGGTCCGCGGAGATCGGACTTGGCCACCGGAACTAGCGTGGCCTTCCGTGCGAGGCGGGCGAATTCTTTGTAGTCGGGACGAAGCATATATCGGGTACGGTGCTTGTTTCAGGTCGCTTATTTAGGGTGCATATTTAGGTTACAAAAGAGTTGCATTATAGCGGGAGTGCCGAACGCCCGGGCGAAGTCGCGCGGGAACCTGCAGGGAAATTGACGAAAACACTCGTGCCGCGAGCAAGATTCTTAGAGAATCGAACATAACAATAGGTGGCGATGCCGATCAAATTTTGGGGCGTGCCGAGGCTCGACTCCAACTCCTCAGACGGAAAACCTGCGTTACGGAGGCAATACCTCCTGCGTCGAAGTGCGCGTGGGCAAGGCAAACTTACATCTTCGATTGCGGTACCGGCTTTGCGTCCTGGGGCAGCAACTGGAGAGGGAATCGAACGGCCATGCGGTGGACGCGCACGTTTTTGTTTCGCACTTCCATTGGGACCATATTCAGGGCATCCCTTTTTTCGGACCTCTCTATGACAAAGCGGAGAGCCGTTTTTTTTTTCATTCGTCGACGCGCAATCGCGGATTGAAGCGGGTGATGGAAGAGCAGATGGCTGCGCCTTATTTTCCGGTCGAATACGAATGAGATGAAAGCGCAGCGGAATTTTTACGATGTCGAAGCCAGGGGCGCGTCCAGTTTGGCGATGTGACGGTCGAAACGTTGTGGCTGAACCATCCGCAGGGATGCATGGGGTTTCGCCTGGAAACTAAGGAAGGGGCTTCGTCTATGCCACTGACAATGAGCCGGGGGACGCGCAATTCGATAAGAACGTTCGCAAACTGGCGGCGGGCGCGGATGTGCTGGTGTACGACGCGCAGTATCTACCCGAGGAATACGAAGCCCGCAAACGCGGATGGGGACATAGCCACTGGCGCGAGGCGATCAATGTGGTCATGGAAAGCGGCGCGAAAGAGTTGGTGCTGTTTCATCACGACCCGGACCACAATGATGAGTGCATTGATAAAGTGGTGGAGGAAGCGCGCAATTTTTATCCGAAGGTGCGGGCGGCGGCCGAAGGCATGGAAATCAAGCCGTAGAGGTATCTTCTGTTGTTTGATGCCCATATATTGTCACCCATCCTTTATTGCAACTCATTTTCAAACGGCATGCAGAATTGAAGGAACAAGCGGAATGCTTACCTCAGTTCATACATCAGAAAGTGCGAAAATCGTCTGCCCATTCCGACCAACGCGCCGTTTAACGCACTTCCAGCTCAAAAGCGAACGCGCGTTACCTCGCACGTCTTACGTCGTAGCTGACTCTGCACTTCTTTCTTTACGCCCGGCAACCCGCCTAGGAATGCGATCTGCCGGGCGTAAAAATTAGGCTACCTTGCGTACTTGTTGGAACGACCTTAGAAATTTCAGCAGGTCGGCGTTGACTTCATCTTGATGCGTAGTGGTGAGGCCGTGCGGCTGGCCTGGATAATAGATTTCCTTTGCTCCCTTGATCAGCCTGGCCGATTTCTTCGCTGAATCGTTGATAGGCACGACCTGGTCGTCCTCACCATGCATGACCAGCGTGGGCACGTCGAACTTTTTGAGGTCCTCGGTGAAGTTGGTCTCTGAAAATGCCTTGATGCAGTCATAGGAGTTCTCGAGACCGCTCTGCATACTCCATAGCCAGAACTGATCCAAAATCCCCTGCGAGACTCTCGCACCTGGCCGATTGGCGCCATAGAACATCACGGCAAAGTCTTTGTAGAATTGTGAACGATCTTTGGCAAGACTGCTTCGCAATCCATCAAACACTTCGATCGGGATCCCCTCGGGATTGGTAGCGGACTTCACGAGAATCGGCGGCACGGCAGCTATTAGGACGGCCGCAGCCACCCTCTCGGTGCCATGGCGTCCAATGTAACGCGCAACTTCGCCTCCGCCCGTGGAGTGACCCACCAGCGTGACTTCGTTGAGATCAAGCGCTTCGATAACCGCTGCCAGATCGTCGGCGTACCCATTCATGTCGTTTCCCGACCAAGGTTGGCTGGAGCGGCCATGGCCACGCCGGTCGTGTGCGACCACGCGGAATCCATTTTGGGCGAGAAACAACATTTGACCGTCCCATGCATCGGCGTTCAGCGGCCATCCGTGCGAAAAGGTGACAACCGGTCCCTTGCCCCAGTCTTTGTAGTAGATTGTCGTGCCATCTTGCACCGTAATTGTGCTCATATGAATTCTCCTTAAGTTTGTGCGAGCAGAACCACTCGCAATTTATGGTTTTACTTCGCGGGTACCAGTATTGGAGCGCCTTTGTCCTTCACGAAGAACACGACGAATTTCGCCGGCTTGGTTTGACTTGCATTCCGCCCAATGATGTGGACATCATCGGGGCCCTCGTAAAAAGTCTGACCGGGTGTCAGAGTCATTTTCTTTCCACCTCTTACCTGCATCACGATTGAGCCTTCCAGCACATAAATAAACCCATATGCATTGTGGCGATGTATTGGGTCCGAACTGCCCGGCGGATATTCGACCGTGACCATCAGGACTTCTTTGCCAGAAAGGTTTGCCAGGTCTTTCGACATCAGCTGTGTGACCTTAGCCTCTTGTGCTACCAGCGTGCTAGACATGAGACACGCCAGCGCCAAAATTATTTTTGTGAACGTCATAAAATGAACCTTTCGCTTGACCAACGCCATTTCAATGCGTCATGCCTATTGGTCGGCCTTTGCCGTTAGCGTGGTGCTGCACGGGTTTCGTATGGCACCATGCAGCAATTCGGCCGGTGTACTTTCCATATCCGCTCACAAGGAACGTAAGCTGGCGATATCAGCTGGCTTTTTTACGACTATCTTTTTCCGTGCTTACTGCTTCCTTACTCACCGCCGCGACGCTGGCGGCCTGAGGGCGTGCGCTGGGAATCTGCGCTGCCGGCTGAGTCAGCCAGATTTCGAAGCGGGTATCGCCGAGTCGAGCCTTGTTGCCTGGCACCAGCGTTTTCTCGCTGAGTTTCGCTCCAGCGTAACGAGCATTTGGATCGGCAACTACTTCGCGGGTATCTTTGAGGCTGACCAAGCGCCGCCGGACCAATTCATCCACGCGGAATAGCTCCGGGCCCTCCAATTTCCACGATGCCATTTACAGGCGCTTCCACTGCGACCCTGCCTACGCCAGTCGCCACATCGTCGGCGGCCATTGGCTGAAAAAGTACGGGTGGCAGATGTACCTTGTCGCCGACCATGGAAATATCGGCGAGGCCCTTGAGGAACTCGAAGAACTGCGTGGCATGCACGATGGAGTAGGGGATCGAAGATTCCGTGATTAATTTTTCCTGAGCGATCTTAGCGCGGAAATAACCGCTTTCCGAGAGCCGGCCGGTTCCCACAACCGACAATGCCACGTGATGCCCAACCTTTGCCGCCACTTCATGGGTGAGAAGGTTGCGAGTTGAGGTTTCGAAAAACTTTAACACGGCTGCGTCCTCCCAGGACGGAGAATTTGAAACGTCCACGACCACCGAAGCGCCTTTCAGGGCCTCAGCCAATCCGTCGCCCGTGATAGTGTTAACGCCGGTATTGGGGGCCGCAGCTATGGCTTCTTGTCCCGCTCGCGAAGCTTGTTGACTAGTTTTGATCCGATGAGTCCAGTACCGCCGATCACTACAATTTTCATAATTGTCTCCTTAGTTATTCGTTGTCGAAGGCATTTCAGAACGCCGTTTCTTCTACTGATCACGACCAAGCGGTTTGCTGGTTTGCAGCGTGATCCGTGGCTCTGATATGCCGGAGTCAGTGGCTTGAGGTGGTTGTCTTAGCCCGTAGAACGCTGCGCTCGATGATCGCAGCTGTTTACCCGCGCTATGTTTTTTGGATAATTCCACGCTAGACCACGCGTCTTGGGAGAATCAATACGGTGCATGGTGTAGTTGCCTTACGCGGCCGCCGCGAAGATTTGCACATACGAATGCACTAACAGTGCCATGCGAGAGTCGGCGAATGGCGAATATTGACATGGGAAACAAAATTTGAAGTACGGGATATGAACGAGTGGTTTGCTTAAAAAATCCGGGACTAAATACGTTCGATACCAATTAACTTCCACGCAACGAATGACAATTGTCACTCTCACCCCGTGACGATCTCTACTGTTGCCAATCTCTCCCAAAAATTACTCTTTGCGTGCAGGAAGGAAGGTACGCCATGAACAGCTCTGCTTTGTCTGGAACGCAACTGCCGGCGCAAGCGCTGACCAAGCCGCGTTTTGCCGGAGCCATTTGGACATTAGTGGCGCTTTCGCCGTTTATCGGAGAAATCCTGAGCGGGTCGACGCGCACCAGCATCCTCTTCGTTTTCATTCCTGAGATGATGGTCTGGGGCGTAGGCGCGCTGTTGTGCCGCGAACTTGTTCGCCGATGGCGTGCCGGAGGCGTCAGCCTGCTGCTGCTCGGGCTTGCGGTATCTGTGGCTGAGGAATTTATCATCCAGCAGACTTCTTTGGCACCTTTGCCCTTTCCCGGATCGCATGCGGACTACGGGCGGCTGTGGGGATTGAATCTAGTCTATCTGCTGTTCATGCTGGGATTCGAGAGTGTATGGATCGTCGTCGTACCGGTCAAAGTGACGGAGTTGTTCTTTCCCAGGCAGGCAAAGCAGACCTGGTTGCGCTTGCGCGGCATCATAATTTCCGCCGTTGTATTTCTTCTCGGAAGCCGTCTCGCCTGGTACCGGCTGGACCCAGCAGGCGCGTCCCAGATTGCATGCGGCCCCATACCATCCGCCGGTCGCGTTGCTCGCACTTGGCTTCGCCTTGATCGCGTTGCTGATTGTGGTGGCGTACCTCGCGCGCGATATTGGTGTGGCGAAATCTGATGATTCGCGCACCACGGTCTCGGCCTGGCTTGCCGGGTTGGTCGCGTTCGTGATGGGAGCGGGCTGGTTTGAGGTCATTGCTCAGCTTTTTGTTCCCAATCCTGTGCGTTCGTTTTGGGTTGTGATCGTTGCCGGCGTTGTGTGGGCGGGAGTGGCGTTCATGCTGTTTACTCGCTGGTCATCGCGACCGGCGTGGAGCGAGATTCATGGATTATCGGCGGCCTTAGGCGCAACATTGGCTTGTATGGCGACTCCATACTTGACCATCTCGACGTGGCCGCAGGTGGATGTGATCGGCAAGGTATGCTTCGATGCACTGGCTGTAGTTGGATTCGTGGTTCTGGGAAGGAAAGTGCTTGCGCGGTCGAAAATAATCAACAACTGAAGGTGCCTAAAGAACTGAAGACTGAATGTCGGTTGGAGTGCCAAACCACGATTCACCGGGCTGCGGCATGGAATAGTTGACCCTCCATAAAATCTGAGCAAAATAAATATTTTGGCGGCGCGCTTCATCCAGAGTAGAATTGCCGCCAATTCGCGGACTCCCGCCCCCCCAACCGCGAATCCTCACAACCTAAGGAGGCGCATGGCAACCGATACTATCCTGCGTACGAATGCAGCGCTTGTCGCCAGAAATCGTCAGCACGATCGGCTGTTCTTTTCCGGACTGGCGATTCTCATCCTGATAACCACAGTGGTAGGGTTCGCCCCCACTTATTTTCTGGCTGGCATGGTCCGCGCTCATCTGCCCAGCCCGATTATTCATGTGCACGCGGTCGTCTTTTCCCTATGGATACTACTGCTGGTCACGCAGACGTCGCTGGTCGCCGCTCATCGCACTGACATTCACCGCAAGCTCGGTCTTGCGGGCTTTGGACTGGCCTGTCTTGTGACGGTCCTTGGTCTGCTCGCCGCGACCAATGCCCTCTCGCGCAACTTTGCCCCTCCGAAGTTTCCGTTCGGAGCGCAGACGTTCTACGCGATTCCGGTCACGGATATGCTAATTTTCACGGTACTTGTGTTCTTCGCTTACCGGGCGCGCCGTGATCCCGCAGCGCATAAGCGGCTGATCATGATCGCGACCATCGGATTGATGGATGCTCCTACGGACCGTGCGCCATTTGCAGCCATCACCGGCGGGCCCCACAGGGACGTGCTCGTCTGCATGATTTTCCTGCTCTTAGTAATCGGCTACGACCTCTGGTCGCTCCGCAAACTGCATCCGGCAACGATATGGGCGGGCATGTTTCTCATCGTCGTTGAGCAGTTGCGCGTGCCCCTCGGCATGACCAGCGCCTGGCACACCTTCGCAACGTGGGTGCAGCATTTAGGTTGAGTCTTCTTCGCACTTACGGGTGATCGGGTGAGCGCCATTTCCGCGCGAGACGCAATCACTCGCTATCCGGACGGTCGGTTCCTACGTCCTCCCGTTGGTTGCTTCGCAGTTTGCGCGGTGCCTATACTGGAGCGTCTGCTCGACCATTCCGGGCAGTCGTGCCGTCGCTGGCCCGCATCTCACGCTTTAGGCATTCCGGAGAGTTCCATGAAGACCGTTTCTCTCGAACAGGAAATCAATCCGTGGGAGGCACAGGCCGCCCGTTTCGATCTGGCCGCACAAAAACTGAATCTTGATGAGGGTCTGCAAAAGGTGCTTCGCTACCCCACGCGGGAGATCATTGTGCACATTCCCGTGTCCCTGGATAACGGGAAGTTGGAAGTGTTTACGGGATTTCGGGTGCAGCATTCCATTGCGCGGGGGCCAGCGAAAGGCGGGTTGCGCTACTCTCCTGACGTGACGCTGGATGAAGTGCGCGCGTTGGCCAGCTGGATGACCTGGAAGTGCGCGGTGGTGAACATTCCCTTTGGCGGCGCGAAGGGCGGAATTATTTGCGATCCGCATAAGATGTCGCAGGGCGAACTTGAGCGCATGACCCGGCGCTACACGGCGGAGCTGGTGGAATTCATCGGCCCGGAAAAAGATGTTCCCGCGCCCGATATCAACACCAACGAACAGACTATGGCCTGGATCATGGACACCTACTCCATGCACATGCGCCAGACGGTGACGGCTGTGGTGACGGGCAAGCCGATTAACATCGGCGGATCGAGAGGTCGGCGCGAGGCCACGGGCCGCGGCATCATGATTTCCTGCGATATGGCCGTGCAGAAGTTGGGGCTAACCCCAGATCAGACGCGCGTCATTGTGCAGGGCTTTGGAAATGTTGGCTCGAACGCAGCTCATCTGATGGCGGAGGCTGGATACAAAATCATTGGTATTGCTGAGGTGGATGGCGGGCTCTACAACTCCAGCGGGATTGATCTGCGCGCGCTTTGGGAACATCGCCAGCGCAATGGGACGATTCAGGGATTTACCGGGGCGGAGAAGGCTGATCCGGCGGAATTGCTAACTACTGAATGCGACATCCTGATTCCCGCAGCCACGGAAAATCAAGTCACCAGTAGGAACGCCGCGCAGCTGAAGTGCAAAATTCTTGCCGAAGGGGCGAACGGCCCTACCACTGCGGCGGCGGACGATATTCTGGCGGACAAGAAAGTGTTTGTCATTCCGGACATTCTTTGCAACGCCGGCGGCGTTACGACTTCTTACTTTGAATGGGTGCAGGACCGACAGGGATATTTCTGGAAGGAATCGGTCGTCAACGATCAGCTTGAACACATTATGAAGGCGGCGTTTGAGGATGTCGTCCGGTATTCAGAAACGCATAATGTGAACAATCGGGTAGCGGCTTATATGCTGGCGATTGATCGGGTGGCTTACACGATACGGCAGCGGGGGATTTACGCTTGAATTTGTGCTTTGTCTACGCTGAACACTAAAGGTTGGGTACCGTTCTCGCTACCAATAAGCGGACAAAAGCCAGTTTAGATTACACTGTAATAGATATTAGGAGTCTCTGAATTAAAGGCATCGTTCAAGATGATCGGCTTGAGTTACCCCTCTACGGACTTTCGGAGTCTGCTTTATACCTCCGTGTGCCTGTCACGACGCTAGAGTATTGGGCTTTTGGAAGGCACAATATAAAACCAATAATTCACGCGTCGAGTGAGTGTCCTCGAGCATTGTCATTCATGAATTTGCTTGAGTGCCATATGCTCGTCGCTATGAAAAAGCTTTACGACTTAAAATTACCCAAAATACGTAAAGGTCTCATACACCTGCAAAAATCTTCGGGATTTCGTCACCCTCTAATAGAGGAGCCGCTGTATACGAACCGTGTGGATTTATTGATCAAGGAACTTGATCAATTCGTAAATATTTCGCGTGGTGGGCAGCTTGCCATGCCTGAGATGCAGCTCCATTTGGAACGTGTTGAACGTGAACAAGGAAAGTTCAATTTCTATCCATTTGTTAGGGAAAGAAGTGCAACCGAACCAAAGTTGATTTTGATAAGTCCATCACTTAGTTTTGGGAAACCCGTGATTGCTGGTACAGGGATTTCTACTGCTGTAATCGCCTCACGCTTCAATGCCCGGGAGTCTATTCCTGATTTAGCAAGCGAGTATGGCCTGGAAGAGACGCAAATTGAAGAAGCTATCCGATGGGAAACACGAGCAACTGCTGCTTGATGATTTCATCCTTTACTTGGATGAAAATCTAGATAATTGCAAGCCGATTATAGACGCTCTTACGGCAAGCAATGTGAAGTTTGAACGACATCGGGATCACTTCAAGCGCGGCGAACTTGATGAAGTTTGGCTTCCTTTTGTAGCTGAGCGCTCTTGGATAACACTTACCAAAGACAAACAAAATAGATATAACGATCTGGAGCGTGACGCCCTAAGACTCAGTAAAACCCGAGAATTCTATTTTGGCCGAGGAGACTTTAGCGGAATCGAAATGGCGCAAGCTTTAAACCTAGCAATTCCCGAGATGCGACGAGTTTGTCGCGTTTACAATCCGCCACTGGTCGCTAGCATTAGCCGCTCAGGAATCATACTTGTTGTCTTCGACGAAAAAGGCTCAACTCACGAGAGACGAAAAAAAAAGACTAGCAAATATAAATGATTTAAATCTCCCTAAGCCCCTGCGGGCATCTTCACAATCTTCTTCTGGATCGCGTATGTCACCAACTGCGCCTTGTTGTGAATGTTGAGTTTGCGCATCAGGTTGAACTTGTGTGCTTCAATCGTCTTTACGCTCAGGCCCAGCAGCGCGGCAATTTCCTTCACGGAATTGCCTTCGGCGATCAGCTTTACGACCTCCCGCTCGCGCGGAGTCAGCGTGGAGCTGCGGGAGACGATTTGCGGGCCTTGAGAACGTGCGCGCAGATCATCTACAAGTTTGCCGAGGACTTGCGGGCTTAGGTATTTGCGTCCCTGTGCGACTTCGCGAACGGCTGTCACCAGCTTGGGACCGGGGGCGTCTTTCAAGATGTAGCCAGAGGCGCCGGCATCGAGGCATTGGAGAAGGTACTCTTCATCCTCATACATGGTGAGAAAGATAAGTCTGGTGCCATTGGATTCCCGGTTGATTACTCGAGCCGCCTCAAAGCTGGACATTCCCGGCATACCGATATCAATGAGAACGACGTCGGGATGAAGTTCGCGGACGCGGGCCACCGCTTCCGACGCATTGCTGGCCTCGCCTACGATTTGAATGTCGGATTCAGCTTCGAGGATGCGGCGGAGTCCTTCCCGGAAAAGGGTATGGTCGTCCACAAGTATGCATCGGATTGGAGTTCTGCCACCGCGTTCCATCTCAAACAGCTCCATGTATGCGCTCACAATTCACAGAATTTGTGGTTCCTTCATCGTCTTCGTCAATAGAACTTTCTGAATGCACCGGCAGAGTGACGGAGATTCGCGCGCCCTTTTCCGGTAATGAACGGATGCGAACGTTTCCGCCCAGCGCGGCAATTCGCTCACGCATTCCCAGCAGGCCGAAGCCTTGCGTGGATTGGCGGCGCGTGGGGAAACCTATTCCGTCGTCTTCAATCACAATGCGAATTGCCGTGCGCGTTTGAGTGATTTCCAGGCGCAAATGCTTTGCCCCGGCATGCTTGGCAATGTTGTGCAAAGCCTCCTGCACGGTGCGGTAGATCGCGATTTCGCTTTCATGATCCAGGTTGGTTACCGTTTCCGGTAAAGCGAGTGTGGATTCAATGCTTGTGCTTCGGCTCAACTCCCTTGCCTCGCGCCGTACCGCGGCAAGCAGGCCCAACTCCTCCAGGACCCGCGGAGAAAGCCGGCGGATAATCCTGCGCAGCCCTTCGATCGTCCGATCCAAAAGCTGGAACGCTTCTTGAAACTTTTCCGGATTTCCGCCGGTTTCGAATTCTGAAGTCAGGCTTTGCAAGTACATCCGCAACACCATCAGTCCTTGTCCGGTTTCGTCGTGCAATTCACGGCTAATGCGTTTACGCTCCTCCTCCTCGGCGCGTAGGAGTTGGCGGGAAAGCTCCGGGTCGCTGGACTGAGATAAATGGAGGCGCGAGGGGGCTGGTCCGGGAGCGGGGCTGGACTTCTTGCGAGCCACCTGGGGAGGTTTTTTCGCCATCGAATTGCACTTTCTGGCCTGTTTGTGGAGCAAATCACGCAAATAAGCGTCAAAATGCGGCCACAAACCGTAAGTCGCGCTGTAAATCGTTGATTAGATGGCCTTCCCCTCTCGGGGTTTGCCCACGGGATCAGATACAATCCAAAGGCGATGCTTCGATACTTTACTTCCGGGGAGTCTCATGGAGAGGGGTTGGTTGCCTTCCTTTCCGGGTTGCCTGCCGGATTGAAGGTGGATCAAGAATTTTTGGACCGCGAGCTGTGGCGGCGGCAGCAGGGGTTTGGCCGCGGCGGCCGTATGAAGATTGAAACCGATAAGGCTCATATACTTTCGGGCGTTCGGCATGGCGCGACGATAGGGTCGCCAATTGCGGTGCTGCTGGAGAACCGGGATTGGAAGAATTGGACCGAATCCCTGCCGGTGGGCGAAGGCGACATGGCCAAGCACAAGCGCGTGGCTTCGCCTCGGCCTGGCCATGCGGATCTGGCGGGAGCGCTGAAATACAATTTTTCCGATGCGCGGTATGTGTTGGAGCGGGCATCAGCGCGAGAGTCGGCCGCCCGGGTGGCTATTGGCGCGCTGGCAAAGTTGCTGTTGAAGGAATTAGGGATAGAGGTGTTGAGCCACGTGATTGCGGTGGGCGCGGCGACGTTGACGGCGGAAGTTCCCTGGGAGCAGATTCGCGCTTTGTGGAACAAGCAGGAAGTGATGCTCAACTGCGCCGATCCCGAGGCCGAGCAGCGGATGAAGGCAGAAGTGGACAAAGTGCTGCGCACCGGAGACTCCGTTGGCGGGGTATTTGAAGTGGTGGCGAAAGGCGTGCCTCCGGGGCTGGGATCGCATGTGCAATGGGATGAGCGGCTGGATGGAATGCTGGCTGGCGCGTTGATGTCATTGCAGGCGGTGAAGGCCGTGGAGATTGGCGTAGGCGTGACGGCGGCTTATTCGGCGGGGTCGGCCGTACATGATGAGATTGGTTACGATAAGGCGTCTGCTGAGTTCACTCGCAACAGAAACAACGCCGGGGGCATCGAAGGCGGAATGTCTAACGGCGAAGAAATCCGCGTGCGCGGATACCTGAAGCCGATCTCTACTTTGCGGCGTCCCTTGCAGTCGGTGGACTTTACCTCCCGGGAGCCGGTGAAGGCGGCCTATGAACGCTCTGATGTGTGCGTGGTTCCTGCGGCAGGCGTGGCGGGTGAGGCCATGGTCGCGCTGACTTTGGCGCGTTGCGCGCTGGAAAAGTTTGGCGGCGATTCGATGGTTGAGACCAAGCGAAATTTGCAAGGGTATTTGGAGCAGGTGAAGAACTTTTAGTCTGGCTTTCAGTTGATCGCCACCTTTGGATTCGCGCGGTGGTGGCCCGGCTATTTGATTTTCGATCTGAATTTGGATCTGAAATTGCGGAATTTGCTGAAAATCTTACTTTGAGCGCTACGACCACAGAGCGAATGATTTATCCCATCGTGAAGTATGGAAATCCAGTGCTGGAAACTCCTGCCGAGCCGGTGACCGTTTTTGATGGCGAACTAAAGAAGCTCGTAGAGGACATGTTTGAGTCCATGTATGCGGCGCACGGAGTCGGGCTAGCGGCTCCGCAGATTGGAATTTCAAAACGGCTTGCGGTGATTGATGTGACCTTTAAGGAAGATCCCGAGGCCAAGCTGGTGCTGGCGAACCCGGAGATTATCCGCACTGAAGGTAAACAGACGCAGAGCGAAGGATGCTTGAGCGTGCCGGACTTTCGGGAATCGGTGACGCGGGCGCAAAAGGTGACGGTGCGTGCGCAGGACGTAAACGGAAAATGGTACGAGATGACCGGCGAGGATTTGCTGGCACGCGCATTTTTGCATGAAACAGACCACTTGAACGGAAAACTATACATCAGCCATGTGAGCGCGTTAAAGCGGGATTTGATGAAACGCAAGATCCGTAAGCTGATGAAGGCGGGAGAGTGGTAGGAATTTGTAATCTGGTAAATTTGTAATTGGGTAATTTTTTAAAACCTTTTGCGAACCGCTTGCCCTTACTTAATAGTCTGATTGCAAATCGGAACCTTCAAGAATCCGGTCGGAAGTGCAAAACCCTCTTCATCTCGTCTTCTGCGGTACGCCTCGATTTGCTGTTCCCACAATCGAGAAGTTGGTGGAAGCCGATTTTCGCGTAGACCTAGTCGTTACGCAGCCTGATCGTCCCAAGGGGCGCGGCATGGAGTTGGCGTTCTCTCCGGTGAAAGACTGTGCGCTGCGTTTGGGCCTGCCGGTGATCCAGCCAGAGAAAATTAAAAATAACGACGAGTTTAAGGAACAGCTGGAGGCGCTGAAGCCCGATGCGGTAATTGTCGTCGGCTACGGGCGGATTGTTCCGCAGTGGATGCTTGACATTCCGCCGATGGGGAACATTAACCTGCATGCATCGCTGCTGCCGAAATATCGCGGGGCAGCGCCCATCCAATGGGCGATTGCGAAGGGTGAACGCGTGACAGGGGTCACCACCATGCGGATTGATGCTGGGCTGGACACGGGCGACATCTTGTTACAGCGCGAGATGGCGGTGATGGAGGAGGACACGGCGGAGACGATCTCTCCGCGGTTGGCGGCGGTTGGGGCGGAACTGATGGTGGAGACACTGCGCGGATTGAGCGAAGGGAAAATTCCGCCGAAGGCGCAAGACAACGCGCGGGCTACGCTGGCGCCTATCTTGAAAAAAGAAGATGGGCGGATTGATTTTGCGAGTTCGGCGCGGCAGATTCATGACCGGATGCGTGGATTTCAGCCCTGGCCTGGAGCCTTTACGAAGTTTCGGGGGAAGATTCTTAATGTTTGGGCCGGCACAGTTGTGGAGCAGAAAGTTGCGCAGGCGGAGTTGGCAGTGGCCGGCGAGCAACTGTTTGCCGGGTGCGGAGAACATACTGCTTTGGAATTGCTGGAAGTGCAGCCTGAGGGGAAGCGGCGAATGTCGGTGCGGGATTTTATCCATGGATACAGGCTCCAGAGCGGTGAGAGGTTGGGAGAATAGGACGTAATTGTTCTGGTTGGGCGAACGGCGCTTGCTTTCGATGAAACTTACCGTTGAAAAAATGATTTATGGCGGCGACGGGTTGGCGCGATTGCCTGCCGATGAGCAGGGGCGCGGCAAGGCCGTGTTTGTTCCATTTGTGCTGCCCGGGGAGCAGATTGAAGCCACGCTGCGCAGCGACAAACGCGGTTTTGCCCAAGGAAAAATGGAAAAACTGCTAGCGGCTTCCGCGCAGCGCGCGGATGCACGCTGCCCTTATTTCCAGCGCTGCGGCGGATGTCAATATCAGCATACGAACTACGAACATCAGCTCCAGATCAAAGCTGAGATTCTGAAAGAAAACCTGCGTCGCGTGGGAAAGGTGGACTTGGAGGCGGAAATTCATGTCCATCCCTCGCCTGCATGGCACTATCGCAACCGCACTCGGCTGAAGATCAAGACGAAACCGGCATTTGCTCTGGGATATTACAAATTCGCTTCGCATGAATTGTTGCCGGTGGAGGAGTGTCCGATTAGTTCTCCTGCGATTAACGCTGCAATCGTGAAATTGTGGGAGTTGGGTCGAGCGGGCAAGGTCCCGGGAGAGGTGGAAGAGATTGAACTTTTTGCGGATGCCGAGGATGCGCAGCTTCAGGGGGCAGTGTATTGCGTGGGAGCGGAAGCCGCGCCGATGGAGAGATTTTTAGCTGGACTACAGGCAAGTATTCCAGAAATTTCCGGAGCGGTGGCGTTTCGCGTGATTAAGAAAGCTGCTTTCGCCGATGAAATGAAGGTCATTGCGGACACGGGTTCATCAAGTCTTACTTATCGCGTCGCCAGCGCCGTATTTCGCGTGAGCGCCGGATCTTTTTTTCAGACCAATCGTTTCCTTACGGATAAGTTAGTAGACCTTGTGACGGGAGGCCGGTCGGGAAAGCTGGCGCTCGATTTATACGCGGGTGTGGGACTTTTTTCATCGCACCTGGCCAAGAGTTTTACACAGGTGATTGCGGTTGAGGCGTCACCGATTTCTCATACTGACCTTCGCTACAATTCTGAGCCGAACGTGAAGGCTGTACGCTCCACAACGGAACAGTATTTGACGAAGGCGAAATCCACGCGTCCTGACTATGTGGTGGTTGATCCTCCACGCAGCGGGATGGGAGAGAAGATTGTGCGCCAGCTTGCGGATTTAAGTGCGCCGCAGATCGCATATGTATCGTGCGATCCGGCCACGCTGGCACGCGATCTACAGGTCTTGCTTGCTGCCGGCTACCGCATTGAGCAGGCGCACTTCATTGATCTGTTCCCGCAGACGTTCCATTTGGAGAGCGTCTTTCATTTGTCGCGATAGCCTTCCTTCGCGGACATGAAATCAATTTCACAGAAAAGCGGCCCGGGTTTCGCCGAGCGTCAGCCCATGGCCTGGGCAGCTCTGGCTTTTGCCCTGGGAATTCTCGGCGGGACTCACATTTCCCGGCTTCCGGATGGGTGGCTGGCGGCGGGCGTGATCGCGGCGTTTGCCAGCTTATTTTTTCGCGAGCGGTGGGTGGCCCTTGCGCGCAGCTTGTGCCTGATTGCGGTGTTCGCCGTCGCGGCGTTCATGGTGGAGCTACGGCCTACGCTAAACCCGGGGACGGAAATTCTTTCTTATTCCAATCACCAGAGCGTGACAATTGTTGCACATGTGGTGCGCGAAGGGGATTGGCAGAATCGCGGACGAGGAGAAATTCGCCAGTTGCTGGATTTGGAAACGGAAGAGGTCAGAGTCGAAGGGAAATTCTTTCCGGTGCGCGCGGGCGTGCGGCTCGCGGTGTACGCGAGTGATGACGCGGCACCCGTGACTTTTCTGTACGGTCAGCGGCTGCAATGTGTGACCAAACTTTCCCCTCCGCATAATTTTCGCGATCCTGGAGCTTTTGATTACAAGGGCTATTTGAATGAGAACGGAATTGCTGTGCTCGGATCCGCGAAGGGGGATGAGGTACAGCTGTTGCCGGGGTTTGTAGGGAGCCGTTCGGAAAAATGGCGGGCGCGCGCGCACCGCAGCGTGATTGGCAAGATCCATGCGCTATGGCGTCCGGCGGAAGCCGATCTGATGGACGCCATGATGATTGGCGATGAAAGTTTTGTGAGCCATGAGTCGCGCATGGACTTTCAGCGCACGGGAACTTATCACCTGCTGGTGGTTTCAGGAATGAATGTGGGCATTCTGGCGTTTGTCACCTTCTGGGTGCTGCGGCGTATGTTGCATGCGAACGAGGTGATGGCCAGTCTGATCACCGTTGTTGTGACGGCGGCGTACGCATTCTTGACCTATGTCGGGCCTCCGGTGTGGCGGGCGACGTTGATGTGCGCGCTATTTCTGGGGGCGCGGCTGCTGTACCGGCAACGGTCCATGCTGAATGCGATTGGCATTGCCGCGCTGGGCGTATTGCTGGCAGATCCGCACGCATTGTTTGGGGCCAGTTTCCAAATGACGTTTTTGTGCGTGATCGTCATTGCCGGGGTTGGGGTGCCGTTGCTGGAACAAACAACCCAACCTTTCGCGCGCGGTGCGCGGCAGATTCATGCGCTCGCGTACGACAGAGTGTGTGCGCCCATTGTTGCGCAATTTCGCCTCGATCTGCGTTTGATTGCGTCCCGGCTAGGACGGTTTACGGGATATGGACTTGCTGTTTCCGCACTTTCGCGGGGGGCGCGAATAGCTTTGGCTACGAGCGAAATATTGTTTATTTCGCTGCTGATGCAGTTGGGCATGGCGCTGCCCATGGCCTTCTACTTTCATCGGGTGACAGTGACGGCGCTCCCCGCGAATATCCTGGTGCTGCCGCTTACGGAAATCATGATGCCGGCGGCGGTTCTGGCCATTGGGCTTGGCTATGCCTGGCTGGCGCTGGCTAAAATTCCCGCGCTTGCTGCGTCGCTGGCGCTCGATGCGATCACGGGAACGATCCACATGTTGGGCAACCTGCGCGTCGCCGATTTAAGGGTGCCTACTCCGGCAATCGGGGCGATCTTCTTTGCCGCATGCGCTCTCAGCGTGGCGATATTACTCTCGAGGCGGCGGGCACTATTCGCCTCAACCGGACTGGTGTTGCTGGCGGTCAGCGCGTTCTGGGTGGCGGAGATTCCGCCACGTCCTACACTTGTTCCCAAGGTCCTTGAAGTGACGGCGATTGACGTGGGCCAGGGCGACTCGCTTTTTCTTGCTTTTCCTGACGGCCGTACTGCGCTGGTGGATGCTGGCGGAATGCCGCAATGGATGCACACGGAATTCGACGTGGGAGAGGAAGTCGTTTCTCCTTATTTGTGGTCGCGAGGGATTGGCCGGTTGGACGCGGTGGAAGTGACGCATCCCCATGCGGACCACATTGGAGGAATGTACGCCGTGCTGGCGAATTTTCATCCGCGGGAGTTGTGGATCGGAAAAAATACGCACTCCTCCGAAATGGATGCGTTAGTCCAGGAGGCAAAATTGCTGGGGATTCGAGTCGTAGAGCGTGAGGCGGGAGATTCGCTGAACTTCGGTGGCGCGACGATACGTTTTTTTGCTCCTACGGGTGAGGTCGTGAAAAAGCGCCGCGAAAATGATGATTCCATTGTGATGAAAGTGACCTACGAAAATACCTCCGCGCTGCTTGAGGGGGATGCAGAGAAGCAGACCGAAAAGCGGATTGCGCACGAGGAGCCGCAGGCCGACTTGCTGAAGGTGGCGCACCATGGAAGTGCGACATCAACCATTCCCGAGCTGCTGGCAGCGGTGAAGCCGCGGTTCGCGGTGATTTCCGTGGGAGCGAACAACGTCTATCGACATCCCAAGCCGCAGGTGCTGGAGCGGCTGGCGGCGGCAGGAATCAAGACATACCGGACCGATCTGGACGGTGCGGTCACGTTCTATCTGAATGGGCAGCTAGTCATTCCCCAGACGGCGGTTCCTCAGTAGCGTCCTCACCCGCGGACTGGCGGCCGGCTTCGATAATGGCGCGGGCGGACTCGGCATCTTCCTCGCGTACCAAGATCACCACGCCACCGACTCCGGGAAGAATGTTCTGTGGAGCTTCGAGATTGGAGACATCGCAATCAATGCCGGAGGACTCAAGCAGGCCGCGGACCACCATCACTTCTGATTCCTCATCACTATCGAACACTTGCACCAGCTTTCCATCGGGATTGGGAACTCTGCTGCTGGTACTGGCCATATTGCCTCCGTGAAATGCGGAATCAAATATACAGATTTCCTTCTTTGTTTTCTTCGATCATTCTGATGCAGGGAATGGGGATTTCGATGGTTCGGGAAAGAAGGACGAATTTCGGGCATGTTTCCGTACCGGCGTGTTGTCTTCCTCGGACGAAGTGCGACAGTATCTAGCTTGCAATTGTTTCCGGTCGCCGATACTACTTAAAATCGCTGCACTCCATGGCAACCGCAGTTGCGACCAGACTTGATGTCACCGCACTCAAACTAGTTAGTCCGGGTTTCTATCGCCCCGAGTTGGATGGCCTGCGGTTTTTTGCTTTTTTGGGCGTGTACATAGCTCATAGCCTTTCACCAGATTCCGCCTATTACATTGCACATCACGTCCCCGGCGCATCTTTCATTGCCAGCGCTGTATCGGCAGGCAAATTTGGCGTTGACCTGTTCTTTTTTTTGAGCGCTTACCTCATCACAGAACTATTGCTGCGCGAAAAAGAGCGTTTTGGCGCGATCAACTTGCGGTCCTTTTATCTGCGGAGAATATTACGCATCTGGCCGCTGTATTTGCTAGGACTTCTAATCGCTGTTTTGTTGCCGCTTGTGTTTCCTGCTCAAAGTTTCCCGCTAAGGTATGTACTTGCTTTCTTGCTCGTCTCAGGCAACTGGGTCCTTTCTCTTCGATCGGCGGGCATTCTATCAATAGCTGGTCCAGCCTCCGTCATGTTCATTCTTTGGAGCGTGTCTTTTGAGGAGCAGTTTTATCTTTTTTGGCCTCTCATCATGGGAAAGACGAGCCGGCTCAAGGTCCTGTTGTACGTCAGCGGTTTGTTGCTACTTGTTTCGACTTCTTGGCGAGGCAGGTGATGTTGCCATATGTTGGTTTTTCCGAGAGCGCCATCTTCACTAATACGCTTACGCGTTTCGATCCTCTGGCGTTGGGAAGCATCACTGCCGTGTTATTGCATGAGAAAAAACTTCATTTGAACTTACTTGCGCGTTTTGCCTTACTTTCTGGAGGCTGCGCTACTTGGTTCGCGGCTGGTCATTATTTCGGGCTCACTCGCATCTTTATGCTCATTGGATATCCCGCGATGGCAATTGGAGCTGGACTCATCTTTTTATCGGTATTCCAAATTCATTTTGTCCCACGCTGGTTGCGCTATATGGGAAAAATTTCTTATGGGTTGTATGTCTTTCACATGCTTGCGCTTTATCTCTGCGTCAAGTTGGTTGGCACGCCCCACACTCTTCGGGCGTTTGTCGGCTATTGGACACTTTCCTTGACGCTGACAACATCGTTGGCAGCATGTTCCTACCGCTTCTACGAAACGCCATTCCTTAGGATGAAAGAACGGTTTGCCCGGATCAAGTCGAGGCCTGTTTAGTAACCGTCGCTGCAAGTTCGCGCCAGAAAGTCTGCAACGCGGGGTCCGATTCTTTCGTCTAATAGTTACGATTCATTGCGAGGCGAATGGACATCCGGCAACAGATCGAACGATCTCAAGCTGCAAGCGAACTTGCCGAGGAAGGCAAGAAAATCCGGCGGCTGCAAATGATGATGAGCATGGTGATGTCTGTGATCGGACAGGACCCGGACTTGACGATTGAAGAAGCTGCGGAGATGGCTGCGGCGACGAAGCAGGCCGCGCTCGCCATGTTTCCCGACAAGGAACTGGCCTACGATCTGCTTTACAAACCGCGTTTGCAGCGGCTTATCAATGAGAGATTTCGTCTGCAATAAATCTAGTGGGCCGTTTTCAGCCAAAACAATTTTGCGATTAGGATTGCGACCAAGACCAACGATCCGATGAGCGCATTGTGCTCGCGGTGTTTGCGATAGAGCTGCCAGGAAAAGGCTCCGGTATTCCCGGCGGAAACCATGCTAGGCACGAGCCGGGGAACTCTGGTTGCGTAGTCTTCAAACTCGGGAAATTTAGCGCGCAAAAATTCTTCCTCGTTACGAATCACAGGAAGATATATGGCAAGGAAGAAGATGACGAGGATGGCGGCGATCCAAACATTGAGAGAGGCAATGCCAAATCCCACCGCGATGATGATGGAACCAAGATAGAGCGGGTTGCGTGTGTAGGCGTAAGGGCCGGTCATGGCCAGTTGTTCATTCTTGCGTACGTGGCCCGAAGCGAACGCCCGTACCAGCAGGCCAGTTGCGATAAATATGCATCCGACTGCGATGCTTGCCGCGTCCGGCTTCGCAAGCCAGACGTAAAGAACGGCAAACGCGAAGCCCAGCGGTACGCGAATGCGGCGGGCGATTTTGGACCATTTCACTGAATTCATGCGCTGCTTCCCATAAGTTTGTGGACTGCGGCGAGGACTTCCCGAGTGGTAATTTGCATTAGTCCCGTGTCTGCATTGTCATGGTGCGAATAGCTGGTTGTGCTGTCGGGGTCCCTGAGCACGACATTGCGAGTGGCAAAAGGTCCGTTGCGTGCGGGATCGGTAGGACCAAAGATTGCGACCACGGGAGTGCCCAGCGCGGCAGCGAGGTGCATGGGACCGGTGTCTCCGCCAATGAATAAGCCGGCCCGCCGGGTGAGCGCGATGAGGTCGGTAATGGAGCAATTTACCGGGTGTGCGGTCCCTCCACTTTCCTGCTGAACAATCTTCGCAAGCGTTTCTTCGCGCGGGCCGAAGTTAATCAAGCAATTTATTCCCTCAGTGGCAAGCTGTTTGGCAACCTGGCCGTATCGTTCAGCCGGCCACTGCTTTGCGCCCCAACCAGCGCCCGGGTTGAGCAAAGCGAAGCGGGAGATTTTATGTTCCTCGAGCCAGTGCTGCATTTTTTGTTCGGCGGTTTCATCGTGCGGAAGAAGCGCGGCCGTCATTTGCAACTTCAGACTTGCAAAAGATTCCGCCAGTGACAAATTCTGCTCAACAATGTGGGTTCCGGCTACTTGAACTTTTTGCGAATAAAACCATCGAGCAAGTTTTTCGCGCGGAAAGGAAAATCCGAAAATGGCGCGAGGTTTTGCCCAGCGTGCGATTACGGCGGACTTGAGGGCCCCTTGAAAATCAATCGCGGCGTCATATGCGGCATCTCGCAATGTTTGTTTGAATACCTTCACTTCGCGGCGGGTTCGGGAAGAAATCAGGTTCGAGCGCCATTTGAAGGTGTTGGCGGTATGGACGAAATCCGCCAACGGGCGTTGCGGTGAGAGTGGGCCGTAAGGCGTGGCCGAGGTAGCGCGGAGCAGCTCCGCCCAGCGCTCTTCGATTGCCCAACCGATTTTCGCATTTGGAAATTTCTGTCGCAAAGCGGTGACCGCTGGCAACGCGTGAATCACGTCCCCCATGGAGCCAAGCCGGACAATCAGAAATTTGCGAACATCTCGCGGAGCTAAGTTACCGATCAGCTCGGTATTCATCGAGGGTGCCGGTCGAGGCGGGTGCGGATCATTTCAGTCGCCGAGTGATCTTTGGGATCGCCTACGATTTCCACTCGTCCTCCGTATTGGCGGACGGTGTCGCGCTCGGGGACTGAATCGGCTGTGTAGTCAGTCCCTTTCGCCTGCACGTCGGGATGTATTTCGTGAATCAGGGCACGCACGTCCGGTTCGGAGAAAATACCACAGCATCCACATCGGCAAGGGCTGCGAGGAGTTCGGCGCGCTCTTCAGCGGGAATGAGCGGACGTCCTTCGCCCTTGAGAGCGCGGACGGAATCGTCAGAATTGACTGCTACCACAAGCCTGCCGCCCAATTGTTTGGCGGCGTGGAGATAGCGAACGTGGCCGACATGAAGGAGATCGAAACATCCGTTGGCGAGGATGATCGCATCGCCGGAGCGTCGCCACGCCCGAGTTTGTTCCAGCAATGCTGGGCGGTCGAGGACTTTGGATGGAGGCGCGGATTTCAATGTTCTCTTATCAATGTTCTCGTATCAATGGCGTAGATTGCGTGACCGCGTGCAGTAATTCCTGTTGCGACACTGTGGCTGTCCCGCGCTTCATTACGACCAAGCCGCCAGCACAGTTGGCCAGGTGCGCTGCCTCCTGGGCGTCTGCTCCAGCGGCCAAAGCCGCGGTGAAGGTGGCGATTACGGTATCACCGGCGCCGGTTACATCCGCGACCTGGTCGGAGCCGGAAATTGGAATGTCCGCAGGTTTGTGTTCTTGTGAAAATGCCGTCATGCCTTCGCGTCCGCGAGTTATGACCAAGGACTGAAGTTTCATCCTCTTCATCACTTCTTCCCCGGCGGCGCAAAGCCGTCGCCAGTCTGTTCCGATGCGGGCGCCGAGGGCGTGCTCGACCTCGGGTTCGTTCGGAGTGGCCGCGGTTATGCCGGAATACTGCAGCATGCGGTAACGCGAATCAAGCACGACCGGCAGGCGGTCAAAACGTCCGCGTTCGCGGATTGTGTTCCAAATGGCCGGCGCTGCCGCTCCATAGCCGTAATCGGAAAGCAGGAGCGCGTCCGAGGCCCTGGTATATTGCCGCGTGGCCAGCACCAGTTCGCGCTTCAGGTGATGATTCGGTTCGGCTTCCGGTTCTTTATCAAGGCGAACCACTTGCTGCCGCCAGGTATGGGGTAGGCCCACCAGCACGCGCGTCTTGGTAACGGTGGGAAAGCTTTTGTCTTTAAGAATTCCACTGAGAGGAATTTTTTTGTGGCGGAAGTATTTCAGAAGCATTCTTCCTGCTTCGTCGTCTCCGACAATACCGACTGGCAGCACATTGACGCCGAGGTCGGCGAGGTTATTGATGGCGTTTGCGCCACCGCCCGGCACGATTGTCCGTTCTTTGTGTTTCAAGATCAGCACGGGAGCTTCGCGGGAAACGCGCGAAATTTCGCCGAAGATAAATTCATCGGCGACAAGGTCACCCAGCACGGTGATGGTGACGTTGGGAAAAGACTCCACGATCTTCTTGAGACGGTCGGCTTCTTTAGGAGGATGATGTTTATTCTTATTCATGAGCTGAAAGGATTTTCTCATGGCGGGGACTTCGCGAGGAAATCATCCTTAGCATGGCATCCACAGCTTTAGCGGAGTCCTCGAGTTCCATGGTGACCTGGGCGATTGCGACGGGCCCGACGCTGTCGAGGTGCTCGCCGAGGTTGATGGCGTCTTTTTCTGTGGTAATGAAGCCGTTGGCCTGCTGTTGATCGCTGAGTCTTTGCAAGGACTGAACATCTCGCGGGCCATAGCGGTGATGATCGCGAAATACCATTTCGCCGGCTGGTTCAATACCGGCATCCCGAAGCTGGGAGAGAAACGGGGCGGGCCGTGCGATTCCGCAAAAGACAATCGGGCGGATTGGCGGGTTCTCCACCACAACGCCTCGGCGGATCGTCCACACGGGTTTATTGAGGTGAAGAAGGAATGTCTGGCTAAGCTGGTCTGACGTCGCGATCGCATGGGCGCGGTGCAAAGATGACGGCGGCTCGCGAAGGCGGCCGGAGGGCAAAAAACCGTCGTCCATGTCACGGGATGAAACCAGCACAATATCAAAGTCGCGGGCCAGAGAGCGGTGCTGAAAGCCATCGTCCAGAATGTGGAGTCGGGGGCCGAATTTCTGTTCGGCAAACTTGCCGGCGTGGTATCGGTTTTCGCCCACGATCACAGGCGACTGTAAGGCGCGGGCCAAGATAAGGGGTTCATCGCCAAATTCGCGCGGAGATCCGGAACGATCTACCAGCAATACGCCCCGGCTGTCACGGCCGTAGCCGCGCGAAAGAACGTCAAATCTAATGCCTCGCGAATGAAGGAGTTTGCCGAGAAGGAGGGTAAAGGGAGTCTTTCCCGAACCGCCGACGCTTAAATTGCCCACGCTAATGACTGGGCCTTCGAGGTGGTGCGAACGGAGAAGGCCACGATCATAAAGAGCGTTGCGGGTGTAAACCACGCTTCCGTAGACGGTGCCGAGAATGCTCATGGAGCGCCCGCCGAAGATGACTTAGCGGAAAGCAAATTCTTCAAAGCGGCAACAGTTCTTTGCGTGGCTCCCATTTGAGAATGCAAAGTTTCCTGCGCGCGGCGGCCAAGTTCCGCTCGTTCCGCGGGATTGGACATCAATTCCAGCAAGACTAGAGGTAGTTCGGCGGGGCCGACAATTTTTAGCGCTTCACGGCCGTGAAAGAGCCCAATAATGTTGCGAAAGTTTTCGGTATGGTTGCCCACGATAATTGGGACGCCATATTGAGCAGGCTCAATTATGTTATGTCCTCCGCGCGGGACCAGGCTGCCTCCAACGAAGGCCACGTCAGCCAAAGAATATACTGAGCCCAACTCGCCAATGCTATCGAGCAGGAAAATACCGCCGCGTATTGGCTCTTGTTGCCACAAGGTGCGGCGCCACAATGGACGGCCGAAGACGCGCAATTGCTCGGCGACTTCCGGAAAGCGTTCCGGGTGGCGGGGTGCCAGGATCATGACCGCCGCGGGTTGGCTGGCAAGAACATTCCGGAAGGCATTCAGCAGCAGACCTTCTTCTTCAATGGCCACGGTGCTGCCAGCCACAAAAATCGGGCCGGAGCGTGCCTGCACAAAATTCTCACGGAGCCGCTCGACAATCTTAGAAGCAGTGGGAGCGGCAACATCGAACTTTAGATTCCCACTTACTTTCACGCGATCGCCGGGAGCGCCAATGTCAATCAGTCGCCGGCTATCCTCGTCCGTTTGGGCAAGGAGCAGATTCACATTCTCCAAAATGCGTGTGAGCAGTTTGCGCCAGCGGCGATAACCGGGGAAAGAGCGGTCGGAAATGCGAGCGTTGACAACCGCAATGGATGTTCCTTGCTGGCTGCAAAGGCGCAGCAAATTCGGCCAGAATTCAGTCTCGGCTAGCACAAGCAAATCGGGCTTCAGGGCCCGAAGGTAGGGTCTAATGGAAAAAGCAAAATCCAAGGGAAAGTAAAAGGCATTTGACTCGCCAAATTTCTCGCGGGCGAGTTTTTGTCCAGTGTCGGTGGTGGTGGAAACCAGGGTGCGATATCGAGGCAGGTCCTGTTGAAGCTGCGTTACGAGTTTGCTTATTGCGAGTACTTCCCCCACGGAAACGGCGTGGATCCAAATAGTCGGGGGATTTGGGGTCTTCAGTAACCTGCCAGGTACACGGCCAAATCTTTCTGACAGCCCGCGAGTATATTTTCCATGACGAATGGCCTGAAAAAGCCAGAATGGGAGTCCGGCGACAAGCGCCAAAGCCAGAAGCAAGCTGTAGAGCAGGTACATGAGGGAAGGGCCATTTTACGCGGATTGGCCCGCGGTTCGCACTAAGGATGAAATCGCATTCCGAAAATACCATTTTGCGAGCTGCTTGCATCCTATAATGAGTGAGTCGCGCACGCTGTTGCGGCCTCAAATCGGGCAAATCAAAATCTTGCGTAATAAGATATTTTCTATGAAAAAGACAGGTGTCACGCTGTGCGTGGTGCTGATTTTCAGCATGGTGGCGTGGGCTGCGAAGGATTTCACCATGCCTGCGACGCATAGCGCGAAGGCATATCCGGCGCATGATGAGCATTCCGGGGAGAAGGTGACGGTAGCCCTCGACCCATATGACACGCCGGAGAAGGCGAAAATTTTTAATGAAAAGTATAGCGAGATTGGCTTTCTGCCTGTGTTGATGGTCATTACCAACGACAGCGATCAGGCAATTTCCCTGGCAGACGTGAAGCCAGAATATGTGACTCAGGACCGGACAAAGATGCAGCCTGCCTCGGAAGACGATATCGCCAGGCGGATATCGCATCCTTCGGCCAGGACTGCGCCTTCTCCGCTTCCTTTTCCGACGAGAAAGGTGAAGGGAGGCATGCGTCAGGAAATCCGGGACGAGATCCACAACTCGCGCTTTGCAGCCATGGCAGTTGAGCCGCATACGACGCAAGCTGGATTTCTCTTCTTTGATATTTCTGGAATTTCAGCGCCTCTCGCGGGCGCACACTTCTACCTGACGGGTGTTCGCGACGCGAATGACAAAGAGTTGATGTATTTCGACGTCTCTATGGACGATTATGTGAACGCGCCTTCTTCGCACTAGGTCACAGCGAACGCGTTGTGGAAAGTGCTACATTAATTCCTCATGCCAGCCCCCGATTCCCGCTTCGTAAAGGCCTGCAAAGCGTTGCCGGCGGACCGTACCCCTGTATGGTTCATGCGACAGGCCGGGCGCTACATGCCGGAATACAGGGCCGTCCGCAAAGAGCACTCGCTGATTGAAATCTGCAAGAACCCGCGGCTCGCGGCGGAGGTCACGATTACTGCTGCGGAGGCACTGCGAGTGGATGCGGCCATCATTTTTGCCGATCTCCATTGCCGCTCGAAGTCATGGACTTGCCTTTTCATTTTGCCGATGGGGAAGGGCCGGTGGTGGAAAATCCGGTGAAAAATAAGGCGGATGTGGCCCGCTTGCGGACGGATCGCGCGGCTGAACTGGGATATGTAGCGGAAGCCGTCCGGCTTGTCGGGAAGCATTTTGGGGACACCCTGCCGGTGATTGGATTTTGCGGAGCGCCCTTTACTTTGGCCAGCTACATGATCGAAGGGAGAGGGTCGCGCAATTATCTGCAAACGAAAAAAATGATGTACACGTCTGCTGAAACATGGGATGAGTTGCTGCGGAAACTGGTGTGCGTGACTTCCGAATATGCGCTCGAACAAGTGCGCGCGGGGGCGGATGTAATCCAGATTTTTGACAGTTGGGTGGGTTGCCTGGGAGTTGAGGATTATGAGCGCTATGTGCTGCCTCGAACGCGCGAACTAGTGGAAAAGGTAAAAAAATCTGGTGTGCCAGTAATTTATTTTGGGACGGAGACGGCAACATTATTGAAGTGGATGAAGCAAACGGGGGCCGATGTGATTGGATTGGACTGGCGCGTTCCGCTCGATGAAGGTTGGAAAGCATTGGGAATGCAAGGGGCGGTGCAGGGAAATTTGGATCCGGTACTGCTGTTCGCCGAGTGGTGTGAGCTGAAAAGCCGGGCAACGGAAATTTTGCGGCAAGCCAACGGGCGACCGGGACATATTTTCAATCTGGGACACGGGATCCTTCCGGAAACTCCGGTGGAAAATGTAAAGGCGTTGACGGAATTCGTGCAGCAATACTCCGCGAGATAATTGATGATGGATGACGCGTGATGTCACTTTCTTGTTAGGTGCCAAGTGCCAAACACTCAAAAAGATAAAGATGCGGTGCTCCTGCTTGCGCATGGAAGCCCGGAATCCGTGGAGGATGTGCCGGAATTCCTGATGCGAGTCACGGGAGGGCGGGGATTGCCGCCGGAGGTGGTGGAGGAGATCAAACATCGTTATGGCTTGATTGGCCGCTCTCCGCTGACCGATCTGACGCGGGAGCAGGCGGAGTTGCTGGTTGCCGAGTTGCATCTTCCGGTGTATGTGGGGATGCGAAACTGGAAGCCCTTTATTGACGACGCGGTGCGCAGCATGATCGCGGATGGAGTGACGCGGGCAGTGGTAATTTGTCTGGCACCGCAGAATTCGCGTACCAGCGTGGGACTCTACCGTTCGGCGGTAGCGAAAAATACGCCCTCGTTTGCGATTGAATTCGTGGAGTCCTGGCACGACCACCCGTTGTTGATCGCGGCATTTGCCGAGAAATTACAGGTTGCGCGGAGCGCTCCTCTGTTCGATTCCGCCCCTATTATTTTCACTGCACACAGTGTTCCTGTCCGGACCATTGAGCAGGGCGATCCTTACGACCGGCAAGCGAAAGAAACAGCCGGTCTGGTTGCGATTGCCGTGGGATTGCGGCAGGAACAGTGGAGTTTCGCGTTTCAAAGCCAGGGGGCGTCGGGAGGGCCGTGGGCCGGACCTGCCGTGGAGGAAGAGATCCTGCGTCTGAGCCGGGAAGGCCACAAGGAAGTATTGGTGCAACCAGTGGGATTTTTGGCTGACCACGTGGAAGTTCTTTACGATATTGATGTGGCGTTCAAGGAATTTGCCAGAGAGCGGGGGATGACATTGCGGCGCACCTTGTCTTTGAATGGTTCTCTCTTGCTGACCGAAGCGCTCGCCGACATCACGCGCTCGCGGTTGTCCTAGTCCAAAGTGATTCACTTTCATGCGAGTGATTGCGGGGAAATATCGCAGCCGTCCATTGCTTTCCCCTAAAGGAATGGAGATTCGGCCTACATCCGACCGGTTGCGTGAAACTCTATTTAATGTTCTGACTGCGGGACATCCTGATGCGCTGGAGGGAACGATTTGGATTGATTTGTATGCAGGAACGGGAGCAGTGGGAATTGAAGCCCTCAGCCGCGGCGCGGAGATGGTGTATTTCGTGGAATCGTCCATGCAGGCATCTGAGCTGATCTCGCGAAATCTGGCCTCTCTGAAGATTGAGCAGAATTTCAGAATTGTGAAACTTGATGCCTTGCGTGGCCTTCGCTCCCTGGCGAACGATCATGTGGCTGCTGATTTCATCTTTTTTGATCCGCCGTATCGAATGCAGGAGGCTTATCCGCAAGTGCTCAGCGCGCTGGGTCAAACGGGATTGCTTAAAGCAGAAGCAACAGTCATTGCGGAACATGAAAAACGGTTTGACCCCGGGAAAGAATGCGGCGGCTTCGATGAGGTTCGCAGGTTGGTGCAGGGGGATGCCGCGTTGAATTTCTATCGCCGAAAACGCTCTTGAGACAGCGCTACATCAGCAGTTCGTCGTTGCGGCGAACAATGGGATGTTGCATCTCGCGAAGATCGTTTTTTACCATGTTCAGGCCATAAACGCACTGTTCAAAATTCTGGGAGAGAGTGGCAAACAACGGAGCAACCTTGGCGTATTCGAAATATTCGAATTTAGAGACGATGTAATAGCTTTCCTTGCCGGCCTTCATCCAGTCCACAAAATTTTCTAACCGATTGTGGCGCAGGCGGTAGTGATTGATGCTCTCGGGAAACATGCCTGTGAAAAACAGCGTGTAGTCGCCAATGTGCTTTCGCACCTGACGTTCGCGGTCAAACGAGGGAGCTGGGCCGTATACGGGGTTCGATTCCAGTACCATTTCTCCAACGTCGTTGATAGGTTGTCCCTTGGCAGTGGCGATTTTGAAGAGTTGCTTTGCGTCACAGAACTCGGCGAGCAGCGACGCAACGTAATTTACGATTTGGGGATCGCGAATCCCGATTTGTTCCGCGTAGCGCCGACCAACCAGCTCAAGGAAAAATTGTTCCAGCGGTTCCGGTTCCGGATCCATAAGACCTCCGTTAACTGGCCGACTTATTCTTGAAACAATCGGCCTTATTGGCTCTTCTTATCGCAGCTATAGCCACAGTGCAAGTGACTTTTGTAAGTCGCACTCGTACCGTGCCTCATCTGTTTAGATAGTGAAGGCGGGAATGAGGTTTTATGGGGGGCAGCTCTGGCAGTCGCGCGAGGCAGCTGCCAATTGGGTAATTCATTGAATCTATGACTGGAAAGGAACTGGAATGAAGAGAGAGAACTTTTCGAGTAGCGCGCCTTGGGAGCCGATCGTGGGCTATTCGCGCGCGGTGAGGACAGGGTCTTACGTGCACGTCTCCGGCACAACGGCAACAGGGCCCGATGGAAAGCTGATTGGGATTGGTGATGCTTACGCGCAGACGGTGCAGACCATCGAGAACATCGAAGCCGCTCTAAAAAAAGCGAAGGCTAGTTTGAAGGATGTGGTGCGGACGAGAATTTTCGTGACCGACATTGCCAATTGGGAAAAAGTTGGCAGAGCACATGGAGAGTTCTTCAAGGACATCCGTCCGGCTACGACATTGGTTGCGGTGAGCGCGCTGGTTGCTCCGGAGATGTTGGTGGAGATCGAAGCGGAAGCAATTGTGGATAGGGAGGAATAGCGAAGCAGATTTATGCGCCAGAAAATGCGGAAGGCCAGCTACGGGAGCCGGCCTTCGAAATCGCAATGTAAACCTGAGTTACTTCTTGGGCGCGATGGCGTCCTTGGTTGCCTTTGCTACGCGGAATTTCACCACGGTCTTCGCTTTAATCTGGATCGGTTCACCAGTCTGGGGGTTGCGTCCCATGCGGGCTTTGCGATGCGCCTTCACTAGCCGTCCAAGACCCGGAACCACGAACACGCCGTTCTTCTTGGTTTCCTTCACCGCTGTGTCGCTGAGATGCTCCAGGAATGCCGCTACTGTTTTATTGTTGGTCTCAAGCTTTTCCGCCAGGTGGCGTACGAGCTGTGTCTTTGTCATACCTGATGCCATAAATTCTCCCTCCTGCAAGTCTGAAAGTTTTTTGGAACGACTGGCGCATCTTACACCATCGCTCCTGTGGAAAAAGCACCGTTTTGAGCAGTTTTCATGCGGTTTTTCTAACTTGATACCCCTGAAGCCCGCAAAAAATGCCCTTTCGGGCTATTTAGGGCTCCGAGACCGCGAATTTCAGTGGGTTTTACGGCAGCAGAGCATTAAGGAACACATGTCATAATGTTGCTCGGGAGGCGGTCGACGTGAGTTGCACCCTTTGTGAGACCCGAAAAGAAAAGCGATTTTGCCCCGCAGTCCACGGACATATCTGCCCCCAGTGCTGCGGTGAACAGCGGGAGATTACGCTGGATTGTCCCAGTTCCTGCGTCTATCTACAGCAGTCGCGCCAGCATGAAAAGCCGCGCGGGGCGGGCGAAGTGAGCGCGGAGGCCCTCTTCGGGAGCGTTGAGATTGGGCAGCAATTCCTTTACGAACAAGAGCATTTAGTTCTTGGCCTTAGCTTTGCGCTCACCCAGGCCGCGATGGCTGACCGGACCCTCACCGATAATGATTTGATCAGTGCGCTCTCCGCATTAGCAAAATCGTATGAGACGCTGGTGCATTCCGGGCTACATTATGAGAGCCTGCTACCCGCGCTGCGTCAGCAGGCAGTCTCTGGCGAAATTCAAAAGATGGTGCGCGAGTATCGCGAGACTGAACAAAAGCACATGGGCTTTGTGCGCCTTCGCGATCCGGAAATTTTACGTGCATTGGTATTTCTTGTGCGGATGGCATATACACGAACTTCGGGCCGGCCCAAATCCCGTGCATTCATTGATTTCTTAGTGCAGCAATTCCCCCCGCAGCAAGGCACGATTACAGACCCGGCGAAATCCGGCGGCAGCCTTATTCTTCCTTGATCTGGACTACGCGGGTGGTAATTTTCTTACTAACTGGCCGCTGGGCAAGGCGTCGCGCAATTCGCGAATGGTTTGTTTTAACTGCGGATGACACAGCCCCGGCGCAATTTCTGCCAGCGGCTCCAGGACGAAGCGCCGTTGATGCATGGCTGGATGCGGAATGCAGAGTCCCGGCGCGTGAACGATGGAATTTCCAAACAGCAGAATATCGATGTCAACGGTTCTGGGACCTTTCTCCTGAGTGCGCCTGCGGCCCATGGCCTCTTCGAGCTTAAGAACTGCAGCCAACAACTGACGAGGCATTTTCAGGGTTTTCATCTCTAGCGCGCAGTTGGTGAACCAGGGTTGCGCGAGTTGTCCGACGGGCTCCGTTTCGTAAAAAGACGATACCTTTGTAACCTGGCCGAGGGATACTAACCCTTGAATTGCGTCGCGCAATTGCTTTTCGGAATTTCCCAAATTGGAACCTAACGACAGATATACGAGTTTTTCCATATTGAGTTAGCCGAACTTTTCCAATCGCAATTGCGTCTGGTTCGATGAAGTTTAGATCGAAAAGAGGCAGGCTACGACCTTCGTGATATTTCGCACGCCGAGCGCGCGGACTAGCATTGGAAGATCATATGCACCTGCAGTCACTGCTTTTGACCCATGATACCGAAGTTACGCGCGTGCTTCGTCCGGCGCTGGAGAAATTGTCTATTGAACTGGAAATCTGCGTGGAAACCGAGGCTGAAAAGCGCCTTTCGGCGGATCGCTATGACGCCGTGATCGTCGATTGCGATGACCTGCAGAGCGGCTTACAAGTGCTTCATGGCTTGCGCCAGACGCCGGGCAACAAGCGGTCCATCGCCTTCGCCCTGCTAAATGGCACAACCACGACCACCAAGGCTTTCCAGTGCGGCGCCAATTTTGTTTTGCAAAAGCCAATTTCGCTCTTGAACGCCACCCGTTGCTTTAGCGCGGCGCTGGGGCTTATGGAACGCGAGCGGCGGCGTTATTTCCGCCATCCAGTGGAAATAAATGTAGGCATCGCCTTCCCTGACGGTGCGCAAAGAAGCGTGATTGCCACTAACATCAGTGAAGGCGGCATGGCGATTTGCCTTGAAGATCCCTTCCCAAACCACAAATCGCTTACGGCAACTTTTGCTTTGCCGGGCGAACGAACTCCCATCGCAGCCACTGCGGAACTTGCATGGACGAGCGACATTCGCGCAGGGTTGCGCTTTCTTCAGATCCCAGCTAGTTCGCGAGAACAGCTTGATTGCTGGTTGCAGCAACAAATAGTCAAATCCTAAAGGTCCTCGGCGGTTCCTTTCCCGGGAATCCAGAGTGAGACTTGTGCCGGAGCCCTTTCAGCGGCACTCTAGTGGAAAATCGTCAAAAACTAAATCCTTGTATGAGGTGGCCTATGTCTTCAATTAATTTCCGGATTGAGCGTGCTCAACGATTGGTGCGCATGCTTGATAATGATGCGCCCTTGATGGCGGTGCGAGTTGCGCCATTGACGCTTGAACACCAGAAGTCCGCCCTAAGCTATGCGGACATGTTGCGGGCCAAGGCGCGAATGGAGTTGGAAGCCCTCCTGAACGAGCGAAACAGCAAAGAGATGGCGGACTCGGCGCATCCAGCGGTCGACTGAACCAATCCTCAAAAATCAACGCGGACAGCTTATGGCTGCCCGCGTTTTGTTTCTTGGGAACGTCTCTCAAACGACGAAGCTCTAGCGGCCAGCCGTTGCAGCCATCGCCCGGAACGAAGTGATTTTTTCCAACAGCTCTTCCAAACGATGACCAGTGTCCAGATTGCCGTCCACGTAGGGATGGCGGCCTCCATCAGCATGCAGTACCAGCACGCGTGTGCCCGGATGGGACTTCTTCACCATGTAAGGAAGATGGTGGCGATCGTCGCGTGTGAGCGTTGGCCCGAGGACCACGAGATCGAACGATTCGTGGCGCAGGAGCGCCTCCACCAGCTTGCGATTGCTGGCCTTTTCCACTTTATGTCCAGCTTTCTGCATGGACTCGGCCTGCGCGTTCAAAACCTGCTCATTGCCTTCGCCGTACAAAATCTTGAATTGAGCTGTATTTCCAGTGTTTGCCATACGAGATCAGCCAGGCCTTTCCCCTGGACTTGATTGCTACGTTAGCAACAGTGGGAAAATCTGAGAACATCACCGAAGATCAACAACGAAAGTGGGTAGCCGGAAGGGAAGGGTGGGCAATCGGCAAAGTCTTGCAAACCTAAGCCCTGCAATGCATAAGCGAGATTGGGAATTACGACGAGGGGGTTACTAAAGGCGAACCCCAACCTGGTTCCGGGCTATTTCAGGTCTTGCAGCTTTGTCATTGCCATTTGGGCGGCCTGGGTGCTCGGGTTGTCCTTCTGGACTTCCAGGTAGGTCTTCTTGGCATCGAGCGTTTGATTGTTTTCCTTGTAGGCGGCGGCCAATTCTAACTGCGCAGTGGCTTTGCCCACGGATCGCGTTGGCTTGCTGATGAGCTGCTGATAAAGGCTAATCGCATCCTTGGCGCGATTGTTGCTGCGGTAAACCGATGCCA
The DNA here is from genome assembly GCA_963831435.1 of uncultured Acidobacteriota bacterium. Classification (GTDB taxonomy): domain Bacteria; phylum Acidobacteriota; class Terriglobia; order Terriglobales; family Acidobacteriaceae; genus JAICKN01. The sequence continues at coordinate 56,210 of CAWHQK010000054.1, forward strand.
GCGCGAACTTTGCCAAGGCCGCGAGGTCATCATTCGAAGAATTAGATACCGAAAGATAGTCCTTCTCCGCTTCGGCAGTATTGTTCAAATCCACCTCGGTAGTGCCGAGAAAATAGTGGGCGAAATCGGCGGAGCGGGTATGGGGAAACTGGGAGACGACATCTTCCAATTGCTTGTGGGCCGCTTTGGCGCGCTCCTGGGAAGAAGCAAAGCTGGGATAGTCGGCTTGTGCAGGCATGCCGGCAGGACGAATCGGCATGCTCATGGTGCGCACGGCCTTGTTCAACTCCAAACTGGCTTGCTGGTCTTGCTGATCCAGGTAATACCAGCCGCCGAAACCTCCGCAAATTACCACCACCAGTACGGCGATTATCACGATGAGCAGGGTTCGATTGCCGAGCGACCACTCCACCATGCGGTCCCATGCCTCCATGGTGACTTGGTTAAAGCGGTCTTCTTTCATCTGGTGACGGGTTTCTGCTCGCACGGGGGTTCCTCGGGAAGATGGGCTACGAATGAGTAGTTTAGCAGTAGGAAATCCACAGCGTCAAAGCGTGTCGGACTGCATTCGGTTCCGAGATGGACGATGCAGAGATCAGAGAAAGAACTAAATCTTATCCAGTTCCGGATCCAGCAACGGCTCTGTGAGAGAGCCGGAGAGGTCGCCATTGGACGAAGCCTCGGGGTTGTTGACCGGGGCGGGTTTTTTCTCCAGAAATTTTGTCGAGTTTAAGAGCGTGCGGCCCAGCGACGGATTGTAGGTGGACCAGGGGTTTTCGTTGCCCTGTTCGCGTTCAAAATGCGCGCGCATGGATTCCATTTTTGAATCCAGGTCGTCCAGGTAATGGAGCAAAAGGGCCTCAGGGAACATGGGTAATTTCGGGGAGCCAAATTCGTATTGACCGTGATGACTAATGATGAGGTGCTCAATGAGGATTTTCAGTTCGTCGGGAAAACCGGGAATTTGAGCGATTTTTCCGTGCAGCATTTCCAGTTCAATGATCATGTGGCCAAGCAACTGGCCTTTGGTTGTATAGGAAAAAGACCGGTTGTAGGCAAGTTCGTGGATTTTGCCGATGTCGTGCAAAAAAGCGCCGGTGAGAAGCAGGTCACGGTTGATTTGCGGATAGTTTTGACAGATCAAGTCACAGGAACGGGAGAGAGAGAGACCACATGGTCGAGCAGCCCACCGATATAGGCGTGATGCAAAGTCTTGGCCGCGGGAGCATTACGGTATGCCGCCGCGATTTCCGGATCCCCCATGAACGACTCGACGAGCGTCTTTAGATAAGGATTTTGAAAGGTCCCGACGAAATCCGCCAACATCCGCCAGAGTTCATCAATGTTCTTGGTGGTCTTGGGCAGGAAATCGGCGAACTCAATTTCCGACTCTCCCATGCGGCGCAGTTTGTGGATGGTGATCTGGAAGCGGTTCTTGTACTTATTGACCAGTCCTTTGACCTTGATGAAATCGTCCTGATCGAAGCCGTCGAGAGCTTCCTCGACGTTGTCCCACATTTTGGCTTCAAGGTGCCCGCTGCGGTCCGCCAGCGTGAGAGCCGGATAAGGTTCTCCGGTCTTTTTGGGTTTGACCTGTTTGGAAATTACAACGAAGGAGGATGTGACAACCTTATTTTCGTGCAAAACACAATCACAGATAAAAAAGTCCTTCATGGGTGGTCTCGCCTAATGACGTTTATCCCCAGCCGAGCCTGGAGCGCGTAGTGAGGCAAGCTTACCTTAAATGACTCCTAGTTTTTTCCTCTTTTTCAGCTTCTTCGCTTTTGGGTCGGTGGCGGCGGTTTCCTCAGGCTTGGTTTCATTGGGGCTGGCGGCGGTGTCCACGTAGCCCGGCTTGATGTCAATGTAAGCGTCATCGCGCAATTGCTCGAGGTAAGTGCGCAGTGCGGGCTGCAGCTTTTTCATGAGGACGGCATTGGACACACGGGGTTCAACTTCCTTAAATGTGGGAATCCCACCGTCGTGGTGCTCGGTGACTTTTAGGATCACGAAACCTTGCTTGGTGCGAATCACGTCAGAAACGTCGCCCGCTTTCATGGCGAAGGTAGTGTCTTCCAATTGCTTGGCGAGCGTGCCGCGCTTGAAATAACCCAGATCGCCGCCCTGGGCCGCGCTGGGGCCATTGGAATTTGCTTTGGCTAAATCTTCAAAGCTGGTTCCTTTCTTGATTTGTGCGAGCATGTCTTCGGCTTTGGCTTTGGCGGCGGCAATCTGATCGTCTGTCGTGGCCTTTTCCGTGGAGATCATAAGTTCGCTCAACCGGATTTGTTCCGGTTCGGCCAGCTCGCTCTTATGTTCGTCGTAGAATTTTTGCTCCTCTTCGGGAGAAGGCTGGAGCCTGGAGGCAACTTCGCGTCCGATCACCTGTTGCCGGATGATCCCGTTCTTGATGTTCTGTTTGAAGTCCTCGAAGGAGACGCCCTGCTGTTCCGCCGCTTTTTGCAGATCTTCCAGCGTGTCGAGATGGTACTGCTTGCGCATTTCATCGAGCTGCTTGATCAGCTCTGTGTCGCCGGTAATTCCTAAATCCTGAGCGCGTTGTAGCAGCAGTTGCTGATCGATTAGGTCGCGCAATACGTCCTTTTGCTCGTCCGCGAAACGCTTGTCGGCGTTGGCGGGGTCCTGTTGTTCCAACTCCTGCTTTAATTCGTCGCGGCTCTTCTGGAAGTCGGTGCGTGTAATGATCGCATTATTCACGCGGGCAACAATCTCTTCGACAATTGTGTCGGCGGAAGTGAACGCGGGCAGTGCAATAAAAGTGCACGCAACGAGTAGAAATAAGGGAATCTTTCGCATGGGACTCTCTAGGGGCCGCGAATTAAGACCCGTGATTAAGCTCTGACGCGCGGGACTTCTAGGATAACGACCTCCCGATATTGTACCTCTCCGAGAGTGCGTCAGTCAGCCCCAGGACGCTGATATTATGGAGATCTCCTGAATACTGGGCTGGAATAATTTCCGGCCGAGAGGTAGGAATGTTCAAAAATATCTCGTTCTTGGTTTGCCTTGTTTTCGGATTGGGAGTCGCCCTCATGATTGCTCAGGAAAAGAGCCCTCAGGAACAGAAAACCACGGTGCCTGATCTGGCCCATCTGCGCGCCATGACCGCCCGCTTCGCGCCCACGCAAATCGAAGTGAACACGTCGAAGCTGAATGCCGGAGACCGGCAGGCGTTGGTCAAGCTGATTGAAGCAGCTCGGATCCTGAACCATGTCTTCATGCAGCAATACTGGAGCGGCGATCTGGCGCTGTATTCCGAATTGCAGAAAGATAAGTCTCCTTTGGGCGGGGCACGCCTGCATTATTTCTGGATCAACAAAGGTCCATGGTCCGCACTCGATGCGAACAAAGCATTTTTGCCGGGAGTGCCTGCGGAAAAGCTGCCGGGCTCGAATTTTTATCCGGAGAACATGACCAAAGAAAGAGCTTCGAGCAATGGGTTGCAGGTTTGTCGCAGAAAGATCAAGAGCAGGCGAAGAGCTTTTTCACGGTGATCCGCTGGAAATCGGGAAGTAGCGGTGAATTGCAGTCCATTCCTTATAGCGAGGAATACAAGGGCGATCTAACGCGCGCCGCAAAGTTGTTGCACGAAGCTGCGGCCCTGACGGGGAACGCGTCATTGAAGAAATTTCTCGAATTCTCGCGCCGATGCATTTCTTTCAAACGACTACTACGAAAGCGATTTGGCCTGGATGGATCTGGATGCTCCCATTGACGTCACCATTGGGCCTTATGAAACTTACAACGACGAAATCTTCGGATATAAGGCAGCCTTTGAAGCCTATGTAACTTTGCGTGATGATGAAGAGACGGAAAAGCTGGGGGCTTTCACGAGCCATCTTCAGGAAATTGAAAACAATCTGCCACTGGATGCGAAGTACCGGAACCCTGAAGCTCGGGGCTGCCGCGCCGATTCGCGTGGTAGATGAAATTATCGCTACCGGGGACGGAGCACATGAATGCAGCCACGGCTTACAATCTGCCCAATGACGATCACGTGGTACAGCAAAAGGGAAGCAAGCGAGTCATGCTAAAGAATGTGCAGGAGGCAAAGTTCCATAGTGTTCTGCTCCTATTGCTTCGCGCACGCTGACAAAGTCCGCGCAGAGCGATGTTCGTTTTGAACCGTTCTTTACCCACATTCTGGCGCATGAATTGATGCGTCGGGCTTGGTCCGCACCAAATCAAAGTGGATGGGAAAGACACCACTCCGAGAGAAGAAATGAAGGAACTCTATGGAGCAATTGAAGAGGCCAAAGCCAGACGTTACCGGCCTGTACGCTCTGCAATACATGATGGACCATGCCGCCGAAATGGGCCTGACCAAATTAGTCTCCCCGGAGAGGCAGGCGAGCGGCAACTTCTACACAACTTATCTCGCCTCATCCTTCCGCACTTTGCGCTTTGGTCTAAACGAGGCGCATGGAAAGGGCATGGCCGTGCAGTTCAACTTCTATCTGGATAAAGGCGGATTTGTCGACAACGGCGACGGCACCTTCGGAGTGGACGTGCCAAAAATGAAGCAGGCAGTTGCGGAACTGGATCATGACCTGCTTACTCTGGAAGCACAGGGTGATTATGCCGGGGCAAAGAAATTGCTAGATGAGTTAGGCGTAATTCGCCCATCACTCAGAAAGCACTCGACAATCTGAATGGAATTCCCACTGACATTGAACCTGTATACGTAACTGCGGATGCGCTGGCGGGCAAGGAACGCTGAGCGGCGTTAGCTGCCATATTTGCCTGCGAGATATTTGCCAACTTCGGTCTCTAACTCACCGTAGTCCAGATGGATGGTGGCGCGCATGGCTGCTTCTGTGGAGTTACCCTCTCCAATTCTTTGCAGGATGCGCTGCAGATCGCTCGATCCGTATGTGTCAATAATGTAGTCGGTTGCTGCCAAGGACTCTTCGTAGGCAAGTGTGGCCTGCGGGCCGGAGAACCCCATGAAGCTGCCCTCCATGGTGTTGAAGGGCATTTCCTGTTGCGCCGCGAAAAGCTTGGCCAGTTGCGGACCATAGCCCACAGACTTCGGCTCCATTGCCTGCGCCACACCTTCATTCAGCCAGTGCGGGCAGCGCCCAGCGGCAAGATAGTTGATGAAGGAATGTGTAAGTTCGTGTTTCAAAACGCGGGCAAGATTAGGCGTGATGGAATCAAGTCCGTTGATGGGAATGCGAAGTTTGCCGTCGTTCAAGGCACCCGTCCACGATGGCGCCTGGGTTACATCAAAGAACGCCTGGTCGGTATAAAGAGTAACTGTGATCGTGCTGCGTGGTTCCACTCCAGTTGTCGCACCAGATCGTCGTAGTCCGATTCGAGCACCGAAATAAGCTGACGGCGAAAAGCCTCGGAAGTTTGCTTTCCCTCATAGTGAAGAGAGAAGTGGCTGCTGTCGTGCTCTTGAAAAGCTTGATTCTGCCGTCGCATCCTTTTCCGCCTTTGCAGAATTTGTTGGATGGCCGGGTCGGGACGCAACTGCAACGACCGCTTGAAGGTTTCGATGGCATTCTGAGTGCGGTTCGCCGAATATTGGGCGTAGCCGAGCATGTCGAGCGCGTCCGGAGAAGTCGGCGCGATTCGCACCGCATGTTCGGCATAATTCAGCGCCTGTTCCGGCTCCCCTGTTTTAATAAGCAGGGCGGCATAGTAATTCAGGATGGTCGGGTTTTCCCCGTCGAAGCGCAGCGCCGCATCGAAGTGCGTGCGCGCCTTGGAAAAGTCTCCGTGATCGAATTCGTACTTGCCTGCGATGAAGTATCCCGCAGCCGCGGCGTGCGGGTCTCCTTGCTCAAGAGCCGCCAGGGCGTCAGCATCAACCTTGCCATCGTGAATGATCTTGTCAGTGAACTGGACGGAGTTGCTCAGGTTATCGGTGGGGCTCAAGGCTGGAATATCACGAGGGGCCGCCGAGGTGCTGCTTGATCCGTATTCTGGAGGCATGCCGCCAGCGACAACGTGATCCACGGATGACTTGGGCACAGCAAAGGTGTTTTCCCCAACGTCATATTCAACGTGGGTATCGGTCTGGCGCACCTGATCGGCCCAGATGGTGCGGCCATTTTTTAGATAAATAACGTCCGCGAACAAGTCTCCGGGGGTGAGAAATCCGGCCATAAGAAACACACCGAAAATCATGAACAACTGGAGGATAATCGGTTCTAATTCGCATCAACGCGCATTCTAGCAATCGAAGATCGGCCTTCGCAGATGACAAAGGTAATTAAGATCATGCGGCGCAGCTTGCTTTATGTGCTGCTCCTGCTGATGGGAGTAGGGTTTATTTATCCGGCTGCGGGTGACGCGCCTCCGGAGAAGCCATCGGAGATGGGGCCAGCGCGGAAGCTGTACCAGGAATTGAGCAGTGTGGGTCTCGATCCGGCGCGTGTCTTTCGTATTCGGGGAGCGTCGCTCGACCGGGCCTCGCTCCACATCACACTAGATGACGGCACTATCGCTTTCACGCAGGATGTCGCGGGACACGTTACCGGCGCTTTCTTTCAGGGTGAAGGCGAGGCGTTATTGATCCCTCCGGGGCAGGTGGAACGCGGCTCCATGGTCCTGTTCACAGGCGGGGCCATCCTCGAAGAGCAGTTTGAGACCGCGTACTTTCGGTTTAATGACAATACATTTTCAGAATTGCAATCTTCGCTGCGGCCTGATGATGATGCGCAAGCCTTTTATTCCAAATGGAATGCGACCGCGAAGGACATGACGGAGACCGACGCATTGCGTCTGTTTACAACTTTCAGCGAGATGTTGCCGGACGCCTCGCATCCCGGGGAAGCTCCGGCCCAACTTTCTTCCGATGACCGCTTTCTGCACGCTCACTTGCAAGGAAGAAAATTTGGCGGTTTTGATATTTATTACGATTCAAAAACTCGCGAACAGATATGGGCTGGCCAGCTGCGCACGGTGAAAGAGCAGAATTTCTACGACGTATGGACGTCATTTCCTGTCAGTGCCCCTTCGCGTACTGAACAAGCGGTCAGCAGCACAACCGGGCAGGCGGGGCCACCCGATGCTGTACAAATTTCCGATTATCAAATCCGCGCGGAGGTGAAGCCCCCAACCGAAATAAACGCTGAAGCCAGTTTAAAGTTGCATGTGCTGCATGGCGGAACGCGCACATTGCTGTTTGAGCTTTCGCGGTTTTTGCAGGTCAAGAAGGTAGAAGCGGACGGCCAGCCGGTTGAATTCATACACAACGAGTCATTGGAGGGTACGCAACTTTCGCGGCGCGGAAATGACGTAGTAGCGGTCGTGTTCCCGGCTCCGCTCAAGACCGGCGCGGAGATGAATGTGGTCTTTTCCTATGGTGGGGAAGTGATTTCACAAGCGGGGCCCGGACTGTTATACGTGGGAGAACGGGGGAACTGGTATCCGAACCTGGGAATAGCGATGGCGAATTTTGATTTGCAGTTCCGCTATCCGCAGGGGTGGACGTTGCTGGCGACGGGAAAGCAGGTTACGGCCGAAGATACGAAGGCGGCAGGAAGTGGTGTGGGCGAACGTGAACAGGTTTCGCGGTGGGTTTCAGAGCGCGCGATTCCTTTTGCCGGCTTCAATTTGGGAAAATATGCGCGCGGAGACGCTTCCGCGCACGGAGTCTCCATCCAGGCATACGCCACAAATGTGGTGGAAAAAAACTTCCCCAAGTCTCAGCAACCCGCTGTGCTCCCGTTGCCGCCCGGTTTTGGCAAACGAATGCCGGAAGTTATCCCATTGACCCTTGCTCCTTCTCCGGCGAAAAATGTGCGGAATGTGGCGGAGAATGCAGCACAGGCCGTGGATTTCTTCTCCACTCTTTTTGGCGCATATCCATTCAGCGACCTGAAAATTACCCAGCTTCCCGGGCATGCGAGCCAGGGCTGGCCGGGAATGATCTTCCTTTCCACGTACGCCTATTTGACGGACGCGGAAAAAGCGCAGATTCAATACACTCCGGTAGAACGGACCATGATCAACATGACCGTCGCCCATGAAACTGCGCATCAATGGTGGGGCGACCTTGTCGCTTGGAATGGCTATCGCGACCAATGGCTGATTGAGGCCCTGGCCAATTACAGTTCCATGTTGCTGCTCAAGGACAGGGATCCCGCACAGTTTCGGGCGGTCCTCGACAAGTACCGCGACGATCTTCTCGTCAAACAAGAAGATGGCGATCCGCTCATGGACGCGGGCCCCGTCACCCTGGGCATGCGGCTCTCATCGTCAAAATTTCCCAGCGGTTATGAGGCCATATAGCTATGGCCGAGGGACCTGGCTGTTTTTTATGTTGCACAGCATGATCAAGGATGGAGAGCAACTTCGGCGGGTCACATCATTCGCAAAGCGCGGCGAAAGAAGATCTATTTCTGCAAACGCTACATCGGATCAGGGACCAATACGCGGGAAAGAACATTGCCACCCGAGAGCTTCTGAAAGCGTTTGAGCCAGATATGCCCGCCTCGCTCCGCTACGAAGGGAAGCCATCGTTGGATTGGTTTTATGACAGCTGGGTCAACGGAACCGCGATTCCCCGCTTTGAGTTGGCCAAAGTGAAGTTTAGCGAAGTGAATGGAAAAACCATGGTCGCCGGGACGATTGCGGAAAAAGACGCTCCCGATAATCTGGTGACGCTTGTGCCCGTGTATTCTCTTTTGCCGCGAAAGGTATTGCTGGGCCAGGTATTCGTGGATGACCATGAAGTGCAATTTCGGCTGACTGCGCCCGCAGGAACGCGAAAGGTCGTGCTCGATCCGGAGCACACGCTGCTGACCCGACCTCAATAGTTAGCGTGCCATGTTGGGATATTCGTCCCAATCTGGTTCTGCGCCTTTGTGGCTCGCGACGAAACAGCCAACACTTCTACCGTCCGGAAATCACAAGTCCAACAAAATAGAAGCAAGTGAGTAGCTCAAACTTGCCGCTGAGTTTGGAAATGCAAATGCACTATGGGTGGCGTGGAAATCATCATGCAACCGGATCACGCATCTCCAAATATCGAAGCAACGCTCTCGCTCAGCTTGTTCCCGACTGGAAAAACGCGGGCAGGAATTCTGATCGTGGAAGATGAAGAGTTCGTGCGCGAGGCTGCATCGGAAATTCTGGAGTCGTGTGGCTATCGCGTTTTCAAGGCGTGCAGCTTTGAGGATGGTGTTCAGACCTTCCAGCGCAATTCGGACCAGGTGGAATTGCTTGTGGCCGACATCATCATTCCGGGCAGGAATGGGCGCGACTGGTGAAAACGTTGCGGGAAATTTCTCCCGGCTTGAAGGTGCTTTATATTTCGGGCTATTCCGAAAACGTGGTTACGCGCCAGGCGGCGCTCGATGGCAACAGTCACTACGTTGCCAAACCGTTCTCATTGCGGTCGCTGTTAGAGGCAATCGAAATCGCGTTAGAGGGTGGGACCGCCCCTTCAGGGACTGCTGCCTCATCAGGGCCCGCGAAGGTCAAGCGCGCTTCCAGTAGCGGATAGCTTGCAGAATCTGGTCAGGAATGTTTTGCAGCGTAACCACGCGATGGACCACGCCTTGCTCGGCGCATGCCCGGGGCATGCCATAGACCGCGCAGCTGGCTTCATCCTGACCGACGGTTAGACCACCCGCCTGGTAGATGGCCCGCATTCCTTGCGCTCCATCCGACCCCATGCCCGTCATGATGACCCCCATGGCAAGGTTCTGGAAAACCTCCGCAACTGAAAGCATCGTTACATCTACCGAAGGAGTGTGCGTGGTCTTTTCCGGAAATGTCGAGAGCCGGATGTTGACCTTTGAGAGCGAGCTGCGGTAGATGGTCATATGCTGGCCTGCCGGTGCGATGTATACACACCCTGGCTCAACAGGATCATCGTGTTCGGCCTCGCGTATTTTAATGCGGCACAGACCATTGAGCCGGACTGCAAGGGGCTTGGTGAAGCCGCGCGGCATGTGCTGGACGACCAGAATGGCCACGGGCAAATCGGAGGGAAGCGTCGGCAGGATTTCTTGTAAGGCTTTCGGGCCGCCCGTCGAAGTGCCCAAAACGATTACCCCGGGTACGGCAAAATGCGAACGCTTATGAGCGGACAATACGGGGGGAAGTTCGCTTGCCGGAACCCGGCCCATGGGCCGCCGCTTGCGGCTTTCGGCAGCGGCATAGATTTTGGAGACAAGATCATCACGGATCTTGCTTGTATCCGCAGACAACAACGAATTCTGCTTGGAAAGATAATCAAAAGCCCCGAAGTTCAAGGCATCCAGAGTGGTTTCCGCGCCCTGCTGCGTAAGAGAACTCACCATGATGACGGGGACGGGGCAGTCTTTCATGATGCGCTTCAGGGTCTCCAGGCCATTCAAGCCGGGCATTTCGACGTCAAGCGTGACCACATCAGGCCTGAGCGCGACAATTTGTTCCAGCGCTTCGAGTCCACGTTGCGCGGTGGCGCAAACATAGAGCCCGGGGTCCGATTCAACCATGCGGCTAAGCGCGGCGCGCATGAAGGCGCTGTCGTCCGCGATGAGCACGCTGATGCCGGGATTGGGGCCAGGAGCATTCATGATGGGTGATACATCAAACTTACGAGCCGGTGAACTTCCTGCATGAAGTCTTCCATCTCGAAGGTAAAGCGGGCCCAATCGAAACTTCGCAGCTGCGGATGTTCTTGCAGCAGGATCTCGAACCCCGGCTCTTCTTCGAAATCCACCTCGCGATCTTCCACCGACCCATGTCCAAGTCCATTCATTCTGCACAAGATGTCGCTAAGAGAAGTCAGCGCGACGAGATCGCGGTAAGCGGTAGCGCCGCGCGGATCATGATGGCAAGCGACCACGGAGATCATTTCGGCGGGAAGACGCCAGCGTTCCGCCACCAGCTTGCCTGTTTCCGCATGCGTGATCTCCAGCACGCGCAATTCGGCTTCATGAAGGGGGATGCGTTCGCTACGCGCCAGCTCGAGAGCTTCTGAGAATTCGGTGGGCAAAATCCAGAGCAGTGCGACAACACCCACGTCATGGAGCAGACCCGCAAGATATGCTTTTGCCGGATCAGGAAAGCCAATGGCGCGCGCGAATTGACGGCATACCAGCGCGCATCCGAGGGAATGTTCCCACAAAATCGCGGGATCCATCCCCGCATTCTCACTGGGCAGAATGGCCAGCATGGAGCAGGACGCGGCAATATCCCGCATGCGCTGGAGTCCCAGTGTGACAACGGCGTCGCGGATGCTTTCCACCGTTTGGCTCCTGCCAAAAAGCGGTGAATTGGCCATGTGCAAACACTGAACGGCAAGAGACTTGTCTTGGGAAATAAGTTCGATCACCTGCTGCAGGTCGAGCGTTTCATCAGGCTGCTCCATATAGCGGAGCAAGGGAATCAGCGAGGCAGGAAGAGTCGGCATGCGGTCCAGGGCTTCCAGTTCCTTTAACAATGATTCCCGCACGCTCATTGTGGCCGCGCCTTCTCCGGCGCAACAAGCTTCTTCTCCGATTTCAAATACGCCGTGCATCCGGGAAGATGCACCAGGCGGAAATCTTCGTTCACGCCGTATAGCGACTCGGCATGGCCGAGGAACAAATATCCGTGGGGAAGAAGGTTGCTGTAAAAATGGCCGATAACCCTGCGTTTGGAAACACTATCGAAGTAGATAAGGACGTTGCAGCACAGGGTAATGTCCACATTTTTCATGAACGCCATACGCGTCGAATCGGACAGGTTCACTTGTTGGAAATTTACATTGGCTTTGACTTCAGCAGTAACGTGCAATTCGCGGTCACGCGCCAGAAAATATTTTTGCTTGAACGGTTCCGGAACATTGCGCGTACTGTAAGTCCCGTAATGGCCAAGCTGGGCATGGGCAAGCGAGCGTTCATTCAGGTCGGTGGCCCGGATTTCGAACGTCCAATCCTTCAGATGTCTTTTTTGTTCTTCCAGCAGGGTCATGCTGAGGGTGTAGGGCTCCTCGCCGGTGGAGCATCCGGCGCTCCATATCCGCAGATGGCGCGGCGAAGATTTCGCGCGAGCGGCGGTGATTTTAGGCAGAACAACGTTGCGTATGGCGTCGAGCTGCGGGAGATTACGGAAAAAACAGGTTTCGCCAATCGTGATTTCGTTGAGCAGCGCGGTGAGTTCGGCCTGACGCGTTGCTTTGACGGTAAGGCAATCGTAATAATCGCGAAGGCTTGCCACGCCGAGGACCTGCATGCGCTTCGAACAGCGCTCTTCAAGCAAACGGTGTTTGTTGTCGGGATGAAAAATTCCCGCGACCTGGTAAATCACATCGCGGATTTTCACCAAGGCCGGGTTGGGCGGAGCGCTTGCAGGGCCCATTGCCGAAGCCGCCGCTGTGCCAGTCATTATTGGATGGTCTCCGTGGCCAAATGAATTGCAGAAGAAAGCAAGCCGGCGGGGTCAAGCACAAGCCGCACGCGCCCATCGCCACTAATGGTGGCTCCGGCTAAATTTGCCGCGCGATGCAGGAATGCTCCCAGCGGCTTGATCACCGTGGACTCCTGGCCGAGAAGATGGTCCACCAGCACGGCGATTTTTCTTTCACCAACGCCCAGAACAACGACCTTATCGCCGGTCTCACTTCCTGCCGAAGGCGTGTCGAACATCTGCCGCAGACGAAGCAAAGGCAAAGTCTGGCCGCGCAGGCGCAACACTTCGGAACCTTCCAACCAATGGACTTCTTCGCGGCGAATGCGCGCCGTCTCAATGACCGAGCGCAATGGCAGTCCGTACACTTCGTTCGCTACCTCCACAAGGAGCAAGGGCAGAATGGCGAGCGTCAGCGGCAAGCGGAGTTGGATCGTCGTTCCCGAGCCGAGTCGGCTGCTGATGTGCACCGTGCCATTTAGTTTTTTCAGGTTGCAGCGGACCACATCCATGCCCACACCGCGTCCGGAAAGGTCATTCACTTGTTCGGCTGTGCTGAAGCCGGGAAGAAATATAAATTCAAAGATTTCTTTCTCGCTCATGCTCCGCACGCGTTCAGCGCTGGCCAGTCCCTTTTCAACGGCTTTGCGGGCGATTCGCTCCGGATCCATGCCGGCGCCATCGTCCGCGATGATAATCACAATCTGGTCGCCTTCCTGCCGGGCCTCAAGCCGTATGGTTCCCGTGCCCGGCTTGCCGGCGGCAATGCGTGCTTCAGGAATTTCCAGACCGTGGTCGAGCGAGTTGCGCACCAGATGGATGAGAGGATCGCTAATCAACTCGACCATGGTTTTATCGAGCTCGGTGTCTTCACCTTGAACTACCAGGGCGACGTCCTTTTTGAGCAGATGCGCGATGTCGCGCACCAGGCGGGGAAATTTTTTGAACACGGTTTCAATGGGCACCATGCGGGTCCTCAGGCCCGCTACCTGCAATTCTTCGGTGATAAAGCTGAGGCGCGAGGTGGAAAGATTCAAAGCCGCACTGAAGTCAGCGGCTGAAATGCGGGCGAGATTCAAGTCCCGGCTCAATTGCATCAACCGGTTCCGTTCAAGCACCAACTCCCCGATCAAATCAATCAAGTCGTCGAGTTTGTGAACATCCACTCGCATGGTTCGTGGAGGGTCAGGTGCCGGAGATGTGGGCGCAGGAAAATGATCGGGCACTACAGATGCTGGAGCAATCGAACCGCTTGCATTCTTGCCCGGTCCTTGTGCGACGCTTTCGGAGGAATGTGCTTCTGCCTTCGCAGAGTTGTCCGGACCGTCATTGGCCTCGCTGGACTTTTGGGCGAGTTCAAGTTCCGCGAGCAGGCCATCGATTTCGTATTGCTGCAGACCTCCAGCTCGAATGTCGGCGAGCATTCGGCCGAGTTGATCGCGAGTGGCGAGCAAGCAATCCATGATGCGGCGTGTAAGGATGGATTCACCCCGCCGCAGCGTGTTCAGGACATCTTCCGCGCGGTGCCCAAGCCGCACGACCTGCTCAAATCCCAAGAATCCAGATGTCCCTTTGATGGTGTGTAGCGCGCGAAAAATACGGTTCAGCAGGTCTTCATTCTTTGGAGACGACTCCAGCGCGACCATGTCCTGGTCCATGCCCTGCAGAAGTTCCTCGGATTCCACCAGAAACTCTTTGACTAAAGCCGCGTCCTGCGCGAATTCGTTGTCCATGAATAGTCTCGTCTCGCCGGGCCGAACCCCCGCTGGTTATGGTTCCTGCTTATGCCGAACCCAGCGAGTTTGACTCGCCGAAATCGCCCAGCAGGCTGTCCACGTCCAGCAAAATAAGCAAGCGATCGTCGAGCTTCCCGACGCCGGAAACATATTCACGCTGCACTTTGCTGAGGCGCGGGGGAAGTTCCACCGTGTGGGCCGGAATGCGCAGCACCTCGGAAACTGAGTCCACGATGAAACCCAAAATAGTGCCTTTGACTTCGACCACGACGATTCGCGTCTGCTTGTCATGGCCAATTTGCTCCAGGCCAAAGCGCTTGCGCAGGCCCAGTACGGGGATAACTTTGCCGCGAAGGTTGATGACGCCATCCACGAAGTTGGATGAGTTGGGGACGCGCGTCAATTGCTGCACTCGGATGATTTCCTGCACGCGCAGATATGTCGAAGGCAAATTCTTCCCCGCCAATGCGGAAGCTCACCAGTTGCAGCAACTCCCCGAAATTGGTGTCTGCGCCATGAACGCCGGCACCTCTGATTGTAAGAAGCCTCGGCGCTTTTTACAGTCGTTTCCATAGCAATGTTCCCAAGTTCAGCGCGTATGCAATTAAGCGCGTCGAATCGGCAAGCATGAAAGCCCGAAGAAACTAGTACGCGCCCGCTGCTTTAGTCTTGCTTATGGAGCTGGATCCCAAATGTGAGTTTGATGGGCCAGACTCCCAATACCCGTGGCGCGTGGCGCCACCATCGCCTTCCAGCTTGAAATTGCCGACCATTTTTTGCAGGTCCATGGCAAGGCCTGAAAGGTCTTGGCAGGCCTTCGCGGACTGTTGCGCGCCCTCCGCGGATTCTTTTACCAGGTGGGCAATCTGCTCCATGCTGCCATTGATTTCTTCGGTGGCGCTCGATTGCTGTGTTGCCGCTGCCGCGATTTGGGTAATCATTTCGCCCACCTGCTCCGACATCTGAATAATCTGCTTGAGCGAGTCGCCGGCCTGCGAGGTCGTAGTCAGTCCTTCTTCCACTTGCCGCGTGCCCTCTTCCATCGCGCCAACCGCGGTCGTGGTTTCTTCTTGTACGGTGCGGATCATCTGAGCGATTTCTTTGGTAGCGGTTGTGGTGCGTTCCGCCAGTTTGCGCACTTCGTCGGCAACCACCGCAAACCCGCGCCCCTGCTCTCCGGCACGCGCGGCTTCGATGGCGGCATTGAGGGCGAGCAAATTGGTCTGGTCGGCGATGTCATCAATCACGCCGATGATGCGACCGATCTGATCGGAGCTTTTTCCCAGTTCCTCGACTTTTCGCGCGGTGTTACGCACCGATTCCGAGATGGCCCGCATCTTCGTTAGAGTCTCATCCACGATCGCGCCGCCCTGCCGGGCCGTGTCTGCGGCTTGTTTTGAAGATGCCGCGGCACGGTTGGAGTTCTCGGAAACCTGCATGACGGTCGTCGCCATCTCCTGCATGGCGGTCACCACCTCAGAGGTCTGGTCTTTTTGCGTCTCCGCCCCTTGCGCCTGCTGGGCCGCGGTGGAGGAGAGTTCTTCACTGGCGCTGGCCACATGCACGGCCGTGCTGGCGATGGACTGGATGACCTCGCTGAGGCTGCTTTTCATTTTGTTCAAAGCCAATCCGGCTTCACCGAGTTCGTCTTTCAAGAAAATTTCCAGATCGGGGACGGCAAGATTGTTTTCCGCGATTTCGTGAATCATGGCGAGCATGGCCGTCATGCTTTTGGTGATGGAGCGAGACATGAGCGTGGCTTCCACGACACCGAACACCAAGCCGAAGAGAACGAGCACGACGGTGACTTTTTCGTCGGTGAATTCGGTGTCTTTTTCGCTGTCCACCGCGGCCTGGACCTGGTCCCTTTCGAGGGTCCCGAGCGCAACCAGCGCTGCGGTCATCTCCCGGTCGGCAGCTTCTGACTGCGGCCCAACGGCGAGTTCCTGCGCCTTTTTACGGCTTCCTTCTTTTTGCAATCCAATTTCGCGCTCGAGCAGCATTCCGACCTGCTCAATGGAGTTGGCAATCCTCCCGTACAAGGGATGCTCATCGCCGTTCAAAAATGCGCTCAACTCATCGAGTTTCGCTTTGGTCTGTTGTTTTTCGCTTTCATACCTCTGCAACGCATTGCTGTCTCCCGCAAACAAAAAGTCTTCGCTGCTGCGCCTTTGTCTGCGAACAAGCAACTCGAGGTCCGCCGAGAATTCTTTCTTCTTCATCGCCTCGTTGGCTTTGTCCACCTTGCCGATCAGCCGGACGGTCGTAACGTAGTTGTACCCGCCGGTGATTACGAGCAGGGCCAAAAGGATGCCGAAGCCCATCGCCAGCTTCTTTTTCAAGCCCATTTTCTGGAACATTGCATCCTCCCGGATCCGGGTTTTCAGATTAAAGTTCTGTTGATCGCAGGCAGGAAATGGTTTCCACTACCGCATTGCCGCACTGTACCCGCCTATGCGGATTTCATCGGAAAATCTGGGTAAGACTTTACGGGGGCACGTTCCGAAAGCGGACTGTTAGAGACCGAAGTGCCCCTACGGACGGGGATTCATTTGCCGCAACGGCAACGCCGCCAACTCGTGCACTTTGCCCAGAACGATAATGTCCACGCGGCGGTTCTGGGCACGTCCTTCCGGAACATCATTCGAAGCGATGGGATGATATTGCGCATACCCCGCCGCCGCCAGGCGCGCCGGCGAATACCTGTATTGAGTGATCAGAAGGCGCACCAGTTCCGTGGCCCGCGCCGTGGACAATTCCCAGTTGGAGGCAAATTGCGGGTTATGGATGGGCCGGTCGTCGGTGTGCCCTTCGATTCGTATGCGGTAGGTGTGCTGGTTCAATATTTTTGCAATGCGGGTAAAGGTAGGCATGGAGCCCGCCCGCAGGTGAGCCGAGCCGCTGTCGAAAAATGCAATTTCGCGCAGGCTGATAATCAAGCCATCGGTCCCGGTGCGGAGCGCGATTTCGTTGCGGGCTATTTCCCCGGCTAATGTTTGCATCAGCTCGCGGCGCAAGGCGTCCAGGTTGTCCTGGTCTTCTATTTTGCTTCTGGAAATATCGTCCGGAGGGGTGGGGACGATTTGTCCCATATCCGTGATGCGGCCATCGCTCTCAATCAGCCGCACGGCGGAGGGGGGCAGAGAATTGTCCACGCTCGCCGGAATGTCCGATGGAGAAGCGGGAAAGACTCCCATCTGTTGAAAGGCCACCTGGATAGCCAAAGCCAACTGTCCAACTTTTCGTTTGTCCACTTGAGCGCTGGAATACATCACCACAAAGAAAGCGAACAGAAGAGTAATGAAATCCGCGTACGAGACCAGCCATCGCTCATGGTTCGCGTGCGCGGGTTTTCTTCGCCGCCGTCTCAAGGAGCGCCTCCGACACCGGCGGCCCGGGCACGTTGCGGCGCCGCCGGAGCAGCAGCCTCAGCCAAAAAGCCGCGCAGCTTTGTCTCCAGCATGCGGGGGTTGACCCCCTCAAGAATGGCGATGACACCTTCAAGCGTCATCTGGCGAAGCAGGTGTTCTTCGCGGATGCGAAGCTTGAGCTTGCCCGCGCAAGGCAAAAAGAACAGGTTTGCCGATCCAACTCCGTAGATAGTGGCCACAAACGCCACGGCAATGCCGCGCCCGACTTCGTCAAGCTTGTCCAGATGCTGCATCACTTGAATCAGGCCCAGCACCGCTCCCAGGATTCCAATGGTAGGCGCAAAGCCCCCGGCGGATTCAAACACTTGAGGGAATCGCTCTTCATGTTCCTCGCGGCTGTCGAGTTCCATCTCCATCATCTGGCGCAATTCGCCGGGTTCGGTGCCATCCACGGCGAGCATGAGCGCTTTCCTCATGAAAGGATCACGAATCCCAGCCAGATGAGGATCGAGCGAGATGATGCCCTCTTTGCGGGCCTGTTGAGCAAAGCCCACAAGCGTGCGGATTACCTGGGTGGAGTCCCAATTGGGCTCAAGAAACACGCTTCCCAGCTGCCTGCCGGCGCCCAGGATAGCGGTCAGCGGAAAGTGGATGCAGACCGCTCCCAGCGTCCCGCCAAAAACAATGAGCGCAGCAGTGGGCTGCAGGATCTGCGAGAGATTTCCGCCCTCGAGAAGCAGTCCGGCGGCTATGCCGCCCAGCGCCAAAAGTAAACCTACCCATGTGGACTTATCCACTTGCCGTTACCTTTCCGGCGCCGTCTGGGGATGCTTGGCGGAGGAATCGGGGTCCCGGGCATGCCTGAAAGCGGATTCCACGGGGTAAAACTCCCTGCACGAGTGAGCAGCGGAACTTCAGGATGCGTTCGACGACTTCATCCACGCTTTCCCACACAATAAATTTTTCTCCATTGACGAGCGTGATGACCGTGTCCGGAGACTGCTCCACAAATTTCACCAGATACTGCATTCAACACCAGAGTCTGGTTATTCAGCCGCGTGAGTTGAATCATCGGCGCACCCTTTTCTGCCGATGACCGGAGCTGATCGGTTCCGGGATGTTCTTTCTCTATTCAATATCGGAAGCCAAATCTCAGTTGATTACGAGTGAACGTGTCCGGCCTGTTACGGAGGTATATAGCGGGCCGGAAGAGGGAACTAGAAGTGCGTGAATGTAATGCCGAGTGCGGAGAGGAAGCAGCAAATGCAAGGGGAGCAGGGCCTCCTGAAAAACAGCGAGGCTCCTAAGAAACGGACAATAAATAAACGGACAAGAGCAGAACGACGGACCCAACCTAATACGAAGGAGCAACCTAAATGGCACTCAGTATTCTGAACAATATCGCTTCGCTGGCGGCGGAAAACTCAGCTGAACATCACCAATAGCAGTTTGCAATCCACACTCTTTCAGCTGTCCTCGGGATCGCGCATCAATAGCGGCGCCGACGATGCTGCCGGACTGGCCATCGCTGATGGTCTGCAGGCCAACATTACCGCGCTTACGCAATCAGCGCGCAACGCGAATGACGGTGTCGGCAAGCTGCAAGTCGCAGACGGCGCTCTGGCGCAGGTCACCACCCTGCTGAATCGCGCTGTGACGCTGGCAACTGAAGCCGCGACCGGCACGGTATCAGACACGCAACGCACCGCGCTCGATGCTGAATTTACCGCCATCAAAGCGGAAGTTGATCGCATCGGGAACAACACTACTTACAACGGGACGCAGGTGTTCGCCTCAGGCACCACAACGGACGCCAATACGGTCGTTGGGAACACGGGAGCGTTGACGCTGGCCACGGCCTTGACGACCGGCAAAACGTTTACCATTGACGCAGGCTCCAAGACCTTCACCTTTACCGCGGGCGCCACCGATACAGTTGGCACGCTCATCAATGCCATCAATGCGGATACAACGGTTGGCGCCAAGGCTTTCTTAAATGCCAGCGGCGCTTTGAACGTTGTAGATCCGGCAGGACGAAACAACATTAGTATTGACAGCAGTGCCGCTACTGCCGCCACAACCTTCGGAACCTTTGCGAATCTTACGACATCCCCCGCCGACCCGAACGTCTTGCAAGGCGCCACGGCAGCCCTGACGCAAGTCACCGCGCTGACCGCGGGGCAGAAGTTGACCATCACTTCCGGAACGAAGTCCTTCACCTTCACGGCGGGTGCCACCGACAAGGTGCAAGACCTGTTGAACGCCATCAACTCCGACACAACCGTGGGAGCGAAAGCGTTTCTGGACGCCGCAGGCAAACTCAACATCGTGGATCCGCAGAACCGCAACAACCTGGCCATTGATCCGGCATCCACTTTGGCGACGGCGGGCGCGTTCGCCAACACAACCGGCAACGCACCTTCCACCACATCCATCTACTTGAGCGATTCCAGCGGATCAGGCGCGAGCACGATTGCCGTTAGCATTGGAGCGCTCTCGTCTTCCGGAATCGCTTATGGCGCTTCCAGTGTGAGCCTGGCCAACGACGATCTGATTTCGGCGTCGGACGCGCAAACTTCGCTGACTGACATCAACCAGGCAATCCAAAATATTGCCGGCATCCGCGGCGGATTGGGCGCGGGCATCAACCGTCTACAGAGCGCGAGCAACGTCATCAGCAGCCAGGTGCAGAACCTGACGTCTGCTGAAGATGGTATCCGCGCCGCCGATATTCCCTCGGCGGTGGCAAATCTCACGAAGTTCTCCATCCTGGAACAGACCGGCATTGCCGCGCTGGCCCAGGCCAATCAGCAACAGCAGCTTGTTTTGTCCTTGCTTCGGTAATCGCGACACCGGGGAGACGGGAACCCACGCTTCCCCGGTCATATAACAGACGGTGATTGGTATGCGTATCCAGCCAGTCTCAATTAGTGATCCTTTGGCGGATGTCCGAGCTACAAACGCCCGTGCCTTGTTGCGTAAACCTTCATCGGCTTCCACTGCTTCAACCGGAAAAATGCCAGCCCCAGCAGTAGAAAAGACGCAGACGGAACAAATGCAGACCGCGCCGGCTCCGGCTCCATCCGCGCCTCTTCCGCAATTTCCCGAGAATGAAGTGAAGGTCCAGGTCGACAAGACCGCGAATGACAACATTCTCATTTATCAGTTCCTCGACAA
The DNA here is from genome assembly GCA_963831435.1 of uncultured Acidobacteriota bacterium. GTDB lineage: Bacteria > Acidobacteriota > Terriglobia > Terriglobales > Acidobacteriaceae > JAICKN01. Next base: position 76,854 of record CAWHQK010000054.1, read on the forward strand.
GCAGTCTGGCGACGTGGTTATGCAGTTACCCAGCACGCAAGTGCTGAGCATCGTCCACGAAATCCAGGCAGAACTGCAAAAAAGCTTCGCGGAGCAAAGCGCGGGCCAAGCGGATGAAACCGTAAAACAGAGAGGCCTAGGTCATGGGAATTAGTTTTAACGCCGCGAGTTTGCTTTCGGGCAACGGAATTGACGTCAACTCGATTGTCAACGAGGTCCTGAACCAGAAAAACGGGCAGATTTCAGTCTGGCAACAACAGCAGACTGAGTTGCAAAGCCAGGCTGCGGACCTGGGTACTATCAATAGTTCTCTCGCCGCGTTAGTGAGTTCTGTGAACTCATTGACAGATGTTTTGGGCCCGCTCAACGCGAAGGTTGTCTCTTCGTCTGGTAGCAGCATCGTCGGGGGAAGCGCGCAGACCTCAGCAACGGCCGGCAATCATCAAATTATCGTGAACAGTCTGGCCACGGTCGGGACGGTGTTTACTGATTCGGTGGCTGACCCCAACGCCTCTATTTTGCCCGGCGGTTCCACAAGCGGCGATCTTCAACTGCAAATCGGCGGCGGCAGCGGAACCACGCATGACATCGCCATCACGCAAGGAAGTAACGACACGCTGAATACCCTGGCGAGCTATATCAATGATCAGAATTGGGGTGTCACAGCCAGTGTAGTGACCGACGCAAATGGCTCGCGGCTGGCCGTATCCAGCCAGAGCAGCGGCAGCTCCGGTGCGCTCGCAATCGTGAACAATACGACTACCCTCAACTTCGAAGCTCCCATTGGAGGCACAAACGCCGCGCTTTCAGTGGATGGCATTCCTTTCAGCAGCGCCAGCAATACCGTGACCGGAGCAATCCCCGGCGTTACCCTGAACCTGATTACGGCTTCACCGGGCGATGCTGTACAACTCACGGTCGGCGCGGATACCTCGCAAGCTGCAAATGCCATCAATAATTTTGTCAGCTCCTACAACACGTTGATTGGGTTTCTGAACCAGGAATACACCGTGGATCCGACCACAAACACGGAGGGCGACCTTGCGTCCGACAGTTCGCTGCGTTCCCTGCAGTCCAGCCTGCTTTCTGACGCGACTTACAGCATTTCGGGAAACGATGGGGACGTGAACCTGGCGGCGCTTGGCATCAACATGAACAATGATGGGACTCTGACCGTGAACAGCAGCGCCTTGAACAACGCATTGTCGAACGATCCCTCCGCGGTGCTCAATTTCTTTCAGAATTCATCGCTCACCGGGTTTGCCAACAACTTCCAGGCCGACCTCACGAACCTGAACGATCCGACGACAGGAATTTTGAGTACCGACCTTGCACAGAACAGCGCGGAGCAGAAAACCCTCACCGACCAAATCAATGATTTTCAGGACCGGTTGAATGCCGAGCAGCAGCAACTCATCACCCAGTTCAGTCAGGTAAACGCCACGCTGGAGGAATATCCGTTCCTTTTACAGGAAGTGACGTCGCAACTTGGCCAGCAGACGGCGCCGTCATCAAGCAGCACGAATAGCGGCGGAGCTGCCGCGACCGGAACTCCATTTTCGAATAACTCTTCTGCGCCTTCAGGCATTTGAGAAGGGACTGAATAAGCGCCGTATGAACCGCGGACGAATCCGTGCACAAATTATGAAAGATGCGCAAACCATCTATCGCGAAGCTGCACTGCGGGGCGCAACTCCCGTCGGACTGGTTGTGCTTTTGTACGAGCAAGCGGTCCAGGACCTGCAACGCGCGCTGACCGCTATAAGGCAAAAGAACATTCAGCAGCGCACTCGTGAAATTAATCATGCCATTGCGATCCTGGGACAGCTGACTGGGACGCTGGATATGGAGAACGGTGGCCAGGTGGCGCGCAACCTGCGGCACTTTTATGAATGCGCCAAAAACAATCTGGTGCTTGCGCAGGCCCAGGTCTCGTCCGAAATCATTCGAGGGCAAATCACCGACCTGCTGGAACTTCGAGAAGCGTGGTGCGAAGTAAACCGCAACCTCGAACAGGCCACCGGCCCAGAAAGCGAACCCCTGACGCAATCCCGCGCTGTGATCACTGAAATGGAACGGACCACTACGAAATGGACAATGTGATGGGCGAGATCGAATTGGAACTGCACGAAGCCACGCTGCACGAGGCAAATTTGCAGATGAAAAAGACACTGCAGACCATGCCCGCTTTTTCCGCCGTTGATTCACAATTAGCTGGCAATATGATTTCCAGCCTCACAAGGGCGCTGCGGCGGGTCCGCGAAGCGGGACTATCGCAGAGTTCAATCCAGCACGATCGGCATTCATCACGCGAAGAGGTCCTCTACTGGAGCAACCTGAGGAGACTCCAGAAGGCGCTTCCCGCATTGCACATCCAGCTGAGAATGAAGCGCGCCAACCTCGACCGTGCACTGTCTCATAGAAAGACGGTCACACGATGGGTGGAGGGGAATAAAGAGACTTTTTGACCCCTGCCTTTTCACCTTTCGCGGCCTGATCCGGTGCAAAGCCGGCTAGATTGTTGCCATCCAGTTAGTCGATTTTCTCAATCTCATTTTTCGTTCAAGAGTTCTGAATCTGTCATTCATGATGTGTCGTCTCATACTGTCTAATATCTATTCCAGCAAAATTTCATGACCTCGGAAGAACAACATCGCCGATCTCTCACCATCCTTTGTTTCGGACTGGTCTATTTCTTCTGGGGATCAACCTATCTTGCGATTGATATTGCTGTCGCAGGCATTCCGCCCGCGCTAATGTGCTCCATGCGCTTTTTGGTTGCCGGGGGCCTCATGCTTGGGTACACCTGGTGGAAGGGCGAAAACATTCGTTTTAGCGGCGCGCAGCTCGGAAAGCTCGCCATCATCGGACTGCTACTTTTGACAGGCGGCAACATGACGCTGGCGTACGCGGAACGATATGTACCCACTGGATTAGCTTCTCTGTTGATTGCCAGCATTCCACTTTGGATGATTCTTCAAGGAGCGTTTCTTTTAGAGGATCACCATTTGCCGTTGCAGGGTTTCCTGGGATTGGCTCTGGGAGTCTGCGGGACTTTCACCCTGCTTTGGCCGCAGTTGCACCAGACAACCATTTTAGGGCGCAAGGAGCTTTGGTTTTGTTTCGCACTGCTTGCCGGATCGTTCAGTTGGGGGCTTGGTTCGGTGCTGACCAAACGCTGGAAGACAGGCAGTTCCCTGGGGACCGCAGGATGGGAGGTGACTATTGCCGGTTTGGGGTGCCTGCTGATTGCCGCTCTCAAGGGCGACTTTGGGCAAGGGCATTGGCCGGCGCGCAGCCTGGCGGCCGTTGCGTATCTGGTCGTCTGCGGGTCTCTGGTTGGTTACACGGCCTACATCTGGCTGCTGGGGCATGTGACAACTTCGAAAGTTTCTACATACGCATACGTCAACCCGATCGTCGCTGTTTTCTTAGGATGGCTCGTACTGCACGAACACGTTGACCGCTTTATTCTTGCAGGCAGCCTGATTGTGATCGTTTCCGTCGTCCTTGTGAATAGCGCGGCTGTCAAAACCAAACAGCCTGTTATGCCCGCGGAGACCTGTGGCGACTGACGCATCCTGTATTCTGATTCCATGACGGATTCCGCAACATCGCGTTGCCCAAGGTGCGGCCGCGAACTCCCTGCTTACTACTGGAGTGCAAGCGGATTGTGCGCGCATTGCTCTGCCGAGCGCTCGCCGGTCACGGGTACGGTCCTGAGTCCGCAGACGGAAATTCCCATTCCTTCCCGTCCCAGGCAGGCTGCGCCGCGCATTCCATTTTCGGTAACAACGGTCCTTGTGGGCATCAACATTCTGGTCTTCGTGGCGATGGTCGCAAGAGGTATTTCTCCGATGGGGGGAAATACAGCGGAGTTGATCAAATGGGGAGCCAACTGGGGACCGGAATCTTTAGGCGCGCAGCCCTGGCGCATGTTGACTTCGAACTATGTACACATTGGCGTCATTCATATTTTTTTCAATATGTGGTGCCTTTGGAATCTGGGATTGTTGGTGGAACGGATCCTCGATCGCTGGACGTACGTGCTGGCTTATACGGCGTGCGGCATCGGAGGAAGTCTGGCTAGCCTGTGGTGGCATCCCAACGTGGTCGGGTGCGGTGCGTCAGGCGCGATCTTCGGCCTCGCCGGGCTGATGATCACGGTTTTTTATTTAGGCAATCTCCCCATTCCCAAATCTGCAATTAAGCCTACGCTCAAGAGTCTTATCAGTTTCGCCGGCTACAACCTGCTTTTCGGACTGATTCCTGGCATCGACAACTCAGCACACCTTGGAGGCTTGATCACCGGGCTTGCCTTAGGCGCGGTGCTGGCGAAAACCGTGACTGCGCCGGCGCAAATCCGCATTCGCTCAAGATGGCTCATCTTTGCTGTCACGGCTACGTTGTTGGCGGGTGGCCTGATTTTTGTGCGGAAGCAACACCCCGACGTGCAGGCATTCGGCAACGGATTGAATGAACTTAATGCCGGCAACTATCAAAAATCCATCTCATATTTTCAGTGTTACGTGCGGAAGAATCCGAACTCGCCCGAGGGTCAATTTAACCTTGGGGTGGCCTACCTCGGGAGCCATCATCCCGACGAGGCAATTGCGGCATTTCAGAATGTTTTGAAGATCACGCCGGATCCTGGCGCAGAAAGGAACCTGGCGCTGGCCTACAAAGATAAGGGCATGGAAAGCGAGGCGGATGAAGCCTTTAGGAAAGCCGAAGAACTGGAAGAAAAGAAATAGCTGGCTCTACTTGGAGTCATCCCTATCATCTTCTTGCGCCGGGTAAATTTCCTCCGCTACCTGTCCGCGCAGTGTGAACGAAAACTTTTGTCCCGAGGAAGATTGAAAAGTTACCCGCGCAGGCTGGCGTTGCCACGTGGGAGCGGCGCAAGCGGAGTCCGCGGCACCGTTCCCCGCGAATTCTCCCAACGGCTGTTTGACCACAGATTTGCGCCTGCCTAACTCTTCCACTACCGCCAGGATCTTCTTGCCGTCCTCTGTCAGGGAGCAGAAGGCAAAATAATCGCGATACCACTCTCCGTTCGAATAGTAAGGATCAAACCCGGTGAAATTAATTGTGCTGATATGGCCGGCAAAGCGATCAACCAGGATCCATCCGCCACGCTGCCAAATCCAACGCGTTGCCACCAGCCTTTCATCGGGCAAATTGTCATTGATTCGAAATGCCCGGCGAATTACAAAAAGACGTTCGGTGATGTCATGCGGCGTATTCAAGACGTACTCCCGCAATCTTCCGTCAATATAAAGAGGCCTCACTTTCAGCTCTGACACAGTGGCCTCGTCTGGACCGGTAAACCATTTCACGTTTGTCCATTTCCCAAATGAGATCGTATGCGGCTTGACTGCAGAACAAGCTGCAGGTTCGCACACGAAAAGACCGCAAAAAACGACACTACAGAACAAAAATCCAAATAAAACCAGACGGGTTTGCATGATTGGAAACTATCCACGCTGAGACCATCGAACAAGGTCAGATATCACAAATACACAGATGTGTCCCAAAATGGGAGTGCTGGGGGCGAAGATCGTTGAAATCATAAGGGCGGGATACAGTTGACCAGAGCTTCTTACCGCCGGGCGGCAAATCCTGTTGAAAATCCGTTACAATGTTGCCCTTAACCAGCTGCAGTGCATATGTCATTTCCACCGAAGTTTCGAGCAACTCTTTCGCCAGGCGACCAGTCTTACAAGCGAATGTCAGCACTGTTACCGCACCGGCGTGCGCCTCGCGTGCTTGTAGTGGACGATAACTCCGACACGGCCATGCTGATGCAGGAGTTGCTGGGGCATCGCGGCTATGAAGTCATAACTGCTTCCAGCGCGGAACAGGCGGAAGCAAAAATTTTGCACGCCGCACCGGACTTGATCCTTTCTGACGTGATCATGCCCGGCAAATCGGGATATGAGTTGTGCCGCGAATTGAAAGAGAACCCGGCTACACGGCTCATTCCTTTCGTCCTGATAACGGGGCTGAGCAACCGCGAGGACCGGGTGCGAGGTATTGAAGCCGGGGCGGATGATTTCTTGAACAAGCCGATTTTTCCGGAAGAACTATTCGCCCGGGTGAAGTCGCTGCTCAAATTGAAAGAGTTTACGGACGAGTTGGAGACAGCTGAGTCCGTGTTATGTTCGCTGGGGCTCAGCGTTGAAAGCCGCGATCCTTACACCGAAGGCCACTGCGAACGATTGGCGCTGCATGCCAGCGCACTGGGCCGGCATCTGGGACTGGATGATGAATCCGTGGTTGCACTGAGGCGCGGTGGATTTTTGCATGATCTCGGCAAGATCGCTATCCCCGATGAGATCCTTAAAAAAGGAAGTAACCTTACCGCTTCTGAGTGGGAGATCATGAAACAGCATCCTCTGATCGGAGAAAACATTTGCCAGCCGTTAAAATCATTGCGGCGGGTGTTGCCGATCATTCGCAACCATCATGAACATTCTGACGGCAGCGGATATCCGGACGGACTGAAGAAGCAGGATATTCCATTGCTGGCCCGGGTCCTCCAGGTTGCCGATGTGTACGACGCTTTGCGCACGGTACGTCCGTATAAGGCCGCCCTTAGCCACGAACAGGCCGCTGCCACCATGCGCGAAGAAGCCATGGCCGGCCTTTGGGATCAAGACCTGGTCAACGAATTTTTCTTCATGTTGCAGAAGCAAGAACTTGTGGCATAGAAAGAACAAGCGATCAGCGGTTTGCCCATTCTGTTTTGACTCTTCTGCCAGACTCGTTGCACTATTACGCCTGAGAATAATCCTTGGGACAGCCAACCTATAGCATCATTATTCCTGCCTATAACGAAAGCTCGCGCCTGGGAGCAACGTTGAAAGCCATTCTGGCTTACGCGGAACAGAAGCATTGGGAGTGGGAGCTTATCGTGGTAGATGACGGCTCCCGCGATAACACAAAAGAAATCGTTCAGGCGTATATCCAGAAAAACTCACGCGTCAGGCTGCTGGAGAATCCCGGCAACCGCGGAAAGGGTTACAGCGTGCGCAATGGGATGATGAAAGGCAATGGTGAAATTCTGCTGTTCAGCGACGCCGACCTGTCTTCTCCGATTGAGGAAGCGGAGAAGCTCTTTGCGGCAATTCATAACGGCGCAGATATCGCCATTGGATCACGCTGGCTGGATCCGACCCTGCTGACGCGCAAACAGCCCATTTACCGGCGGGCGTTGAGCCGTATTTTTAATCTGTCGTTGCGGTTGGTACTGCGATTGAAGTTCAAGGACACGCAATGCGGCTTCAAGGCGTTTTCCCGGCGGGCCGCGCAAGCAATTTTTCCTTCGCAACAAATTGAACGCTGGGGGTTCGATCCAGAAATTATTTATGTAGCGCAACGGCTGGGCTTCAAAATTGTGGAAGTGCCGGTGCGCTGGGCGCACAGCGCGGGCACGCGGTTGCATCCCATTCGCGACGGCATCCATGCCTTTTGGGATGTGCTGGCTATTCGCAACAACGCGCTGAGGGGCATATACGGTCCCAGGCGCAAAGTCTAGCTCGCGGCTTTTGAGATTGTGCTGCCGGCACGGAGCGTTTGCGTCCATTGGTGAAATTGCGGTAAGTGGAGAATAATAGTTGTGAACGCCCATGACCCACGCCGGACATCCCATGAAAAACATTGGCATCCTCCTCTCCGGTCGCGGCTCGAACTTTGAAGCTATCGCGAGGAATGTTACGGCAGGGGAGATTCCCAATGCCCGCATCGCCATCGTCATCTCCAATAAAACTGATGCCGGAGGTTTGGAAACCGCGCGCAAACTGGGGCTGACGGCTCTGGCGATTCCTTCCAAAGGAAAGGACCGCGAAGAACATGACCGCGAAGTCGTCGCCGCGTTCAAGCAGCACAAAGTTGATCTTGGTTTGCCTGGCCGGATACATGCGGTTGCTCTCGCCCTGGTTCGTGCAGCAGTTTCCGCAGACAAATCCTGAATATTCATCCATCGCTTTTGCCAGCATTTCCTGGGCTGGAGGCTCAGGAGCAGGCCTTTGCCTACGGCGTAAAAGTTGCGGGCTGCACTGTGCATTTTGTGGATGAGGAACTTGATCACGGTGCGATCATTTTGCAGAAAACGGTACCCGTGCTGGATTCAGATGACGAGCATGACTTGTCGCGCCCGAATTTTGGAACAAGAACACATTGCTTATTCGGAAGCCATAAATCTTGTGCTTCTCGGGAAATTTAAAATTGTCGGCCGTAGATAGGCTTGCTCATTCTGAGCGTCTGTCATCTACGAATCTCCCGTTATAATGATTCACTTATGCCTACGTTCGCTCCGGTTGACGAACAACTGACTTACATCAAGAAAGGCTCCGCGGAGATTGTTAAGGAGTCCGAACTGCGCGCGAAGCTGGAGAAATCTCGCGCTTCGGGCAAGCCTCTGCGCGTAAAAGCGGGATTCGATCCTACCGCGCCCGACCTGCATCTTGGCCATACCGTTCTTCTCCGCAAGTTGAAGCATTTTCAGGACCTCGGTCACACCGTCATTTTTCTGATCGGCGACTTCACCGGGATGATCGGCGATCCCACCGGGCGCTCGGCGACGCGCCCTCCGCTGAGCCGCGAAGACATCATGCGCAATGCCAAGACTTACCTGGCGCAGGTGTACAAGATTCTGGATAGAGCATAAGACTGAAGTCGCGATTCAACAGCGAGTGGTTCGACAAGCTGAAGTCGGCGGACTGGATCAAGCTGGCGGCAAAGTTCACCGTCTCGCAAATGCTGGAGCGCGAGGACTTCCATAAACGTTTTCAGGAAGAAAAGCCGATCGCCATGCACGAACTGCTTGTATCCGCTGGCGCAGGGATATGACTCGGTAATGCTGCAAGCCGACGTGGAACTCGGAGGCACCGACCAAAAATTCAATCTGCTCATGGGGCGTGAGCTGCAACGCATCAATGGTCAGGAATCGCAGGTAGTGTTGACCATGCCGATTCTCGAAGGCCTCGACGGCGTGCAGAAGATGTCGAAGTCACTGGGCAATGCCATCGGGATTCAGGAAGCGCCATTAGACATGTACGGCAAAGTGATGTCTATTTCCGATGAGATGATGTGGCGTTACTACGAACTGCTGACCGACGTACAGGTCGCGGAAATCGAGAAGATGAAGAGCGAAGCGCATCCGATGCAGGCGAAGAAAGATTTGGCGCAGCGCATCGTGAAGGATTTTCATTCAGCGGATGCGGCCCCGAAGGCAAATGAAGACTGGGCGAAGCAGTTTCAGAAAAATGAAACTCCCGAAAGTATTGAGCTGGTGGATGTTCGACTGGACGAAATTAAAGCTGGCGATGGCACTGGCTCGGGGATTTCGATAAGGATTGACAAGCTGGTGCACAAAGCCGGACTTGCGACATCGGCAACTGACGCGCAGCGTCGTCGCGAGCAGGGAGCAGTAAAGGTGAACGGCGAGCCGGTGACGACCCCCGTTCTGGCACTGCCGGAGAGGACGGAAATAGATTTGCGTGTAGGCAAGGGAATCAAACGGGTCAGGCTGCTCTAGATTTACAAATTAGATTGTGGAAACGGAATGATGAATCGAAAATCGAAGGCAGTTTTTTCCTTTGTTGTTTTCTCGTTGTTTGCATTATTTACTCCCGCTCTCTTCGCCCAACTCGGAATTCACAAATCAATCAAAACCAAATCCGGTTCCATTGAAGGTATTCTCAGCGCCGACAAAGAAGTCGCTATCTTTAAGGGCATTCCCTTCGCCGCGCCTCCCGTCGGCCAACTGCGCTGGAAAGCTCCTGAGCCAGCAAGTCCGTGGAAGGGCGTTTTGCACGCCAATCAATTCTCTAAAAATTGCATGCAGAAGCCAGTCCATGAGCTTCTACCCTGGACCAGTGAATTCATGCTGGTCAACGACGTTAGCGAAGATTGCCTGTATTTGAATATCTGGACGACGGCTAAGACCAGCGAAGACCATCTTCCCGTCTATGTTTACATCTACGGAGGCGGATTCACTTCGGGCGCCGGTGACGTCAGCATTTACGATGGCGAGAACTTGGCCAGGAAAGGCATCATAGTCGTCAATTTCAATTACCGGCTGGGAGTGTTCGGCTTTCTTGCGCATCCCGAGCTGACTGCTGAATCGCCGCATCATTCATCTGGCAACTACGCGTTTCTCGATCAGTTGGCCGCCCTGCAATGGGTCAAGGAAAATATTGCGGCCTTTGGCGGTGACCCCGAGCGTGTGACGATTGGTGGACAATCCGCTGGCGCGGTGAGCGTAGGTTTGCAAGTGGTCAGTCCGCTGACCAAAGGATTGTTTCGCGGGGCGATTACGGAAAGTGGCACGGGCATCAGCGGATGGCCGATTCCTTCACTTGCCGATGGGGAAAAAATTGGTGCGGACTATGCGAAATCCATGGGCGCGAAATCCATTGCCGATTTGCGCGCGATGCCAGCGGAAAAGCTCCTCGATTCGTCGTCGCCTCGATTTCCGCCCGTGATTGACGGATGGTTCCTCCCGGACCAGATAATGAAGATTTACGCCGCTGGCGAAGAAAACGATGTCCCGATGATTGACGGCTGGAATGCAGACGAGAATCCCGCCCCGCCGTTGAGCGCGGAAGACTTCCGTAAACAATCCCAGCAAAGATACGGCTCAATGACCGAGGAATTTCTAAAACTCTATCCCGCCGGCAACGACGAGCAGGCGAAAACTTCGCAAAAACAATCGGGTCGAGATCGCGCGCGAGCGTCAGAACATTTGTGGGCGCAGGCGCGGGCCAACACGGCAAAATCACCCGCATACCTCTACTTTTTCACGCGGGCCATCCCCTGGCCACAGCATCCTGAATACGGCGCATTCCACTCTGCTGACTTGCCATATTTTTTCGACAACCTTTACCGGCTCGACCGCCCTTACGAGCAAGTGGACCGCGAGATTGCGCATGAGATGTCTTCTTACCTGGCGAACTTCGTAAAAACCGGCAACCCCAACAGCGATCGTTTGCCGGGATGGGCGGCTTTCCAGCCAAGTTCGAAGCCGATTATGGAATTAGGAGAGAGTCCCGGCCCGATTCCCGTCGCCGAACCCGACAAAGTGGATTTCTGGACGCGCTACTTTGCTTCTCCGGAAGGCAAGCACGCGCCGTTTTTCTGACAGGTCATGTAGCGCCAGATCTTCGAGCGGCGAGTGTTCAGCCACGCCCATACCCGGCTACTTCATGGTTATCGATAACATCTCTAGTTGCGCTGCGGTGCTACACTATCGCCAGTTATGGCTGACGAAAAGCGTTCGCGCACATGGGTCTGGGTATTGGTCGGCGGAGGAGCATTCGTTCTCTTCGTCGCGGTGGTATTCCTGCTGATTTACTTCACGCTGCGCTCCGGAAATGGCGAAGACGCGTCGGCGTTCGGCGGCTTCGGCGACAAGATCGGCGTCGTGGACCTGGAGGGCGTGATCCTGGATCCCAGACACCGTCGTGCAAGAGCTGAAAAAGTTCGGCGACGACGATTCCATCAAGGCCATCATCATCCACGTAAATTCTCCCGGCGGCGGCGTGGCGGCCTCCGAAGAAATTTACCGCGAGGTAAAGCGCCTGCGCGATGAGAAGCACAAGCGCATTGTTTCCTCTATCAGCACGGTCGGTGCCAGCGGCGCTTATTACGTTTCTTCCGCCACCAACAAAATATTCGCGGACAATGGCAGCATGGTCGGCTCCATCGGCGTGATTGCCGAATGGGTCAATTATGGAGACCTCATGCGCTGGGCCAAGCTTAAGCCCGAAGTGCTGAAGGTCGGTGCACTGAAAGACACGGGCGATCCCACACGGGACATGACTCCTGAAGAGCGCACGTTCATGCAGGGCCTCATTAATAATATGTACGGACAATTCGTGAATGCGGTCGCTGAGGGCCGGCATGAGAAGCCAGCCGACATTCAGGCCATTGCCAGACGGCCGCGTTTGGACCGGGCAGGAAGCGCTTTCCTTGAAATTGATTGACCAGATTGGCGACTTCCAGACTGCCGTGGAAGACACAGCCAAGTCGGTAAATATAAAAGGAGAGCCGACACTGGTGTATCCGCGAGAAAGACCGAAAAACTCTGCTGGATCTACTGGTCGGCGATACCTCCAAGTGGATTCCCAGGCCGGGAAAAACTGATGGAGCAGCAGGTGGGGTTCTATTACCTGTGGCGCTAAGATCAACCGTCCGGGAAAAATGACCGCCGGATGGTGGAGCAGATCCGATACTTGCGCAGAAGCCCTTAGATTTGAGATGTTTATGTGACCTCGTTATAGTAAGGGCTGGGACAGTCCCTCAAAATTTCAAGAATTTCACGGAGCGAAGACGTATGACAAAAGCCGATTTGATTGAAGAAGTTACCCGGCTGGCGGAATTAACGCGCAAAGACAGCGAAGTCATCGTCGAAACTATCTTTGACAGTATCGTGCGCTCGCTTCGCGCCGGGGACAAAATTGAAATCCGGGGATTTGGCAGCTTCCGCACCCGCCAGCGCAAGCCGCGCGTGGGGCGCAATCCCAAAACCGGCGACCGCGTGGAAGTTCCCGCCAAGAAGATCCCTTTCTTCAAGCCCAGCAAGGAATTGAAAGACATTGTGAATACGGGCGAGGGTAGCGGCGCGCCAACTCCCGCTGCGCCGCAAGCGTAGTCCTTGTACCTTCCAATTCTTAAAATGCTTTGCTAAAGCTTGCGCCGATTTTTGCCGCAACACATCTTACATCTGTGTGCCTTATCCACAATTCCTAGGAAAGAACGGTTATGAGCAAAGTTAAAGTCGCGGCGTTTTCGATTTCACTCGACGGCTTCGGCGCGGGCCCGCGTCAGGATTTACAGAATCCTCTCGGGATTCGCGGTACAGAACTGCATCAATGGTTCTTCCCCACAGAAGTTTTTAAGAAGATGCAGCAGCAAAGCGGTGGAAGTCAGGGACCGGATAACGATGTCGCGCTGCAATCTTTTGAAAATGTGGGAGCATGGATTTTAGGACGTAATATGTTCGGGCCTATTCGTGGGCCCTGGAAGGATGATTCCTGGAAAGGGTGGTGGGGAACTAATCCTCCCTATCATGTTCCGGTGTTTGTCCTTACCCACCATTCTCGCCCGCCACTTGAAATGGAAGGCGGCACGACCTTTCACTTTGTGACTGATGGCCATCAGTCTGCATTAAACCAGGCCAAGGCGGCAGCGAACGGGAAAGACGTTCGCATTGGCGGCGGTGTCGCGACCATCCGTCAGTACGTAATGGATGGCTTGGTGGATGAACTGCAACTGTCTTTTTCTCCGGTGTTGTTGGGCGAAGGCGAAAACGTGTTCGCGGGAATCAATTTTGCGAAATTGGGATACGCGACCGCAAAAATCATTCCCGGCGAAAATGCGGCGCACGTTTTGATCCAGAAAAGTTAGTTCTACTTCGAAGCTTTGATTCCTACGGCGGCCAGCATCCTTCCCGTGCCGCCTTTTTCTTTGCGGTATGAGAAGAGCAGATCAGTGCGGCAGGCCGTGCACAGCGGCGAACTTTCAATATTTCTCGAGGCAACGCCTACCGCCAAAAGCTGGCGCCGGTTGGCTTCGACCAAATCCAGATAAATTCTTTTTGGCAAATCGCTGTGTCCTGGGGCCCGCGAGGTAAGAAAAAGCATCGGATATCGTTCGCGGATATGGTCTGAATCCTTCTCCTCCCGAAACAAGGCGGCACCGTATTCAAACTGGTCCTCAAAGGTGCGGCGCACCTCTTCGCCAACTTCATAACAGCATCCATGGATGCCCGGGCCAATCGCGGCTTTAATATCGCGTGGCATGCTCCCAAAGCAGCGCCGCATATCGCCAACGCCTTTTTCGACGATTCGCTTTACCGTTCCCCGCCAGCCCGCGTGAAAAACTCCGACCGCATGCGTTTTCTTGTCTACCAGAATTACTGGAAGGCAATCCGCCGTTTGAATGCCAAGAACAATTTCCGGCGTCGAGGTAATGAGGCCATCGCCCGCCAGTTGCTCTGCTGGTGCAGTTGTCACGCAATGAATCAAGTCAGAATGGATTTGCCGAAGTGTCACCAGAGGCCAAGGCCGGTTCTTCGGCGTTGCACCAAGCTTTTGCAAAAAGGCGGAACGGTTCTCTTCCACCGTGCTGGCCACGTCCTGCTGTGTGAACCCCAAATTCAAAGTATTCCCGCCAAACACGCGGGAAGATCCCCCGGTGCGAGTACTAAATCCATGGAGAAGCCAGGGAATTTCTGAAAACACGTCAAAATGGATGATCGTGACCGAGGACTTCTGCGCGAGTTTTTCGCGCCCAGCATTCTTCTTTTTGGCAGGACTCTTCATTACGGTGTTTTTGATAGGCACGGAGTTATCTTAACGGATGTGCGAAATCGTGAGTCTTCGGCAGCGCAACCTATTGCTATAAGGACGGCTCACGTTTGCCCCACTCCGTCCGTTGCTCATACGCATGCGCCAATTGCATCACTGCAGCGTCACCGTTCGGCGGCCCGGCAATTTGCAATCCAACGGGCAGGCCTGACTTAGTGAAGCCGCAGGGAATGGAGATCGCTGGTAATCCCCAAACATTGAATGGCCGAGTATTGCGCAGCAAAAGGATTTCCGTTGGGCGCAGCTCTTTCGGATTCTCTTGTAATTTGGAAACCTGCGGCGCCGGGATGGGGACCGTCGGTGAGAGGAGAAAATCAATATCGCGGAAGATGGAAGCGATGTATTTGCGGTGTTGTTCGAGTCCGCCGCGCCGCGCCGCAATTTCTTTTGGATCAGCATTCGCGCCGTTCATGATGCGCTGCAGAGTTTCAGGCTGGTAGAGTTCAGGCGTGCGCGCTGCAAATTCAGCGTGGACCGCATAGCTCTCGGCTGACTGTAACGTCCGGTCCACGGGAACTTCTTCAAATTCGACATCGCGCAACTCGCCCAGTGAACTCAGGGCTTTGAGTGCCTCCTCGATTGCCATGGACACTTCAGGATCAATCTGCTCGAAAAAGAAAGTACGGTGTACGCCCAGACGCGGCCGCGCCGACAATGGCCGCTGTAAAGCGGCGACAAAGTCTTCCTTTGGTCCATGGTCTCCGACGATGGCTTGCAGCACGAGTGCGGCATCCGGAACAGTTCGGATGATTGGACCAGCGTAGTCGTAGGACTGCGACAAGGGAAATATTCCGCGCATGTTCACGAGCCCGTAAGTCGGCTTGAATCCTACGACGCCGCACAGCGCCGCGGGTTCTCGGACGGATCCGGCAGTATCCGTGCCGATGGCCGCGTAACAAAGTCCTGCCGCAACCGAAGCCGCCGATCCCCCTGAGGACCCTCCGGCAATGTGTTGGAGGTTCCACGGATTGCGTACTGGGCCGTAGGCGCTGATCATGGAACTGCCACCGTATGCAAACTCATGCAGGTTTTGTTTTCCCAGAAAAACTGCGCCCGCAGTTTTCAAATGCTTAACCACATCCGCATCTTCCGCGGCCACGCGATTACGAAACAGATTGCTGGCAGCGGTCGTGGGCTGGCCCGCCACATCAATGAGATCTTTAAGCGCGATAGGAATTCCGTGCAGCGGCCCGCGCCACACGCCGCGTTGAATTTCATCCTCTGCCCTACGCGCTTCGGCGAGGGCTGATTCCGCCGTGACAGTGATAAAAGCATTGAGCGAGGGGTTCAGCTTTTCAATACGCGCAAGACAATCCGCCGCCAGTTCCACCGGAGAAACACGGCGCCTGCGAAGCACCTCGGAGATTTCCAGAATGTTCATGGCGTTGCTCAAGTATATCGGGAGACGTTTTCAGAGGCCCGGCAGAAGAGAGGTCGGGACAGAGACGAGCGTGCCTTTGCGATAATTTTTGCACAAGGGCTTTTGTGCATCAGACATTGTTCGCGCCTATAATCTTAGATGTCTTCGTTCCCCGGAGGTCATTCAGCCATGACCCAGATGATAGCCACTCCCGTTGCAACCCATAGGTTCCTTCTTGACGGCAAATGGATTGAAGAAGGAGAGTTGGTAGAAGTCAAATCTCCTTTTGACCAGACGGTTGTCGCGCAGGTATTTCAGGGAAAAAAGCAACATGCCGAAGCCGCGATTGCCGCGGCCGTAAAAGCATTTGGCACCACGAGAAGGCTTCCGGCGTTTGAGCGCCAGCGCGTGCTGCGCCGGGTTGCCGAGGCCATTACCGAAAGAAAAGAAGAATTCGCCCACACCATGGCGCTTGAGGCGGGCAAGCCGATCAGGACTTCGCGCCAGGAAGTGGAGCGGGCCATTTTTACTTTTACCGTGGCCGCGGAAGAAAGCACCCGCATTTACGGCGAATATCTTCCGCTTGATTGGCAGGAATTCACCGCTGGCCGCTGGGGCATTGTGCGGCGTTTTCCGCTGGGCCCCATTGCCGGGATCACGCCGTTTAATTTTCCTCTGAATCTCGTGGCCCACAAAGTGGCTCCCGCCATTGCCGCCGGATGCAGCATGGTGCTGAAGCCCGCTCCGCAAACTCCTCTATGTGCGCTGATGCTCGCGGAAGCAGTCCAGCAGGCGGGTTGGCCCGACGGTGGATTAAATGTTCTGCCACTTTCCAACGAAGACGCCGGAATTCTAGCGACCGACGACCGCATCAAGCTGCTGAGTTTCACCGGCAGCGCGGGTGTGGGATGGGAGATCAAGAAAAAATCCGGGAAGAAGAAGGTCCTGCTGGAACTCGGTGGCAACGCCGGGGTGATTGTTCACAGCGATGCCGATCTTGCCTACGCTGCGGACCGCTGCGTGGCCGGAAGTTTCGCCTATGCGGGGCAGACTTGCATCTCGGTACAGCGGATTCTGGTGGAGCAGTTCGGCATTTGGGAAATTCACCGACCTGCTGCTTGCGGGCGTGGGAAAGTTGCGCAGCGGCGATCCTCTGGACGAAGAGAGCGATCTGGGGCCCATGATCCGCGAGAGTGACGCCGTACGCGCTAGCGATTGGATCCACGAAGCCGAACGCGGAGGAGCGCGCGTTCTTTGCGGAGGAAAAAGGCGGGGATCAATTCTGGAACCAACCGTGCTAACGGGAACTCGCCCTGAAATGAAAGTAAATTCTCAGGAAATCTTTGCCCCCGTTGTGACCGTGGAGCCCTATGATGACTTCAGTCAGGCCCTGCGGCAGCTGAACCACTCTTCCTATGGATTACAGGCGGGCGTCTTTACTCGCGATGCCAAGCTGTTGTTTCAGGCCTACGAAGAACTTGAAGTCGGCAGCGTGATCGCCGGCGACGCGCCCAGTTTTCGCATTGATCACATGCCTTACGGTGGCGTCAAAGATTCCGGCCAGGGACGCGAAGGCCTGCGTTACGCAATTGAAGAAATGACTGAACCGAAACTGCTCGTCATGAACTTGCGCTAAGCAGCAACGACCGGAAACTGCGGATTTGAAACAAGACTATTCAAGTACGATTTCTGAAAAATATTTTTGCAGTTTAGATACGAGACGTGTTCCAGAATTTGTTTATAACTGTTATAATCACCAGTTTTCTTAATCAGTACTGCTGCCGTCATAACGTTAAATCAGTAACATCATAGGCTGGAGACTAGGTCGTCTCCGAACAAGCTGGGGAATCGTAGTAGCTTCCCTGTGCGCTGAAAGCTCTGAACGAATGCAGATTTTTCACCGTGCCACAAATACCATAGCCAAGGCGTCTATCTACGGCGCCCTGTTATTAGTTGGTTTTATCCTTTGGGCATGTATTCAGTTTCAGCGCTCTCCCTACGTTACCTACGCGCGACGTCGCGCGGCCGCAGCCGGTACCGTTCAGTCACGAGCATCACGTTGGGGCCTCGGCATCGATTGCCGTTATTGCCATACGTCGGTGGAAAACTCCAACTTTGCGGGCATTCCGCCTACCAAGACCTGCATGAACTGCCATTCGCAAATCTGGCTGGGCGCGCCGCATGCTTGAGCCGGTTCGCGACAGCTATCGCGACGGGAAAGTCGCTGGTGTGGAAACGGGTGAACGATCTTCCCGACTTCGTTTATTTCGATCACAGCATTCATATCAATAAGGGCGTTGGCTGCAACACCTGCCACGGGCCTGTGGATCGTATGCCGTTGATGTACAACGACGGCTCGCTGCAAATGGAGTGGTGCCTCGATTGCCACCGCGCGCCCGGACAAAAACCTGCGTCCGCGCGACCAGGTGTTCAATATGCGCTATGAGCAGCCGTCCAGCGGAAGCCGCTATTGTGTGAAGGCAAGGTTTATACCGACCAGAATGGCGCTGGGCGCGGACCTGGTGAAGAAGTACCACCTGCGCACGGTGGCTGACATTACCAGTTGCTCGACGTGTCACCGGTAGTTAGATGGCGACAGCGATTAGAAATACGAGCGGAAGTAACCAGAGGTTGACCAAATGAAGATGGAAGAGACAAAACGGAAAGCCGCATCAAGAGGAGGTTTGTCCGGCAAGAAGGACAAGCTGAATCTGGAGTCCGCCAATGCCCTGATCGCGGAAACCAGAGGGCCGGAGTACTGGCGCAGCCTGGAAGAGCTTGCGGGCAGCGAGGAATTTCAGGAGATGATGCACCGCGAGTTCCCCAAGGGCGCTCGGAGTGGCTGGATGTCGGTTTCGCGTCGCGGCTTCCTGAAGCTGATGGGCGCCTCGATGGCGCTGGCGGGCATGCGGCCTGCACCAAGCAGCCGCTGGAAGCCGATCGTTCCCTACGTCCGCCAGCCGGAAGACGTGATTCCCGGGCAAGCCGCTGTTTTATCGCCAGCGCGCATTGACGTTCGGCGGATACGCAGTCCCGTGCTGGTCGAAAGCCACAGTGCCGTCCCACCAAGATTGAGGGAAATCCGAAGCATCCGGCGACCCTCGGCGGCACCGACGTCTTCACGCAGGCGTCGATCCTCGAATGTACGATCCCGACCGCTCCCAGAACGTGACTCATGCCGGCGAATACGACCTGGGGCGACTTCCTGAACCCATTCGCGGGCCGCTGAGACGCAAAAGGCTGCAGGGTGCGGGCATTCGAATTCTGACCCGGACGTTTTCGTCGCCAACGCTGGCCGACCAGATGCAGGAGTTTACTGAAGCTTATCCGCAAGCCAAGTGGCAACGTATGAGCCGGTGAATCGCGATAATGCGCTCGCCGGCGCGAAGCTGGCCTTCGGTCAGCCAGGTCGAGACGCAATATCAGCTTGAGAAGGCCGACATGATTGTCTCGCTCGACGCCGATTTCCTGTCCGCGGGCTTCCCCGGATTCACGCAATACGCGCGCGACTTTGCGTCCCGCCGCAATCCCGATTCAGAAAACATGAGGCGCTTTTATGCCATCGAGAGCACGCCGATGTCAAACGGCGTGAAAGCCGACCATCGGTTGCCCGTAAGGGCGGTGGAGATGAGCAGTCCCGTTGCTCTGGCGCTCGCTCGTCTTCGGGCAGTGGTTCGGCTCCCGAGCGAGCAGCAAAGTTTGTTGCGGCGGTTGTCAAAGACTTGCAGGCACATCGCGGCTCTAGCGTTGTTATCCCCGGCGAGCATCAGCCTCCCGCGGTCCACGCTCTCGCGCACGCGATCAATGCGCAGTTGGGCAATGTCGGCAAGACGGTTATCTACACCGATCCCGTCATCGCGAATCCGGTCAATCAGCTGGAATCATTTAAGGATCTGCTCGCCGACATGAACGCTGGCAAAGTCCGATTTGCTGAGTCATCTCTCGGCGTGCAATCCGCTCTTCGACGCGCCCGCCGACTTGAATTTCGCAGAGGCGCTTGGAGAGTGTTCCTCTTCGCATTCATCATGGCCTGTATCAGGACGAAACCGCCGAGCATTGCCACTGGCACATCAATCAGGCCGCACTATCTTGAGGCTTGGGGCGACACGCGCGCCTTCGATGGCACGGTAAGTCTGGTTCAGCCTTTGATTGCGCCTCTTGTATGACGGCAAGAGCTTGCATGACCTAATGGCGGTGCTATCGGGCAAGCCGCAGGCCAGCGGTCACGAGATTGTGCAGCGTTACTGGCAGGAGCAGCACTCCGGCGCCGATTTCGATGTATTCTGGCGCCGCTCGCTGCATGATGGATTTGTCGGCGAATACCGCATATTCGCCCAAGCAGGTTTTCGCTAGAAGCGGAAATGCTGCACAGCCCGCGAGTTTCGACCCGAAGGCCATCGAAATCAACTTCCGCTTCGATCCTTCGATCTACGACGGCCGTTTCGCCAACAACGCCTGGCTGCAGGAACTTCCCAAGCCGATGAGCAAAATCACCTGGGACAATTGCTGTTTGATTGGCCCGGCGATGGCTGAGCGGATGGGGTGAAGAAGCGGGACATGGTCGAGTTCGGTAACTACGGAGCGCAAGGTGGATCTGCCTGTCTGGATTCAAGCCGGGCATCCCGACAATTCCGTCACTGTTTTCCTGGGCTATGGCCGCAAGCGCGCGGGCCGCGCCGGCAACTGGCGCTGGATTCGATGTCTATCCGCTGCGCACCAGCGCTACGCCCTGGTTCACAACCGGCGCGCAGGTAAGCAAAATCGGCGGCACCTATATTTTGGCCTCCACGCAGGGCTATCAAACGATGGATGCCGGCGATGGAACTCGGCCCGTCGTGCGGACCGCGACTCTCAGTGAGTACCAAAAGCACGCAGACTTCAACGAAGAAAAGCCGCCCGCTGAGTTGACGCTCTATCCCGGATACGAAAAGCAATACCGCAGCGAGAATTACGCATGGGGCATGACGATTGACCTCAACTCCTGCGTGGGCTGCAACAACTGCATCATTGCCTGCCAGTCAGAGAACAATATCGCGGTTGTCGGAAAAGAACAGGTCAATCACGGCCGCCACATGCACTGGCTCCGCGTGGACGCCTACTATCAGGGCGACCGCAACGATCCTAAGGCATACTTCCAGCCCGTTCCGTGCATGCAGTGCGAAAACGCTCCTTGCGAGCTGGTCTGCCCGGTGGGCGCGACGGCGCACAGCACCGAAGGCCTGAATGACATGGTGTACAACCGCTGCGTGGGCACGCGTTATTGTTCCAACAACTGCCCCTATAAGGTGCGGCGCTTCAACTTCCTGCTGTTCCGGACTGGGACACGCCGCAGTACAAGATGATGCGCAATCCTGATGTCACCGTGCGCAGCCGCGGCGTCATGGAAAAGTGCACCTACTGCGTGCAGCGCATCACTGCAGTGCCGCATCAAGTCCGAGGAGTCCGGCACGACAGATTTCAACACGACGCGGATTTGAAGACCGCGTGCCAGCAGTCGTGCCCGGCGAACGCCATCACCTTTGGCAACATCAATGTCCGGACAGCCAGGTTTCAAAATTGAAAGCAGGAGCCAGCGCAATTACGGGCTGCTGGACGACCTGAATACCCGGCCGCGCACCACGTATCTGGCCGAAATTCGTAACCCGAATCCGGAATTGGAAGCTTAAGCGGAGTAGAGTCGAGCAAAATGAAAGACCTGACACAGGTACGAACCCGGCGAGCAAAAAGCACCGGTAATGGCGCCGGGCCATAACTATGGCACCATTACGGACAAAATCAGCTCGATCGTGCTGAAAAAGCCCGTTTCGAAGGGCTGGATTCTGGGCTTCCTCGTCTGCTTCGTCATTCTGCAATGGATGCTCTATGGCGTCACGCTCCTGTTCTTTAAGGGCGTCGGCGTGTGGGGCGTGAACATTCCCATCGGCTGGGGATTCGCCATCGTCAACTTTGTCTGGTGGATCGGAATCGGCCACGCCGGAACGCTGATCTCCGCCATCCTTCTTCTGTTGCGCCAGTCGTGGCGCAACTCCATCAACCGTTTTGCGGAAGCCATGACGCTGTTTGCCGTCGCTTGCGCCGGCATGTTCCCGATCTTCCACTTGGGCCGTCCGTGGCTGGTTTACTGGCTGTTCCCCTATCCCAACACCATGGGATACTGGCCGCAACTTCCGCAGCCCGCTGGTGTGGGACGTCTTCGCGGTCTCGACTTACGGCACGATCTCGCTCGTCTTCTGGTATGTCGGCATGGTCCCGGATTTCGCCACCCTGCGCGAGATCACCGACAAAAAGTGCGTCAAATATGTGTACGGGATGCTGGCCCTCGGCTGGCGGAATTCCGCCCGCCACTGGAGCCGTTACGAAACTGCGTACCTGCTGTTGGCTGGCTTGGCGACGCCGCTGGTGCTCTCCGTGCATACGGTCGTCAGCTTCGATTTCGCCATTGGCATCGTCCCTGGCTGGCACACCACGATCTTCCCGCCATATTTCGTGGCTGGCGCCATTTACTCCGGATTTGCCATGGTGCTGGTGCTGGCGATTCCGATTCGCAAGTTTTATCACCTGGAAGATTTCATCACCGCCCGGCACATTGAAAACTCCGCCATGGTGATGCTGGCCACCGGCTGGATCGTCGCTTACGGCTACGCCTTCGAAGCTTTCATGAACTGGTATGGCGGCGATCGTGTATGAAGGTTTTGTGCGCTTCAATCGTCTGCACGGGCCCTACGCGCTTCTGGTACCTCGCGTTGCTGTCTGCAATATGCTGATCCCGCAGGTGCTGTGGTTCCGCAGATTGCGGCTGAACAATTTCTGGCTGTTCATGATTTCCATGGACATTCTGATCGGCATGTGGCTGGAGCGGTTCATCATCGTCGTGGTCAGCCTGCACCGCGACTTCCTGAACTCGTCCTTCGGCATGTACTACCCGACGCAGATTGACTGGGCCATTTTCATTGGCACCCTCGGTTTCTTTACGGCTTGCATGTTCCTGTTCATGCGCCTGTTGCCCTCGATTTCGATCTTTGAACTCCGTACGTTGTTGCCCGAAGCGGAGGCGGTGAAGCACGAATGAAAGATCCTAAGATTTACGGATTGCTGGCGGAATTCGAAACGGCCGAAGCGGTGGTGGAGCCGCTCATCGCACCTATGCGGCCGGATACCGCAAGATTGATGCTTATTCGCCCTTCCCCATCGAAGAACTTTGGGAG
The DNA here is from genome assembly GCA_963831435.1 of uncultured Acidobacteriota bacterium. Taxonomy (GTDB): domain Bacteria; phylum Acidobacteriota; class Terriglobia; order Terriglobales; family Acidobacteriaceae; genus JAICKN01. Next base: position 99,794 of record CAWHQK010000054.1, read on the forward strand.
GCGATTGGATTCCATAAAAACGGCGTCGCTCCGGTGTGTTTGCTCGGCGGCCTGCTGGGCGGCACTGGCGCATACTTGCTGCAATGGTGGATCAATACCATCAGCTATCCGGTGAACATTGGCGGCAGACCCTTCCACTCGTGGCCTGCGTTCATTATTGTCACGTTTGAAATGACGATCCTGTTTGGCGGCCTCTCGGCGGTTTTCGGCATGCTGGTAATGAATGGATTACCCCAGCCCTACCATCCGTTATTCAATGTGGAGCGCTTTGCTCTTTCGACGCGCGACCGCTTCTTTATCGCGATTTTTGCATCTGACGCGAAATACGATCTGATTGAAACGCGGGAATTTTTGCAGACCCTGCATCCCCATTCCATTTCGGAGGTCCCGACATAGCCGATGCGGAACCTTCGTAAATTTTCTCCATTGCTGCTGCTCGCGATCTTCGCGTTTGTCGGCTGCCGTCAGGATATGCACGACCAGCCTCGCTTTAAGCCGCTGGCGGAAAGTGATTTTTATCCCGACATGCGCTCCGAACGCCAGCCGTGGAAGGCACCGTCGCCCGAGGGCAGTTGCATGAGGACACCTATTTCTATACCGGAATGGTCGGAAACAAGCCGGAGATTACATGCCGTTCCCCGCAACACAGGATGTTCTGGAACGCGGACAGCAGCGCTTTGATATTTACTGCACCCCCTGCCACTCGCGGAATGGCGACGGCAAGGGTGCCGTGGTGCAGCGTGGATTTCAGAATCCACCGTCGTACCATACCGATCGTTTGCGCAACGCGCCGTTGGGATATTTCTTCGGCGTGATCACCAATGGCTTCGGCGCCATGCCGGACTACGCTGAACAGATTCCGCCACGTGATCGCTGGGATATCGTGGCTTATATCCGCGCCTTGCAGTTGAGCCAGAACGCGACCCAGGCCGACGTTCCCGCAGGGCAAAAAGTGCCATCGCCTTCGCCGGAATTCCGCGGCGATCCAGGCTCCGGCGCAACCTTGCCGATGCTCGCGCCGCCCAGCCCGAACCAGACAGGAGAAGACTCGAAATGACCCCGGCGAACCATTTAAACCTGGAAGCGCCCATGGGTGTGCGCCCGATCGAGAGCAGCGCTCTCACGATTGGGGTCGTCGTCGGGCTGGCTTCCCGTAAATCGTTCCGGTAATTTCGAGTCTTCTCCTGTCTGGTTCGGGCTGGGCGGCGCGAGCATCGGCAAGGTTGCGCCGGAGCCTGGATCGCCGCGGAATTCCGGCGAAGGCGATGGCACTTTTTGCCCTGCGGGAACGTCGGCCTGGGTCGCGTTCTGGCTCATCTGCAAGGCGCGGATATAAGCCACAATATCCCAGCGATCACGTGGCGGAATCTGTTCAGCGTAGTCCGGCGTGGCGCCGATCCTGGTCATAGCGCCAAAGAAATATCCCAACGGCGCGTTGCGCAAACAATCAGTATGGTACAACGAGATCATATCGACCACGCTCCGCCCACTGCATCCGCCCTAGGCAGGGGGTGCAGTAAATATTCAAAGCGCTACTGTCCGCGTTCCAGAACATCCTGTGTTGCGGGGAACGGCATGTAATCTCCCCGCCTTGTTTCCGACCATTCCCATAGAAATAGGTGTCCTCATGTGCCTCAGACAATGGTTTTCCACGGGCTGGATTTCGGAGCGCATGCTGGGATAAAAATCACTTTCCGCCAGCGGCATGTCCTGACGGCAGCCGACAAACGCGAAGATCGCGAGCAGCAGCAATGAAAATTTACGAAAGGTTCCGCGGCCTATGTCGCCGAAATGGAATGGTTGCAGGGTCTGCAAAATTCCCGCATTTTCAAATCAAATCGTATTTCGCGTCAGAAGCAAAAATCGCGATAAAACGGTCCGCGCTCAAAAAACAGCAAAGCGGTAATAACGGATGGTAGGGCTGGGGTAATCCATTCATCACCAGCATCCCGAAATTCACCGAGAGGCCGCCAAACAGGATCGTGATTTCAAACGTGACGATAATGAATGCAGGCCGCGAGTGTGCCGCCAATGTTTCACCGGATAGCTGATGGTATTGATCCACCAGTATACGGCCAGTGCGGCCGCAGGCCGCCGAGCAAACACAGCAGGAAAACAAGTACCAGTTTTTATGGGAAACCTTCTTCGATGGGAAAGGGCGAATAAGCGTCAATCTTGCCGTATCCGCGATTGGTGCGATGAGCGGCTTCACCACCGCTTGCGCCATTTCGAATTCCGCCAGCAATCCGTAAATCTTCCATCTTTCATTCAGTACTTCACCGCCTCCGCTTCGGGGACGAACGTACGGAGTTCAAAGATGGAAATCGAGGGCAACAGGCGCATGAAGAGGGAACTGCAAGACAAACCAAGGGTGCCAATGAAAATGACCCAGCTGATATTCCCTGGTACATGCCCGAAGGACCAGTTCAGGAAGTCGCGGTGCAGGCTGGCCCGCGACGATAATGAACCGCTGACCACGTGGATCAGAATGTCCATGGAAATACAGTGAACAGCCAGAAATTATTCACCGGCATCTGCGGAACCCCAACACCTGCGGGATCAGGAATTATTGCAGCACAGCAACGAAGTCTCAGAAGGCGTAGGGCCCGTGCAGACGATTGAAGCACAGCAAAGCCTTCATACACATCACCGCCATACAGTGAAGACTTCGAAGGTCATTTGAGGAACAAGAGATCCAGCCGGTGGCCAGCGACCATGGCGGAGTTTTCAGGCGGTGATGAAATACTTCCAGGTGATAAAACTACAATCGGGATCGCCAGCACCAGCACCATCGCAATCCGAGTAAATGGCGCCAGCCACGAAACATGGCGGGAAGATCATGATATGCCAGATGCCAGGAACGATGCCGATGGCGAAATCAAAGCTGACGACACGAGCAGCGGTACACGGCCACGTAGCGGCTCCGGTCGGCGGAATTCCTCGGCCAGCATCCCAGGTACACACATATTTGATCCCACTTTTTTGTCGTAATATCGCGCAGCGTGGCGAAATCCGGATCATGCCTACATACCAGAAGACGATCCCGTGAGTTTGAGACCGCAAAGATACGTCCCACACCAGCGGGCTTCGGAAGTTGGGCCAGTACCCCATGGTGTTGGGATAGGGGAAGGAGGGCAGAAACACCCACCCGCCGACCCAAGTGGAGAAGATGGGAGACGTCCGCGCAGAGGCGGGGACACACAACGTGTCATGGCTTCGGCAAAGCGGTTAAATGAGGGTGCGCCATGAGCTCGCAGCAAAAGAAGGATGGCGGAGATCAGCGTTCCCGCGTGTCCGATTCCGATCCACCAGACAAAATTCGCCAATGGCGAATCCCCAGCCAATGGGGATGTTCACGCCCAGCTCCACCAAAGTTTCCCTAAAGGAGGAGCGTGACGCCATGAGCACTCCATTTTGCAGGATGACGAAGCAGACGAGGAAGCCCAGAATCCAGCCCACTTTTCGCGCAATACGAGCTGATTTTGTCCCGTAATGGTGCCATAGTTATGGCCGGCAGCGCCAAAATTTTTTGCTTGCCGTTCTGTGTCTGTAGGTCTTTCGGATTTTTGCTCGACTCTAAGCTTCCAGTTCCGGATTCGGTTACGAATTTCGGCCAGTACGTGGTGCGCGGCCAGGGTACTCAGGTCGTCCGACAGCCGGTAATTTGCGTTCAGCCCTTTTCAATTTTGAAAACCTGGCTGTCCGCGACATTGAGTGTTGCCAAAGGTAATGGCGTTCGCCGGGCACGACTGCTGGCAGGCGGGTCTTCAAATCCACCGTCCTGTCTCATACCTCAGAGACTGATGCGGTACTCGTGATGCGCTGCACGCAGTAGGTGCACTTTTCATAAGCGCGCGCCTGCGCACGGTGACTCGGGATTACGCATCATTGTACTGCGGCGTCAAAAAAGGCGGGAAGTTGAACCGCCGAACTTATAGGGGCAGTTATTGGAACAATAGCGCGTGCCCGCGCGGCGTTGTACACCATCGAAATTGGTGGCCTTCGGTGGGCGCGCGTCGTTGCGCCAACGGGGCAGACCACAAGGACGGTTTTCGCGCTCATGCACGGAACGGGCTGGAAGTAAGCCTTAGGATCACAGAGATCACCCTGATAGTAGCGTCCACGCGGAGCCAGCTGGTGGAAAAAATTTCACCTACTTTTCCTACAAGCCGCGAACGTGTCTGGCGGATTCGAGCAACGATCAGTGTTGGGGGCTTCAGGTCAATCGTCATGCCAGCGTAATTTTCGCTCCGGTATTCTTGTCTCAGATCAGGGTGACGTCACAGGCAGCTTTTCTTGGTTGAGGAAGTCTCCCGTGCTTTTGGTGTCAAGTCGCCGTGCGCACGACGGGCCGAGTTTCATCGCCCACATCCGTGACTGATAGGCCTGCGTGGAGGCTGGAGGATGGGTGCCGCCGATTTTGCTTACCTGCGCGCCGGTGGTGAACCACGGCGTGCGCCTGGGTCCGCAGAGGATAGACATCAAATCCAGCGCCAGTCCGCACACCCCGCGCGCTTACGGCCATAGCCCAGGAAAACAGTGCAGACGGAGTATTCGGGATGCCCGGCTTGAATCCAGACAGGTAGATCCACCTTCGCGCCATTTACCGATCGCGACCAGGTCCCGCTGCAGCGCCTATGCGTCGGCCGTGCGCCGGCCATCCAAACACCGTGTCCGTGATCCGCTTGGGAAACTATTTGCAGCGCGTTGTTGGCGAAGCGACAGGTAGAAGCGGAAGTTAGTTCAATAGGCCTTGGGGTCGAAACTCGCGGGCTGTGCCGCGTTGCCGGTTTTTAGCGGAAACCTGCTTCCAGAAACCTGCTTGCAACAGATGAGCGACACGGCGCCAGAACATGTCGAAATCCGCGCCGGAGTACTATTTTTCCAGTAGCGCTGCACGAGTCCTGTGACCGCTGGCCTGCACTCCTGATAGAACCGCCAAGTAGGTCATGCAACCTACCCGTCATACAAAGGCGCAATGAAGGCTGAACCAGTTGCCTGCCATCGAAGGCGCGCGCTGGCCCGACCAGTCCGCCTGATTGATGTGCCAGTGGCAATGCTCGCAGTTTCGTCCTGATACAGGCCATAAATGATGCGAAGAGGAACACTCTCAAAGGCCTTGGCAAATTTCAAAATAGCAGCACGTCGAGGCACCGAGGAGAATCAGCAATTGGACTTTGCCAGCGTTCGTGTCCGCGAGCGGATAGCTTAAATGATTCCAACTGATTGACCGGGTTCGCAACCGGATCGGTGTAGATAACCGTCTTGCACGTCCCAACTAGGGCATTGATCGAGGTAGAGCGAGAGCGGTTGGACCACGGGAGGCTGACCAGGGGATGACAAGCGCTAGAGCCGCGATGTGCCTGCAAGCTGGCAACCGCCCACAACAAACTTTGCCTGCGCTCGAGAGCGAACCACTGCCTCAGACACAGGAGCGCCTGGGCAGCGGACTGCACATCCACACCTACATACGATGGTCGGCTTTCACGCCGCTCGACATCGGCGCTGCTTCTGCGATCGGCATAAAAACGGTCATGTTTCGGAATCTGGATTGCGGCGTGATGCATAGTCGCGCGCGTATTTGGTAAATCCGGGGAAGCCCGCATACAGGAAGTCGCGTCGAGCGAGACCATGGCCGTCGGCGTTCCGCAAGTTGATATTGCGTCTCGACACTCCGAAGGCTAGCTTGGCGCCTTCGGAGCATTGTCGCGATTTCACCGGCTCTTCTGCATGGGTCTGCCGCTTCGGCTTGCGGATAAAGCTTAGAAAACCCCTGAACCTGATCGGCCACGTAGGGAAAAGGGGCCAGACAAAACTCGAATACCCAGCCTTGCGAAGCTTCCTGCTGCTTGAGCGGCCCGCCGAATGTAAGTTCTGGAACTCGCCCCAGGAACTTACAGTCTCCCGCATGAATCACACAAATTCTGGGAGCGGTCCGGTGACGCATTTCCAGCACCGAAGCCTGGAAAAAATATCCGCTGCAGCGACACCCCGGATACTTGTCATTTCCCTGAAACTTGGTGGGACGAAAACAGATGGCTTTCGACGGCAACAGGGGCTGCGTATGCCCGCCGTATCCCCGTGGCATAAAACAGCGGCTTGCCGGGAATCACATCTTCCGCCTGACGTAGGGAACGATCCATCGGCTGCTTGGTGCCAGCCATGATGCCCACCATGGGCAAGCGAGCGCGGTCTGACTTTTCATAAACTTCAGCGCGCGACACCGAACAAGCCGCACTTCCGAAGCGCCTCGGATGCGGGGTGCCATCATCTCCTGGAATTCACCACTCCCGCAAGCTCTTCCAGGCTGCGCCAGAATCCCCGCCCTTTGGTTTCACGATGGGCATTGGCAGACTGCCAGATTCAGCTTGCTAGCTTGCCGGGACCCTTGATGCGGGGCTTCCATTTCCCATCTTCATTTGGTCGAGCTCTCGTTGCTGCTCCGCTGGACATCTCTAATCGCTGTCGCAGCCTCACTTTCCTGTAACACGACTGGTGATGTCAGCCACGGCGGGTGCAGGTGATACTGCTTCACCAGGTCCGCGCCCAGGGATATTTGGTCGGTATAAAGCTGCCTTCATACAAAAGCAGGCTTCTGCGTGGACGGCTGCTAGATCACGCGGTATTGGACAAGCTGTAGCGCGGCACGGTTCTTGCAGCTGAAAATCGAGACACCACTCCATTTGCAGCGAGCCCTCGTTGTACATCAATCACCGCGATCCACAGGCCCGTGAGCAGTCTTGCAGCGACCCTTTGATATGAATGCTGTGATCAAAATAAACGAAGTCGGAAAGGCGCACGGTTCCGCGCCGCGACTTTTCCGTCGCGGCTCTCGCGAACCGGCTGAAGCATGCCGCACCCGCAGAATTTGGCGGTTCGTGCAGCGCTTTGGTAGGCGGAATCAAATGATTAGGAAGTTGCTCACCGATCAAATGTAATCGCAATAGATGCCGATGGCCCCGAGCGTGATCTCGTGACTGAACGGTACCGGCTGCGGCCGCGCGACAGTGCGGCAACGTAGGGAGAGCGCTGAAACTGAATGCATGCCAAAGGATAAAACCAACTGGGCGCCGTAGATAGACGCCTTCGCGTATTTGTGGGCACAGTAAAAATCTGCATTGGTTCAGAAGCTTTCAGCGCACAGGGAAGCTGCTCCAGCTGTTCGGAGACGACCTAGTCTCCCACCTATGATCATGTTACTGAATTTAAGTGCAGCAGCAGCATGCTGGATTAAGAAAACTGGTGATTATAACAGCTATAAACAAATTTGGAACACGTCCGTATCTAAACTGCAAAATTGTTTTTCAGAAATAATTACTGAATAGTCTTGTTTCAAATCCGCAGTTCCAGTAGTTGTCTGAGCATAAAAGTCATCAACGAGCAGTTTTCAGTTAGTCATTTCTTCAAATTACATAAGTTAGGCCTTCGCATCCTGAGGACCGGAACCTTTGACGCCACCGTAAGGCATGTGATCAATCAAAAAAGTGAGCGATACGCGCTTGCCGACTTCAAGTTCTTCGTAGCCTCAAAAACAACTTGGCACTGCGCGAGTAAAGACGCCCGCCTGTAATCCATAGGAAGAGTGACTAGCTGCCGCAGTCATCACAGGTTTCCTAAATTACTCATTTCAGGGCGAGTAGGTTCCCAGAATTAATCCCCACCTTTCCTCCGCAAAGAATACGCGCTCCTCCGCGCTCCGCTTCATCGATCCGATCGTCGGCGCTACAGCTCTCACGGATGGTCGGCGAATCACTCTCTTATAGCCGCTACGCAACTTTCCCACGCCCGCAAGCAGCAGGTCGTAGAAATTCCCCAAACGCCGACTGCTCCACCAAAATTCGCTGCACCGAGATCCAAGTCTGCCCGCATAGCGACGCAGCGCTCCGCAGCGTAGGCAAGATCGGCATCACTGTGAACAATGACTCCAGCGCGTTGCCGCCGAGTTCCAGAAGTTTCCGGATTTTTTCTTGATCTCCCATCCCACACCCGCGCTGCCGGTGAAACTCAGCAGCTTGATGGTCGTCGGGCTAGAATTTCCGGCGTCTTGTCATTGGAAAGTGGCAGAACATTTAATCCACGTCGGGAAATCGGCCTGCTGGATTCCGCGAGAACAGCGCACATAGAGGAGTTTGCGGAGCGGCTTCGGCACCATGCTGCATCCGGCGCAATCGCGAGCTACTTTGTGGGCAACTGAGATTCAACGGAAAGTTAAATAATGATCCGGCTATCGGGCCTAAAGGAAACGCCGCACAATACCCCAGCGGCCTGCGGTGAATTCTGCCAATCGAGCGGAAGATATCGACGGAAATGCGGGTGTTTCTTCCGCGCCCACGGTAAAAGTAAAAATGGCCCGCTCCACTCTGGCGCGAAATCTTTATTGGCTTACCGGCCCAAGGCCATGGTGTGGGCGAATTCTTCTTTTCTTTCGAAGGCCGTCGGCAACTCGGCGCAGCACGCGCTGGCGCTCAAAAGGGAAGCCTGCTCGTGGTGCCAAATGCTTCTTACCGGCCGACGGCGATCAGGCCTTCGGCATGTTTCTTTTTTCCCTGAAATACCTGGCGACAACCGTCTGGTCAAAAGGAGAAATGATTTCTATCAGGTCTCCTTCTTCAATCCATTTGCCGTCAAGGAGGAACCTATGGGTGCAACGGGAGTGGCTATCATCTGGGTAGTCGAATGACCTCCGGGGAACGAAGACACCTACGATTATAGGCGCGAAAAATGTCTGATGTGATATATGTTGTGAAAAAATTCCCGTAAAAGCAGACGGGGATTCGGGGCCACTCTTTTTTAAAATCGTCAGCCGATATACTTGGACCAGACCATGAACATTCTGGAGACTTCTGAGCTTCTTCGCAGCCGCCGAGCTCGCCAGTCGAACTGACGGAAGGATTGCCTTCTCGCATCGAAACTCAACCTGCGAATGTTTTTATCAGCTGGCACGGAGGAATCAGCCCTCGGCCGAAGCGCGTAGGGCAGAGGATGAAATTCAACGCGGCAAGTGGCGCGGGCCGCTGCACGGAATTCCTATCGCGCTTAAAGATCTCATTGATGTGGCGGGCCAGCCAGCGACCGCTGCCAGTAATCTGTTTCGTAATCGCGTGGCCGCGGAAGATCCGGATGTGGTTAAGCATTTTAAAACTGCGGGCGCAGTTTTACTGGGAAAACAAAACTGCATGAGTTGATACGGTGGCAGTTCCATGATCAGGCCTACGGCCCAGTGCGCAATCCGTGGAACCCCTTCCAACACATTGCCGGAGTGCCTTCGGGGGGATCGGGGTTCGGTCGCGCAGAATTCGTTACGCGGCCATCGGCACGGATATTGCGGATCCGTCCGAAGAAACCGCGGCGCTGTGGGCGGTCGTTGAGATTCGAGGCCGCTTACGGGCTCGTGAACATGCACGAGAATATTCCCCTGTCCTCAGTCCTACGACTAGGCTGGTCCAAACACCCGAATGCCGGATGCCGCACTCGTGCTGCAAGCCACTCGGAGAACATGGACCAAAGGAAGACTTTGTCGCCGCTTTACCGCGGCCATTGTCGGCGCGGCCGCGTCTGGGCGTACACCGTACTTTCTTTTTCGAGGAGATTGATCTTAAAGGTCCAGGCAATCGAGGAGGCAGTTAAAGTCCTGAGTTCACTGGGCGAGTTGCGCGATGTCGAATTTGAAGAAGTTCCCGTGGACCGGACGTCACAGTGGCCGAGACTACCGTCCACGCTAAAATTGCAGCGCGCACGCCTGAACTCTACCAGCCTGAAACTCTGCAGCGCATCATGAACGGCGCGAATGCTGATCCAAAGAAATCGCCGCGCCGCGGCGGACTCAAACAACACCGCAAAGCCATCGTTCCATTTCCGCGATATTGATTTTCTCCTCTCACCGACGGTCCGGGTAGGGCACAGCGAGTTGCCAAAATT
>CAWHQK010000055.1:0-13671 GCA_963831435.1 uncultured Acidobacteriota bacterium
CGCGTAGAAGATCCACGTTAAAAGTACGGCGCTTGCGGCAAGTTTGATTGCGCCCCAATGTTGGCGAAGATTGTTCCGCCAAGTTTGTGTGGGGAGTATTTCCGGGGAGCCGGCGGCAGCGGGTATCAGTAGTGGCTGCCATTTTTGCGGAAGAATGCTGGCTATGGCACGATCGTCAAGCAGCAGTACGCCCAATGCGAGAACCAGATAATTGAGGAACGCATAGTTGGCGGTCGAGATAACTACCACCTGCCAAGCCGTTGCGATAAAAAAACAGGCGATCCGCCAACGACGGGGAAGAAACATCATCCAGACCAAACCAAGTTCGAGCGCGAGCGTTGCCACTACCCGTGGCGGCATGGAACCAGTGAGGCAGGTGTTGCATGTACCAGCCAATCCACGTGGGTAGCGGGCCATTTTGGTAGTACTCGTCCATGGCGGTAAAGTGCCGCCATTCGGGGTCTCCGCTGAGGAGTTTGACCACGCCGGACTCGAAGTAGATCCACGGAACCATTCCCATTGCAGCAGGAATAGACTTGCCCGCGAGGCAGGCTGGGCAACGGCGAATCCGGGGCGAAGGCCGCGGGGGGCAAAAAGAAGCGAAATGATGCCGGCTTCCAGAAGCATGCCGTCTGATTGGTAGCTGGAGAAGTCCTGCGCGGCGCTTACAAAAGGACGAAGAAGCATACGAAACAGAGCACCAGCATTCCGCGCGGCCATAGGTTCAACAACAGCAAGATCGACGCGATCATTCCCACCCAGCACAATCCGATGAGCATCGTATTGGTGTTTGACCACCAGAGTATGGTCGGAGCGAACCATATTTGCTCCCATCTTCCGAGAGATTGCGCTACGGCTTGAAGGTAGCTTCCGGCTGGAAGAATTCCTTCCAGCCGCCATAAGGCCGCGGATTTGGAATACGAGTGAGAAAAAAGCGGAAAAATAAATCAGGCCGAGAAGACGAAGAAACAACCAGCGCGGCAGCAGGCGGCCAGGCATGTTTTGCCGTCCATCAAAAAGCCAGCCGATCAGTGAGCTAACGGACCATTCCATGAACCAGAGGATTATATGTTGAGAGCAGCGCGCTCGCGGAGAAGAGAGCGAACTATTTGCCGAATGCTTCTTTGTTGACTACGAACGGCATTTTCGTGAGATCGCCGCCGTAGTTATTTTCGAGCACGTCAATCAAACCTTGGACGCATCGTCCGGCCATACCTCGGCTCGGGTCTGGCGATAAGCGTGTTTCGAGCGTAGCGCTGCCGTGATGCGGATAGAGTCGGCAACGATCTTCGATTGCGGGATCGCGCAAGGGCGAGTCGGCGGGCAACGGTTCGACGGCGTAAACATCGAGCGCGGCACCGGCAATCCAATTTTCTTTTAAGGCATGTGCCAGGGCTGCTTCATCAATGACCGGCCCGCGCGCGGTATTTATGATCATGGCTGAAGGCTTCATCAGCCGAAAAGAACGCTCGTTAAACATGTGATAAGTAGGGTTGGGGCTTTCGCTTTCGCGCAATAGCGGGACATGGAGGCTGACGAAATCGGCCTGGCGAAGAGCGTCTTCAAAACTTACGTATTTGATCCATTGCTTGTGTGTTGTGAGGCCGTGGTGATGGCGGAGATCCATGATCTCCTGGATCGCGGTCGCAAAATTCTCGTTTTTGCGTCCGGCTTGATAACAGATAACGTTCATGTCAAAGCCGACGCATTTTTTGACCATCGCCTGACCGATTCGGCCTACGCCGATAATAGCGATGGTTTTCCCGGTTACTTCATTGCCAAGGAAAGGCAGCGACGGATGCCACGAGTTCCACAGGTTTTCGCGGGTCATGCGTTCGGCTTGCCAAAGCCGCCGCGCCAATGCTCCCAACATGAAGAACGCATACTCGGCGGTGGCCTCGGTAAGAACGTCGGGGGTATTGGTGAAAGGAATTTTGTAGCGATTTGCTGCAGCGCGATTAATGTTATCCACGCCAACCGAATATTGCGAGACAACTTTAAGAGTCCCTTTGCCCGCCTCAAAGATTTCCTCATCGATTTTGTCGCGCAGACTTGAAATGAGGCCGTCAATGCCAGAACGAACCTTGTCGAGAATAAAGCTCTTAGGCGGCGGATCGGCGTGTGAGTACACTTCGACTTCATATCCGCGCTGCCTAAGCAAATTGAGTGCCTCGCCGAAATCGCAAGTGACGAAGACTCGAAAGTTAGGTTTCATGCTCTTTTTGCCGTGAGTAAAATGAGTCACCTTTGACAGCCTACGACAGTCATTCACTAGATTTGCACCGTGACTTTTGAATCAATTAGCTACTTGAGTTTCGCCATTGACCATACGAAGACGTATCCGGGGAAGCATCGAATGTTGTTCAATGCTTTCCGCCAACGGTTGTGAATGGGTAGTAATCCAAAGTTGAGTATCTTTTGAAGCGCGAACAATGAGACGGGCGAGGACATCAACAAGGTCGGGATGCAGGCTAGTCTCTGGTTCGTTCAGAGCCAAGATTGAAGGCGGACGCGGACTTAACAATGCAGCACATAAACCTAAAAAACGCAGTTGACCGTCAGAGAATTCTCGAGACTGAAGAGGGCGTAACAGTCCCGGGACCTGAAGTCTGATACTAAAAAGAGTCTCGGCGGCCTCGATGAGAAGCGTCGCGCCGCCGAATGCCTCGGCCACGATTTCACGGAGATAGTCTACTTCTCCTATTTCTAAAATTGTTTGAAGAGCGGCGGCGAGATCAGCTCCATCATGACTTAAGACAGTAGTTAGTACTCCGACTTGCGGCTGCCGAAGTGGAGAGTCCGAGTCGGTGCGGAAATGGTGATAAAAGCGCCAACTGAGAATTTGGTTGCGAACAGCGGATATCTCCGGATAGAGGTGTGGGTCAATGATCTGCGACAAAACTGATTCATGCTTTAGAATATTGAAAGGGTAAGTGACCATATGGCCTTCGTTGTTACGAAGCCACGCGGAGGGTTGTTCACGCTTCAACATCATCACACGACGGCCTGATTCCACAGGCCAGATATACTCTTCTTTTATGCGCGGATCGAGCAGAAACATGGTTTTTCCGCCATTTTCGACGGCTAAAGGCTGCTCATTAAATCCGGGCAATCCGACCTGTAGCTCATAGCCAAATTCCTCGTTTTCAAATCCAAGAACGATGCGTTGGGGAGGCCTTTTCCGTTGAGAGCGAATGCGTTCGCCCCCCGCCCAGAACACACTTGGAGTCCCACCCTCTTCGGCGATTGCACGCGAGAATTGCCCTTGGGCGGCTCTTGCAATTAATACCAATGAGTTATACAGATTCGATTTTCCACAACCATTTGGACCCGTTAGAACATTGATCGGCTGGAGTTTAAGACGGAGTTTGCGAACCGAGCGGTAGCCGGCCACTTGAATTGTGCGGATCATCGTGTTGGAAACGATACCAGAATTTGCGACCCAGCCGCGTCTCCAGCTATGTGATCCCGTATCATGATGACTTATGTTTTCCCAGCGTACAGGGTGGAAACTTGCCATCAATCGGTTTACGCAGGCGCAGCGGGAGATTGCCGCGGCGGGCAGGGAAGTCCTTGACCTGACGATCTCCAACCCTACACGGGCGGGGCTGATCGTTGATTTGACCCACGACCAGTCGGAAATTGCGAGGGCGCTGGTTGATCCCAGAATTGCTGATTACGATCCGCAGCCGAAGGGCTTGCTTCTTGCGCGGGAGAAGGTGAGTGCTTATTACCGCGAGCGGCGGGCTGAGGTTGATGCGGAGTCGTTGATTCTGACCAGCAGCACCAGTGAAGGCTACTCGCATGTGTTCCGATTGCTGTGCGATCCCGGCGATGAGATTTTAGTTCCGAAGCCGAGTTATCCGTTATTTGAATTTCTGGCGGACTTGCAGGATGTGAAACTGGTCCCATATCCACTGCTGTATGACCATGGCTGGCAGATCGATTTGCCCTCGATTCAACGGGCAACGACGCAGCGGACGCGGGCCATTGTCCTGGTGCATCCTAATAATCCGACAGGTTCGTATGTGAAGAGCTACGAGCGATTGGCACTCAATGCTTTTTGCGGCGAGCGCGGTTTGGCTCTGATTGTGGACGAAGTGTTCCTGGATTATCCGCTGGATGGCCAGCAGCGTGAGAGTTTTGTGAAAAATAGTGGCGCGTTGACGTTTACTTTGAGCGGAGTTTCGAAAATCTCCGGTTTGCCGCAGATGAAGTTTGCCTGGATTGCGAGTAACGGTCCGGGAGCGGTTGTGCAAGAGGCGTTGGCCAGGCTGGAAGTGATTGCGGACACCTATTTGTCCATGAGCGTGCCAGTTCAATTGGCGGCTGGCGCGATGTTGGAACAGAGGCAGCGCATTCAGCCTGCGTTGTTGATACGTGCTCAGGCGAACCTGCAAGAACTCGACCTGCAGTTAGCGGGACAGAAGGCCTGCACTCGTTTGCACGTTGAGGGTGGGTGGTATGCGGTACTCCGAGTCCCGGTTACGCGCACGGACGAGGATTTAGTAATTGAATTACTGCGCGAATGTTCTGTACTTGTTCATCCGGGGCATTTTTTTGATTTTCCGGCAGACGCGTATTTGGTGGTGAGTTTGATCGCGGTGGAAAATGAATTCTGTGAGGGAATGCAGAGGGTCTTGGAATACTTAGAGAAATGAAACGACGGGCGAGGTGCCCGTCGCTCCCTTGGTTTTCATCCTGCCAAACGCGGAGCCCAGCGTCCGCGCCACACTATTCTTGTTAGGCTGCTGGGCGATGAGCAAATAGCTTTCTGAGGCGGGACGTCGGCTTGGGACGCGCTATGGGTACGCTGACCGGCCAGGGTTCTTCAACTCCCATTAATGCCATGGCTCCGCCAAGAAGGGCCATATTCTTTGTGAAATTTATCATTTCGGCTGTGCGTTCCTGCGGATCTTCCTTGTGCCAGAAATCGTGCATTACGGGAGAAACTCCGGCGAGAAAGCCGATAACGGCGGCGGTGCCTAGTCGCGGCTTAACTCCTGCAAGAATGCTGGCTCCGCCTAGTACCAACGCGGCCCCGGTAGCGGCAACCGCTGTGTCGGGCATTGGAATATTTTTTGATCCGGCGTAACCGGTCATCATTTTATGTTCGGTGAAATGGTGGATGCCGCTATAAATGAAAAATCCGCCGAAAATAAGGCGGCCAATCAGAAACGGTGTTTTCATGGAAAACTCCTTGTCGCAGGTATGTGACGTTTTGATTCGAGGTGGGGCGGGGCCGTTGTCTCTAGGATTTCGCGCTGAGGCGCGCTTGAACTTCCGTGACTGGCGTGTCCTTCCAGATGCGCCGAGCATTTTCCAGTGTAGTCAAGGTACGCGGTTGCATGCGGTCCACGTACAGGATTCCATTTAAGTGGTCAATTTCGTGTTGCAGGATGCGAGCGTACCAGCCGGAAGCTCTTATCGTAACGGCTTCACCATGTTCGTTGAGGCACTCCACGGTTACGGCGTTCGAGCGGTTCACCAACGCTGTGTAGCCAGAAACGCTCAAGCAGCCTTCGAAGAAAGTATTCGAAATGTTTCCCGTGTTGTCGTCTTTTTCATTTCGATAGTCGTCAATTGTAAGTTTTGGATTCACCAGCACGTGAAAGGGAATCGGCTTCCTTCCGCGTTCTGCAAGTTGTTCGGGAGTAAATTCACGCTGGTATTCGGCACGATCTTCGATAACGGCAAGTTGCAGGGATTCTCCAACTTGCGGCGCCGCGAGGCCGACACCGGGTGCGTCACGCATAGTGTCACGCATGTGCTCGATGAGTTGCTGAATGCCAGGACTTAGTACTTCGTCGCGCGTGAGTGCGCGCGCCCGCTGACGCAATACTTCTTCTCCGGCTTGTACGATCTTGAGTCGCACGTTGGGGACCGTTTGTCTCTTGTGTCTACCGCTTTTGGAGTCTTTCGCGCGCCTGCAACGCCTCATTGGTTTTTGGATAGCGCTGGATCACGTGGTGGAGGGTGGCGATACCGTCTTCTTTCTGACCCAGCTCAATCTGCGCAAACCCTTTTTTCAATTCCGCAGACGGTGTTTTGTTGCCTGTGGGGAAGTTTTGCAGAACCTGATCATAATTCTTTATCGCTTCGGGATAGTTGCCCGCGCGGTACTGGATTTCGGCGAGGTAAAAGTAGGCATTTCCGGCGAGGTCGGTGGTGGGGTAGTACTTGATGTAGTCGGAAAATTCCTGCGTGGCAATGTCATACTTCGCCGCCTGATAGTCGCGCAGAGCGTTGTTGTAAAGAACGTCGGGCGGAGGCGCTTGCTGCTGTTGCATGGCTTGCGTCTGCTGCGCGGTGAGGTTCTGTTGCGCGGATTGCATGTCGTCAAACTGTTTGCTGATCTTGGCCAAGCGGGCCTTTAATTCGTCCAGAGAATCGTTCAGCGCCTGAATCTGGCCGGAAAGTTGGTCGGAATGGGTGCCGCTTTCGGCCTGTTGCTTTTGTAGAGACGTTTGCAGGTTCGAGATGGCCGCAGTCGCCTTGTTGACACTGTCGGTGTTCTGGGTCACCAGGCTCTTCATGACGCCCATGCTCTCATCTAGCGATTGCTGCAATCGCGACATCTGGGCCTGAAGATTGTCAACCTGGGTCTGCAGTTGAACGATCTCTTTGCTCACGCCGAAAGCGGGCGTAATGCTGGCGCAAACTACAGCCAGGAGAAGAAGTGGAAGAAATCGCCGAATTTTCATGGTCTGGATTTTCATAATTATGTCTCTTCAATGATGCCGAATTCGCAGATCGGACGCGATCTAAGATGCTGGAATCTCCATGGGCAGAATAGCGCGCCGGGCGGGTCTTTTCCAAGGCCTGGGCACATAGGTGACACCAAATGGATAAGGGGCGGAGCCAAAGGCGCCGCCCCCGAGTCAGCTGATACTTAAACTACTGCTGGTACACGAAATGGGCGCGCCGGTTTTGTTGCCAGCAGGCCTCATTCGATTCAGTGCAGAATGGCTTTTCCTTGCCATAGCTGATGGTCTTGATGCTGTCGGCGGAAATTCCACCTTGGGTCAAACCATTTTTTACGGCTGTGGCGCGATTATCGCCCAGAGCCAGGTTGTATTCGGTTGAGCCGCGCTCGTCGCAGTGGCCTTCCACGGTGAATTTGATATCCGGATGCTGCTTGAGGAATTCAATATCACTCTGCAAGGCTGCCTGTTGGTCTCCTCGGATCGCCGAGCCATCATAGTCGAAATAAATGTCCTTCACGTTTTGCGAGAAGAGTTCGGACTCGGTGGCTGTTGGCGCTGGCGGAGGCGGTGGTGGCGGCGGAGCTGATACCGTCACACGCGCGGTTGCCTGTTGTGAACCGCCGGGGCCCTTGGCGGTAAGCGTGTAAGTAGTGGACTCGGTCGGCGAAACTTGCTGCGAACCGTTGGCTTGTACTGCGCCAATGCCTTCAATGCTGACGTCCGTAGCATTGGTTGTCTGCCATGTAAGAGTAACGGCCTGGCCCGATTGCACCGTGTCAGGGCTCGCGCTTAAAGATGCTGTTGGCGCGGCCGGTGGCGGCGGCGGTGGTGGCGGCGGTGGCGCCGCTTTCTTGTGGCAGGCGCTTAATAACATCATGGCGCCCAATGCGAATGTGAGCGAAATCCCCTTCAAATTTAGCTGCTTCACCCTTCTCCTCCCAAACGAATAAAGTTCTGTGGCGCGTTTTTGCAGGCCGGAGCCAACTTGCGCTGCAACCTGCATGAATAAAAAATATAATGCCGTTATGAAATTTACTTCCAACTCCAGTTTGGTTCCGTGTTATGTCCCGCTGTCGTAAGTTGCTTCTGTTGCGAACCATCCGCGAGCATGGACCAAATCTGTTCACCACCCGCGCGGTTGGATTCAAACACTATATGCCTGCCGTCCGGGGCCCAGGATGGAAAATCATTGCGTCCGGAATCGTGTGTAAGCTGCACCCATTTCTTGCTGGCGATGTCCATGATGTAAATGTCTGCGCCGCCGGGAGCGCCGGGGCCGTAATGGCGAATCCAGGAAAACAGCAGAAGTTGGCCGCTCGGCGACCATGACGGCGACACCGCATACCCCTGGTCGGTGTATCGCTGCACGTTGGTGCCATCGGAGGACATGCTGTAAATTTGCGGTAATCCACTGCGGCCGCTGGTCCAGGCAAGTTCCGCTCCGCTCTTTCGGTTCCACGAGGGCGAAACATCCGGTCCCTTGAAATCGGTCAGGCGCTTCAGGTTCCGCCCGTTCGAGTCGGCAACATAAATTTCCGGATCGCCGGAGCGTGAGGATGAAAATGCCAGCCTTGAGCCATCTGGAGACCACGAAGGCGACAGATTTGTGCCGCTCATTCGCGGGAATGCGACCAGGCGATTCAAGTCCAGTGAATAAATCTGAATGTCCCAACCGCCTTTTACCAGAGAACTGAAGGCAATGCGTGAGCCATCAGGGGAAACAGCAGGCGACAACGAGATCGAGCCGAGATGAGTAATCTGGTGTTGGTTTTGACCGTCGTAATCCATGGCCCAGATTTCTTTGTGACCAGTGCGGCTGCTAACAAAGTAGATTTTAGTTTCTGCAACGCCGGCAATTCCGCCTCCTAAGCGAAAAATAATCTCGTCAGCAAATTTGTGGGCGATTGTGCGGGTGGCGTCGGTTGTGGCCGCGTCCTTGTATTGCTTTCCAATTACCTGTGGCTGCACGGGATTTTTCACATCGTAAAGCCAACCCTGAACAGTGACATTGGTTCCTGAAACACCGAGATTGCCAAAGACCAACATGGCGGCGTTCGGAGGGGGTGCGCCCCATGCGCTAAAGTTCACATCCGCAGGTGCGCCAATTTGGCCCAGCGGATAGAAACTCTTCGATACCAGGTCGAACAATCCAGCATTATCTAAATCGTTCCAGAGCGTGTCGTTGAAGGTTTTCTGCAGATCGGCATTCTTGGGGTCTTGGGTGGAGGCCTTGAAGTCAGTGGCCGCCAACCGGATTTTCTCGGCGCCCAGGCTGGTGCCGGTCTTGACCCAATCTTGCGCAAAGACTGAAAAAGAGCTGACAAATAAGAAAATGCAAAGGAGTATTTGAAGACAAATCTTGGATCGGATTGAAGTGCGACTACTGGCGTCCATTCCTGACGGAACTGCTCTGTTGGAAGGATATATCGTACTACGAGATACTTGAGAAAGTAAGTTGTATGTCTTTATACGGGTTACGAAAGTCGTAGTCTGTAAACAGCCAGCCATTTTGAACATCCCCATAAGTAAGGAAACTATCTACTTTTTGTAATCGAACGAGAACTCAACTGAAACCTTATTTCCCGAGTAATCCGAGGGTAAGGGACCAAATGTGTCAATACGCTGCAAAGCGCGAACGGCCGAAAGATCGAGAGACGGTATGCCGCTCGACTGTTCCACATGAATATTGGTGGGCCGCCCGTCACGGGTAACATCAAAAGTAAGGTAGAAACGATTAGCGTCATGAATGCTGGGGTCAACTTCATAGGCCAGCCAGTTTTCATGCACTTTCTGCGAGATGACGCGCACGTACCACGCGAAGCGCGTGCCGAAGTCGCCTCCGCCGCCGGTGAAATTGAAGCCGGCGCTGACCGGGCCGGCGTTGAATGAACCATATAACGTGGTGGATGGCCCGCCTTCTCCGTAAGGAACGGAATTATCAGCTTGCTGCTGTGGCTGGGGTTGCGGCTTGCGCAGGGTCTCGCTGATTTGCTGCTTGGGTTTTGGTTTGACCTGTTTAGTGGCAATCGGGATCGCGTCCTGGTCTTCTTGATTCGGCTTCGGCTGAGATTCCGACAATCCTTTTGACTCCGTTGCCAGCACGTTTTGAGTTTTATTGGGATTCGCTGGTAATGGCACGGTGTTCACGATGCTCACGCCGATGGCTGTGCCGCCCCCACCTTCTCCCCAGGTGGAACCACCTCCGGGAGCAATTACGGCGTAGAGCACAATGGCGACGGCAATTCCGCAATGCAGGCCCGCCGACCAGCTAAGGTTTCGGCCCCAGCGTTCATGCTCAAAGAAGATTTCAGCGCTTGCCATGGGTTTCCAGCGGCTGGGTGACGATACTCACATTGCTGATGCCTGAGGACTTTACAGCGTCCATTACCGTCGCGAATGCGCCGAAGGGAACGTCTTCGTCCGCGCGAACGAAAATGGATTGGTTCCGGGGATCACGAATTTTCTGCCTTAGCTTCTCGCCAATTTCGTTGATGTTGATTGGGTCGTTGCCCAAAAACACCCGCTGTTCCTTGTTAATGCTTATCACCAGCCGCTCCTGGGTGATTTCCTTGACGCTGCGGGTTTTGGGAACGTTGACTTCGATGCCCGACTGGAGAACTGGCGCGGTGACCATAAAGATGATCAAAAGTACAAGGACAACATCCACCAGCGGCGTGATGTTGATGTCGGCGAGCGAGCTCTGGGTACGACCGTTGGCAGCCGTAAAGGCCATTACCGGCGTACCTCGGGGGCATCCGCGCGGTAGCTTGCCTGGGGATGGAGAGATTCCACGGCGTTCAACATCTCCAGAGAGAAATCATCGCCCCGGGCGGCGAAGTCGCGAATGGAGCTGCCAATAAGGTTATAAGCAATTACGGCCGGGATAGCGGCGGCAAGACCTGCGGCGGTGGTGATTAAAGCTTCTGAAATTCCTGGGGCGACGGCGCGCAAAGTTGCTGCTCCAGCTGCACCCAGGCCATGGAAGGCGTCAATAATTCCCCAAACCGTCCCAAACAGGCCAATGAAAGGTGTGACAGCCGCGGTAATTGCCAGCCAGGGAAGATTGCGCTCAAAGCGCGAGATTTCCTCAGAAACGGCGATCTGCATGGCGCGCTGAATAGAGACTAAGTTCTTCAGTACTCCTCCGTTGCCCAGCTGACGCTTGTATTCGTCAAAGCCGCTTTCGAAAACGCCGACCAGCGGGCTCGGCTTGAATTGCTCGGCCACGGAGCTAACGTCCTGAAGCTGACGCGCTTTACGGAAAGCACGGGAGAAGCGTCCGCTTTGCACTCGTGCGCGCCGTAAGAGTCCCCACTTGGAAAGAATGATGGCCCAGGAAATCAGGCTGAAGGCCAGAAGAATGAGAAGAACGATTTTGGCGACAGGACCGGTTTCGTTCACTAAGTCGAGAATTTCGCCGCCAACAAAGACCGCCAGCAAGGAATGGAAATACATCGTATTGAGGAAAATGGCCACTGGAAATTATAGAACAAGGCCAAGGCAATTCTGACGGGATGAATCCCATGCATTAACGTATTTTTGTGAAAAAACTCACTCGTTAGGGCAGGCATCTAAGCCCCAGATTTACGAGAACGACATAATTTGGAGGCAATGATGGCACATTTCGGCACGCTAAAGTCTTTCCGGTTCAGCGAGGGAGACGCCGATGACATCCGCGGCGCCACGCTGTATGGCCTCAACGACGAAAAATTGGGCAAGATTGATGACGTTGAGGCCGCGGCATCATAAGGTCTGCCCTAGGCTTAGCATGCGAGATGTCCCGGTACATTCCTCCAAATTATCTGGTCTCCTAAATACTCAGTTGATCCTCTGCGTCGTTTCACAAAAACATTGCATTGGGCCCCATCAGATCACGGCCTTGTTATTATTAGGTGGCCCTTTTTCAATACCAATGTATTTATACACACACAAAAATTCTCGACTTAGTGACAAAAATTGTGCTGCTCCACCAATCCGTTCTTACGGGCCTTTTCCTGGGCTCCGTTTCCAAGTGGGGCCGACGAACGTGTCCCATTGCATCTAGACGCATCACATGGTCACTGTCATCACCCATACATGGGCTTTAACAAAGATGGAGAGGAAAAGACTTAGTCTCTAGGGCACTGCACCCGTTGAGGAAATCTCGCTTTGAGCGCAAATCTCCCCTCGCTGTTCTAGCGGCTGTCACACCTTGGGTAGGTTTAAATATAACAGCCTTCCTGGGTGCAGCTGGAGCTGGCCTCAGAAGCTATACCGGCCGTAATTGCTGACATGCCTGGCAGCTCCATTCACAACTTTGGCCGGGGCGATAAATTTCTAGGAAGCGCCGTCGACCCCAGCAGCTACACGCGCGCCCCTATAGGCCTTTAGGCCAACAGTCATGTTTAGCTCGCTGCAGCAGCATCAACATCACACCGCTGGTGTGTCTACCTTGTACTTTTAGTGCTTATCAGTACACACACCGTACCTCTCCGTCGGGCTCGATACAAAGGTTGGGAACGAAATGGCCGGAGCGGCTCGGTGATGACTTGGACGGCGGGTGTTTTTGGGCAACAGACCGAATAGACCAGTGCAATTGGCGAGAAGCTAAGGCAGAATTCATGATGCGAACCAATCCATTTTCGCTCAGCAGACGAACTTTCCCTTGCAGCACATTGCGCAACAGTAACGGACAAGTCCTCAGTCGGCTGAGTGAGAACGTGAACCTGTTTTAATCCGACGGTGGGCTCATTGCATCCATCACACCGTGACCCGGGATGGTCTCACCTGGCGGAGGTAGAGTGGGCGAGTCGGAACACCAGCGAATGTATGGCATGCAAGGATTGTAAGCCGATGCGATCCCGAATCTCAACAGGTACCAAGCACCAAAACCCAAGCAGCACATCAGCGAGACCTGCGCAAGCCACGAGCTAATTAGGAGGAAGGCAGGCCATCCACCACGTTATATGGTTCTCAACGCCAGCGGCGGGCCAGGCGGGCAAGCAGCATTTCGGCACCACGCGTGGTTGCGTGCACGTAGATATTCGCAGAAATTGCTAAAAATTGGCTGGTGTTGTCGTTGACCCCGCATTCATGACGCTGATCATTTTCTACGGTACCCGTGACGGCGCACTACCAATATTATAGAAGTCGAGCAGCGGTACCGTATTCTGATACTTTCAGCATCTGCAGTTGAGCACATTTGGCTCCTCGGAATTTCGCGGGAATAAGTCTTCAGTTTGTTGAGTTCTCGTTCAATTACAAAAAAGTTCATGACGTTTTCTACTTTATGGGGACCGATATTTCTACAGACTACGACTTTCGTGATTTTGAGCCCTTATAAAGACATACCACATATACCTTCCAATTATGCCGTCAGGAATGGACGCCGTGTGGGCGGATTTGTACTTTAGAAAAAATACTCCTTTGAATTTCTCAGCTCTTTTTCAGTCTTTGCGCGAGAGTAAGACTAGTGGGCACGAGAAGGATTCAGGCGGCGGCCAGTTGACTTTCAACAACCCCAAGAATGCCACTGTAAAAATTGTTATGGACTGTGTGGACAAATGTCTGGATTGTTCGACCTGGTATGGAAGAGTTTTTATACAAGCTGGCGCACCTGCGGTGTGAAGCTGTGGGCGCCACGCCATGTTGGTGTTCTCGCATATTAGGAACCAATGTAGGGTTGGCTTTACGATGCTGGTCATTGCAGCCAGTGGAAACAAGCAATCAACGCCACCCCGATATCGCCCACAATTTGCTGACGATTATTTATTTTTGCTTAGGATTAGGCGTTGCAGAAACTGTTCTTGGCGCTAATAACATACTTCAGCCACGACGGTCAAGACCAACACCAGATTACTCATACAGCTGTTCGTTGTCGGCCTGCCTGTTCCCCTCGTGGCTCACATGCATCTGGTGAGAGGTAGTTCAGATTTATTCACTGGACTTGAATCGCCTAATTGAGACAGCAGCCTTGACACTGACA
>CAWHQK010000056.1:0-8092 GCA_963831435.1 uncultured Acidobacteriota bacterium
GTTCATCTGCCGCGCAACTTCGCTCCTTTGCGGGCATAATTTTTTTTGGTGCTTACACTTTGCATTACAAAGTATCTTGCAACACGGAGAAATTAAATGGCTGACTTTTCGACTCTGCCCTTGGCCGCGCAGTTAAGAAACAGATCCCGCTCCATGGGAATAAAACTCATCGTCGTTTGTTTTCTGGGTTTGCTCATGGCGATTCCCGCGGCCCTCGTGAATAGCGTCGTGCAGGACAGGACCTCGCGCGCCACGGAGGTGGCGCAGGAAATCAGCACCTACGTCGGCGGCAAACAGACGTTCCTGGGGCCGACACTGGCCATTCCTTACAGCATTCCTCCGGCGTCTCCGTCCTACGCTACTCAATACGGCGTGTATCTGGTCTTTCCAGCCAGGGCCGCGGCTGACTTCAAGGTCTCTACGGAAGAACGCCGTCGTTCGCTTTTCAAAGTGCCGGTGTTCCAGGCAGATTCAAAATTCGACGCATCCTTCGACCTGACAAATGTGCCCAGCGCGGCGCCGCAGGGCGCGATATTTGACTGGAGCCGTGCGGAAATCGTTGTCGGCGTGAGTGACGCGCGCGGCGCTTTGGCCGACGCAATATTAACAACGGACGGAAAAACATTCACGCTGGGACCTTCTGCAATTTCCCAAAACCTGTCGTTCGGGGCCGATCAGAACCTCAGGTTGGTCCTATTGGGCGCGAAAGTTGGTGACATTGCAAAGCCGAACACGCAATTCAATGTGACCTCCGCACTCCGCTTTTCAGGAGCGCAAAGAATCGCGGTTCTTGCCTACGGCAAAACCACGAACCTCACCATGCAGGGGGATTGGCCGAGTCCCAGTTTTGATGGCGGTTTTTTGCCGGCCCACCGGACCGTATCGAGCAATGGATTCAAGGCGGAATGGTCCTTGCCATTTATTGCGCGCGGCGTGCGCGCCGAGGGCCAAAGCGAGGCCATTACCGGGCTCGATGCCACGTCGCTGGGCGTTTCGTTTATCGAAGTGGCAGACCCATACCAATCGGTGAACCGTGCGGTGAAGTATCTCCCGCTTTTCGTCGGCCTCGTGTTCCTCTCTTATTTTGTCTTTGAAGTGACCACTCGCAAGCGTCTCCACCCGGCGCAATATGTCCTGGTAGGAATCGCGCAGATTATTTTTTATCTGCTTCTGTTGTCGCTGGCGGAAAGAATCGGTTTCGATTTCGGCTTCCTCATCGCAGGCATTGCCACGGTCGCTTTGCTCTCCGCCAATGCGGGCTGGATTTTCGCCAGCCGCAAGCAAGGGTTACGCGCCCTTTCCGTTTTCAGCCTGCTGTACGTTCTGATCTACATGCTGCTGCGCCTTGAAGACAACTCGTTGCTCGTGGGCGCAATCGCCAGCTTCCTGGCAGTCGCCGCTGTCATGTACTTCACTCGCAAAATTGATTGGTACAGCTCGATTCCAGCCGGAGGCATGGTAGAGAAGCAAAACATACCTCTCTCCTGACAGAACACATCAACCGAATGGACAGGAGGGAGAAATGACGGTACTCAAAGCATTGTTTGCCACTAAAAGCTGACGCATGCGCTCACAATTCCGCCGGGGCGAATATCATTCAAGGGTTATGGCTCCGTCCCAACGCTTTCCCGCCGCGAATTTGTACATATAATTTCCCTTAACCCGATTGCTGGCAATAGCTTGCGTGATTTGCATTACATTCCAGTATGTACAATATGTTCCCTAAGGAACATCTGTGGAAATCTCGGTCCCATCCCAATCAATCTAAAGTCCAACTGCCATTGCTAGCCCTTCGATAATTGTTTCCGGCTTGGCATTGGGTAAGACTCTACCTATGCTGAAAGAATACCCATCTGGCGGCGCTGGGGAGTCCCTGCTCGAAATTCGAGGGATATCCGTCTCCTATTCTCCTTCTAAGGCGAAGCCTGTTTGCGCTCTGAACGTCGTGTCTCTGGAGGTCCGTTCCGGCGAGATCATCGGAATTCTGGGCGAGTCAGGCTGTGGCAAGAGCACCCTGGCGAACAGCGTTATCCAATCCCTTCCTTCGAACGCGAAAATTGAAAGTGGAGAAATTGTCTTTAAAGGACGCAATCTTCTGAATTTGCGCGAACGCGAATTGACTTCCATTCGCGGGCGGGAAATTTCCCTGGTACCGCAGGACCCTGCGCTCTCGCTCAATCCTGTAATGGCGGTTGGCACTCAGATTTCTGAAGTCTTGCGTGCGCACCTGCCTTTGAGAGCCACGCAGAGAAGAGAACGCGTTCACGAGCTGTTGCAGGAAATGGGTTTTGAACGGCCCTCGGAAATTTACCATGCTTACGCTCATCAACTCAGCGGCGGGCAGCGGCAAAGGATCGTGATCGCGCAGGCAATATCATGCGGCCCGGCGTTGCTTATCGCCGACGAGGCGACCAGTAAGCTGGATGCGTCCCTGCAGCTGGAAATTGTGGAGCGCTTGTCCGCCATCCGCAAGCGCCATGGGACGGCGATGATCATCATTACGCATGATCCCATGCTCCTCGCGGGATTTGCAGATCGCATTGCCGTTATGTACGGCGGACAAATTGTGGAACTGGGGAAGTGCGCGGACATGATGGAGCGTCCGTTGCACCCTTACACGCAGGCGCTCATGCGCGTGGCAAAGTCTTCTTCCATTGCCGATGTCAGTAAGAAGAAGCGCTTTCCAACGATCGACAGAGAGTTGCTCCCGGTATGAAAAGTAATGTTCCCACGAACCAACCGGACCCCGGAGCGCTGCTGCGAGTGCGCCAACTCTCGAAGAGCTACGTTCGCGGGAACTTGTGGAGCCGCCGCGTGCCTGTGGAGGCGGTCCGGGAGGTCGAGTTTGAAGTGAGTAGCGCACAAACTCTGGCCATCATTGGAGCCTCCGGTTCGGGGAAATCAACCGTGGCACGCTGCGTTGCCGGGCTGGAACGGCCCGATGCGGGGGAAGTTTGGATTGATGGCACGGACATCGCGCAGCTTGGCACTCGGGAATTGCGTCCGTTCCGGTCTATGGTGCAGATGATTTTTCAAGATGCGGCGACCTCGATGAATCCACGTTTTTCGGCGGCTGAGGTCATCGAAGAGCCCCTGCTGCTCAAGGGTGAGGGGCGGGCAGAGCGCCGCGCTGCCGCCGAGGAACTCATTCAAAAAGTTGGATTGCCGGCGGACTGGCTGGAGCGTTCGGTGATGGAATTCAGCGGAGGGCAGCGGCAAAGGCTGGCCATTGCGCGGGCGTTGACCTTGCAGCCAAAGCTTTTGGTTTTGGACGAAGCGTGGTGCGGTCTCGATTTATCCATGCAGGCGCAAATTGCCAATCTATTGCTCGATCTGCAAGCGGAGCATTCGCTGAGTTACCTGCTGATTTCTCATGATCTGACGCTGGTAGCGGGCATGGCAGACGCAATCGCCGTGATGTCACAGGGAAGGATCGTGGAGGCCGGGAACACGCAACAGATCATCTGTGATCCGCAACATTCAGAGACGAAAAAGCTTTTGCGTTCGGCCAACGCGACGGAGTACAAACCGCTGCCGGCGCTATCCCAGGGAGCATCGGCGTGAATTATTTGGGACGCAGGTTGATTCGCGCGATCGTGCTTCTCGTGGGCGTTTCTGCTCTATGCTTCGCCTTCACTCAAATGGCCCCCGGCAGTTTTTTTGATGAGATGCGGCTGAATCCGCAGGTTTCGCCAGAGACCATTGCATCACTGAATGAGCACTATGGATTAAATCAACCGCTGGTCGTGCGTTATGAACGCTGGATGAGAGCGGCTGCGCATGGAGACTTTGGCTACTCCATCGCCTATAACTCGCCGGTGGCGCCACTGCTTTGGAGTCGAACAAAAAATACGCTGCTGCTCACCGTTGTGGCGATGTTGCTGGCATGGTTCATTGCGGTGCCGCTGGGCGTATGGGCTGCCGCCCGTCCGGGCCGCATGCTCGATAAGACAACCGGAATCACAAGCTCTCTCCTGCTGGCTGTGCCTGAAGTTGTGTTTGCGGTAGGGTTGCTGGCCATCGTGGTGCGATGGCGGATCCTGCCTTTCGGAGGCATGAAATCAGCAGACTTTGACGCGCTCTCCGCATGGGCCCGCTTTTGGGATGTTACCGGGCACATGGTGCTCCCCGTCCTCATCCTCGCGCTGGCTGACGGCACGATCATCTTCCGGCATGTGCGCGCCAGTGTATTGGAGGCGCTCGAGGAGCCATTCGTGCGCGCCTCACGGAGTTTCGGGATTAGCCGTACGCGCTTGCTGTTTCGCCACGTCCTGCCTGTTGCGGCAGGCCCCGCCATTTCACTTTTTGGATTTTCACTAGCGGGTTTGATCAGCGGATCACTGCTGGTGGAGGTGGTTTGCGGTTGGCCGGGATTGGGCCCGCTCATTTTGGACGCCACGCTCTCTCGCGACTTCTATCTGGTGATCGGGGGCTTGATCTTCTCGGCGCTTTTTATGATCGCGGGAAATTTCATTGCCAACGTCATGCTGGTCGCCGTTGATCCGCGCATCCGCCCAGAGGTGCCTGATGCGCGCTAAAACTTTTCTACTGCTGGGAGCGCTGGTGGCCCTGCATTTGATTCTGTTGTTTGCGGGCTTTATTGCTCCATATGATCCGGCAGCGCAGGACCGCGACTTGCCGTATGCGCAGCCGACGCCGTTGCACGTCCGGGATGCGTATGGGTGGCATCTGCGTCCGTTTGTTTACGCGCAGACCATTGCTCAGGATGGCTACGTTGAAGACACAAGCCGGAGTTTCCCCGTTCATATATTTGTAAGAGCTTCGAGCTATCATCTGCTGGGAATTTTTCAGACTGACTGGCATTTGTTTGGCGTGGATAATCCCGCGAAAATCACGCTACTCGGCACAGATGGTTTTGGGCGTGATGAATTCTCTCGCGTGCTTTACGGCGGACAAGTTTCGGTTGCGGCCGGAATTGCGGCAACCTTAATCGCATTGCTGGTGGGCTCAGTCTTCGGCATGCTGGCTGGATTCTATGGCTATTGGGCTGATGAATCGCTCATGGGCACAACGGAGTTATTTCTCTGCCTGCCCTGGCTCTATTTCCTGCTGGGCATGCGGGCATTTCTTCCCCTGCATGTAAGCGCGCTCAAGACATTTTTTCTCGTTACGTGCGTCATCGGGCTGATCGGCTGGGCCCGTCCTGCACGGCTGGTGCGAGGAGTTGTGCTCAGCGCACGCTCGCGGAACTACGTTCTGGCGGCGCGCGGTTTTGGCGCTTCAAATTTCTATCTGCTGCGGCGGCACATTCTGCCTGAGCTTTCCGGCGTGCTGTTGACTCAGGCAACGGTGCTGGTGCCGCGGTATATTGCGGCGGAGGTCACGCTTTCCTTCTTCGGGCTGGGCGTGAGCGAGCCAATTGCCAGTTGGGGCAACATGCTGAGCACGTTACAGCAATATAGTGTGCTGGTTTCCTACGGCTGGATGCTGGCACCAATGGGCGCGCTGGTGATTACTTCCGTAATCTACAGCCTCCTCGCCGACACGCTCCACTCGCAGTTAAAATTTCATTCAAGCTAGTTGGACCGGTTCTGTGGCGGTTTGGGGGAGTAATGAAAACGTCCGTGCGCCTGGTCCTCGTAGTGTGTCTGCTTGCCGTCTGTTGCCTTGCTGCGCCCGCTCCCGGGAGTTCCACTGCTGGAGAAGAACTGGACCGCGCAGAAAACGTTTCCGGAAACTACGGCGGACAGTTGACGATTGGCGAGCGTGCTGAACCGAAGACGCTGAATCCGGTGATTGCCACCAACGCGGTTTCTCGCGAAGTGATCGGCCGCATGAATGCCGATCTGATTGACATCAATCGCGCTTCCCAGCAAACCGAGCCGGCGCTGGCAAAATCCTGGAAAAAATCTGCGGATGGCCGCACGTTTACCCTCGAGTTGCGCAAGGGCATCCGGTTTTCTGATGGCCATCCCTTTGACGCGGATGACGTCGTGTTCTCGTTCGCGCTTTATATGGACGAGAAGATAGATTCTCCGCAACGAGATCTGCTGATCATCAATGGCAAGCCCCTGACGGTCACTAAAGTCGACTCCTACACAGTTCGCTTTACGCTGCCCGGCCCTTATGCCGCCGCGGAAAGAATCTTCGATGGATTGCCCATGCTGCCAAAGCATTTACTGGAAAAGGCATACCGCGAGGGCAAATTCGACCAGGCGTGGCTTTGAATGCGTCGCCGAATGAAATCGCCGGCCTCGGCCCGTTTCGCCTGAAGCAGTATGTGCCGGGGCAGCGAGTAGTCCTGGAGCGCAATCCCTACTACTGGAGGGCTGACCGCAATAATCATCGCCTGCCTTATCTGGATGAGCTTGTGTTTCTTTTTGTAGGAACTGAGGATGCGCAGGTGATGCGCTTTGAGGCGGGTGAGACGGACATGATCAGCCGCCTCAGCTCAGAAAATTACAATTTGCTGTCGCGAGAGCGCAACCGCACCGCGGCGCAGTTGGCCGATATGGGCTCCAGCCTTGAGTACAACTTTCTGTTTTTCAACCAGAACGATTTGAGCGGGAAGAAACTCGACGATATTGCGCGAAAGCAAAAATGGTTTTGTGATCTGCCGTTCCGGCAAGCAGTTTCGGCCGCTATTGACCGTGATTCCATCGTTCGCCTCGTCTACGGAACTCGCGGCGCCGCGCTATGGGGGAATGTTGGGCCGGGAAACAAACTTTGGGCAGACACCGCCATTCCGCATCCTCAACCGTCTGTTGACCACGCCAAACAAATACTTAAAAACGCTGGCTACTCGTGGAACAATGCCGGTCAATTGCTCGATCCCTCAGGCGCGCCCGTTGAGTTTTCGATTATTACCAGCTCTTCTAACACGCAGCGCATGAAGATGGCGACGCTGGTCCAGGATGATTTGTCGCACCTCGGCATGCAGGTGCATGTGGTTCCCCTGGAATTTCGCGCCACCATTGACCGCGTTTTCCAAAGCTTTGACTATGAAGCCGCAGTCATGGGTTTGGGCGGCGGCGACGCTGATCCCAATCCTGAGATGAATGTCTGGACCTCAAGCGGCACCACCCATTTGTGGCATTTGGGGGAAACGCAGCCCGCCACGACATGGGAAAAAGAGATTGACCAGCTCATGCAGCAACAGATGGTGACGCTCGATTACGCCAAGCGCAAACGGCTTTATGATCGGGTGCAGGAATTGATTTCGCAGAATCTCCCATTCATTTTTCTGGCCACGCCCAACATTCTTACCGCGGCTGATTCCCGTGTAGGCAACTTCCATCCCGCTATTCTGGATCCCTACACGCTCTGGAACGCGGATGAACTGTACATTCGCACCCCCGGCAAGAATGCGGGCGCGCCATGACGGGAACCGCGGCAAAAAGACAACGAACCCACGAGCCTGAAACAAGCGACGAACGACTGATTCAGCAATGCCTGAAGGGCGACCAAGAGGCATGGTCCGCGCTGATTGATAAATATAAAAACCTCATCTATTCGGTCCCCATCAAGTATGGGATGTACCAGGATGCGGGGGACATTTTTCAGGCGGTCTGCGTGGACCTGCTGCAGGAGCTGCCCAAAATCCGCGAGTACCGCGCCCTGCCGAAGTGGTTGATGCAGACCTGTTATCACAAATGCCTGCGCCACCAGCAGGCTGCGAAGCGCGAAGTTGAGCTGGAGCCCGCCGCGGCCGAACAGCACGCCGCGTTGGATTCCCTGCCGGAAGAGATGCTGGCGCAACTCTCCGAAGAACAAACATTGCGCGGCGTCGTCGCGGAAATGCCCAACCGCTGCCGGCAGATGATCCACATGCTTTTTTTTGAAATTCCCGCGAGGCCGTATGAAGAAATTGCCAAAGCGCTCGGGCTGGCGACAGGCTCCATCGGATTTATTCGAGGCCGCTGTTTGAGTCAATTGAGAAAGCGGCTGGAGAAAATAGCCTTCTAATGAGCGTCCAGGCAGCAGCCCAAAAAACCGAGGTGGAAGCGTTTGTTACGCGGTTGCTGGCATTGGATAGTCCCAACGACCGAAAGATGCTGGTTGAGCAAAATCCCGCAGTCGAATGGGACGAAGTCATACGAGTGCTCACGGAGCGCGTTTGGCAGGAAGTTGG
>CAWHQK010000057.1:0-9513 GCA_963831435.1 uncultured Acidobacteriota bacterium
ATGTATTCGTCTATTCGTTCGTACGTATTGCTGCATAGGGTTCTGTATGGGTGGCAGAATTTCGGTTCTCGCCAATACCATTTTGCCTTTGCGGGCTTCAGTCTCCTTCTACGGGGGAAGCATTGTCGCGGAACTTCTCGACCGCCTGCCCCAAATGCATTCGCGTGTCCTATTTTTCTGGGGAGGCTTGGACAAGCACATTCCGGCCGAGCAGCGTCAAACAATCCTTGATAAGTTGCGCGCCAATAAAAAATCTTACGTGAACGTGGAATTTTCCGACGCCGATCACGGTTTCTTTTGCGATCAACGCGCATCCTACCAGCCGCAAGCCGCAAAACAAGCCTGGACGTTAATGCTCGAATTCCTGCGGTCGTAATTGTTCAGTTTCGAAATGGAGGTCCTTCATTGCGTCGTCTGCCGGGCAAGTTTCGCTGCTTTTCACCTAGCGCGGCGCTTCTTGTCTGCGCGCTGCTGCAGATCTCCTGCGGCGGCAAGAACGCAAAAGTCGCGAATATTCCCGCGCCCCCGTCCGCACAACGAGCGGTTCCAACCCGCATCTTTGCTCCTTATCTCGCGACCTGGCAGCCGGAGCTCGGGATCGTGCAGATCGCGCAAGCTTCGCGAATCCGATATTTCAGTCTGGCATTTGTCATAAGCAATCCGAATGCATGTGTTCCCACGTGGTCCAACAAAAAGTCGGTGGCGGTAGAAGACGAGATGCCCGGCGAGATCGCCACACTTCGAAACCAAGGCGGCGACGTAATTATTTCCTTTGGTGGAGCGAACGGCAAAGAACTCGGACAAACGTGTCAGGACGCGGCCAGCCTGCAAGCCGCATACCAGGCAGTGATTGATAAATACAACGTTCGCATGCTGGATTTCGATATTGAAGCCGCGGCCATGCGCGACCCCGCTTCAATCGATCGCCGCAACACGGCACTGGCCGCTCTCGAATCGGCGAATCCCAGCCTTGCAATTTCATTTACCCTCGCAGCATTGCCCGATGGCATTCTTCCCGAGGGCCTGGAGTTATTGAAGAATGCCGCGCAGCATAACGTAAAAGTCGCCACGGTAAATATTCTCGCCATGGACTACGGTCCAGATGCTGACCCCAACGGAATGGGCCAGAATGCAATCTCCGCAGCCACCCACGCGCTGCAGCAGTTGAAATCAACTGGCCTGGAAACAAACCTGGGAATCACGGTAATGGTGGGAAGGAACGACGTCTCCCCGGAAGTATTCGCGCAGAGCGATGCGCAAGCGCTCCTCAAATTCGCGCAAGCCAACCCTGGCGTTCACGCGCTTTCCATATGGTCCATTGGTCGAGACCGCTCCTGCCCCGGCGAAGCAAAAATTGTCTCCGGCTCATGCAGCGGAATCACGCAGCAGCCCTACGAATTCGCCCACATTTTTGAGCAGTTCGAATAACAAGGAATGTTAAAACTGGCGGAGAGAGAGGGATTCGAACCCTCGATACAGGTATTAGCCCGTATAACGGTTTAGCAATTCTTGTAACTGAGGTAGTCCCACGCAATATGAATATCTTAGACTCGCGCCCACTCACGATGCGTATTGCAATGTGACCTCATTCGTCAATTTCGGGACAGTAGTCGGGACACTAAAATGTGGCAGCTAGTCAATTTAAGGCGAGCTATCGTCTCTACCAATTGGACGACTATCCGGATTCGTTGTGCCCGCGGACAGCGTCGGCTTCCTTTCGCTTGCCCAAAGAGTCCAAAAAACGAGCGAAAATCTCAGTGCCCTTGATCTCTGGGTGGAGCGTTGTTAGTACCTGGCCCAGTCTGTTTGTCCCCGCCTCCTTTCAGTCTTGCCATTATCTGAATGATGGAACCAACCCTTGATGCTACTAATCGAGTTCGAGATTGACGCTCCAGCTGCTGACGTAAATGTGTCCAGCGATCGCTGTCCGGAAGGTGTGCGGAAATATGCCGCAGTTCCTTCGACGGTAGCGATTCCAGCAACTGCCAGTGCGGTAACCGCTGCTGCCGACCCTTCAACAACACAGAGATCTTCGGCACAATGTCCATCGGGATCCCCCAACGTTGTCGAATTGTTCTGAACATAGCTGTAAAGATTAAGGGACTGGGGATTGCCAAAATTCGCGTAAGGAACTGACGTAGGCTTCGCCGCCCAGTCCGGAGTCATGAACCGGCCGACGGTGCTGGCATAATATCGCGCTCCAAACTCATCAAGCCCGCTCTCGCTGTCCCACTCTTTGCCGCCAAATTTGTAATGCTCATTGGCGACGTTCTGCTTGATGACCCGCTCGCCTCCGTAGGGATAATAATCCGAATCGTTCTCGATTGTCCCGGTCGCGCTGGCCATTTCTGATAGCGTTCCTAAGTGGTCTGCGAAGTAGTAATGCACCGTCCCGCCGGGCAGATCAATTCTCGCAATCCGTTTGCCGTTGAAATAGACAAATTCGCGCAGCAGGTTTCCTGATCCATCCGTTTCGGTGAGCGAGTCGCTGCCCGTTCCATACCAGTACAGGCGGCCCAGCGATTTGTTCACACGCTTGCCATCTCCGTCATAGAGGTACGTCACGCCGCCCGCGGTCTTGATCTGGTTCTCGGCGTCATAGGTGTAAGTAGCCGAGCCGTTCACCACCATATTCCCGGCAAGGTCATATTGGAATCCGGGAAGCTGGTTCTGCAACGGGGCCGGAGCCGCGCTCAAGCTCTCTGCTGTGCAATTTGGTCACGGTTTTATTGGTCAGGTTCCCCCAGGGATCAATCGTGTAGCTATTACCCCAGCAGTTTGCCCCGCTGGTGGCCTGGCTCTGCGCGCTGGCAATCCGGTTCAGAGCGTCATAGGTAAAGGTCTGCGACCGCGTAGTGTCGCGATTGTTTATGATCTGGTAAACATTTCCATTGTCGCCGCTGCCGAGATGAAAATTGTAGCTCAGGCTCATGACCGTGGCTGCGGCTGTAGTGGCGGCGATGGTTGGTGGAACGATGAGTTCCGCCGCAGAGTGATTCACGGTGAGATTCCAGAGTCTTAGTCCTCAACTTCTCTCTGGCAAATCAAGCCGTGCTCACGCACTCCCTGGGAAATCTATGCCTTGACAACACCTTCGTTCTTATCGAGGGGCACACGGCCATTCCTACTTCAAGACTTGTACGCGCTGTGGATTCATATGACAGGCCCCAATCTGATTGACTTCTATTCGGTATAGCCTAATTTCCGGTTTCACGTCTCCTTCTACCGGCCCCGAGAAGATCGGCAAGTTCACAACATAGAGATCTGCATTTCTCGCGGTGCTAATCTTCAAAAGTTCACGATCTTCGTTCAAAGACTTCCACCATTTTTCTGCTGACTGTAGTCCATCGCGATGACCTGCGTCAAAAAAATATTGACTTGCCTCAAGCTTGGCAGCTGGTTCGCCCGTTAACCACCACTTCGAAGATAAGCCATAAACAATTTCGGCACAGAGAAGTCCCCGCATCTCTGCATCCGACGTTCCGCGAATCTGCGTCGCCCGATTATCGCGTAGCAATCGACTAAATTCCTCTTCGGGATTTTGAAACCCATACAGTCTATAAATTTTGGTGCCATCGTTCGAAGTTGCCAGATACATTGTTGGCAGCCCCGTAGCAACATTTTCCTGTATCGGGTCTCGCGACAGATCAAAGCGCGGTTGCTGAACGCGGAAAAATAGAGGAAGTGATCTAAAGTCGATCGGGTCAAGCCCGTGCACAATGAAGCGATCCTCGATGTCTTCCTCACGGTGGAACCGGACATTGCCCCACTTGTCCTTCAGTTCTTCGGATATAGCCTTCAGTAATGGGTCATTCTTGATGCATGCGCTAGACTGTCCTCGAAGCCCGATCGCGCACGACAAGATTAAAACAAGTAGCCAGGCTAGATTGATGGTTTGGAATGATGCGCTACTTCTTGTCATGTTTGTGATCCTTTTTATATTGCTGCATTTCGTTTAGCACCGTGTCCTTGAACTCGTTGGCCCGTTTCTCTTCAGGGCGCTGATCGTGTGGGGTCTTTCCTTTCGTCTCTTTCGTCTTAAAAGAGTCGTGGCCGTAACGATTCGGATTCTTACGGGCATCATGACCGTGCCCAACTTCATGGGCAACAGTGCCCTGAACCGCGCTTTTGTC
Source organism: uncultured Acidobacteriota bacterium (assembly GCA_963831435.1). Classification (GTDB taxonomy): domain Bacteria; phylum Acidobacteriota; class Terriglobia; order Terriglobales; family Acidobacteriaceae; genus JAICKN01. The sequence continues at coordinate 4,134 of CAWHQK010000057.1, forward strand.
GCCTTTAATGTTATTGTTTATCGTGATTTTTATTGTGGGATGTTGAGGCAGCGAAAATTTATTACCATCGTCATCCGGATTGTGGATATCATGAATTAGATCCATGTTCACCTGCAGTGGAACATGGGTGTCTCCTGAGCTAGGTGCGCCGGAAGGGTCATCCGGTGTTTCTCCGAAATCAATCTCTAAGTCCGCTCCAGCATTCGAACCTTCATATGTACCCAGCTCATCATTAAAAGTAGAAGATTGCTTCCGCATCGAGGTTACAGTTTCTTGCAAGTCATCTGCTACTCGCAATTCGTGCCCATCAGGATCGCCGAGCGTGGCCGGGTTGTTCTGCACATAACTGTAAAGATTCAAGCTCTGCGGATTACCGTAATGCGCATAGGGAACGTTTGTCGGCTTTGCTGCCCAGTCTGGCGTCATGAACCGCCCGACGGTGCTCGCATAATACCTCGCTCCAAACTCATCCAGCCCGCTCTCGCTGTCCCACTCTTTGCCGGCGAATTTGTAGTGTTCATTGGCGACATTTTGCTTGATTACCCGCTCGCCGCCGTAGGGATAATAATCCGAATCGTTCTCGATTGTCCCGGTCGCACTAGCCATTTCTGATAGCGTTCCTAAGTGGTCCGCGAAGTAGTAATGCACCGTCCCGCCGGGCAGATCAATTCTCGCAATCCGTTTGCCGTTGAAATAGACAAACTCGCGCAGCAGGTTTCCTGATCCATCTGTTTCAGTGAGGGAGTCACTGCCCGTTCCATACCAGTACAGGCGGCCCAGCGATTTGTTCACACGCTTGCCATCTCCGTCATAGAGGTACGTCACCCCGCCCGCAGTCTTGATCTGGTTCTCGGCATCGTAGGTGTAAGTGGCTGAGCCGTTCACCACCATATTCCCGGCAAGGTCATATTGGAATCCGGGAAGCTGGTTCTGCAACGTGGCCGGAGCGGCGCTCAATGTCTCCGCTGAGCACTTGGTCACGGTCTTGTTGGTCAGGTTTCCCCAGGGGTCAATCGTGTAGTTATTACCCCAGCAGTTTGCTCCACTGGTGGCCTGGCTCTGCGCGCTGGCGATCCGGTTCAGCGCGTCATAGGTAAACGTCTGGGAACGCGTGGTGTCGCGATTATTCGTGATCTGAAACACGTTTCCATTGTCGCCATTGCCGAGATGAAAATCGTAGCCCAGGCTCATGACCGTGGCTGAAGCCGTGGTGGCGGAAAGTGTTGCAGGTTGTAGCCGGTTGTTATAACTATCCGCGGTTGTAATGACGCCGCCATTGGTCAGCCCGGTCAAAGCGCCAAAGGGAGCGTAGTGGGCCGCCGTGACGTAGTTGATGCTATTGGCAGTGTCCTTCGCCTCCAGCGATCGTCCCGCGGCGCCCGGCGTATAGGTGATAGTTCGTCCGCTGATGTTTTTGAGCGTGGCGAGCGAGCCATCGAGGTTATAGGTGTAATTGATGGCGAACGTGTGGCCATTATTCGTGCGGTTTTCCTGAAGCACGCGTCCCATTGAATCGTGGGTCCAGGCCGTTGCCCCCGAAGCATCGCACATGGCAGTCCGAGAACCTTTGGGATTGCTGTCCGTCACCGCCGGCGGAGCAGGAGAGCAGCTCGGAGGCGCGACTCCATCGTAGGCATACTTTACAGTCTTGGTAATGCCGTCGTTGTAGCTTTTCTGAGTAAGGCGGTTCAGCGGGTCATAGGAATAACTGGTGATCACAGTTCCGGTTTGACCGGCGTTAGGCATGGGCGCCGTCTTGCTGGAAACATTCCCATTGGCATCGTAGCTGTAGCTGATGGTGCCGGATTCTGGATTGGTCGCACTTAACAATTCAGCGAGCGAGTTGTATGTGAATGCCCGCGTTCGCCAGTTTCCCGAACTGCTGCCACCCATCTGCGTCACGCCAGTGAGATCATCGAGCGCGTTGTAAGAATAGTCGGTTTCATAATTGAGCGTGTTCGGGTCTTCCCAAACTCCCGTCATTCTTCCCAAAGCATCCGTGCAGGATTTTCTTGCCTTGCTAGCTTCATCTGTGACTGTTGCGCAGTTTCCTGAATAAACCGATGCGACCTGGGAGTGGGTGCCGTCCGGCTCCGTAACCAACGTAGTCCGTCCTAATGCGTCATACGAGTATTGCGTGGTTCCGTAAGTCGGATCGCTGGTCGAGCGATAAGGATTGGAAACCGTATTAGCGCGGCCTTCCCCGTCGTAAGTTGTATCGGTAGTATCCACGCCATCCGGGTCAGATTGCAGAAGAGTGCGCACGGGATGCCCGATTCCATCCATGGCAACGGTGCTTACATAATTGATGCTTGAATTGATTGTTTTCGTGGTTGTGATACTTGGAGTATTTGTGGACGGATTATATGAGCCGTCGTTGTAAGTCACCGTATTCTGGCCACCGTCCGGATAGCTTACTTTCGTTGGCCTGGAAAAGACATCGTTGTAAATATAGGTCGTAGTTTGTGAATTTTGATCTTTAGAGGCAGTCAGCTGTCCGTTGTTGTAATCGTAGGTGAAACTTTCGGTATGCCCTAGGGGATCGGTGATGTTTGTTAGATAAGCATCTGTGCTGTTCGCGGGCGTGAAGCTAACATTCGAGCCGGCGGAAAGGACCGTATAGCTATCGGCATACGAGTACAGGGTCGTATGAAGGTTTGGATCCTTGACTGAGGTAATCTGTCCGGTCTTATCGTAGGAGTAGGTCGTAACCGCATCTGTGCACGCCGTCGAACCCTGGAAACACTTCTGCGTTTTAGTGGTAAGGTTTGCTCGGACAACTCCTGTGCCGGCAGCATAGCTAGTGTCGTCGTGCTGAGTTGCCGAAGCCGTAGCCGTTGCAGTTTGATCGTAGAGAAAATCGGTTTCTGACATCCGATTTCCACTACCGTCCTGAATAATAATGCTCGACGGCGCATCAATAATCTTCCCGCCGATTGGCGTTGCGAGCGTTTGGTTATTGGTAATCGTTTTTCTTGTCGGAGTTGAGGCTCCGTAATCAAATTCGTCTTTCTCCTGCAATTGCGGAAATATCTTGCTGGGAACGCAGTTTGAGCCAACGTAGCAATAAGTCGTTTTTGCGGTTTGGCCGTTTTCGAGCACTGTTTGTTCACTTGCCAAACTATATTGGTCGTACCAGGTTTTATTGACCGTGCGAAGCAAAGATGAATCGTAATTGTTGTATTGGACTGATTGTTCCACTGATACTTGCTGCGGTACCGTGCTGAAGTTAAAGGGATCTTTGGGTGCAGGAACTGAAGCGTACGTGTACTTCGTAAGCGCGCTCTTGCCAATGATATTGTCGGTAAGTGTTACGTTCGTGACTTTGGTGCTCCAAGAAAGAGCGGCAGGCGGACTCGCTCCCCAGTTAGTTGAGTAGGAAAAGAGTTGCGTTACTGTCGGGGAGGAACTTCCACCAAATCCAACAGCCCGCGTTACTACCACTGGCATTGTGTATTGAAAAAGGCAGCCATCTGGAACTGGATTTGTGCAAAAACCTCCAGCATCTCCGCTGCAAGCTGTTACGACCGCGCCTGGATAATCGGCCAATTCGTTTAGAGTGAGAATCTGCCAGCCATATTTCACCCAAGCGCCAGTAGGATAGTCAATTTCATTGAGGAGACCGAAATGATTTTGGTAGGCGGGGTTGGAATTGTCCATGCCGTAGTGAAATTGGTAGGATTGACTGTTTGGCAAAGTGATCTTCGTAATGACTGTTTGCGTGTCGTTGACGGCGGGAACGAGCGTGTTGCACGTATCGAATTGAGATTCCGGACCTTGAGAGCTGCCCACCCAATTCGAAGATGGTTGAAAACTGGCGGAAGTCGTTCCCCAGGTTATTTGATAGCTAAGACCCGAAAAAGAAAGCGTATTGGTCGTTCCGCTCGGGCCAAATCCGCTTGAAGATATGACTGACCGCCCGGCAGTATCTTTAAAAACAAAATTTCCATTATTGTTGTCAGTAACTGTAATAAGGTTTCCATTGCGGTCTTCGATGGAACTGGGCAGGCCCTCGCTGACGTCACTTGTCGGTTGGTTATGCGATAGATTAGGAAAGTTATAGACCGTCCCGTCACCGGTGAGCACCGTCACCGGTTCAAACGGAGTTGCGGACGGGTTAAAGCTGTAAGGGTGGGTGGGGGGCAGAAAACCAGCGACTTCAGCATCCCCAAAGTTTTGAACATCTAAACCATCCCATGGACAAGCCCCTTCATTGGAGAACTGGGTCGCGAGACCCAGCGCATGTTGCCCCCCCGACGGATCAAGAAACATATAATTTGACATCGTGGAGCAGTCAAATGTATTCGGAGAATTTCCACCTGTGACGTCGGTGAAGGCAAAGTTGACCATTGGCACCGAATAACTCCAGCCGCCTTGTGAAAGATACCCGGTATTCGATTGCCATCCCGCAAAGCCGGGCTGGATTGGAACAAGGTGATGTACGCCGTTGGAGTCATAGTCAAAGGAGAAGGGAAGAGTTAGACCACGTCCCTTTGGAATTGGGACTTGAATGCGAAGGCTGACTGAACCGTTTGCCGGATTTACAGTCTCTGACAATAAGTGGATATAGTCGTGACCAGCACCCTCAATTGGAGTGGACGTGTCCTCTGTAACCGTTGAAATTTGAGCGTGTGCGACGGCGCAGATGAACAACAAAAGACAAGCCACCAAAGACACACGTGCAACGGCGACACAAATCCTAAAGCGAGCCATCGGCTCCTCCAAAAATTAAGTTGCCCCCTCAGGATTCGGCAAACAGTGTGATATGAGCGCCTTGTGCGAGTCTATCCGCCGACAAAGACGATTCTTGTCTAACTGTGAGTGAAGTCGCTATTTGAGCGGAAGTTCCCCGCAGTCTTGCAAGTCCTTAGATCGCGTACAGACATCCTGGCTTGGAAATAGGCGTTTCGCCTATAGGATATTTACTGTATATCGTGGCAGTTTGTCGCTGTAGCACCGGTTTGGGAACCTGGCCCGTCGGAATCCAAACGAACGGCTTGGATTACCTGTGTATTGATCTTTCGCTGTCGCCTTTAAGGGCGATCATGTCTTTTCCGAAGGGTGCCAGCTTCAATAACAACGTTCTACGACTATGGCATGGTTGGCACGCGTTCAGACGAGGGCTCGCAACCAATCTGTATCGGCTGGGCGTTGATGATCTAACGATCCAAGAGTACTTCGTCACAGTAATGTCGCAGTCACGCAAGCCTGCTACATCAAGACTGTTCCGATCGCGGCGAAGGAAGCAATGCAGAAATTAGAATTTCCGTTAATGACACCAATGTGACACCTGAACAGCCGCTGCCAAGTCAAAAGGCGGTGATGTAATGTCACGCCTATACTTTCGCAAAGTTTTGGAATGGAAAGACTTTTGAGAAAG
>CAWHQK010000058.1:0-56265 GCA_963831435.1 uncultured Acidobacteriota bacterium
GCCGACTAGGTAGGCCTGGTGTCCATGCTCGCGCAGGGTGCGGATGATGGAGATGGAGAAGTCTTTGAGCATTTTGGCGGCTTACGGCAAAGCGTAACATGCGGAGAGGAGGGGTTGCCGGGCATGGCTGGCTTGCCTGAGAATGCGCTGAGAGCGGAAATGCGATGGGACGAGTTAGAAGCTGCCGACGCCGTTGGCGTTGCGAACTTTGAACCACGAATAATGCAAGTTGTATTTCGCGAGTCCGGAGCGGACCATCATGAATTCCTGCTGCACACGGCTGATGATGCGGAAATTGTCGCGCATGGAGGATTGGTCATCAATCGAGCCTCTTACTTCCTGATTGCGGCGTTCCACGCAATTCCGATAGTTCGGCTCATTCTGGCAAATCCAATACCCACTGCTGGTGGTGAATTGGCGTCGCTGAACGGTTTGGGCATTCTCACGCAGGGCCGTAGCGAGCATGTCATCGTATCGGTCATACCAATCGTGGACCACCCGTTCGGTTTCTTCCGGCTTGTGTTTCGCCTGGTAATCCCCGACAGCCTGGAGCACCTCGTCGGAGTTGTCCTTTTCGTCGAGACTTAGTCTGGGCAGCGGACCGGCCTTAACGCTCATGTCCTCGTCGGTTATGACGGTGGGATGAACGGCGGCCTTCTTTTTGGATTCCTTGGCGATCGCGGCCAGGGATGGGCTGTTATCAGAAGACGGGTCGGAGTCCTGCTGCGCGAAAGCCACAGGCGCCGACAAGGCGAACACTACAGTCAATAGAATGGGAGTGCACTTTGTGAATAGTTTCATAGTTGGGAACCGCGAAATCAGGTTTCCCAAAGGGCCCAAAACAGAGCAAAAGTACCATTTGGGCGTGCACGCAACAAGTTACGGTGGTTACGGGCGAGATAAAGCTCTCTGATAGGCTGGCAGTTATGGCGGATGCATACATTCTCGGCATAGAAAGCTCCTGCGATGAGACGGCGGCGGCGGTGGTACGCTCGGGAGAGAAGTTGATTTCGAACGTGGTGTTTTCGCAGATTGCGATGCACCAGCCTTACGGCGGGGTGGTGCCGGAGCTGGCTTCGCGGGAGCATTTGCGGGCGATTGTGCCGGTGGTTAGGAAGGCGCTGGCGGACGCGCAGCAGACGTATGAGTCGGTGGACGCTATCGCGGTGACGCAGGGACCTGGGCTGGCGGGGGCGTTGCTGGTGGGGATCACTTATGCGAAGGCGCTGGCGTTTGCGCTGGAGAAGCCGCTGATTGCGGTGAATCATTTGGAAGGGCACATCCATGCGGTGTTGCTGGAGGAGCGGCAGAAAGGGAAACCATCAGTTGAATTTTCCGGCGCTGGCGCTGGCGGTTTCGGGCGGGCACACTCATTTGTTTCTTGCGCAAGAAACAAATGCTGGCTGGCGTTATGAAAATATCGGGCACACACGAGATGATGCGGCGGGTGAGGCATTCGACAAAGTTGCGAAGCTGCTGGGGCTGGGATATCCGGGCGGGCCGGTGATTGATCGGTTGTCGGCGCATGGGGATGCGAAGACGGTGAAGTTTGCGTTCGCGCAGTTGAAGCATCCGGATCGCAGGAGCGCTAAGCCGGAGGAGGGTGAGAAAAAATCCCCACCCTGTCGCAAAGAACGCGACAAGGATGGGGCACCCGGAGGCGGTGTGTCCAAATCGGCGCGGTTTGATTTTTCTTATAGCGGGATTAAGACTGCGGTCTTGCGCTATGTGGAGACGCATGAGATGAAGGCTTCGATTGAGGCGCGGCGTAAGGCTCTTGCCGGAATTTCGAAACCGACGTTGGAAGATTATCTGGCAATTGCGACAAACAGACACTGGACCTGGTGGCGTCATTCCAGCGGGCGTTGTGGATGATCTGGTGCGCAAGACTTTGGCTGCGGCTGAGGCCCATGATATTGCGACGTTGCTGGTGACTGGCGGGGTGGCGGCGAACAACGAATTGCGGCAGACATTTGAGCGTGAAGGGGCGCGCGGCTGGGAGTGCCGGTGTTCTTCCCTTCGCGTCCGCTCTCGACCGACAATGCGGCGATGATTGCGGCGGCGGCTTATCCGAAATTTCTGGCGAAGGATTTTGCGGGAATGGATTTTTCTGCGGAGGCGGGAATGGTGTTGCGGTGAAGCAGTTGCCGGTTGTCAGTTCTCAGTTGCCAGTTTCTTGCAATTGGCACTTCGCATTTGGCAATGAGCAGTCGGCGTTCAGATAATTTTGGTGCAGATAGTTTTACAGAAAATTCCCCTCGGATCCCAATGGGCGAAGGCTGAACGCAAGGTCCCTCGACTTCGCTCGGGATGACAGTCCTGATTAGAGATTGCCGTCCTACGCAATGTGGATTGAGTTTTTGTGGGTGATTTGGCTAAATGCTGAATGCTGAGTGCTGAGTGCTGGATGCTGAGTGCTTATTTCCCTGCGGCTTTTTTCCCGGATGGCGATCCCAGTACGGCGTCTACGGCTGCGGCTAGCTGGTCTTCGATGTCAATGTCTTTGAAGATGGCAAAATCGGCGCCATGTTTTTTCTTTTCGAAGCCGCTTTGTTTGCCCGCAACGATGACGACGGGAATGTTGGCGGTGGCGGGCTGGGACTTGAGCGCGGCGATGAGTTCGCTGCCCGTCATTTTGGGCATGTCCATGTCGGTAACGATGATGTCGGGGCGCAGGCGTTTGAGGATTTCGAGCGCATCCTGTCCGTTGGTGGCGGACTCCACCTCGAAGCCGCGCTCTTCGAAGAAGCGGCAAACAGTGTGGCGGATCAGCATCGAATCATCAACTACGAGCGCGACTAAAGACATGATTGTTGCCGTTCTTCCTCGAAATACAGTGCTTCTCTAAATACTGCGGAGGCTGAATACACTTCTGCATGCACTTTCCGACAGTAAACACTAATCTAAATAACCCGAGTTTTTGGGACAAGTTACCACCGTGCGCGCACGAATGTGCCAAACTGGGACTAGACCACCCGGCTGGCACCGCGGGTTGCGGGTTGGCGTTGGGAGGGGTTAGATCTCGTTGCGCAGCTTGGTTTCCTCGATGTTCATGTCTTTGAATTCGCGGGAATCGAATACTTCGCGGCATTCGAGGCACTCGACGTATTCGGCATCTTCATCGCGGGAAACGATCTGGACACGAGGATGTTTGCATGGAGTCATGGTCTTACTCTTATCGGAGGCTGGCTGGGGCGGGATTGAATTCATAGATCCGGTCTAGTTTCGAAGCCTTTTGGAAGGCCAAATAATTCCCCGGATTTTCGGTATTTTAGCCCGGCCAATGGGCTTGTCAAGTACCAGTAGGGAAGAATTATGCACAAGGGCTGGGAGGCTGGGGACTCCATGAAAAGATGGAGATTTTCGGGGAAATTTGGCTGCTGCCGGATCTTTGGTAATCGAGACTGATTAGCGCGGATAGGCGCTGGGGAGTTTCCTGGCACCCAACAATTTTGATCCCGGCACGGAGAGTTGCATAGGTCCTAGGCTTCGCGAAGGATGCGAAGGTTATGAAGTTTTTGGAGTACGAAAATGTATCGCAACGTAAATGGCCGCGTCGGGCAAGGAGGTAAAGAGGAGGCCGGCATCCGTCGGCCTGTTTATCTGGACAACCATGCGACCACGGCGGTAGACCCCAGAGTTCTGGAGGAGATGCTGCCGTATTTTCAAGAGAAGTTTGGCAATGCGGCGAGCTGCAACCATGAATTTGGCTGGACTGCGGAAAGGGCGGTCGCGGTGGCCCGCGAACGGATTGCCAGCGTGATTGGCGCGAAGGCAGGGGAGATCATTTTTACCTCCAGGCGCGACGGAGAGCGACAACTTGGCGATTAAGGGAGTGGCGGAAAAATACCGGAATAAGGGCAATCACATTGTTACAGCCGTCACCGAGCATAAGGCGGTACTCGACAGTTGCAAGCGGCTGGAGAAATATGGGTTCCGCGTCACATATCTTGGGGTGCGGCGCGACGGGTCGATTGATTTGGAAGAGTTGCGGCGAGAGATCGGCGGGGAAACGATTCTTGTGAGCATCATGGCGGCGAACAATGAAATCGGAGTGCTGCAGCCTATCGCCGAGATCGGGAAGATTTGCCGGGAGCGTGGAGTGATTTTTCATACCGATGCGACGCAGGCGGTGGGGAAAGTCCCGGTGGATGTTCATGGGCAGAATGTTGATCTGCTTTCGATTTCCGCGCACAAAATGTATGGGCCGAAGGGCATCGGGGCGTTGTATGTGAAGAGTGGGGGTGTTGAAGTTGCGTCCATGCTTGACGGGGGCGGACATGAGTTGGGCATGCGTTCGGGGACTTTGAATGTTCCGGGAATTGTTGGGTTAGGGAAGGCTTGCGCGATTGCGGCGGAGGAAATGGCAGGGGAAGCAAAGCGGATTGGCGGATTACGAGACCGGCTGCGCGAAAAAATTATGGGGCGGCTGGATGGGTGTTCGGTGAACGGGTCTTTGGAAGAACGCTTACCGGGGAATTTGAATATCAGTTTTGCGGGTGTTGAAGGCGAATCGCTGCTGATGGGTTTGAAGGATGTCGCCGTATCGAGCGGGTCGGCATGTAATTCTGGATCGGTGGAGTCGTCTTATGTACTGAAGGCTTTAGGGGTGAGCGAAGAGCTTGCGCAAAGTTCTCTGCGGTTTGGGATTGGACGGTTTAATACTGAAGGTGAGATTGATTATGTGGTGGGGCGGGTTGTGGAGACGGTTCAGCAGTTGCGTGAGATTTCCAATTTCGGTGCCTAAAAAATGCCAGCCCAAGCAATCGTAGTGTCGTCGTCTTTCCAGAAATGTGCGCCGGGGCGGCCTTCGCCCTTGTCTCGGACGGCTTGTATCCGATGCGGCCCGTTGGTCTGTCAGTTCCGACGAAGCTACCAGTAATGAGAGCGACGCAGGTCTCTGCTCCGTCGTAACTTGAACAGGATTGAGGTAAGGCTAGAATTCTTATCAAGCCACGCTTCGTGTGTTGCCTATGGCCTCTTCGACCAAAATGAGACAGGAACATCGAGGGGTGATACACCTAGCAGCCGTGGTCCTCGCGGTAATACTGCCTTATGGGTGGATTGTCTTTTCCGATGCGCGCACCCGAACATCTGATTTTCTAAATTTCCATCCGCTTGCAATGGTCTTTTACGTACCCCTCGCATTCGGGCTGATATGGCCGATTCTGATCGGCTTCTTTGTCCTAGGGGACAAACTCGCGCACCTTGATTACAAATGGCCAAAAAAGACCGCACTCATAATGTTCATCATTGCTGCTGTGTGTTCGCGGCCTTTCATACGTTTCGAATACCGGAACTATACTTCGAAAGTGAATGCGATAGATGAGAAGGAAAGACCTTGGAACAAGATGGATCCCCTTTATCAGGCAGACAAGCGGAAGGCGCTATCAACTCTGCGCTCCCACGGAATCAGCGCGCTCGCGGACCCGCTCTCACAATCGCAGACAGAAGCGATGGACATCTACTTAGATAGGCAGCCGATCGCCAGCAGGGAACTTGAAAGTGCAACTCGCCACTATCGAACGAGTTACGGATTTATGGAGCATGTCTCGGCCCAACGCGACTGTCCTTCACAAGTGTTGCAGATTATTTATGACAACATTGTCGAGTTACAAAAGCAATCACGGCTGCTGGATGCCCATACAGAAATCACGTTGATAAATATTGCGAAGAATATTAATGCGACCCAGTTGCTCTTATCAGAGATGGAGAACAATAAACAGATATCCCCGCTCGTACGGGGGGATATCGAAAGTCGTCCAGATCCGCCAGAGAAAATATTGATTAGGAGCATAGAAACTGGAAGTCCTGATGTTTTTTATGAGGTGGAACGGGCCAATGTCCCTGAATCCGTTAAAGTAGCCTATGTTCAGAAGATGGCAAACTCCAGCGACCTGCATTTGCGTGAATGGGCGGCAGAGAACGTACGTTGTCCCACGCAAGATTTGGAAAGATTGGCGGCGAACCCTTCGACGGAAATGTTTGCAGCGTCAAATCCGAAGCTCCCGATGGATGTCCTTGAGAAACTGACGAAGTCGAAAAATAAAAAAACTCGCGACGCAGCACTCAAAAATCTCGCAGAGCGCGTCATGAATCCCTCTCTCAAGCGCACAAGCCACAGATTGCCATCTGCGTGGCTAAATCCTGCTCTAAGTGAAGTGGAACGACAATTAAGTTCATTTTTCTCCAGGTAACCCTTCGTTATCACTACTGATGTTCCATATCTTCGTAAAACTCTTGCAGTGTGGAGAACGCTTGCTTGTATGCGCCCTTGTTGGAAATTAATCCCTTGCGGTTGAAATAGTCTTGAATGCCGGGGAGCGGGCGGCGCGGGGAACGGAAATCCACCAGCACCCACGGGGAGAGTCCAGCGAAGCCGGGGATACGCTGCACCATGGCGATTTGATGTTGAAAGACGTTTACCTGGTACTCCTCGGTCCACCGTTCATCTTTATCGCCGTGGCGGCCGGCGGGGGCGTCGGCGCCAAATTCGCTGATGATGACTGGCTTGTCGTAGGCAATCTTCCATTGCAACTGATCGGCGTATTCCGGCTTGTGTTCGTACCATCCAACGTATTCATTCATCCCGAGCACGTCGAGGCGTGCGCCTAGCGGATCGTTAAGCTCGCGGAGATCGGGGCCGAGCTGGGTGGTGCGATTTAATGCGGATGTGATGAGGCGCGTGGAATCTAGGGCGCGAGCGTCGGTGGCGAGTTGCGCGATGAACGCGGTGCGTTCCGGCTTGATGGGCGTTTCGTTTGACAGCGACCAGAAAATCACTGAGGCGCGATTGTGATCGCGGGCAATCATCTCGCTAAGTTGCGATTCGGCGCTGGCGAGGGTCGCGGGATTTGTCCAGTCAATGTCCCAATAGACAGGAATTTCCGACCAGAGCAGGATACCCATGCGGTCCGCAAGGCGAATCTCTTTTTCATTGTGGGGATAGTGCGCCATGCGGATGAAGTTGCAATGGAGTTCCTTGGCCCAGCTTAACAATGTTTGCGCGTCCTCTTCGGTGGTGGCGCGTCCCCCGCGCAGCGGGGCCTCATCGTGCATGGCGATTCCGCGCAGCACGATTGGCTTGCCGTTCAGAAGAATTTTTGTGCCATTTGTTTCAATGCTGCGAAAACCGATTTGATCGCTGATTTTGTCCGCGCCGGAACTCAGGGTTACGTCGTAGAGCTTGGGATTTTCCGGCGACCACAGGGCAAGCTTTGCGGAGAAATGAAATTCCGCATGGCCGGAGGAGTCGGTTGTGATGGTCTGCTGAATTTTGGCTTCGGGGATTTCCAGCTTGACCTGCTGCGGTGAATTTGCGCAGTTGAGCTGTATCCATCCGGCAACTTGGTCGCGCGATCCTTTGGCGAGTTGAACGAAGTAGTCCTGAATGAAAGCATCGGGGACTTCCACCAGCGATACGTCTCCGGTGATTCCACCGTAGTTCCACCAATCGGTATTGACGGTTGGCACATCTTCCACATGCCGCGCGTTGTTTACCTCAACGATGAGAAAATTTTCGCCGTCGTGGAGGAGGGCCGTGGCGTCGAAGTTGAAGGGAGTGAATCCGCCTTCGTGCTCGCCCAGTTTTTGGCCATTCAGAAAGACGCGAGTCTTGTAGTTGGCTGCGCCGATGTAAACGAAGGTCCGCGTGTTGGCGTGTTTGTGATAGGTGAACAGGCGGCGATACCAAATGGGGCCTTCGTAAAATAGAAGCTCATCTCGCTGGGTATTCCAATCGCCGGGCACTTTTAGCGTAGGAGATTTGTCGAAGTCATATTCGACAAGATCGCTTTTCTCTTTTGGCTTGGCGTTGAGGTAGTAGCGCGAGCCGAGTCCGCTTTCGTAGGGATCAATGATGATGTTCCATGCGCCATTCAGGGAAACCGCAGTGCGGCCCGGGATGTTTGCGATTAAATCGCTGGGCGCTGGGGCGGCGAAGCATAGGGACGATAGCAGAATGAAAAACGAGAGCAGTCGTTTCATGGCGACAGCTATTGTAGTGGAAGATTGGAATTGGAATGCAGGAGGCCGGGGTGCATAGGTCCTTCGCTTTGCTCAGGATGACATTGCTGTGGGAGATTTCTATACGAAGACGACTGACGATTGAAAATTCAGCGAACTGTGGCGGTGATTGGCTCTTCCACGTTCGCCTCACGTAGAAACTTTGCGGCTTCCTCCGGTGGGGTGGGATTGATATAGAAGCCGGTGCCCCATTCGAAGCCTGCGGTCTTGGTTAATTTCGGCATGAATTCGATATGCCAGTGGTAGTGGTCGTTGTTGGGCTCCTGCACGGGCGAACTGTGGATGACCAGGTTGTACGGAGGATTGTCGAGGACGCGGTCGGCCTTGTTGAGCAGAAGCTTAAGAGCTTTGGCAAGGTTCTCGAACATATGGGATGACGAGTGCTCGAAGGCGGACTCGTGCTGCTTGGGGAGGATCCAGGTTTCAAAAGGAAAGCGCGGCGCGAAGGGAGCGATGGTGAGGAAGTCTTCATTTTCGGCGACCACGCGAACGCCCGCTTCGGTTTCCTGATGGATGATGTCACAAAAGACGCAGCGCTCTTTGTAATCAAAATATTGCTTTGCCCCTTCGAGTTCCTCGGCGACGTAAATAGGAAGAATTGGTAGGGCAATGAGCTGCGAATGGGAGTGCTCGAGCGAAGCTCCGGCGGCCTCGCCGTGGTTCTTGAATGTCAGGATGTATTTGAAGCGGCGGTCTTTTTTCAGGTCGAGAATGCGGTCGCGGAAGGTCCAGAGGATGTCTTCAATGCGTTTTGGGGCCAGCATGGCGAGGGTGGTGGCGTGGTCGGGCGTTTCGATGATGACCTCATGCGCGCCGATGCCGTTCATCTTGTCGAACATGCCTTCGGCCTGGCGGTTCAGGCTGCCTTCAATGCCGAGCGCGGGAAATTTATTGGGGACAACGCGGACGGTCCATCCGGGAGTATCGCGCTGCGGGGGCGGGCCTCCGTTGTGGTTCGGGCGGTAGGCCTGGATCTCCGGAGGGGTCTTCGCCTCATTGCCGTAACAAAAGGGACAGAAGCCGCCTTTTAGCTGGATGACCTCGCGGGAGAAATCATTGGGGCGCTTGGCGCGGTCGGTGGAGATGATGACCCAGCGGCCGACAATGGGATCTTTTCTTAGCTCAGGCATCTTGATTCAGGCGTACAAATCCCTTCTTATCGAAAGTGCGGCCAGAACGCGCAGCGAGAATTCATTTTATGACAACGGAATTGCGTTGCGGAACAGCTCAAACCGCGGGGATTTCGCTGGCTGCTCATAATATACGCTGAGCACGTCGAAGCGCCACTGGCACGAAGGTGGCAGATGGCGCAAGTACTCGCGCGCCATGTAGTTAAGCTCACGCTGCTTGTCGGCATCCACGGCGGCTTCGGCGGGTTTTACGTCGTGAGTGGTGCGAGTTTTTACTTCGATGAAGCAGAGGACATCTTTCTCCCAGGCGATGAGGTCAATTTCGCCGCGCCGGTGGGGTGAGCGGAAGTTGCGCGCGACCATGATGTAGCCGAGGCGGCGGAGATAGAAGTAGGCAGCCTCTTCTCCGGCGCGTCCGGTGCGCTGGTGAGGAGGGATGTTCTCCGGCGAGAGTGTTTTGCTTGCTAGCCAGTCGAGGGCGTGGATGGCGGCGTGGGTTAGGCGACCGGAGGGCATTGGGCCATGGTAGTTTGCCACTTTAATTAGGGATGTGACGGATGTCACAATGAGAGCGTTTGAAAAGCATTTCTGCGACGAAGCGTAGCCGAAATCCGGTAGCCGTAGGACCCATCGCTCACTCCCAGAGCGGCATTTATGGGGGAATGGACCTTCCGTTGGATCGAAGTGGGCCACCTCGCTAGCAAACGGGAGCTACGGCTGCACAGGAACTACGGTCTTATCAACTAATCGCGTTCTGCTGTCGTAAGGTCCCTCCGTCTTCGCTTCGCTCAACGGCGGGATGACATGGTGAAATTTACTCACACAAAAAACAGCAGGAGATGAGTTCAAACGCTCTTGGCGACAATCGCGATGGACTCTTCCAGCACGTCCATGGCGACGTCGGCCTGTTCTTTGGTCACGATGAGCGGCGGGGCGATGCGGACGGTGCTGGGGCCGCAGCCGAGGAACAAGACGCCGCGTTCGAAGGCGAGTTCCAGAATGCGGTCGCGCTCTTTGGTCGCAGCGGCTCTTGGTCTTTTTATCGGTGACGATTTCTATGCCGATCATGAGGCCACGGCCGCGGACATCGCCCACCAGTTTGTGTTTCTCGGCCAATCGGCGAGGCGCTTGAGCATGTAGTTGCCAACTTCGGTGGAGTTTTCCAGCAGGCGCTCGTGTTCGATCACGTCGAGCGTAGCGAGAGCAGCGGCCAAGCAGACGGGATTGCCTCCGAAGGTGGAGGCGTGGGAGCCGGGGACCCAGTCCATGATTTCGGCGCGGCTCATGGTGATGCCGAGCGGCATGCCGGAGGCAATGCCCTTGGCGATGCAGACGATGTCGGGCTCGACGCCGGTGTGCTCGATGGCCCACCACTTTCCGGTGCGGCCCGCGCCGCTTTGCACTTCGTCCACAACCAGCAGAATTCCGTGGCGGTCGCAGATGCGGCGCAGTTCCTGCATGAAAATGGTGGGCGCGACGAGGTATCCGCCTTCACCCTGGATGGGCTCGACGAAGATGGCGGCGACTTCTTCGGGAGGAAGCGTGGTCTTGAATAATTTTTCTTCAATGAAGCGGGCGCAGCTGAGCGCGTAGCTTTCGGCGTCATCCGGATTTTTGCAGTCGCGGTAAATGTTGGGATAGGGCACGTGGGTCACGCCGGGAACGAGCGGCGCAAAGCGGCGGCGCTGCTGCGGCTTGGAGGCGGTCAGCGAAAGCGCGCCCATGGTGCGTCCATGGAACGCTCCGTAGAAGGCGATGATGTTCTGGCGCTTGGTGTGATAGCGGGCGAGCTTCAGGGCGCACTCAATCGCTTCCGCGCCGGAGTTGCCGTAATAGATTTTATGCGGGCCGGGCATGGGGGCGATCTTCGACAGCCGCTCGGCAAAGGTAACCATGCTTTCATAATAAAAATCGGTACCCGACATGTGGATGAGTTCGGCGGCCTGCTTCTGGATGGCGGCGACGACTTCGGGATGGCAGTGCCCAGTGGATGTGACGGCGATGCCGGCGGAGAAATCGAAGAAGTCGTTACCGTCCACGTCGGTGACAACGACGCCGCGTCCGCTTTTCGCTACGAGCGGATAGGAACGGGTGTAGGACGGCGAAATATATTTTTCGTCTCCGGCGAGCACGCGGGCGGCGTTGGGGCCGGGAAGAGCGGTCTTGATGCTGGGGCCGATGAGAGTCTTGGTAGCCATGGAATCCTCCAGAGATTCATTGCTGGTCGTTGGCTTTTGGTCGTTGGATCTCGTCCGTCAAGGCGGTTTTCAGAACGCGCGAAACGGAGAGCCAAACCACGTCAGAATGCAGGATTGCTTAGTCGCTGCCGAAGAGGCTGGGACGCCGGTTTGAAGGCAATACGGCGCGAAAACGGCGAGGCCCGACTAGAAAGTGCAGCCAGCACTCGGGCAGATGCGTATTCAGCTTGGGCTGCGGCATGGGAACTTCCTTCGATCATTTATTATACGCCGGGGTAGGTAAGGCGGAACTCGCGGAAAGCGTTACAAAAGTGAGCGCCCTGTGAGCACCGGTTATAGCTGCAAGGCCTTTGCTTACGCCATTTGCATAGATCCGCTTCACTCCCGATGAGAGGTCTTACTGCAGGAAGTCGAAGAGGCTGCTGGGAGGCATTCGTCCGATGGCCTGGAGGGCAGCTTGGCGGGCGTTTTCTGTCTGCACCAAATAATTTACGTACACGTCCACCACGTTAGTGCAGGTGTCGAAGGAGAGGTTCCACACGTGTTCAATGATCATGGCGCGCGTAATGCGCCGTCCGGCATTACGCATCAAATATTCAAGCAGCGCGAATTCTTTGGAGGTCAATTCGATGCGCCGCCCCGCCCGCTCCACGCGTCGCTCCACGCGATCGAGTTTCAGGTCGTCAACCGCCAGCACCGATTCCGCCGGCAGATGGCTGCGCCGCAGCAGCGCCCGGATGCGCGCCGACAGCTCGGTGAAGGAAAACGGCTTGGCGAGAAAATCATCAGCACCAAGATCCAGACACTGCACCCGGTCTTCGACGCGGTTGCGCCCGGTCAGCACCAGAATCGGAACGCTGGGTTTTTTGGAGCGCAGAAAGCGCAGGATCGCGACGCCATCTAGTCGCGGCAGGTTTAAGTCGAGCACCACCATGTCATAGTCGAACTCGGCGGAGTGCGAGCGCGCCTGTTCGCCATCCACGGATACGTCCACGGCGTAATGCTCGGCTTCCAAACCCTTCTTTACGAAACTCGCCAACGCAGGATCGTCTTCAGCTATAAGGACTCGCATAAATTTTCTCTAATAGAACCGTTTCGATTCTTATTGATCGCGAGCGGGAGGGCAAGACGCTGGGCGGGACACGAAGGTAGCAGCTTCCCAAAACAGGACGCTACGCAGATATGGCACGCCGAACCCCAACTGTCACTGACCGCAAGCCTTTTTAATAGAGATAATTCTCAGGATTGGACGCTCAAACGCGCGTGCCGGGGATATGCCTGTGATCTGGTGGGACAAAAAAATGGTGAAAGCCCTTCTTTTGCCCGGAGGCATTTGTGTTTCTGTCACCGTGTTGGTCCTGAATTTCGGACTCATCACCTTGGCTCCATCGGCGATCCATTTTTATTACTACGCGGTTTTTGTCAGCGGCGTTCTGCTGGCCTGGCGCTTTCATTCCAGCAAGGTGTTGTTTGCCCTGCTCACTTTGTTTTTGGCGCATCGCGCGCTGCAATTCTTTTTTTCCGGACGCGCGGCCTCGCCCACCGGACATGCGGCGCTTGAAGTTGTGTCGGTCCTGCTGCCCCTGAATTTTGTTCTTTTTTCTGCATCGCGGGAGCGCGGGATCAATTTGCCAGCCAGCCTCTCGCGCATCTGCTTGCTGTTTCTGGAGGCGACCTTCGTCGCCATTGTTTGCGGCCAGAAGAATCGGCCAGCCAATCCTTTCTTCCATGCCGCCATGCTGGGAAAACAATGGCAACACTGGACGCGGATTCCCTCGCTCGGCGGATTAGTTTGCGTGGCTGTCGCCGTCGTACTGCTGGCGCAATTTCTGCTGCATCGCAGGCCGGTGGACAGCGGACTTCTTTGGGCCGTCATTGCCGTGCTTTTTGCTTTCGACTCCGGTTCGTTTACTTTGCGGGCCACTGTCTATGTAGCCACTGCCGCACTCGTGTTGACCACGTCAGTGATTGAAAATTCTTACGTGCTTGCCTATCAGGATGAGCTGACAAGCCTGGCGGCGCGACGCGCCTTCAACGACGCATTGCTCGACCTGCAGGAGCCGTACGCACTGGCACGGTGGACATTGATCATTTCAAATCATTCAACGATACCTACGGCCACGAAACCGGCGACCAGGTGCTGCGCATGGTGGCCACATGCCTCGCGCACGTGGAAGGCGGAGGACGCGCATTTCGTGTAGGCGGCGAAGAGTTTTCCATTCTCTTCCCACGAAAGTCGCTGCAGGAAGTTCTTCCTCATCTGGAAACATTACGCTGGAATGTGGAGAACACGGCTTTCCGTCTACGTGGAGCAGAAAGGCGCAGTGTTCCGCACGGGACCGACCGCCGCAAACCGTCCCCGAGAAAAAAGGGCGGCGCCAAGCAGCCGTCGTTGGTGGATTTCAATCGTGAGCTTTCTGTGACGGTAAGCATTGGGGTGGCCGAACCGTCCGCAAAATTGCGCGGTGTCGAAAATGTGATTCGCGCCGCCGACAAAGCCTTGTATAACGCGAAGGCTGCGGGCCGCAACCGCGTGATTTCCGCTGACACACCTCGTACGCGCACCACGCGGGCTTCGAACCGATCCGCATAACTCTGAATCAATCGTGCGCGGAACAAAGAATTATATTGACAATCTCCTAAACAATACGCAATATCTTGTGGTGGAAGCCAAACCTACCGTATTTGTCGGGTATGGTTTCCTCTTTTGGGTTCAAGGGAAAATCATTTACGGAGGAAATTCATGCCAGCAAAGAAAAAAGCGGCTAAGAAAAAGAAGCACTAAACGAGATACCAACTCGTATATTCAGTTTCAAGCCTCTCGCGGGATGCAACTCTTCGAGGGGCGTTTTCATTTGCAGCAGAAAGCTGGGGGTGGAATTGAAAAATCCGGTTGTTTCGAGTGGCGCATAGTGGTAGAAACGCGAAGAGGATCTCATGCGGTTTGAGAAACTGTTACAGTTTAAAAATCGCAACGGTTCACTAAAGCGATGAGCAAAGCCAAAAAAAACGCGGAAGTGGAAATTCCCGAGCGGCTGTACTTCCGCATTGGGGAAGTCGCCACGCTTTGTCAGTTGCCAGCCTATGTGCTGCGATTTTGGGAAACGGAGTTCCCGCAGCTGAAGCCGATTAAAAGCAGCACCGGGCAACGGATGTATCGGCGCAAGGATGTCGAAGGGGTTTTGCGCATCAAGAAATTGCTCTACGAAGAAGGCTTCACCATCGCCGGGGCGCGCCAGCATTTGCGCGGCGAAGGGAAGAGCGATAAAAAGCAGAGCGCGCTGCCCTTTCCTGTTCATGCGGTTTCCGATCTTAAGCCGATTCGCCAGGGCCTGCGCGATATACTGACGCTGCTCTCCGCGCGCCACTAAGAGAAATCCCTGATTACCGTGGGAACCACGGAAACAGTCTTTTCACCTTGACCTTGCAAATGGATGGGGGCAGAATTCCTGTCAGACTCCTCGCATTTCTGGAACAAAAATTCATGCACCATATTGCTCTTACTTTGATTGCGCAGCTCTTCCTCATATTTGGTCTGGCAGGTTTGTTCTGGCCGGAAAAGTTCGTGGCGGCTTTCCAGCTGCTCATGTATCCGTGGAGTTCGAGCTATCGCCTTATCCGCATGAACAGCATTGGATCGCTTGGCCTGGCGTTGGTGCTGGCTGTTGGAATCCTGCTGAGGACTTTTTAGACCTTCCCGCGCTGTCCTCCTCATTTTATTCAGTGATGTTTGAAATACTGCACAGCGCGCTCATGGCTCTCGGCGGCCTTGCGGGTGCGGAAGGTTCCAAGGTTGCGACGCTTGCCCGTCTTTGGATTTTTCTTGCGAGAATAAAGCCGGTACTCTCCTGACTTAAGTTTGCGGATCACAATTCCTCCCTAATGCTCTCTCCAAGCGTTTTTCCTTCAAAATCGTTTGTTGGATGGGTCGCGCGCGGCTTGAGTGGCTCAGGCGAGACTTACGGCGAATGGAGAGAAGTTCATTTGTTCCTGCCCCAGGAAACGATACGAAAACCGTCATCCGCGATTGTCTCTCCCGCCTCATTTGGCATATATTGTTGCTTCTTACCATGTAAGCGTTTTCATTTCCACAATTCCGAGGCCCTCTATGAAGAACCTGACTCGCCGTGAGCTCCTGCGCTCAGGAGTTGCCGTTTCCGCTACCTCGCTCGTCGCTGGTTCGTCGCTGGCGCGGGCCCATGCACTACTGGCGGACTACCCGCAAGCCGCATCGGCGGAAGCCATGTCGGCCGTGGCCCCCCGGGAGCGCCTGCTGATGGATTTCGGATGGAAGTTTACCTTTGGCAATGGCGACGACCCAGGGCGCGATCTTGATTTTGGCGCGGACCAGAGCGACTTCTCAAAATCCGGCGACTTCAAATTCTCTACCGCGAAATTCGACGACTCGAAATGGCGGGCGCTGGATCTTCCGCACGACTGGGCCGTGGAGTTGCCTTTTGTTAACGATAAAAGCCTGCAGAGCCACGGATACAAGCCGCTCGGCAGGAAATATCCGGAGACAAGCGTCGGCTGGTATCGCCGCACGTTCGACATTCCCGACAGCGACCGCAGCCGTCGCGTTTCCATTGACTTCGACGGCGCATTCCGCGACGCCCTGGTTTTTCTAAATGGATACTTTATCGGCCGGAACAACAACGGATACGCACCCTTCAGCTTCGACCTTACCGACTTCCTTAACTATGGCGGCAAGAATTATCTGGTCGTGCGGATGGATGCAAGCTTCGGCGATGGCTGGTTTTACGAGGGGGCGGGCATCTATCGGCACGTCTGGCTTACCAAGACCGATTCCCTGCACCTTGGCCAGTGGGAGAGTTACGTTCGCAGCGACCTAAAGGGTAATGTCGCGGCCCTGAATCTTGCCACAGTAGTACAAAACGAAGGCGCGAAATCGGAAACCTGCCGCGTACGCTGGCAAATTCTCGACGCCTCAGGAAAAACAGTCGCGACTGCTGATTCAGCTCCGCAGCAGGTTTCGGGCGACGGATCAACTACCTTTACCGCATCCACAAAACTTGCCAATCCCGCGCTTTGGTCTTTGGAAACGCCGGTACTCTACTCCGCCATTGTGACCGTTGAATCCGATGGCAAGGCGCGCGATGCCGAGCGCGTGAGCTTTGGCGTGCGCACAGTTCAATTTGACGCTGACAAAGGATTCTTCCTCAACGGCAAGTCCGTCAAAATCCAAGGCACCTGCAACCATCAGGACCATGCAGGCGTGGGCGCTGCATTGCCCGATCATATGCAGTGGTACCGCATGGGCGTGTTGAAAGACATGGGATCGAATGCCGTCCGCACTTCGCACAACATGCCTACTCCCGAGTGGGTCGAGGCCTGCGACCAGCTCGGCATGATGATGATGTGCGAGACCCGCCTAATGAGTTCGAACCCGGAAGGCCTGGCGCAACTGGAAAAGATGATTAAGCGCTACCGCAATTCGCCCTCGATTGTCATTTGGTCCATGGGAAATGAGGAGTGGGTCATGATGCCGCAACCCCAGGGCGTGCGCGTGATTGATGAGATGATCGCCCGGTCGCACGAGCTTGATCCCACCCGGCTTTGTACGGCGGCGGTGAATGCGGCTTTCGAAACTCATTTCCCGGAACAACTCGACGTCATGGGTTTCAATTACAACCTTAAAGTGTGCGATCCCTGGCACAAAGCACATCCCAAAACACCTTGCGTTGGCACGGAAACCGCGAGCACGGTTTCGACGCGCGGCATTTACGAGACTGACAAAATTCGCAACTGGGTGAGCGCCTATGACCTGAACCATACCTCCTGGTCGGAACTCGCCGAAGAGTGGTGGAAGTTTTATGGCACGCGCGAATGGCTTGCGGGCGGCTTTGCCTGGACAGGTTTCGATTATCGCGGCGAGCCCACCCCTTACGGCTGGCCTTCGATCAATTCGCAGTTCGGCATCGTGGATATGTGCGGGTTTCCCAAAGATAATTTTTATTACTACAAAGCCTGGTGGGGAAAGGAACCGGTACTTCATCTGTTTCCGCACTGGAATTGGGAACAGCGCGAAGGGGAACCGGTTTCCGTTTGGGTGCATTCCAACCTGGATGAAGTTGAACTTTTCCTGAATGGACAAAGCCAGGGCAAACAGAAGGTCGAACCGCTCACGCACCTTGAATGGAAGGTGAAGTACGCACCTGGCGTGATTGAAGCGCGAGGCAGCAAAGCCGGAAAGATTGTGTTGACGGAAAAGCGCGAGACCACCGGCGAGCCCGAATCCATCAAGCTGACCGCCGACCGCAACGAGATCAGCGCCGACGGCGCGGACATCGCGGTCGTCCGCGTGGAAGTCCTCGACAAGGAAGGCCGCCACGTTCCGACCGCCGACAATGGAATCAGTTTCAAGGTGCGCGGCGAGGGCGCTTTGATCGGCGTGGGCAACGGCGACCCAAACTGCCAGGAATCCGACAAGGAACCGAAGCGCAGTCTATTTAACGGATTGGCGCAAGTCATCCTGCAGGCAAACAAAAATCCCGGTTCAATCGTGCTCGAAGCCTACACCGAACCTTGGCCCGGGCCAAAACTCACGACGGCATCGCTGACCATTACAACAAAGAGAGTGCAGTTGCGACCAGAGGCGTGAAGACGTAACGGCGTGCGAACGCTTAAAACGATTCCGTGATCTCCGGTCGTATAAGAGACAGGCCTTTGCCCCGGCCTCGCGGATCGGAGGTCCCGCGCTAGTTCTCGTTGCGCGAACGCTCGTGTTCCTTTGTCTTCCCTCAATCCTTTGGGCGTTTTTGTCATCTCTATATAATGGAAGCGCGCCGGAGCCAGCAAGGCGGCACGGACCATCGTGCATCACCAGACGATAAATGACTGCAAATCAACAACATCCGTTGCGGAAGGTGCTTGAGAAGCGCATCGCCATCATTGATGGTGCGATGGGCACCACCATCCGCACCTATGGCATGAAGGAATCCGATATCCGCGGAAACCGCTTCAAGAACTCGACCAAGGACCTGCTGAACAACGGAGACCTCTTCTCCCTGACACAGCCCGATATGATTTGTGATATCCATCGCCGGTTCCTGGAGTCAGGGGCGGACATTATTGAAACGAACACCTTTGGTGCGACCAGCATTGCGCAAAGCGAGTTTTTCGTGGACGATCCGCGTGAGCATGGCGGCCGGAAGGACCCCGAGTTTTACCAAAAGATCATTGATGATTCGTTTCTCGGCGACTTGGCGACTGAGATCAACGAAAAGTCGGCGCGTCAGTGCCGCGAGTGGGCGGATCGCGTGGGCAATGCAACCTCGCGACAGCGATTTGTGGCGGGGGCGATAGGGCCACTGACGGTATCGCTCTCGAATTCGCCGGACGCCGACGATGCCGGCTTTCGTGTGGTCACCTTCGACCAGGTAAAAACCGCTTATGCGCAGCAGGTGCGGGGCCTGATTGCCGGCGGCGTGGACGCGCTGCTGGTCGAGACAATTTTCGATTCTCTCAACGCTAAAGCGGCGTTGGTCGCCATCCGCGAAGTGTTCGACGAAGATGGCAAAAATCTGCCGATCATGATCTCAGCCGCTGTTGGGCGTGGCGGCGAAACGATGATCTCCGCGCAAACTACCGAAGCGTTCTGGAATGCGGTGGCGCACGTGAAGCCGCTGTCAGTCGGGCTCAATTGTTCTCTCGGTCCTGATCTTATGTATCCCTTTTTGAGTGAGCTGTCGGAAAAAGCCGACGTGGCGATTTCGTGCTATCCCAATGCCGGGCTGCCGAATCCTCTGTCTCCCACCGGCTTCGATCTCCAGCCCGCGGACATGGCGCGTTTTCTCGGGGATTTTGCGCGCGCCGGGCTTATAAACATCGCGGGTGGCTGCTGCGGCAACACGCCCGAACACATCGCGGCCATTGCGAAGGCCCTCGAAGGCATGCCTCCACGGGAACTGCGGGTGGCGCTGAAACAATGACGACATCCGGCGACCAACAGAACTCAGGCGGCTCTCCAACCGCGCCCATCGAAACCAAACCCCTGCGCCTATCGGGTTCACAGCCCTTCACGCAACAGGCGGGTGTTTACATCATGATCGGGGAGCGGACCAATGTGGCCGGCTCTCCCAAGTTCGCAAAGCTGATTAAGGCTGGAAAATACGAAGAAGCGGTCAGCATCGCCCGCCAGCAGGTGGAGAACGGTGCCAATGTTCTCGATATCTGCATGGACGAAGGAATGATTGATGGCGTCACGGCCATGACGCGTTTCCTGCAATTGCTGGGCAGCGAACCTGAAGTTGCCAAAGTCCCATTCATGATTGATTCCTCAAAATGGACGGTCATCGAAGCGGGGTTGAAATGCCTACAAGGCAAGGGAATCGTGAATTCGATTTCGCTGAAGGAAGGCGAAGACGTCTTCCGGCGGAACGCTGCCACCGTACTTAAGTATGGCGCGGCGGTCGTTGTGATGGCGTTCGACGAGCAGGGCCAGGCTGCGACCTACGAAGATAAAATCCGCATCTGCGAGCGCGCCTACCGGATCTTGGTTGATGAAGTCGGCTTTCCGCCAGAAGACATTATCTTTGATCCCAACATCCTGACCGTGGCCACGGGCATGGAGGAGCACAACAACTACGCAGTGGACTACATCAAGGCCACGCGCTGGATCAAGGCGAACCTGCCGCATGCCAAGGTCAGCGGCGGCGTCTCCAACGTCTCTTTCAGCTTTCGTGGCAATAACAAAGTTCGCGAGGCCATTCACTCCGCGTTTCTTTATCACGCCATTGCTGCGGGCATGGACATGGGCATTGTGAACGCTGGCATGCTCGAGGTGTACGAAGAGATTGAGCCTGAACTGAAGGTGATGGTCGAAGATGTTCTGCTCAACCGCCGCCCTGATGCGACCGAACGTTTGGTTGAGCACGGTGAAACACTAAAGAACGCCGGGGCGGAAGTCAGCGAAAAGAAGGCTGAAGAATGGCGCCACGGAACAGTGGAAGAGCGTCTCTCTCACGCGCTGGTAAAGGGAATAGATACGTACATCGAGCTTGATGCCGAGGAAGCACGTGCCAAACTTGGCCGTCCGCTACTCGTGATTGAAGGGCCGTTAATGGCAGGTATGGGTGTCGTCGGTGATCTGTTCGGCGCAGGCAAAATGTTTTTGCCGCAGGTGGTGAAGTCGGCGCGGGTCATGAAGAAGGCTGTGGCCTACCTCACGCCGTTCATGGAAGCGGAAAAGGCGGCGCTGGCTGCATCTGGGCAGGAAGTAAAAGCGCAGGGAAAAATCGTCCTCGCCACCGTCAAAGGCGACGTTCACGACATCGGCAAGAACATCGTGGGAGTGGTTCTTGCCTGCAACAACTATGAAGTTATAGATCTCGGTGTGATGGTCGCCTGCGAAAAAATCCTGGAACGCGCCAAGACCGAAAAAGCAGACTTGATCGGCCTCAGCGGCCTTATCACTCCATCGCTCGACGAGATGGTGCACGTTGCCCGCGAAATGGAACGCCAGGGCTTCAAGTTGCCGCTGCTAATCGGCGGCGCGACTACGAGCCGCGCCCATACCGCCATCAAGATTGCGCCTAACTATAGTGAGCCGGTGGTGCACATTCTGGACGCGAGCCGCGCCGTGCCCGTAACTACCAGTCTTCTTAGCGACGAAGCCAAGCCCGCATTCGTGGTGAAACATCGCACGGAATATGAGGCGCTTCGCAAGGTCCCACACCGCACCTCGCCAGACAACGGTGACTCTTGCAACTGCTCGTGCCAGGCGCACTCCCATCGTCTGGCGGCCCGAAGATATCCCCGTACCTGAATTCACCGGCGTCCGTGTGTTGGATAAATTTCCGCTGGCGACATTGCGCGAATTCATTGACTGGTCGCCGTTTTTTCATACGTGGGGACTGAAGGGCGTTTACCCGCGCATTCTCGATCATCCGGAACACGGAGCGCAGGCGCGGCAGGTATTCGCCGAAGGCAATGCCCTGCTCGATCGCATCATCAAGGAAAACCTGATCACAGCGCGCGGCGTTTACGGATTCTTTCCCGCAAATGCGGTCGGCGACGACGTCGAACTGTATACGGACAACACCCGCGCCAAAGTTCTCGAACGCTTCCACTTCCTGCGCCAGCAGGCAAACCGTGAAGGCAGCGAGCCTTGCCGGTCACTTGCCGATTTCATCGCACCGAAAGAAACGGGTCTGCCCGATTACATCGGCGCATTCGCCGTCACAAGCGGAATCGGGCTGAAAGAGCTGTGCGACCGCTTCCGTGCGGAAAACGATGACTACAACGCAATCATGTCCGAGGCCCTCGCCGACCGTCTCGCCGAAGCTTTTGCCGAATGCCTGCACAAACGGGCGCGGGAAGACTGGGGCTACGGGCGCGAGGAAAATCTAAGCAACGACGATTTGATTCACGAAAAATATCGCGGCATCCGGCCCGCAGCAGGTTACCCCGCGTGCCCTGACCACACGGAAAAAGGCCCGCTCTGGAAGTTGCTCGACGTGCAAAAAAATACCGGAATGCTCATCACCGAGTCGTTCGCCATGTGGCCCGGTTCAAGCGTCAGCGGACTCTACTTCGCCCATCCCGACTCGCGGTATTTTGTTCTGGGCAAAATTGACCGCGACCAGGTCGCCGACTATCACGAACGCAAAGGAATGTCCGTAGCGGAAGTCGAGCGATGGCTAGGACAAAATTTGAACTACGATCCCGCGCAATAGGCAATCCTGCTGTTTCTGTGTGGCGCGGACACTCCTGTCCGCGTACTAATCTATTGTCCTCCTGAGCGAAGTGGAGGATCCCTATAAGAGAGTTAAGCCGTGGCTTGGCTGCTGGCGCCGGCCTTGTCCATAAAATCCAGCGCCCTAGAGATGTAAGCCTTCAGCTGCTTGCGCGGCACAACGGCGTCGAGCATACCGTGCTCCAGCAGGAACTCGCTGCGCTGGAAGCCCTGCGGAAGCTTTTGGCGGATGGTCTGTTCAATCACCCGCGGGCCGGCAAATCCAATAAGCGCGCCAGGTTCGGCGATGTTCAAATCCCCTAGCATAGCGAATGAGGCCGTTACGCCGCCGGTGGTGGGATCGGTAAGCACGGAAATATAAGGCACCCGGGCATCGTCCAGCCGCGAAAGCGCAGCGGAGATTTTTGCCAGTTGCATAAGGCTGATCACGCCTTCCATCATGCGCGCGCCGCCAGAGGCGGAAACGATAATGATGGGCGTCTTCGAATCGTGTGCCTGCTCGATGGCCCGCGTAATTGCTTCGCCTACCACCGCGCCCATGCTGCCGCCGATAAAGGCGTATTCCATGGCGCTGACTATTACATGCCGCCCGTTGAGCGTGCCCCGTGCATTGATGACCGCATCGCTCAAACCGGTGTCTTCTTGCGCTTGCTTCAACCGCGACGAATAGGCCTTCAGGTCCACAAACTTCAGCGGGTCAGTGGAAACCAGATTGTCGCCAAAAAGCTCGATTTGATCGGCGTCCAAAAGCAGGCTGAGCCGGGCGCGGGCGTCAATGCGGAAGTGCTTTTCGCATTTGGGGCAGACGTTCAGGTTCTCTTCAAGATCTTTTTTCCAGATGATCTGCCGGCAATCCTCACACTTTACCCACAAGCCTTCAGTGCGGACTTTCTTCTCGCCCGTACTTTCCAACTCACCGGATTGACGTTTGAACCAGGTCATGAATTCGCGATTTCCGCCTCTGTCGCCGGCGGAAGGTGTCATTCTACCTCGTATAGACGGAAATGGGATATGAAGCGGCCTTTAAGGCTGCGCCGAGACGTTGCTGTTTACATACAAGATATTGAAACTAAGGCATTTCAATGACTTGGCGGCTGTCCTGTTTCGGCTCAGCGTAAGTCACTGTGTCATCATTCAGAAGGCGGGCGGCGATGCGGAGGGCATCGATCTCGGTGCGAACTTTCAGCAGTTCCTGTTCCTTCATTCTGAGTACTTCCATGGGGTTCTTCATTGGTGCTCTCCTCGGGGGTTTGGAGTGTAAGAGCACTCTATCCCAAACTAGTGAAGATGAAAACATCACGAAAGTACGCGGTCTATTCAAAGTTGCACGGGCGAGGACGCTCGCGCCTACATGGGGATGAAATGCAGAAATTAAGAAAAAAGGAATGTGATATCAATGGCCCAGGTGGTAAGGATGTCCTTTGAGAATGGTGCACGCCCGGTAAAGCTGCTCCAGCAAAACTACGCGGGCGAGTTCATGGGCAATTGTCAGCTTTCCCAGGGAAAGAAGCATTGCGGCAGATTTGCGCATTTCTTCGGAAAACCCATCTGCCGGACCTATGACAAATAGCAAAGGCAGCGGATTGCGCTGCTGTTGATCATCCAACAAACTGGCGAGCTCTTTCGAGGAGAATTGCTTGCCCTGGGGATCGAGCAGGATAAGCGTGTGTTTCTTTTTCGGGCGGGCAGATTTCCCGCTAAACGCCGCAAGCGCGGTCTCGTCTTTTAATGACAGGCCCTCGACCTCGGCATACCGCGATAGCCGCTTGAGATATTCCTGAGTCAGCGATTCAATGGCAGCTTCTTTGGTTTTGCCGATCCAGGCGACTTTGAGTTTCACAATGGACATTTAACCATAGCGAGGAAAAGTGAGATCGAAAGCGGAAGTGAGACTTAAAGAGTGGAGAAGCGAGAGTGGAAGAGCGGCCATTTATGGCCGCGTTGCGATATTAGGGTCGGATGCCCTTTAGGGCCCGAAAGCCCAGCTCAAAGCCCTCCATTCACCCGCTGTTACGCCTTCATCAGGGCCGCGATTCAGCCTACCTCGGCCGCGCCCTTCGGCATCTCAGCAAATCGTTGAAGCCATGCCAATCGCCCTTCACTGGCAGCAAATCGCGTTACGTCTGGCTCTGGCGGCGGTCGCCGGTGCACTGGTGGGTTTGAATCGCGGAGAGCATGGCAGTCCCGCCGGATTGCGCACCAATCTTCTTGTTTGCCTCGCCGCCTGCATCGCCATGATTCAGGCAAATGCGCTCCTCTACACAGCGGGAAAATCCCCCAGTTCTTTTGTTGTACTCGATCTCATGCGCCTGCCTCTCGGAATTCTCTCCGGCATGGGATTCATTGGCGCGGGCGCCATCCTGCGTAAAGGCGACCGCATCGCCGGAATCACAACCGCAGCCACCCTGTGGTTCGTGACCGTTATGGGCCTGTGCTTTGGCGGCGGGCAACTTGGACTGGGCGTCGCAGCGCTAGGGCTGGCGATCTTTATCCTGTGGGTTTTGAAGTGGGTAGAGCAGCGGATGCCGCAGAACCAGCACGGCTTGCTGTCCCTTACCCTGACCGCCAAGGCTCCCGGGGAACAGGAATTCCGCGAGCGGTTAAGCAAGGAAGGATTTCGGCTCGCGTCGTGCGCCAAGTCTTATTCAGAGGGCTCACAGGTGAAAGAACTGCGTTGCCATGTTAGTTGGCAAGCGCGACGCGGTCAGGTTATTCAGCCGTCGTTCGTGGACGAACTGGCGCATCATCCGGAGGTGCTCAAGCTGCACTGGTCGCCGAGCGAGAATTAACTAGTGAGAGCCAGTTTAGGCAAGCTTCTTTTTTCGCGGGCTGCGCACGGCGGCGGTTTTGGTGCGGGACCCAGCTCGCGACTTAGGCGTAAGTTCCGCCGGTTCCAGACGTTTAGCCGACTTCCAAAGACGTTCCAGATCGTAATACTTGCGGGCCTTTTCTGAGAAAACGTGGACCACAAAATCCACGTAGTCGAGCAATATCCATTCGCCCTGTTTGTAGCCTTCCATCTGCCGGGGAGGCTGACCGGCCTTCTTCAGGCGCATTTCGACTTCGTCAGAAATGGCCTGCACCTGCCGCGGGTTGGTCCCGCTGCAAACTACGAAATAATCAGTGAAAGCTCCGGAATCTTTGTCCAACTCCAGAATGGTGATCTCTTCGGCTTTTTTGTCCTGGCAGGCGTGGATGGCTTCTCGGACTTGCTTCTTGGAGTCGTTTTTATTCATTCGGTGTGTCCGGAATCTGTTTCCGCCGGTGCATACAGATTAACCCAGGCGGGCATCTTTTGGAAAAAGGCCGGATCTCGGGTGGCCTTCATCTCGCGTTTTTCCGGATGTAGGAATGTTCAGCGCACAACCCTTGTATGCGGGCCTTCACGTGTCGACAAACTATCTCGGGCGGGCATAGGGAGTCAATGGACGAGGTGCCGTCTCCAGCATAAATTAATTTGTTATGGCTGAGTCGGTTGTCGCACGGATCGCGTCGGTTTTTCTGATTGCGCTGCTTTTCCAAGCTCGAGCCGTTGCGCAAATACCTACGCCGCCGCTCATTGTTGGCATTGATCACATCCCAGTAGTAGTCGCAAATCTTGAAAAAGCACAAGCGGATTTTCGAAGCATGGGGTTTTCGATTAAGCCAGGACGTCCGCATGCCGACGGGATACGGAATGCTCACGTTAAGTTCCCTGATGGCACGGAGATTGAGTTGATCACCGCTCCCGCGGCTGTTGACGCGCTCACAACAGAATATCGGGCAAAAATAAAGAAGGGCGACGGGCCGGTTTACTTTGGACTGTATTCCCCTGACCGGACCGCTCTCGCAGTCAAACTACGCATGGGTGGCTTCGACGTGCACGATGACGATAACAGTACTTTGACTTTTCCCTCCGCCAGCCCGCTCCATCCGCTTTTTTTCGGCGGCAGAAATAAGTCTCCTACAGACAAGCCTGAATATTTTGCTCACGAGAACTCAGCGGTGCGGCTTTCTGCCTTATGGGTCCGTGACGACCGGGAACTGCGAAAATTGTTCCGAGATCTTGGGATGCCATTAACACCGGTGCATCATTGCGCTCCAATCAGCAAATCCGGGAGCAGTGCCGCCACACTCCCTGAAGGAAATGTTTATCTCGTTCCTTCCGCCTCCGCAAATGTTGTTGTGGCGCGTGTCGAGGTGCGAAGCCTTGCAACTCTCGAATCCGTGCTTAAAAAGAACAGGGTGATGATCGCGAGAAGGATTGCATGCGATCCAGGCGCGATCTGGATTTCACCAAAAATTGCACATGGGATTTGGCTCGAGTTTGTCGGCCCGCACTGATAGTCTTGGAGAAATAAATTATGGTAAAAGTTAAGGGCTGGCAAAGAGGTGTACCGCCAGGTTAGGATCCGGCCTCAGGGCGAGAACCTTTCGAGAAGCTCAGGGAAAGCTCTTGGGTTCCAGGCTTTTCAGGTAGCGGATAGAATCTGTAGACAGCTCTCACCCATATACATGCGATGCCGAGTCTTGCCCAAACTTCCCCGCCAGTTATTTTCCACAAGGCACTGCAAAAAAGACCCAGAGCGACCGGGGCCCAGGTGAGCAGCGTTACGTAGCCGTCTGTTGTTCTCTTTGAGAAGTCGACGCGATACCAAATAACCACGATGGCCACCAGAAGAATAGTCACTTGTACGCTATCTGTTAGCCAGCTGAGAAGCTCATAGAAGAAAGCCCCGATAATCAGGCCCCCCAGTAGCCAAAGGAGAAAGTTGGATAGGGACCGATTGCGATTGAATAGGTTCATGTCTCTGACAATGAGAGCCTATTCCCCACCGTTTCATAACTGTAGCTCTCGGTGGTACTAGTCCGCTTGAGTTACTTGCAGCAACTGGGCGGGCAGGCTCGGTAGATTAGTGATGGATAGGAAGGGTGGAACCAGTCGGCCGCCACCGATCATCCGGGCTGAATCTGCTACGCCGCAGTCGAGCCAGTCTCCGCCTGCGCCTCGTGCACAACCTCATAGACAAACGGATGCGGCGTAAACGCGGACCCTGCCGGGTCGCTTACGAGTTCGCGAAAACCAGCGTCATGCGCGGCTTGATATTGCGCCAGTGACGACCACCGTGCGACGTTAACGAAGCGGTACGGGGCTTCCGGCGCAATCGCGCGATGAAGTTTATGCCCTATATATCCGGGCTTCTTCTGCATATATGCGTTCACTTGTTTCCAAAATTGCAGGAACTGGTCCTCGCGTCCCGCCGGCACTTCGAAAGAATTAATCAAAGTAATGGCTGCCATTTGATCTCTCCGTAAATTAGTAGCGCGAGGGATAGGGATAATGTGCGATCCAGGCGCGATCTGGATTTCACCCCAAATTGCACATGGGATTTGGCTCGAGTTTGTAGGCCCACGCCGATAATCCGGTGGCATTGACTGGTCGCGATGAGGCACTCAGCCACCATCCATCACTTTCAGAATAGCTAACGCGGCTTTACCTCATAACGCGCTACCATCCCAGCCAGCATGTGATCGCTGATATGACAAT
The DNA here is from genome assembly GCA_963831435.1 of uncultured Acidobacteriota bacterium. Lineage (GTDB taxonomy): Bacteria > Acidobacteriota > Terriglobia > Terriglobales > Acidobacteriaceae > JAICKN01. The sequence goes on from CAWHQK010000058.1 coordinate 27,598, forward strand.
GGTAAAGCCAGATACCTGGTGCGTCGGGCTGCATGTCGGCAACAATCATCTGCGCTGACATGATCGACAGCACGTCGGTACGTTGACCATTCACCAATACAGTGTTGCCATGCCAGTGTGGTGTGTGCGCGTTGTTGAAGTCACCCAGCGTAGCGACGTACCAGCGCACATGGTCGCCTTGCGTCATGGTCATCAGTGGCATGTTCCCGAAGATGTAGCCGTTGATGGACCACTTGAAATTGGTGTCCACAAAACCATCGCCCACAACCGGGGTAACGACGCCTTCCGGAGTCATGGGATGAAACTCAAGCCGGTTTATTTTTGTTGGATCAGTGATATGCGCGCGGATGTTCTCGTCGAGATACCAGCTCTCATTTTCGTTAAGCGTAATGTAGATGGTCACAAACTCGTGGTCCACGTCTTTGGGACGGCCATCATCGCGCGCCATGCCGCGCCGTGCAATCACCATCCCGCCGACTAATCCCGAGGCCACGTCGCGTAATTCGTCGGTGTGAGAGTGGTAGAGCCAGAACACCGAGCTGGGATCGTTTGGGCCCGGGCCAGCGCGCTCCGGCACTTGCCACACATAAGTGTGCGTGGCGCCGGGAGGGACGCCTCCGTCGGACTTATCGGTGCCACTGGTGTTGTCGTTGTAGTCGGCGCCCTCGGAGTCCTTTTGATAAAAAACTCCGTGCGGATGCATGCTGTAGGGACGAGAAGCGTTGTTCTTGAAAATGATCTTGATCGTGTCGCCCACTTCGGCATGCAGGATTGGTCCAATCAGTCCGAGGTATTGTTCGTCGGCTGCGCGCGGCTTGAGTTTAGTAAACGAATCGTCGGTATATTCGCGGTAGATAGCCTTCTTATAAACGCGACCGATGTGATTCGGTCCGGATTCGGTGTAAGCCTTCTCCAGTTTGTTGAATGGCATGCCCATCGCTTCATCGCGACCCGAAGGCGCATAGTCCCAGTTCACTTCATCAGCGGCGATGTAGTAAGTGCGCGTTTTGCCCGCGCTTGATCCAGCTGGAGCCTGGGCGAAGGCCACCAACCCAAACAGGAGCACTCCCAGCAACCCAACCCCAACAAAAAAATTTCTAACAGTGAGTATTTTCATTTTGATTTAGCCCGCTGCGCCGGGACGGCATGGGCGCGATTTCAAGTGCGAGCTACGATACTGCCGACTTTGAATAAATGCAATGAAAAGTCATCGTGGTTTGAGTCGGGTGCTGCTTTTAAGGTGAGTAATCACGACTCGAAAGCCTACTCCGACTTCGTGCCGTACAAGCCCCGCTTCCTGATGTATTCCTCGACCTTCGGGTCGAGCAATCTGCCAAGCGGCTTCTTGGTGGCGACGGCATGGCGGACGGCCGTAGCAGACACGGGCACATTTACGTCGTCGAGCAGGTGGATAGTCACCCCGGACAAAACCAGATCGCCCTTGGCAGGCTGGCGCAGGAAGGGCTTTGTGACTGCCGCGGCTGGGCGCAAGTTTTCCGGCAAAGAATTTGCCACGTCGGCAAGCGAGAATCCCGGACGGCTGGCTACGATAAACGTGCACTCCCGCAGCAATGCCTCTGGCTCGTGCCATTTGGCGATGTCTTTGAAGGCGTCAATTCCCACTAGAAAGAATAAGCGGTCAATTTTTTTGAGGCTTTGCTTGAGTTTGCGAACAGTGTGAATCGTGAAGTCAGGAGTGCGCTCCTTGCCCGGTTTGCCCGGTTTCTGCAGGCCATCTACGTCTGGAGCTTCCAGCAGCGAGGGCACAAATGCCTTCTCGTCTTGCGTAGCCAGCGCGACCATGGCATAGCGGTCAAAATACGTCGCCAGGGGTTGCGATCCCTTTAACGGATGCCTTCCGACGGGAACAAAATGAACGCGACTCAGATTGCAGCGCTCCAGCGCGGCACGCGCCAGCGCCATGTGGCCGCGATGAATGGGATCGAAGGTGCCGCCAAACAAGCCAATGTTCATGTAGTTTGTATTTCAGGACACGACAACCCAACAAATTACAGAAATTGTGAAGCTTGTTCCAGTGGATTCGGCTCCCGCGCCGCGTCTTTTTCTGAAACTCGGACGCTCAAACTCCGGACGTTTGCCGCTGTCCGAAATCTCCACGTTGTCATTTCGGCTCTAAAGGTTGCACGCGCAATCGCGGGAATCCGTACATGTCCCAAAGGTGAACTCTCGTAACTCGCGGCTTCCCACTTTGGGAACTACGATGCAGATTGTATGCGACTGAACTCCCCCCTTCTTCGCACACTCTACATCCCTCCCGCACGGGCCGTGGTCCTGCGCTACGGCGTTGCTGTGCTCGAGCATTATCCTCGCCCTGATTCCCGCATTCTTGCTTACCGACGTGGTGGAAAGCCGCCTCGTGGTATTTTCCGTCGCCATCATGGTAAGCGCCTGGTACGGAGGCTGGAAGCCGGGCCTGGTTGCGACCTCCTTCGCGTTGACGGTGAGCGCGTATTTTTCCCTGGCAGGCAAAAACATCCCGCATGATTACGGCAAAGCGGTGATTCATCTCACGCTCTTTGTAGTGGTCGCGTTGCTCATTTGCTCGTTCAATGCGGCGCTGCGTGCGGCCCAGGAAGGTCTGCGCCGCTCGGAAATGAATTTCCGCTCGCTCGTGACCAACGCTCCTTACGGCATTTGCCGCTGCGACGCCGCGGGCATTCTGCTGAATGCCAACCCGGCTTTCGTAAGCATGCTGGGATTTGTTTCCGCCTCAGAACTCGCTGGCAACAACTTGGGCAATTTGTACGCCGACGCGCAGCAATACTTCACGCTCGCAGATTATTTGCAAGGCGGTCACCGTTTTAACAATCTGATCGCGGAATGGAAGCGGAAGGACGGCAATTCCATCATCACCCGTTTGTCCGGACGCGCCATTCGCGGGGAGAAAAACGCCATTTATTTCGAATTGTTCGCCGAAGACGTCACCGAAAATCGCGCCTTGGAACAGCAACTTCGCCAGGCGCAAAAAATGGAAGCCATTGGCCGCCTCGCCGGAGGCGTCGCCCATGATTTCAACAATCTGTTGATGGTCATCTCCGGCTATTGCGAATTCATGCTGGAGCGCGTAGGCCCCGACTCAGATTTGCGCGGCCCGGTGCAGGAGATTTCCCGCGCCTCCGAGCGGGCCACCTCGCTTACCAGGCAACTGTTGGCCTTCAGCCGTAAACAAATGCTCACCATGAAAGTCCTCGATTTGAATGCGGTGGTCACGGAAAACCTGAAGATGCTCACCCGGCTCATTGGAGAAGACATTGATCTGGTCATGATTCCGGAGGGAGAGTTGGGCGCGGTCAAAGCCGACCCCGGACAGATCGAACAAGTCATTATGAACCTGGCCGTGAACGCCCGCGACGCCATGCCTCGCGGAGGCAAGCTCACCATCGAGACCGCCAATGCCACCCTTGACGAGGAATACGCGCGCTTTCATGGACCGATCAAAGCAGGCGAATACGTCATGCTGGCCATCAGCGACAGCGGCACCGGCATGGACGACGAAACCCAAAGCCGCATCTTCGAGCCATTCTTCACTACAAAGGGAACCAAAGGCACGGGCCTCGGCCTTTCCACCGTGTATGGCATCGTGAAGCAAAGCGACGGCTATGTTTGGGTCTACAGCGAAGTAGGAAAGGGAACCACTTTCAAGATTTACCTTCCACGCGTAACCGAAGCCGGCGAGGTCATCACCGCCGAACCAGTTGTGGCTGTGCCCGCGCTGCAACCCGCGAATGAAACTATTCTTCTGGTCGAGGACGAAGACTCGCTCCGGCAGATGGACAAGATTTATCTCGAACGCCAAGGCTTTGTGGTGCTGGAAGCCCAGGATGCCTCAGTTGCATTGCAGATTTCCCATTCCTATCCCGGCCCCATTCATCTTCTCTTGACCGATGTGATCATGCCCGGGATGAACGGACGGGTATTGGCGGAGCGCATTGCCGCGCTGCGCCCGGAAACCAGGATCCTGTACATGTCGGGTTACACGGAAAATGCCATTGGCCACAACGGCGTACTGGACGCGGGAATCATCCTGCTCCAAAAGCCATTTACCCTTCCCGCGCTGAAAGCGAAAGTGCGGGAAGTTCTAGATACTCCGCTCCCCCAGGAGGTCATTATGCCGACCCGTTATGCAACTCAAACAGAAGTAAAACGCTCGCGCGTAAAGCTCACCTCGCCTTTCCGGGCGCAGCGCTTCAATCTGCACCTGCCACTCAAGTATCGGATGCTCGGCGAAGATGGCTGGCACAGCGGGACGACGGAAAACATCAGCCGCTCAGGCTTGTTATTCCAGGCGGAAGACCCAATTCCCGCCACAGCCCAACTGGAAATCAATCTGGTGCTGCCAGCGGAAATCGCCGGACTGGCCGCAGCGGAAGTGGTGTGCCGGGGAGAGATCGTGCGCACCGTGGACGCAGAATCTTCAACGCTGCATCCGTCAATGGCGGCGAAGATTTTGCAATACCACTTCCAGCACGGATCGCAGTTGGCGGAAGCGTAGGGAATGCAGAATTTGGAATGATGAATGCAGAATGAAAATTGAGATTGTGAAATTTTGAATCGAAGATTAAAAATTTGATTCAATGTAGGCGCAGGCGTTCTTGCCTGCACTTTTATTTACATCTAGTCTCCTCACGTAGCGACCTTAGATACTTCACAACAGATTATGGAAGTGGCAAAATTGCAGGATGCTGGCCAGAAAATTTGCATGTCTCGTGTTGATCGTTAGCTCTGTGCCCCTGTATGGGAAGAGCAGCTATATAAAGCCCGAGGGCTGTGGCTTAATGTCGGCGGAACATCTCCATATTCAAAAGATTAATGATCATAAACTCGTCAACCAGATAGTGTTGTACCTGCCTGGCGAGGGGGCGTGGGAAGATATGGAAAATAGCTGGTTTGATGTTCAAGGGACACAATGCTTGAAATCCGGGCATTGTGAGAATGCAGCACATGCGAAGATTCAGATTCTACATGTTCCCCGTAAATTTTCCAGTCGATGGGGCGCGCGAGTCATTCAGGGTCTTGCAGGTAACTTTTCCATTGAATTTAAAAATGGCCGCAAATTAAGGGGGTCGTTCGATGCAAATGAGAGGACGGCTGCAAAAACATTGATTTGTGAGTGATCAGCGATACAGATATTTTCCGGGATGAAATCGGTTAAAGGCTCGGCTCATTACAACTCTACGATCAACTTTGCCAGCAGTGCTGCGCGGTTGGGCAATTCTGAAATGACAACGTGTTCGTGTTCTGCGTGGGCGCCGTCGCCGACTCCACCCATGCCATCGAGCGTTGGAATGCCGAGCGCGGTGGTGAAGTTGCCATCGGAGCCACCTCCGACGGAAGCCTCTTGCAAAGTCCAACCCAGACCTTTGGCAATGTTTGCAGCTTGTTTGTAAAGCGCTGCCACTCCAGCCGTGCGCTCCATTGGAGGACGATTGATGCCGCCGCGAATTTCCACGCGGCACTTCTTATTAAAAGGGCGAATCGCTCGCAGCTTGCGGTCTATCCACGCGCCGTCAGCGTTGCGGGTAATCCGCACATCAATCAAAGCCTCCGCGCTGCTGGGAACGACGTTCACCTTGGTTCCCCCGCGCACCACGCCAACATTCAGCGTGAGCCCGTGCGAGGGATCCACGAAATTCGAGATGACATTGATCTGCCGCGCCAGTTCGAGAATCGCGCTCTGGCCTTTATCGAAGTCGAGCCCGGAATGGGCGGCCTTGCCGGTAACGCGGATCGTGTACTCGCCCACGCCCTTGCGCGAGGTCTTGACTGCGCCATGCAATCCGTAAGCAGGTTCGAGCACGAGCACCGCGGAAGATTTTCTGGCAAGCGATTCGGTAATTTTGCGCGACGACGGGCTTCCAACCTCTTCATCGGAAACTAAAAATACCGTCACCGGACGCGGCAACTTGCCCTCGCTGCGCAATCCTTCAATCCCCGCCAGCATGAGAGCGATGCCCGACTTCATATCCAGCACGCCCGGGCCGTAGAGCCTGCCCTTGGCCTCGCGGCAGGGCATGCGGGAAATCGTGCCGATGGGATAGACAGTATCCATATGTCCCAGCAATAAAACCGGGCTGGCTTTTTGCGCGCCCGCGAAGTCCACCTGCAAGTGGTTCCCGTATTTCTGCGCACGATGGACAGTAACCTTGCCGCCAAGTTCCTCAAAGCGTCCGGCCAGGATGGTCCCCAGCCGGTCCACGGCCTGTTTCACGTCGCTCGGCGACTCAAGCTCCACCAGCTGACGGATGGTTTGTACAGTCTCGCCGGTCCTCTCCTTGAAATAGCGCACCGAAGGGGCTGACACCTTTTGGAAACCACTCTTTGCCACTCTAACCATTTTCATGAAAGTTCAGATTCCGTGCTCCAGACGATACAGTATAATTTGGCTGCAGATCGAGCGAGAATGCCGGACACAGTACAAAGCGAAGTGGAAGCACCCGTCGCCGCGAACAAGACGGCGGTGGACAAAACCGTGGTCGCCAAGACAACAATGGATATCAACGATATCTGCCAGATTTTGCCGCATCGTTATCCATTCCTCTTGATTGACCGCGTGGTGGAGCTGGCCCGGAAAGAGCGAATTGTCGCGATTAAAAACGTCACGATCAATGAGCCTTTCTTTCAGGGACACTTCCCGAACATGCCGATCATGCCGGGAGTGCTGATTGTTGAAGCCATCGCACAAGCCGGCGGCGCGCTTCTGCTGACAGAAGTGGAAGACCGTAGCAGCAAACTGATCATGTTCACGGGAATCGAACGGGCCAAATTCCGCCGTCCGGTGGTGCCCGGAGATCAGTTGCGCATTGAAGTCGAACTCAAAGCCTGGCGTGCGGTGGGGGATATGATTGCAGTGCGCATGGAAGGCAACGTCTATGTGGACGGTCAGCGCGTAGCCGAAGCCAGCGTGAAGTGCCAATTGGTGGACAATTCGCGTGGACGCCGCGGCTCGTCCTCGGATGCGGCAGAAACAGAGTAATCCGATGCTCAAGGCCAGCACGCAGCCGCGATGAGCGTCCATCCCACAGCCATAGTTGATCCCAAAGCCCAGATTCATTCCACATCTAGTGTCGGCCCGTATTGCGTGATCGAAGCCGACGTAGAGATCGGTGAAAATTGCCGGCTCGATTCCCACGTGGTTATCGGCGGCCCGACGAAAATCGGCGCGCACAATCACTTCTTTCCTTATTGCTCTATCGGTATGGCGCCGCAAGACCTCAGCTATAAAGGCGAACCAACGCGGCTGGAGATCGGCGACCATAACCAGTTTCGCGAATTTGTCACCGTCAATCGCGGTACGGTGAAGGGCGGCGGATTGACGCGCGTGGGTAACCACGTTCTTGTGATGGCTTACACACACATCGCACATGACTGCGTGATTGGAGATCATGTAATCCTGGCCAACGCCGCCACGTTAGGCGGCCACGTGATCGTAGAAGATTGGGCGACGGTAGGTGCGCTGTGCCCGGTGCACCATTTTGTGCACATCGGCGCTTATGCATTCATCGGCGGCGGAACGACAATTACGAAAGACGTGATGCCATTTTCGAAGACCGTTGCCGCTCGCGAGACACACGCCTATGGCATGAACTCGGTAGGGCTGGAGCGGCATGGATTCAGCAAAGAGCGCATCGGGAAAATTCACCACGCCTATAAGCTGCTGCTGGCATCGAGGCTGAATACATCCCAGGCGATCGAAAAGATGAAAGAGGAAGCCGATCGCGGGGAAGATGTGGATATGCTAATTCGGTTCATTGAGGGAAGCGAGCGGGGAGTGGTGAAGTAAGTTAATTCTTTGTGTTTTGATCCATCATGTAAATATGTAGTGTTTTGCTGGTGAACAGGTTCTTATGGCCGAAGAGATTTACGAACTGTTCAAAAGAGCCTTATCAACAGACTATGAAGATGATACGGCTTGGGAAGCTATACATGCCTTGCGGCGTATCGGCACGCGAGAAGTATTCGAGCAAGCCAAAGAATTGTGTAGGTCTAGCAGACCACTAAACAGAGCCCGAGGCGTGGATGTCATCGCACAACTCGGCAAAACAGTCGATCATGCTCACAACAGTTTTCCTGAAGAGTCCTACTCATTCATTGCAAGTTTTGTGCAACACGAAACAGATCCTCGTCCTTTGGCTTCAGCCGTTGCAGCACTAGGCCATCTTGAGAATCCTCTCGCTATTCCACTGATCACAAACTTTTCCTCGCATCCAGATACTGAAGTACGATTTGATGTCGCGTTTGCTTTGGGTTGTTTTCCGAATGACCCTATAAGTGTTCGCACGCTTCTTGTACTCATGCAGGATGGGGATGAGGATGTTCGCGATTGGGCTACTTTCGGGCTGGGCGTATTGGGCAATGCAAGCTCAGAAAAAATTTGTGAAGCTCTTCTCAAAGGTCTAAGAGATAGTAGCGAAGATGTACGCGAGGAAGCGATGGTCGGATTAAGCAAAAGAAGAGATCAACGCGTACTTCCAAGTCTGCTAACAGCACTAGCAAATCCAACCATATCTGACAGAATTATCGAAGCTGCATATTTAATGCTTGGTATGGAGAGTAAACGCGAAGGTTGGACGGGAGTGGATTATGCTTCAGCTCTGACAAAGCAGGTCCCTAGGTAACTTGAGTATATGAATACTGCCTCTGGTACCCCACCTCATAAACCCCGCCTCGGCCTCATCGCGGGTAATGGAAAATTCCCATTCCTCGTTCTCGATGCTGCAAAGGCGCAGGGATTCGATGTTGTCGTTGCCGCCATCAAAGAAGAAACCTTCCCAGAGATTGAATCGCGAGGAGCCGCGGCGGTGCATTGGTTCTCGCTCGGAGAACTCTCCCGCCTGATCGAAACTTTCAAAAAAGAAGGCGTGACACGCGCCGTCATGGCCGGGCAGGTAAAGCACAAGCAGATTTTTTCCAGCATTCGTCCGGATTGGCGGCTGGCGAAGTTGCTGCTTTCTTTGAGCACGCGCAACACGGACTCACTCCTCGGCGCGATCGCAAAAGTTTTGGGTGATGAAGGCATCGTTTTAGAAAACTCGACTACGCTGCTTAGAGCCTCTGTTGGCAAAAGCGGGCATACTCACTAAACGCGCTCCTACTGAACTTGAAAAGAAGAACATCGAATACGGACGCGACGTTGCCCACAATCTCGCGCAGTATGACATCGGCCAAACCGTGGTGATTGCAGAAGCCGCCTGTGTAGCCGTCGAAGCAATGGAAGGCACCGACGCGACGATAGAGCGCGCTGGACATCTGATATCTTCGCTGGAAGCAGAGGCTTCGACGCTAAACCGTGCATTAACGGTTGTGAAAATCGCCAAGCCGAACCAGGACATGCGCTTCGACGTTCCCGTGGTCGGAATAAGGACGATTGAAACCATGCAAAAGGCCGGAGCCTCCTGCCTTGCATTAAACACCGGTAAATGCCTTCTTCTCGATGGCGACGCGGTGATCTCCGCAGCCGACGGGGCGCAAATCTGCATCGTAGCCGAGTAAAATTCGTTGGCTAATGACGAGAGATGGAATGCATGTCAGAGACCACCCGCATTGCTGACGAACTTCGTCTCGCCTTTGATGGCGAAGCCTGGCACGGGCCGGCGCTCCTGGAAATTCTGGCGGACGTGAACGCGGCCACGGCCGCCGCACATCCGATTACAAATGGCCATTCGATTTGGGAGCTGGTGTTGCACGTCGCCGCGTGGGAGAAAATCCTATTGCGCCGAATGGGCGGAGAAGCATTCATGCCGCGCGACGAAGAAAACTTCCCTCCGGTGCTCGATCACAGCGAAGGTGCGTGGGCTGAGGCGGTTGCTCATTTGAAGAAAGCACACGAAGACTTGATGCAGGCAGTGCGAAAGATGCCCGAGCCAAAGTTGAACCAGATCGTGCCGGGCAAGAATTATGATTTCTATTTCATGCTGCACGGCGGATCCCAGCACATTGCGTATCACGGCGGCCAGATTTCCTTGCTGAAGAAGATGGCGGGAAAATAGCCTTGTCATTCTGGGGTGCGCTTTCTGCACCGAAGAATCCCTTATGCCACCAGTGCAGTAGCTAGGAAGTAGGGATTCTTCGACTTCGCCAGAGCGCGAACACGCGCTCGGCTTCGCTCAGAATGACATGGTGTGGGGTTCGAGCAAAAAGTAAAAGCCATCAATGCACTTCGATGGTTTCTCAGTCTGAAATTCGTCGAACAAAATTATGCAGCCTTCGCCGACCGCCGTCCTTCAATCCCATCCAGCGCGTTCCATAAGGCCTTAGCCGCAGCTTCGCCGGCGTTCAAAGCCCTTTCCGCGGCAACAGGATTTCCGTCCACGCTCTTCGCTAACTGATTCTTCCATACCTGCGAATGGAAAACGTCAGCAGTGGTGTGCAACGTAAAATAGCTGTAAGTCTTCTCGTCCGCGCCGTACATTTCCCGCAGGCCGTGGGCTTTTTCCTGGGCAACGCGCGGCACCTGTGACTCGTAAGCGTAGAAAGCTGCCAATGCTTCTTCGGTCGCACCCTCGCTGGCAACGTTGTTAAATTGCGCGATCAGATTCTCGATCTCAGCAACCGGCTGATGATCAGCCAGCTCGCGGCTTCCGCCCATGCCTTCTACAAAATCCAGCCACAACTCGGAGTGTGCAGGCCCGCCATCCCCAACTCATCCTTCATATTGGCCATAACAGCATTGCGCAGCTTGCCGTCTTCCAGGCGATTCGCCAACTTCCCGAGATAAGCAGGAAAAGCTTCGACGTGATGGAAATAATCCTGCGCATATTCCCGCAGATCTTCGCGCGTAAGCTCGCCTGCGCTCCAGGCTTATAAAACGGATGGCAGAGCAGATCGTATTTCGCGATGCGGGCGTCGAGTTGCTGGAAGAATTCCTGTGTGGTCATTGCCGTTCTCTCCTATATGAGGTGAAGGAACATTATACGGGCCTTTGCTAAAATTAAGGTCTGTGGCCTTCACCGAACAATACGACGTGGTGGTCGTCGGCGCCGGACACGCCGGCTGCGAGGCCGCCATGGCCGCCGCCCGCATGGGCCTGAAGACCGCGCTCTACACGCTGAACGTGGACCTCATCGCGCAGATGTCCTGCAATCCGGCCATCGGCGGCATCGCCAAGGGCCACCTCGTCCGCGAAGTCGACGCGCTCGGCGGCATCATGGGCGAGGTCACCGACGCAGTCGGCATCCAGTTCCGCCTGCTCAACACCTCGCGCGGCCCGGCCGTCTGGTCCCCGCGCGCCCAATGCGACAAGCAGCAGTACCGCGTCAAGATGCGCGAAGTGCTGGAGTCGCAGCCGAATCTGAAAATCAAGCAGGCCGAAGTGGCAGAGCTGATAATCGAAGCAGCGGTCGAGCATCAGCGATCGACATTCAGCCAGATCGACAACGCCGACGACTCGGTGCCGATCAGCGAACTGACGGACGTCCCGACGACGCATCGCCGCACCGTTCTGCGGCATCAAGCTCCGCGACGGCCGCACCGTCGGCAGCTCGCGCCGTCATCATCACCACCGGAACATTTCTCAACGGCCTCATCCACTGCGGCGAGCAGCAGTATCCCGCCGGACGCAGCGGCGAGCCGCACGCCGTCCTGCTCGGCGAGGCGCTCAAGCAACTCGGCCTGCGCGGCTGCCGCCTGAAGACCGGAACGCCTCCGCGCCTCGATGGCCGCACCATCGACTGGTCGCGTTTCGAGGAGCAGCCCGGCGACGCCGATCCCACGCCCTTCAGCTTCCGCACGAAGACGAGTCGCGCATCACGACCGCAGGTGCCCTGCTACATCGCATACACCACGCCGGAGACGCATGCGCATCATTCGCGAAAACGTGCACCGCTCGCCGATGTACAGCGGCCAGATTCAGTCCATCGGCCCGCGCTATTGCCCGTCCATCGAAGACAAGATCGTCAAGTTTCCCGACAAGGCGCAGCACCAATTCTTCCTCGAGCCCGAAGGCCTGAACACGCACGAGATTTACGTCAACGGCATGAGCACCTCGCTGCCGATGGAAGTGCAGCTGGCGATCATGAAGTCCATTCCCGGCCTCGAAAACGCCGAGATGCTGCGCCCCGGCTACGCCATCGAGTACGACTCCATCGATCCCACGGAACTGGAGCGCACGCTCGAAACCAAAAAGATCGCCGGCCTATTTCTCGCCGGCCAGATCAATGGCACCAGCGGCTACGAAGAAGCCGCCTGCCAGGGATTAATGGCGGGCATCAACGCCGCGCTCAAAGTGAAGAGCGAGCCGCCGCTGATTCTCGACCGCACCGAAGGCTACACGGCAATCCTGATCGACGATCTCATCTCCAAGGGCACGAACGAGCCATACCGCATGTTCACCTCGCGCGCGGAATTCCGCCTGCACCTGCGCATCGACAACGCCGACCGCCGCCTTACTCCGCACGGCCGCCGCATTGGTTTGATTTCCGACGCAGCGTGGGCGGACTTCCTGGCCAAGCAAGAGCGGCTCGAAAAAATGAAAACCTTGCTGGAAAGGACGAAACTTACCGGCGCGATGTTGGAAAGCATTCGGCACGCAGCGTTGAGCCTGCAGACCGTCGCCGCCGATGATTCTGAGGAGCCCAACTCCCACGAGTCTTCGACCGCCAGCGACCAGCGACCAACGGCCGACTTTACCACTGCCCTCGGTCAGCCCCTCGCGCAGATGTTGAAGCGTCCGGAGATCAGGATCGAGTATCTTGCTGAGAGCTTGCGGCAAGTGGCGGCAGAATTTTTTGGCCGGCAAGATTCCGCGTCGCAAGCACCAACCTCGCTCCCTTCGAAAGTCCGCAACGAGCTCAAATCGGTCGAGACGGAAATTAAATATGAGGGCTACCTGCAACAGCAGAACCGCGCGATTGAGCGACTTAAGAAATCGGAACAAAGAAACATTCCCGACTGGTTCGACTACTGGTCCATCAGCGGACTTTCCCGCGAAATGCAGGAAAAGCTCAGCAAGATCAAGCCACGCACCATCGGCCACGCCTCGCGCATCCCCGGCGTGACTCCGGCGGCAGTGTCGCTGGTGAATGTATACATCGAAATTCAGGCCAAACGCCGCGACCAGGCTGCGGCGATTTGATCTTTATCTGGAGCAAGCAGTTACTCTCGTGCCCAGCGAACTCTGGCGCATTGATTTTGCTTTGCTTTAAGATGGATTGTTTCAATTTCACGACCGCCGCATCTAATTTCCTATGATCAAAAAATTGGCGCTGTATGGCTTCGCCGCATTGCTGCTTACGACTCTTGCCGTTGCTCAAGACCCCAGCTCCGTTCTCAAGCCGCCCACGGGATCGCATATCGCGATCGTCGAATTTGAGGATCTGCAATGCCCCCAATGCGCCCACACCGCGCCGCTCATCAAGCAGGCGGTGAAGACCTACAAAATTCCCCTGGTGATCTACGACTTTCCGCTCCCCATGCACAACTGGTCCTACCAGGCGGCCATCTTCGCCCATTACTTCGATTCCAAGTCCAAGCAGTTGGGTTTTGATTTCCGCGACTACATCTTCGAAAACCAGACGCAGATTTATCCGACGGTGCTTCGCGAATTCGTAGAAAAATTCGCTGCTGCCCACCAGATGGCTTTGCCTTTCGTAATTGATCCCCAGGGCAAGCTGGCCGCCGAGATCAATGCCGATAAGACTGTGGGCAATGAAATTCATCTTGACCACACTCCCACGGTTTATGTGGTGAGCAATAAGGGCGGACAGAACCGCGCGGTGGAAGTGAAGCAGCCGCAAACAGAATTGTTCCAGACGATTGACGCCATGAAGTAGAGAAATTCTAGCGGGCTCTTGCTGCTCGACCTGTGCCAAGTCCGCTGCTTTTCGAGCTTGTTATCGGTTCGCTATCCGCGCTCGAAGGCGTGTTTCTTTTCCAATTCCGCCAGGGCCGCGCGCATATCGGCTTCAAACTGTTCAACCTGCGCCATCAAGGAAGCATTCGCCGAGGCGAAGTCGCCTTCCAGCGTAATCAACTCTTCTTCCGCCAGCTTGCGCGCCAACTCCAGCAGATTCGCGGGCGTGCTCTCCACGTAAAGAGCTTCGGTAGGATCGGCAATCCACACTGGGCCACCCACCAGCTTGGTCTGCCAGAAAAGTTTCCGCTTGAGCAGCCGGGAAATATCTTCGTCCGTGGCTTTGCCAAAGACCCACTTGTTGCGCTTAAAGTCATAGTGGCGGCTGGAAAACTGCACCGGTACCAGCTTGCCTGACTTCACAAACTCCACTTGCCGCTTATCAACTTCCTTGCGCAGGGCGTTGATCGCGGGGCTTTCTGTATCTTTTGCTTCGAGAGAAGGAACGACCTCGCGTAGCGTTTGCGAGAGATTTACAGCAACGGGTGCGTGCAGCCCTTCGGAATTTTCCAGGCGAATGTCGGCGTGCAGAACGTGGAAATCCGCGCCGGAAGTGGACTTGTGGAAAGGCCACTCAAACTTGAATGAAAGCGGCAAGCCGCTGAGGGTGACGTAAATGGTTTTGGCGGGAGCGCCCGCTGGACTTGTCATTGAATCAGGATTCCTTGCGATAAAGTTGAAAGAATATTGTACGGGATCGGGCTTTGTTGTGATTGTGCTCGTTGAAATTTGACCTAAATTTTGGCCGACCTTGTTGTGTGCCTGTAAACCTTAAAAAACGCGCCCAGGGCAATAGCTATTGAAGTCATCACAACAAGAATATCTGCATACAAGACAATCGAGCTTGCAAACCAAGCCTCCGGCGTTTTGTTGCGGAGCTTTAAGGCAGCAAGGGTCACCGGCCTGACTAAAGCAGCATAGGAAAATATCGCTGCAATAGTCCCGGCCAATATGCTCTCGAAAACATATTTAATTTTCACAGTTCGGCCTTCAGGAGAATTTCAGAAGCTACAGTGCGGAAACCGCGGAGTGATGCAAGGGAGCTTCCGCGGGCTCGTGCTCCTCATCCAAAGTAGTTTCTTCCCACAACGCTTTATCGCGAAGCAAGCGCGAAACCAGCGCCGTGTGCATGGCATGTCCGGCGCAATCAGCGACCACATTGCCCAGCACTTGCTTGCCCAAAAGCGCCAGGTCCCCTATCAGGTCGAGGACTTTGTGGCGGACGAATTCATCCGGATAGCGCAGCGGAGGGTTCTCAATCCCCGTACGCGTAAGCACTACGCAGTTCTCGCGCGAGGCGCCGCGGATCAGGCCCATCGCGCGCATGGCTTTTTCATCCTCGCGCGAGCCGAAGGTGCGCGCCGGAGAGATTTCACGAACATAATTTCCATTGGTCAATTCCACACGGAAGGTCTCTTTGCCAATCAGCGGATGCGCGAAGTTGATGGCATAAGAAACAGAGTAGGAATCCGCCGGATACACAGCGATAAACTTGCCGCCTTCGCGTAATTCGATTTCGCGGCGGATGCGCAGGTAAGTCCGCGGCCGGCGTTGCTTGCGAATCCCCGCCTTATGGATTAAATCCACAAACGGCTTGGCGCTGCCGTCCAAAATGGGCAGTTCCAAGTTGTCGAGTTCCACAATGGCGTTATCAATGCCCATGCCAATGAGCGCCGAGAGCAGGTGCTCGGTCGTCGAGATGAGCACGCCCTTTTTCATCAGGCTGGTGGCATAACTTACGCGGGCCACGTTACGGCCGGTGGCCTCGATTTCAAAACCGTCAAGATCCACCCGGCGGAAGATGACCCCTGATCCAGCAGCGGCCGGAAGAATGCGCAAGTGCACCGGAGCGCCGCTATGCAGGCCCACTCCTTCGCATTCCACTGCGGAACGGATTGTCTGTTCGCAAATCAAAATTGTACGGTCGAAGCGTTTAGCAAAAGCTTACGCGTCTACGCGAAACTTCGTATGTGGCAAAAAAGCCACACTCGGCAGTTACAAGGCGGTTTTTATTCAGCAACTTACGTGCTTTCAAGGAGATATAAGAATTCGTTAAGAATTGTAAACGAAGGTGAGGGTTTTGATTCGTACCGTCGTGCAATTTGGCACCACCGTCCACCAGTTTCCGCGTTCTCCTGCTGTAAACCTCGTTTGTCATGCTGAGCGAAGAGAGAGAAGCACAGCGCAGCTCTCTCGCAGTCGAAGCATCCCTACCAACGAAAGTGGCAACGGCAATAGTCATGCCCGCAAAAGCTGCATGGACAAGTTTCGGGATCCTCGCAATTGGATTTTTCCCAGCCCCATGCTCCAATAGGACTCCCATGAAGACCCATCATTCGATTGACTACTCCGAAGCCAAAAAAATTGTGGACGCCATCGTCGCGAAAGCGCAGAGCCTGAAAAAAGCGGTAGTGATATCCGTTGTTGATTCCAATGGCGACCCGCTGGCCTTCGCGCGCATGGATGGCGCAGCCATACCTTCCATCCAAATCGCGGCCAACAAGGCATGGACGGCGGCGCGCAATCGCAAGCCAACCAAAGACATTGGAGACAGAATCCGCCATCCGCAGGAAGGTTTCGACGTCGGTTACTACGGCGATCCCAGAATCGTAGGCTGGGGTGGCGGCATTCCGCTGTGGAAGGATGGAGAGCTGGTGGGAGCGATCGGCGTTAGTGGGCTTTCGTCGGAGGAGGATGTGGAGTTGGCGGAGGTGGGTGCGAAGACAATGGAATTACCGGCCTGAAAAAAGTTATTGAAGCGTGAGCGTCATTGCTTTGAAATCAAAGGTCGTTTTGTGCGCCTGTTGTAGTAGATCTATACCAAGGTTTCCAAAAATGAATTTGCTGGTCTCGTTAGCATTGGCCGGCACGACTGCCGCAGATTGGAGCACAACAGGTAGGCCTCCAATACTGAAATGGAGCCCCGATAGCATGGCGGCATTCAGTTGCTTAGCTCCTCCAACGCCCTCCATTTGGTATGACTTCTTTTCCCCAGCAGCTTGAATGAGTTCTGGGAATGCCGTTGCAAAGGGTGGATAGAGATCGGTATTGCTTGCACCCGTATCCAGGGTGAATGCGACTTTGCGATCATCGAATTCGAGCTGCACGAGAGGATGGTCACGGTCGAAACACATATCTGCATGAGGGATTTTTTTGCTCTGTGGTTTTTGCTCAATCTCAAATTTTTTATCTGCCCAGGAAAACCTTTGCAACGCGAAGAGAACAGGCATTCCCAGTAATCCGCGCGACCCCGGTTGCGCTTCGTTAAATGGCGGCTGCTTGTCAGACGTTACCAAGAAGGCCACGTGTTTCAATTGCATGGAACCAATGGAAAGTTCATCTGCAATGCCAACCCGTACGCCAAACTGCGTGCCGTTCACGTCGCCTTCCTTGACTGGCGTCTCTACGACGCGCAGGCCAAAACGTTTGGCATCCGATTCGTTCATGATGGAAAATTCTGCTCCCGTATCAAACCAATAAATTCCCCCCGCGCCATTGATCGAGATAGGTATCCCGGCGTCCTGGAGTTCGAGAGTAGTTGAATGTTTGCGGGCGGTCTGCTGATCGGGAAACTCGCTGAGAATGGCTAATATGGAACCGTCACTCAAGGCCTGATGGTCCGTACGGCTTATCGCAAGCAAGGAATTTATTTGAGCCATCGCCTCGCGATATTTGCCGGACCGAATGTATGCAGAAATCAAAATTCGATGTGCCTCGACCGCCTCGTTGGACTGCGGTCGAGACCGAATGACATCTCTGAGTTTCTTTTTGCATCGATGCAGGCCGCCAAATGCGCACGCTACGGCACCCTGGTAAAAGGCGGGAGCGTCCCCCTTGGCGACAGAATTGCGAAGCTCAAAGCATTGATGAGTGTCGTAAAGCGATTTTAGATTTGCAGCCTCGCCTGGCGCGGCAGAAGAGAGAAGAATAAAGCAAAGTCCGACCCAAAGAGCCGCTATAGGTTTTTGTCCTGATGAAAGCATCTATCACCAGCGAAGGGATCAGTTTAATGCAAGATCAAGATTAAGAGACATTTCGTTCAAAATGATTAAGAGACATTTCGTTCAAAATTAAGATAAATGTCCTTCTGAGCGCTTTAGTTTGACGCTCTTCCCGGCCCCACGTTAAAATAGCTCAGTTTGTCTGTACCTGCGGTCCTGTTCTAGGACCCTGCCGTAATCGTTGCCCTAAAGCGCCGAGCGGAACACAGCAAGCATCAGCAAATTTAACCAGTTCCCGCGCAATTGTTGCTGCGCGGCATGAGAGGCATAAGCATGTACGCGGTCATCCGCGCCGGAGGAAAGCAGTACCGGGTGGCGCCCGGCGATGTGATTCGTGTAGAGAGCGTTCCGGGTAACGACGGCGCAGTCGCATTCGGCGACGTGCTGGCTGTCTCCGGCGGCGACGGGCAGATTTCTAAGCCCGGAGCAGACGTCCACGTAAGCGGCGAGATCGTCGAACAGGGCCGCGGCGGAAAAATCCTCGTCTTCCACTACAAGAAAAAGAAGCAGTACAAAAAGCTGCAAGGCCATCGCCAGGGATACACTGCCGTGCGCATCACCGAGATTGCCTATGACGGGCAAAAGTTCACCGCCCCCGCGCTTCCCAAGAAAGAAGCGAAGCCAAAGAAGGTAGCGAAAGCTGCGGCGGAAACCGAACACAAGCACGAGGCGACGGCGACCAAGAGCCACCCAAAAAAGAAATCAACAGGCAAGAAGGCGGCCCCAAAGAAAGCCGCTCCCAAGAAAAAGAAATAAGGGGTTTTACCGAAACTGAGAACCGGCAACCGAGAACTGAGAACTACTTATGGCACACAAAAAAGGATTAGGAAGTTCACGAAACGGACGTGACTCAAACGCGCAGCGCCTTGGATTTAAGGCATTCGGCGGACAGCTTGTCCCCGGCGGCACCATCATCGTCCGGCAGCGTGGCACCCGTGTGAAACCCGGCTTGAACGTCGGCAAGGGCAAAGACGACACGCTCTTCGCCAAAGTCACAGGCCGCATTAAATTCATGGACCGCGGACAGATGGGCAAGTTCGTAATGGTTGAGCCTCTCGAAGCAGAGTAATTCGTGGCGTTTTCGGCGCTAGATTTATAGCCCCACTCTGGGGCTATATTTTTTTATGGTCCTTGAAGGAAAAAACGGCAATAAGTTTGAATTGACGATTGTTGGTTATGAATTTCCTCGTAATGTAGAAGGCGAATACGATAGCAATTGGCTTGTTGTCCAAATCTACGCGGCGGCTAATGGGCGGGGGTGGACAAAGCAGGCACCGGCACTACTTACTTGGGAAGTCGAATCACTTACAAAGTGGCTGGACGGTCTTGAATCAGATTTATCGAATAAAGAACTGGAATTCATGGAACCTAACATTCGATTTCAATTTATTTCTCGATCGAATGATGCGTTCACTTTCAAAGTGCTCCTTGAACTTGAATTGCGCGCTCCTTGGTTGCCAGAAGCGTTTCCTGGCGAAGATGAATTTGGGCCCTTGCTTGATTGTTCTGTGTCTGACGTTCTTGCTTGGTCGAACGATTTGAAAGCACAGTTAAAGAAATTCCCTATACGTCAATAAACCCATGTTCATCGATGAAGCCAAAATTCGTGTAAAGGCTGGCGACGGCGGCAACGGATGCCTCGCATTCCGGCGCGAGAAGTATGTCCCGCGCGGCGGCCCTTCGGGCGGCGACGGCGGCCGTGGCGGCGACATCATCATGGAATCCAGCGAGCGCCACAACACGCTGGTGCATTTCCGCTTCAACCCGGAATACACCGCACAGCGCGGACGCCACGGCGAAGGCTCCAATTGCACCGGCAAAGAGGGTACCGACATCCTCCTTAAAGTCCCCGTCGGCACCATTCTCTATGACGATGAAACGGGAGAAAAAGTCCACGACTTTTCCCGTCCCGACGAACGGGTCATCGTCGCCCGCGGCGGCCGTGGCGGCCGCGGCAACGCGCAGTTCGCTACCTCCACGCATCAGGCCCCACGAGAGCATGAGGATGGCCGCCCCGGCGAAGAGCGCGTCTTTCGGATGGAATTAAAGCTCCTCGCGGACGTAGGAATCGTCGGTTACCCGAACGTCGGCAAGTCCACGCTGATCTCACGCATTTCCGCGGCACGTCCGAAGATTGCGGATTATCCGTTCACGACTTTGCAGCCGAATCTTGGCGTGGTCCTCGTGGGCGAAGGTTCGGACGAAACCAGCTTCGTGGTGGCCGACATTCCCGGCCTCATCGAGGGCGCACACACTGGCGCGGGACTTGGCACGCAATTTCTGCGGCACGTTGAACGCACGCGCTTGCTGGTCCATGTCGTGGATGTCTCCGACGCAAGCGGCAGGCCCGATCCGGTGAAGGACGTAGGAGTCATCCAGGGCGAGTTGACCAGCTTTGGCGCGGGTCTCGAAGAAAAACCCGGAATTTTCGTGGCCTCCAAGATGGACGTGGCCAATAAAGACAAGCTGGCAAAACTAAAGCGCTACTGCAAGAAGCATGACTATGAATTGTTCCCTATTTCTGCCGTTACCGGCAAAGGCGTGGAAGAGCTGAAATACGCGATGGCGGCCGGAGTGAAGAAGGCGCGGGAAACCGAGGCAGTCTCCGAGTTCTAGAACAATATTCCTTACGCATGTCATCCCGACGTTGAGCGCAGCGAAGACTGAGGGACCTTACGACGGCAAGCCAGCTTCTCAGCCATCAACGGGAATATCACTCCCGCGGTTAGCATAGAGCTCCGTGCTCCTTCAGCATTCGATACACCAGCGACACCGGCAATCCCACCACATTAAAGTAATCGCCTTCAATTTTTGAAATCCAGCGCGAAGCCCAGCCCTGGATCGCGTACGCGCCCGCTTTGTCCATCGGCTCCCTTGTAGCGAGGTACGCCTGAATTTCTTTCGCGCTGGTCTTTTGCATTTCCACTGTCGTGATTTCCGAAAGCACATCAACAAATCCCGGCCCCATAAGACAAACTCCGGTGATGACCCGATGGCTCCGTCCGGAGAGCAACCGCAACATGCGCGCCGCATCAGCCGCATCGTGTGGCTTACCCAGCACTTCATCATCCACAAGAACAATCGTGTCCGCACCCAGCACAAATTTGTTGGGACCCAATTTTTCCAAATCCAGTCGAAACACCGCCTCAGCCTTCTCCCGCGCCAAGCGCTCCGCATAACCCTTCGGAGACTCCCCCGGCAAAGCCGTCTCCGGAATATTAGCCGGATGCACCGTGAAGGAAATTCCAGCATTACGCAAAAGTTCCTGGCGGCGTGGCGAAGAAGAAGCAAGAACCAGCATGGGAAATGATTTTAACGGAGGGCGGTATTCTTACCGCCGTGTCGGTCTAGTTTTCATCTTATGCGGGATAAACTAATGCTTCACCCGGCTGATGGCGACCGCATCCCCAAACTCCCGCAACAACCAAAGCGCCTGGAAGTTTGCCCTCCGCGCGCTCTCCTACCGGAATTACAGGCTATTCTTCGGCGGCCAAAGCATCTCCCTGATCGGCACCTGGATGACCCGCATCGCCACCAGTTGGCTGGTTTACCGCCTCACGCATTCGGCGTGGCTCCTGGGTTTGGTCGGTTTCTCAGGCCAAATCCCCGGCTTCGTCCTCGCTCCCTTCGCCGGCGTATGGATTGACCGCTTGAACACGTCACCGTGTGCTGGTGGTTACCCAGGTGCTTTCCATGCTGCAATCTTTCGCCTTGGCGGCCCTCGCGCTGGCGGGAGTCATCACCATTCCGGAAATTATCTGGCTCAGCGTCGCGCAGGGCCTGATCAACGCCTTTGACATGCCGGGCCGCCAGGCGTTCGTGGTGGAGATGGTAGAGAACCGCGAAGACCTCGGCAACGCCATCGCCTTAAATTCTTCCATGGTGAATGCCGCACGCCTGCTGGGCCCCTCCATTGCCGGATTGGTGATCGCCGCCTTCAGCGAGGGCTGGTGCTTTCTGATTGACGGCGTCAGCTACCTCGCGGTAATCGCGTCATTGCTCCTGATGAGGCTTCAGCCGCGTGCTGAGATTCGTGAACCGAAAGCCGTTCTCCACCAGCTAAAAGAAGGATGGAACTATGTTTTCCATTCGGTGCCCATTCGTTCCCTGCTTCTGTTGCTTGCTCTGGTAAGTCTGGTAGGCATGCCTTACACCGTGCTGATGCCGATTTTCGCAGGCAGCGTATTGCACGGCGGGCCGCACACGCTGGGATTCCTCATGGCCGCAGCCGGCGTGGGCGCGCTGGTTTCCACCTTTCTTCTGGCCGCGCGAAAAAGCGTGCTGGGCCTCGGCCGCGTCATCCCCATCTCCGCATGCCTGTTTGGCATCGGCCTGATCGCCTTCGGCTCGTCGAAAGTTTTGTGGCTCTCGCTGCTGGTGGTCATGCTTGCCGGCGCCGGAATGATGCAGCAAATGGCCGCCAGCAACACCGTGCTGCAAACAATTGTGGATGACGACAAGCGCGGCCGCGTGATGAGTTTTTACTCCATGGCCTTCATGGGCATGGCGCCCATCGGCAGCCTGATCGCGGGCATTGCCGCCACGCACATCGGAGCTCCGCACACGCTCATGATCGGAGGCGTTTTTTGCATTTTAGGCGCAGGTTGGTTCGCGTTTCATCTGCCGATCATTCGCGCTTCCATTCGTCCCATCTACATCCGTCTGGGCATTCTTCCCGAAAAATCGAACGCCATTCAGACGGTCAGCGCCCTGCTCACGCCGCCGCAGGATTAACGCCCTCGACCTTATGATTTTTACGTTATGCTGAAAAATGATCTAGGAGTGAAGCCATGCAGTCATACCAAATCAGCAACGAATTCGTAGAACTCCCGGTAGAAGATGGCACTCGCATGCGGGCTTACGTAGCGCGCCCCAAAACCAGCGGCCCGCTGCCCGGAATACTCGTGATGCAGGAAGCCTTCGGCGTCAATTCACACATCCGCGATGTGACCGACCGCCTGGCGAAGGAAGGCTACGTGGCCATCGCGCCGGAACTTTTTCATCGTACGGCCCCAGGCTTCGAAGGCGACTACTCAAATTTTCAAGCAGTCATGCCGCACATGAAAGCGCTCACCATCCCCGGCGAAGAAGCCGACGTTCGCGCCGCTCATGGCTGGCTCCAGTCGCAGCCAGACGTGGACCAGTCAAAACTATTCAGCATAGGGTTCTGTATGGGTGGCAGAATTTCGGTTCTCGCCAATACCATTTTGCCTTTGCGGGCTTCAGTCTCCTTCTACGGGGGAAGCATTGTCGCGGAACTTCTCGACCGCCTGCCCCAAATGCATTCGCGTGTCCTATTTTTCTGGGGAGGCTTGGACAAGCACATTCCGGCGGAACAGCGTCAAACAATCCTTGATAAGTTGCGCGCCAATAAAAAATCTTACGTGAACGTCGAATTTTCCGATGCCGATCACGGTTTCTTTTGCGATCAACGCGCATCCTACCAGCCGCAAGCCGCAAAACAAGCCTGGACGTTAATGCTCGAATTCCTGCGGTCGTAATCGTTCAGTTTCGAAATGGAGGTCCTTCATTGCGTCGTCTGCCGGGCAAGTTTCGCTGCTTTTCACTTAGCGCGGCGCTTCTTGTCTGCGCGCTGCTGCAGATCTCCTGCGGTGGCAAGAACGCAAAAGTCGCGAATATTCCCGCGCCCCCGCCCCCGTCCGCACAACGAGCGGTTCCAACCCGCATCTTTGCTCCTTATCTCGCGACCTGGCAGCCGGAGCTCGGGATCGTGCAGATCGCGCAAGCTTCGCGAATCCGATATTTCAGTCTGGCATTTGTCATAAGCAATCCGAACGCATGTGTTCCCACGTGGTCCAACAAAAAGTCGGTGGCGGTAGAAAACGAAATGCCCGGCGAGATCGCCACACTTCGAAACCAAGGCGGCGACGTAATTATTTCCTTTGGTGGAGCAAACGGCAAAGAACTCGGACAAACGTGTCAGGACGAGGCCAGCCTGCAAGCCGCATACCAGGCAGTGATTGATAAATACAACGCTCGCATGCTGGATTTCGATATTGAAGCCGCGGCCATGCGCGACCCGGCTTCAATCGATCGCCGCAACACGGCACTGGCCGCTCTCGAATCGGCGAATCCCAGCCTTGCAATTTCATTTACCCTCGCAGCATCGCCCGATGGCATTCTTCCCGAGGGCCTGGAGTTATTGAAGAATGCCGCGCAGCACAACGTAAAAGTCGCCACGGTAAATATTCTCGCCATGGACTACGGTCCAGACGCCGACCCCAACGGAATGGGCCAGAATGCCATCTCCGCAGCCACCCACGCGCTGCAGCAGTTGAAATCAGCTGGCCTGGAAACAAACCTGGGAATCACGGTAATGGTGGGAAGGAACGACGTCTCCCCGGAAGTATTCGCGCAGAGCGATGCGCAAGCGCTCCTCAAATTCGCGCAAGCCAACCCTGGCGTTCACGCGCTTTCCATATGGTCCATTGGTCGAGACCGCTCCTGCCCCGGCGAAGCAAAAATTGTCTCCGGCTCATGCAGCGGAATCACGCAGCAGCCCTACGAATTCGCCCACATTTTTGAGCAGTTCGAATAACAAGGAATGTTAAAACTGGCGGAGAGAGAGGGATTCGAACCCACTCTTCAACGAAAACTCAATAACTTGCAGGGCCACGGATGGCGCTTTTGGAAGTCGCAAGTAGCGGCAAGGCATCGTTAACGGATTGTAAATGGATTGTGGCGCGAAAGTCGGAACGATTTGCGCCTTTTGGTGATCTAGGGCAGGTCAGAAGGATGCTGTACTCGCGGAAAATAGACTCCCCGTTCAAGCTCTTCTTCAAACCCTGAAGCATGAATTTCACCGACCCCAAGCCTTCGCAAAACGGCGAAAGGTGGGCCACCTGTCCAATTCGCAATGTTTCGGTCTGCGATACGAAACATTGGAGGTAAGTATCGGTTAACCTATTTAATTCCACATGGTCGTGGCCCGAGATGCTCATTGATGTATTTTCCAGCCGTTCGTAAGCGGTTTTGTTGTTCTGCATTTACTCCAGACTTTTCTGCTTCGGTTTCCAGTATGTTCGCTGCTGCCTGAACACAAGTGCGATAAAGGAGGTCCAGCGTTTCCGCTGCATTAGTTCTCACCAATTCACTATCGCTGTTCTTTATAGCTGCAACTAAGTAGGGGACTGCGTCGTTACGAGCAAGTGCCCCGATTGCAGGATACTGTGATGATCTAGCGAATAATTTTTCGTCATGCTTAGTGGAGCGCTCAAAGTCCAGCAGATGTACTAGCGATTGAGTGTAAACCTTGTCATGAGATAGACTCGCGAATGCACGACCTACACACATCGGATCAGCTTGTAAACTTTCCGATTTGTGGTCTTCTAAGAACTGGAGCAAAGCTTGTTTCTCATTCCATGAAGGACATGTTTGCGCAATGCTCGGCAACGCCCAGCTAAGACATATCAAAACAACACACGAGACCATTGATTTCATAACGCTCCTTTTGTCAATTACAAGCTCCGCTCAAATCAATTGAAGTAGGGGTACAATTTGTTCCATCGGTGCGTGTGGGACCGTTTGCTCCTCCGGCCGCATTGTCTCTTTGACTTTCGTAACTATCATCAAATGTGTAGTTTGTTCCGTCGCTAGTCACACAAGACATTCTCGCGAACCAAAAGAAATCCGGAGATGCTTGTTCCAGTGGGCTGTCGAAATCGAAACGTTTCCAATCACCAAGTTGCGCATATTCTCGGAAATTACCTCGATAATCATCCACGATTCCTGAAGTCGTCGGCTGGGGTCCCGGCGCATCAAGATCGTAGATGTTTCCATCAGCCTGTATAGATTTGGTCAGATAATCTGTGAGACTCGTGTCATCGGCCATTCCTTCAGAATCAAACGGTTGAATTCCGCTAGCCGTTGTTGGTGGTGTCTGTCGGCTGAGACTATCCCAAGCATACGTTTTGCGTGAAAGCAGATCCCTTCTGAGTGTAATCTTTCCTTTATAATCGGATGGCTTTACAAAACCGATAAACTCTATCCCTTCGGAACAACCATAATTGGGATTATTATTAGGTCCCGGTATGAATGGAACTGTAAGCTGCCCCAATGGAATTGGTTGTTGTCGATTTTGCCCCATATTAGTTGCAAAGGTGCCATTTCCTAGATCGTCTTTTGAAACCGTTGACATATTCGGTGAAATAGCTACAGATACAATGCTGAACTTCGCAAATCCATAGGTACTGCCGAGATTGCGGGATGCCTTCAACGTAATATCGTCAGCTTTGTCACTTGCTGTAACTCCCTTAATTGTTACCGTTTGTTTTGAACCATTGGATGGAAGCGTCGTAGTGGTCGTACCGTCCCCAAATGTAGCCTTCCCAGCGTCGCTGGAATTAAGAGTCAACGTGACTGGGGTGTTTCCGCCCGCGACCGTTACAAGAAGGTTTTCTGTTTGTGAAATCGCGATGCCATCTAAGGTGACGTCATCGAAATTCTTGCCTTGGGGAGGATTATCCTCATCAATATGTTTTTGAACAGTTACCACCGCTGTGGGTGTACCATTTTCCGATGGATTACCTTGTGGACTCGCTTGAAAACTGGCGGCCAAATCTAGTGATGGAGAAATGATGTCTCCTAAATTCGATGCAGAATCAATAGAATAAGAATCGCTTGTCCAACTAGGTGAAGCTGTAAGGGCCGCCGAGGACACACCAGTCGCGTTTCCATTTTGATCGTAAGTCATCCCAGAATCCCCAACTACTCCATCATCTGCAGTTGCAATATACGGAAAATCATTCGGCACATTCCACAGCAAATTCCCCGATGTATCGAAGGCAATCATGCTATTGCCGTTAAGCGTTCCCACAAACGTGCCATCTTGTCTTTGCAGGATCGGCTGTAGTGGTTGTTGTTGCCCAGGCATCGAGGTGGCAACGTTAGAACTCACACTGTCTCCCGCCGTAGTGGCAAGTTGATATGAACTGGTCGCGTTCACGCAGCCGCTTTGAACATTATCGCGAGCATTATCATACGCACAATATGCTGGAAACTCTTGCCGCCATGTGACTACTGTTCCAGTGTCGGCATTGGTCATTAGAAATCCCATCTGGATTGAAGGCACTGCGCCACTCGTGGACATTACAGATTGCCCTGGAACTTGGATGGATACCGTGTCAGCCGACCAGTCTCCAACTCCGACTTCCGAGCTGCTGCCATCAGATCCCATGCGTAGCAGGTGAAAGTGCGTTTCCTGATGGGTTTCAGAGTCGCAGTTCGGTTGCATGGCAAAGCTGTACTTGGTGTACACATAGGGAAGGTAAGCATACCCATCGCCCGCAACCATTAATGATCCAACTGTCGGAGGACTATCCTGAGAACTGATCTCTTCCGTCTCGCAACCAAAATAAGAGATACTTTGGGTTGAGTGCTCCAACTGGACTGTCGCGATAGGTTGACCTGTTTGCGGGTCAATAGCCACGAGTGACTTTCCATCCACTGTAAAGATTGTTCCATCTGTGCTCAACACCGTAGAGGCGGCGGTCGAGGGCTGGCGCGGCGGCGGCCTGTCGCAAGCGGCGTAGCGGTGCGGCCGAACCAGTGTTGGAGCATGGACTTTGTGAGTGACAAGTTGGCCGATGGGCGCTCGTTTCGGATTCTGACGGTAGTGGACCAGTTTACGCGGGAGTGCGTCGAGTTGGAAGCGGATCGCTCGACGACAGGGATGAAAGTGGCGCAGGCGCTGAATCGAGCAAAGCTGGAGCGTGGCAGCTTGCCCGAAAGTATCACAGTGGATAACGGAAGTGAGTTCTGCAGTCGTGCGCTGGAAGCGTGGGCGATGGCCAACGAGGTGCGGTTGTGTTTCATTCGACCGGGACGGCCGGTGGAGAACGGATTCATCGAGAGTTTCAATGGCCGGCTGCGCGACGAGTGTTTGAACGTGGAATGGTTCTCGTCGCTGGAGGATGCCAGGCAGAAGCTGGCGAAGTTCTGGGAGCATTACAATCGCGAACGTCCGCACAGTGCTCTGGCGGATCGGACGCCTGCAGCATTCGCGGAGCTACACCGGGAAAAGAAATCTTCTACATTGATGGGGCGCGCACTCCAGAGCTTCTTGATCGAGCCTCTGGAGTGCGCGAAACCCTTGTCAACAGCGGAAGAAAGGACTTACACTGCCCAGAACCTCTAGTATCCTTTGTGACAGAAAATGGGAGCGGGTCAGCAATATAAAATCATATCCAGCCCTGTGCGGTTTTTGGGGAGCAGATCAGGTGTAAGTCGCCGAGCCATTCACCACCATATTCCCGGCAAGATCATATTGAAATCCGGGGAGCTGGTTCTGCAACGTAGCCGGAGCCGCGCTCAACATCTCGGCGGAGCATTTGGTCACGGTTTTAAAAGTGGGGAACGTTCCGTCTGCCCCAGGTTCTCCTCCCAGGTTCTCCTGGTCACGACAACCCAAGGAATTCACTCGCTGCAGCCAGCGACAACATCCGAAGTAGTCTTGCGGTACTCCAACGCATCCAGATTGGCCAATTGAAAATTCTTATCGCGGAGAACGCTACGAAAATCGAACGAGTCCGTGGGCCCTAAATAAATACCGACGATTCCCTTTGAATAGCCATAGTGAAACAGATATTTAGGTGCTGCGTCGAAGACCATCCACACATCGTTATTGTCCAGCACCGATACGACCTTTGGAGGAAACCTAAGCGTCTTATAATCGCCTGCCTCCGCGTCGTTGCATTTGCGAAAGTAAGCGAACGCAAATCCATTGTTGTCGGTCAAACACACCTGATCCTTGTCGCTGCAATCTTTCAGCCTTGTACTTCT
>CAWHQK010000059.1:0-7226 GCA_963831435.1 uncultured Acidobacteriota bacterium
TTATGCGCAGGATTTGACCGCGCCGCAACCCATGCGCGCGGACCTGCCCACGGGCCTTCCGCGGGGCGCATGGTCGTGGCCTGCGTGCTCGACCGCGCGGGAATGATTAAGAACCCGCACGTGCTCGAAACCGGCACCGCGGTCATGACCGCCCGGGTACTGACGGCGCTTGGCAACTGGAAGTTTCGTCCTGCGTTGCGCGCGGGGCAGCCAATTGAGGTCAATGCCATCCTCGGCTTCAACATTGATACCAGCGACCGGAACTAGAAACGACCGAAACTGACTAACGTCCGAGTTCCGAGCCGGGGCTAGGGATTTGACGCAGGAGATGGAGACATCTTCGGCGCCAGAGCGTCCTGGTCTGCTTTCTCGTGGAGCTCGCGGACCTTGGCAAATTCCTTTTTGGATTCCTCGGCATTTCCCATTGCCTGGTACACCCGGCCGAGCCGGTAATGGGCGTCAGGTTGCGAGGGATCCAGTTCCTCGGCGTGCCGCAACGCGGCGATTGCCTCTTTGTATTTCTTCTGCTCGGTCAACATTGCGCCCAGGTCAATGTAAGCCAGCCGGAGGTTGCTGCTCAACTGGACCGCCTTCTGCAGAAAAGCGATGGCGGCCTCCGGATGATCGTTCTTCATTTCAATATCGCCGAGATAGGTGAGGGACTGCGCGCTTTTTGGATCAATGGCCAGTTCGTTTTGAAATTCGCGGCGAGCGTCGTCGTACTGATGGGATTTCCAATAGAGATAGCCTAGTCCGAAGTGAATGTTGGGGTCATTGGGCGCGACTTTTAATGCTGCTTGGAATTCGTTGATGGCCTCCTGCGGCTGATGCAGGCCGTCAAGAGCTTCCCCCATAAGAACATGTGCGGCGGCGGAGTTCGGATTTTGCCGCAGGATCTTCTGGAACTCCGCTGAGGCGCAGGTGTAATCCTTGGACCAAAGGCAGCTTTCGGCGAGGCTCTGATGAAGTTCCGTATTGCCGGCGTCGGCAGCTGCGGCAGGCTGTAGATATTTGACGGCTTCGGAGAACTGTTTGGCGCCGTAGTAACTGAATCCTAAAAGAATTGCAACTTGAGCGCTTTCGGGGTTGTCCTTTAAAGCAGCCTTCAGCGGGGGAATTGCGGCCTGAAATTTCCCCTGTTTGAATTCCGCTAATCCGAGATTAAGAGGTATGCCCGGCAGGCTCGGATTTAGCGCAAGGGCTTTGCGATAGGCGGTCGCCGCTTCCGGATACTTCTGTTGCCTTGATAACAAGACTCCCAGGCTGGCGAAGGCCCCGGCATCTTTTGGATTATGGCGAATGACAATACGCCAGGCGGATTCCGCTTCTGCCAGTTTTCCTTGCTGTTCGAGGGCAATTGCCTGCTCAGGGGTGGTGGATTGACCGGTCGCAGATTGCGGGTCGGCGAGTGCAGGCGAGAGAAAGGCCGCTCCACATAAAAGCGCAATGGCGAGTTTTGATCTCCTGTTCAGCATGCCCGCCACACAAGATTTGAACCTCGTCTTCAGTTTATACCGGAGCTGCGATGCTTAGGGCGGCGCGGATGCCGCAGACTTCACGCTAAAACGACATTCAAAACAATAAAAAAACCGCCCGCGAGGTTAGCCGCGGGCGGTGAAAAGAACAACGGGAAACCGATCTAGAAGATCAGCTTCGCGCCGAGTTGGAATTCACGAGGATCAAAGGCCGAGGTGACTTGACCAAAACGGCCATCACCGACGTTGGTGTCGATGCCGCCGCCGGCGTAATCTCCGCGGAATTGAGTGTGGTTCCAGGTGTTGAAGCTCTCCGCTCGGAACTCAAAACGGCTTCCACGCGCTTCGCTGATCACGAAGCTCTTGAAGAGCGAGAGGTTCCAGTCGTCACGGCCGGGGCCACGAACGACGTTAGCTGGCAGGTTGCCCAGGTTCCAATCGACGGAATTGCGAATGCAGCAGGATTAAACCAAGCCGCAGCCGTCTTCGGATAGCTGATCTTTCCGACGAGGTCCGGGCGATTCCCAGCATTCGATACGACGTTGGTGACGTTGGTTGGATCGTTCACGCCCATGTTAAGAGGCGCGCCAGACTCCATGGTTACGATTCCAGACAGTTCCCATCCGCCTGCAACGGTCTTGAGCATGTGGCTGTCGCTGTTTCGGAAAAGTGGAATCTGATAAACGAAGTTGACAAAGGCTACGTTAGCGCGATCGAACACGGACGGACCTTCATCGTATCTCCATCCAATGTACGGATTCCTCACGTTATTAAGGTCGGCACCGCTGCCATTGCTGGTAGTGGCGTCGTTCGCCCTCGCGTAGGTATAACCGAATTGAAGCTGCAGGTCGTTCCGGATATTGCCACGGAGGTCGGCCTGGAAGGAGTTGTAGTCACCATTTGCTTCGTTCTGGGCCAGCCGGATTGCTCCATAACCGAGATAGTTTTGGAACAGGTTCCGGTTAGGAGCGCCCGGAGAGAGCAAGGTCACTAGATCGGATTGTGGAGGAAGGTTGACTTCCTGATAGTCGTTCTGGTGACGGTTTTCGGCACCCACGTAAGACAGTGACAGTACGGACCGGGCTCCCAGCTGTTGCTGGACACCCAAGCTGTACTGATAGCTTACCGGGTTCTTATAGTTGGCAGGATTGATGCCGCTCACGCCAAGAGGAAGAACCGGCAGAGCCGCAGTAGTAATGGTAGCGCCTGTTTGAACGTTCAGTCCAGGATTCGAGAGCGATACGTTGTTCAAGGTTGGGTTCAAGTCTCCCGGAGGATTCACGGCACCGTTGTACATATCGTTGCCCTGAATGCGCTCGTACATGGCGCCGAAGCCGCCGCGAACAATCGTCTTGCCCTGGCCAGTAAGGTCATAAGCAAAACCAACGCGAGGACCGAAGTTAGCCCACTGCGCAGGAACGAGACCAGCTGGATTGCCATTCTTGCCACCAATCCCGATACCGTTGGTGTAGAACTGCACACCTGCCAGGATCGGATTTGGGCTCGTGCTCAAACCAGCGCTTGGACCACCAGCGCAGGCAGGAACGGAGTTGACGCTGCAAATGTTACCGTTCGCATCAAAGGTAGCTGCGTTAGCTGGATTGTACTGATTGGGGTAGAAGTTCGAGGATTGTTGACCCGCCTCATACGTATGCGGCGCGCCGTCCCAACGTAAGCCCAGGTTCAGGGTCAGGCGGTGCGTTGCACGCCAGTTGTCCTGAACGTAGGCGGCGTAGGAATTGTTGTTCCACTGGCCAGTGATCTTCACAGCATCTTCGCTATAGGCCTGAGCAAAGCCTAACAGGTAATCGGCGAAGGAGTTGCCGGTGAAGCTGCCGTTAAATGTGAAGTTGCCTTGAGTGTTGGCGAAGGCATCCTGCGTCTTTTTGTAGATTGCCCAACTGGCGCCCATCTTAATCTGGTGAGCACCCTTGGTCCAGGAAATGTCATCACGCAACTGATAGTCATCTGCTTTGTTGTTCCACGGAGTCCAGTTGGAGGTGTAATTCGCGACGCCGCTCAGGTTGATTGATGGAATGCGGCTCGCGACGTTGGGACCGGAGAACAAACGGTTAAAGGTAAAGCCCGAAGGCGCGGTGAAGATACCCTGCGGGATGATGTGAATGCGATTGCCGTTGTAGTTGAATGCGGCTTCGTTCAACAGTGTCGGGCTAATCACGTACGTCGTGTGCACGACCGCACTGTATGAAGGATTGCCGAAAACGTCGCTGACTGTCGGGACGTTGTCGCCGCTCCACTGGGTTGTTCCATACGTTTGCGAGGTTTGCTCGGAGATCCAGTGTCCGAAGACCGAGAATTTGTCGTTGAAGGTGTGGTCAACACGGGCAATTTCTTCCCGTACGTTCGTCGGGGAATTGTTGCCGCCCTGGAAGATGTTGCCGCTTGTGGGAGCTGGGAAAATACCAGCGCTCAATAGGGTTTGCGCATTCGCATCCAACAAGTTCGCCGGGATGGTGTTGCCCGGGAATGGGGAGCCGAGCACGAGCCCGTCGCCTGTGAATCTCGCTTGTTGCGCAGGAGAAAGTTGAGCGGCGGTCGGAACGTTAATAGTTGTCGTGCCGAAGTTGCCGCCGTAAGTGCTCGTCAGCGGAACCTGTTGGTTCAACAAACCACCCTGAACCAAGCTGCGCCACTCCATGTTGTAGAAGAAGAACGTCTTCGGATTGTCGCTGTGGTGAAATTCCACGGGACCACCCAAGTTGAAGCCGTAAGTATTGAAGCGGAACTCAGCAACCTTGGCCGGAGCCCGGTTGAAGTAGTTGCGGGCATCAAAAGCGTCGTTGCGGTTGAATTCCCATGCGGAAGCGTGGAACTGCTTGCTGCCGGACTTGATAACTTCAGTGATGGTAGCGGCGGAAGAAAGGCCGTACTCAGCGCTGTAGTTGGAAGTCATGTTGCGGAATTCAGCGATGGCATCGAGCGAAGGCATAACGCTGCCGCTGCTGCCGCCGCGATCAAGGTTCTCGCCGCCGTCAATCAGTTGCAGGTTGTGGCCAGCGCGCTGGCCATTGATGCTGACGTTGCTGTCGCCGCTGACTGCGGTCGGAGTGACGAAGTCGCCTTGAAGGCTGGAGGCCCCCGGCGTCAATGCGAACAAGGAGTACACGCTGCGTCCGTTGGTGGAGAGCTGCGTGACCTGTTGTCCGGTGATGACAGTGCTGACTTCGCTGGAATCCGATTGAACCGCGATAGGATTCGCTTCGACGGTAACTTTCTCAGAGATCGCGCCGACAGTGAGTGCGAAATCGAGACGGTCGCGATCGCCTACGTTCAGGACGACGCCGTCTTTGGACGCTGACTTGAAGCCGGAAGCTTCAGCCTTGATCGTGTAATGACCGATCGGAAGACCGGCGGCCACATACTGACCAGCGTCGTTGGTTGTAAAAGTGTGAACCTGCCCCGTGTCGGAGCTGGTAATCGTGACGGCTACGTTGGGGAGCACCGAACCCGAAGGATCAGTAACTGTACCCACGACGGTCGCCTCTTGGGCGAGTGCGAATGAAGCAACAAACAACAACACGCAAAGAACCGCTAAACCGCGGATCTTTGCAGGGAGAATACTGTACCAATGTTTCATTTACCAGCCTCCAAACGAAGTTTCCTGCCCTTAGCTAATCGAAATACACTAGTTGTGGAAAAGATGTACGCGTGGGTTGCTTTTATCGTGGGCTTTAAATCGTTGTCAAGACAAAACGTCAGGCAATCGATTTTCCAAAACAAGCCACGCCTCAAAGCCACGCTATCCAATTGAAAATAAAGCCATTAATTTTATTGTTGGGATGTCTAATGTTGTTCTCGCTGCAATCTTGCTCTTTGCAGCTCCCCGTAGAGATTAAGTAAGTGCTGAAATAATAACCGAATTTTCAAGAAAAGCTACCGGAAACTTATAAGTAGCTTTTTTATCAATTACTTAATGGATCGCGACGGAGTTCGGCAAGCGGCAGGCGGGCGACGGAGCACATAGATTTCTGGATCTCAGAGATAATGATATTAGGAGGTCTTTAACTTTTAAGCCCGTCACTCTCGCTCGAAAAATAAAGAGGTATGGTCGTCATGAATGAGTCTCCAAGGCGGTGTTTGGCGCAGAATGCTCGCCAGGGATGATCCTGAGGGCGCAAGTACCCAGTGAATCTGCTCACGGTCCAAAATTGCTTCCCAATTCGGCGAAACACTTACCACCTTTACGTAGTCCTGCAGGAATTTTTCGCCGTATAGGTCATGGCGGTCGTCGAGAAAGACCCTAGTGTTGGGGGCGAGGCGATAAATCAGATAACCGCCCCAGGCATCGGGCGCAAAAACTGGGCCGGCGATTTTGTGACTGGCGATGAAGTTCGAAGCTTCCACGGGAAAGTGCGAGGAGTCAAAATGCGCGTTCATGATAGGCGTGGAGGCCAGGCGGCCGCCGCGAGCGCATACCAGTACGCCGCAAAGGACCGCGATAACCGGCCAAATGTGTCCGCGCAATTGGAACTCGATAGCACTCATGCGCTGCGCAAAGGAGCGCAGGCGGACCAAGAAAATGGACAGTCGCGCGGCAAACGGGAAGGGGGGTACCCCTTGGGCGGAAGGTACACGGGGTACGCTTACCTGCGAAAACGCTGGAGCAAGAATAAGAGTCAGGAGCATGCACGATGTGGGTAAATTCCTGGCGGCGTAAAACCCGCTGTGCACCGCGAAAAGAAGCACCAGTACGCGTGCCAGATTTAATTGTTTTGGCGCGCTCGCGAGCGTGACGATTGCCAATAAAACCAATAGCACAAAGCTCTGCTGCGCCCATCCATGAAAGTTTGGGGATTGAAATTCTTCAATGTGATCTATGAGCCAGCGGTTCGAAAGATAGCTGTAGATATGGAAGTGTAGCCGGTATCCATAGGGATTGATCAAAGTGACCAAAAACGAAACTGCGGTGACGGTTGCGAGATGCCGCAACCAACCTAATTTTTTCCCGCTCGCTGCTTGAGGTTCCGCCGGCAAAAAAGAACTGAACGATTCCGCTGATGAGATAAATCCCCAGCAATACGAAGCCCAGCAAAAATTCTCCGTGGACGTTCACCCAGAAAAGCATAAGGAGCGGGAGCCAGAACAGACGGGTTTGGTAGTAGGGATTCGCGCCGGCCGGAGATGACGAAAGCTTCGCTTGTGCGGAATCCAGAACCTGAAACCAGACAATCAGCAAAAGCCAACTCAGGACGTGGGGGCGGGCGAGTAAATGAATAGCTGCGGCCGCGAAGGCCAGCGCCAGAAAAACGAGCGCCATAATAATGTTTGCGCCTCGTGCAAGCGACAGGCGAAAGAGCAGCGCGAAAGTAAAAGCGATGACGATGGCAGAGATGAAAACGACGCCGTTGAGTCCCGCCCATTGGTGGGCCGCGGCGGCCCCCACGTCGTAGAGCCATTCCCATGAATACCAGGGCTTGCCCTGCATCGAGGAGGAAAAAGGGTCGGCGCGCGTGATCGCGTGAGTGCGCAGCATCAATTCCCCATTGCGGATGTGCCACCCAATATCAGCGTCGCCCAGCAAGCGCGGAGCGAGCGCACCGCAAGTCATTGCGAACAGGAGAAGAATAAAGATGGTGTCGGTAACAGAAGGCATGAGAAGCCACGGGAGAGTGCGGCGGCCGTCGGGCCCAGGAAGGTTTGAGGGAGGTCCATCGTGGCGCGAATTGGCGTTAGGCGACAATCGTTCATTCCGGAAATTCGGGGCGTGGATGCTAAGTCAGTAATGGCCGG
>CAWHQK010000060.1:0-12719 GCA_963831435.1 uncultured Acidobacteriota bacterium
TAGTTTGGTGAAGACTCCTTTCAACCATCGCGAGCTTGTAATATCCGCTGGCCGGGTTACGGCTAACACGGACAGCATCTCAAGCAATGTTTCGGCTTCGGCAAGTTTCTTCTCTTTCGTCCACAGGTTGGCTAGTTCGAGAAGGGCCTCGGAATAGTCAGTTTTCGAACGCAGAGCCTGCTGAAATAATTCTTCAGCACGGGCGCTATTTCCCTGGCGCTCCTCGATAAAGCCGAGGTTGAACAGGCAGGAAGCGTTGTGAGGATCGAGCTTGAGTCCCTCCTGAAAATATTTTCTGGCTTCCTCGAATCGTCCCAAGTGGCGGTAAGACAGCCCCAAAAATGAGTAAGAGCCCGCGGAAGGATCTATCGCGATCGGTCTGGAACTGCTCAATAGCTTTTTCAGTCTTGCCCGCCATAAAATAACTTTCCCCAAGCGCGGCATGCAAATCGGCGCGTCCCGGCGCAATCTTCACGCCTGCTTCGAGCAGAGGAATGGCATCCTCAAAATAATTTTGCGACATGCTCACCCGGGCAAGAAGAAATATAACGTCAGTATTTTCAGGGGCGAGTTTATGAGCGCGAACCAACGCATCCAGTGCGTCCAGCGGCCGTTGCTGCCGGGAGTAGATTTCACCTAAAAGGTAAAGGCCGTCCACCGACTCCTGTTTCGCTTTCAAAGCACGATTTACTACTAGTTCCGCTTGACTGTATTGTCCGCTCAGGAAATACGCATTTCCCAGGTTGTACAGAATCTCGAACGTCTCAGGTTGTAAAGCATTCGCCGCTTCGAACTGAACTGCGGCAGCTTTGTATTGTTTCTCGGAGGCCAGCAGCAGGCCCACGGTAACGTGAAGTTGAGCCGCGCTGGCCGTTGAGGAAGTTTTCGTTGTGGAAACACTCGATGCTTCCTTCAAACCTTCTGCAGTTTTTCCAGCTCGAAGATACGCGCGCGCCAGATTTAGGCGGGTTTCCGTGTATTTGCTGGGCGAATGCGCTGGAAATGGACAATAGCTTCGGGTAGGAGAGCCCGAACCGAGTAAAAGTAATCCCAGATTGTAATTCGCATCACGATTTGAAGGAGAGACGCGGGTACCGGCTCAAATTCCTTTTTTGCCAGATCAGGATGCCCGGTGGCGGATAGATGTTGGCAAGATTAACGCGGGATTGACTGGATCGCGGATCAAGTTTTAAAGCATGCTGCAACGCTTCCAAGGCCCCAGAATAATCTTTTTGCTCGCCACAGATGATTCCCAGAAGGTTGTAGCCCTCTACGCTGGAGGGATTTGATTTGAGCTGCGCAGAACTTCGCTTTTAGCTCGATCAAGGTCCCCTTGCTGCAAGAACGCTGCCGCAGTCGCGAATTGGGAACTTACCGACGGGGTCTTGTCGGCCTTCGTGGAAAGGGTTGACGCCGCTTGAGAGGCATACGCAGGATTCGGAACAAATAACAGCAGCCCAAATACGAGTCCTGCAACCAATGTTGTAGGGATAGTATTTGTGCTGGAAATATAAGAAAACTGCGAACGCATGAATCTCTGGATCAACACCAAAACACTCTAGTGCGCGCAAGGTTAAGAGTCAATGCAGCTCGTCGAGCTCCTGTCGAGCGCCCTGATTTTCAGGCTGACGCTGTAATAGCGCGCGCAATACGGCTTTCGCCTTTTCTGTATCGTCTAAAATCATATAGAGTCTGGCAAGATTCAAGTAGGCCTGATCGAAGTCGGGCGCGACCCGTATGCAGACTTCGAACTTTTCTTCGGCTTCCGGAAGGCGTCGCTCGCGAACCAACAGCACACCCAGATTATTGATGGCGTCCGCGTAATCCGGCTTCAATGTGGCGGCTTGTCCTAAATATTGTTCGGCACGATCGGGTTGATTTTGCCGTGCATACAACATTCCCAGGCTGTAACTAATCTCGGCATCTTTGGGCTCAATGGCCAAGGCACGTTTCAGTGCGGTCTCAGCTTCAGGGAACAATTTCTGCTGGCGGTATACGTTACCTAAATTTACCAGCGCCACTACGTAGTCGGGCTTAAGCTCCAGCGAACGCCGCAAATTAACGATGGCATCGTCAGGATGGCCCTCCTCGGCGTCCAACATTCCGAGATTGTTCCATGCCTCGGCGTATTGGGGACGCAGCTTCACAGTCTGCCGAAGGTATTGTCGTGCTTCCGGAAAAGATTTTCTCCTCAGATAAAGTGTTCCCAGATTGTAGTAAGCCTCGGGATCGTCAGGCTTTTCCGCAATGACCTGCTTAAACCATGACGCCGCCTGGTCAAGGTATCCATGCTGAAAAAATGCGACGCCGTAGGTGAAATCATTGCGCTGCAACGTGCTCTGATAAAGCGTGCCCTCAAAAGGTAACGCGCGCCGCGTAAGGTCGCCCGGAGAACCGGCTTTTGATTGGGAATCCTTGATCACGCCATCAGGATTTATCGGACCCTGATAGACCTTGATGATCTTGCTTTCGCCATTGATGAGAAATGAGGTTGGAACCGCCATATTTTGGCGACGGTCGAAAAGATAGCGATAGACGAGGTTATAAACACCCGCGACTTCGTCGGAAGCAATCGCAGTGGGCAACGAAATTCCCTGGGCTTTCAAGAACGACCGCAAGCTTGGCGTGTCGCCGCTTGGGTCAACATTGATCGACAAAATATTGATTCCTTGGGAGGAGAACTTTGTCTGGGATCGCTGAAGAAGATGCAGGAGTTGCTTGCTTGGGTCAGAGACAGTTTGCCAAAAAACTAGGAGCAAGTTTTGTTTGCCCGATGGATGCAGCTCTAAGATTTGCCCGTTCACGTCCGGCAGGGACAATTCCGGAGCGATGACAGGCTCAACCAACCAGGTCTCAATAGATGACGGAACAGGCTCGATCTGCGGAGGTTGGCTTGCTTTGGAATAAATAGCAGGCGAATCGGCGGAGGCCTCTGCTCGAAAAGTTGGCGAACCTTCATCAATTTCAACGCGATGGTTTACCGGCAATCGATCGAAGGTTTGTGATAGGCCACTCGGCCAGCGAACGGTTGCGCTGAGCATCCCTTGCAGGTCGCCAACTCCAAAAAATAACTCCTTAGTGTGTTGCGACAGGAAACCAGAACCAGCCTG
Organism: uncultured Acidobacteriota bacterium; assembly: GCA_963831435.1. Taxonomy (GTDB): domain Bacteria; phylum Acidobacteriota; class Terriglobia; order Terriglobales; family Acidobacteriaceae; genus JAICKN01. The sequence continues at coordinate 3,111 of CAWHQK010000060.1, forward strand.
CAAATACTTGGTTTGCCGATGGCCGGCATATTCAATCGTGATCGCAGTTCCAATCCCGTCCCGATTGCTTTTGACTCCGCGAAGTTTGAACGCGATGTAATTGCCGATCTCTTTTATTGCATTGTGAAGAATTCGGATTTGTGGAGCGTTGCGATTTTTAAGGATGATTTCCAGGCGTCCGTCATGGTCGAGATCTGCCAATGCAAAAGCTCGGCTGTCTTCGGGGAAGTCGAGACCTATCGCCCCGGAAACATCCGAGAACGTTCCGTCACGGTTGTTAGCGTAGAAAACATTTCGCTCCGGTCCGCTCCAGGAATAATCAGAGCGCACAGCCTCATTGATCGCGTTCCATCCCCTCTCGTAATTTTGCGAAGGCATTGCGTCGCGCGGCGATTGCGCTACAACTTGTCGCCAAAAAAAACTGGACAGATCGCGCGGATCGGGGCCCGAAATATAGCCGTTCGCGACGTAGAGATCAGGATAGCCATCATGATCAAAATCCCACGAGTCAGAAGACCAGGCCCAGCGGCCCATTTCTACAGCGGCAGTGGCGCCCGCGTTACTGAAAGTTCCATTTCCCGAATTTTGATACAGCGAATTGCCACGGGCATGCCTGCGATAAAATTCGCGGATCGGCGCGGGATCGTTTTCATGAAAACGCGACTGCGAAGAAACTCGCAGACCGGCGGCCGACCACATGTCGGCGACGTAAATATCCTGATTGCCGTCATTGTTGAAATCGAGCCAGCACGCGCTCATGCCGGCGCCGGGATCCTGCGCCCCAGCCTCGGCGGAGGCAGCAATGAAAGTTCCGTCGCCACGATTTCGATAGAGGTTGTTTCGTCCAAAGTCGTTGGCGACATACAAGTCGGGCCATCCATCGGAATTGCAATCCCCCCATGCGCACGAGAAGCTGTAGCGATCGTTTTCAACATTTAGGCCGGCGGCCTGCGTACGGTCCACGAATGTTGCATTGCCCTCGTTGTGAAATAGAAAATTTGGCGGGCCATCGCGCGCGTCAAAATAGGGCGCGGGATAGTGGTACTGATCGAGGCCAAGGTAGTAGCTGTAGAGGCAAAAGTAAACATCCAGACGTCCGTCGCGGTCGTAGTCGGCAATCGCCGCGTGTGTGAATGTTCCTTGCGGAGGAGCCGTAAACTTGAACGCGTCGCGCTTCAGGGCAAATTTCCCATTTCCCTGATTCACGAAGAGCAGTGGGCCATTGCCGCAAACGACCAGCAGATCTTGTAAGCCTTTATTTTCGAAATCTGCAAAGAGTGCACAGGCTGTGCTATCTAAAACGCCAACGCCGGAACTTTGCGTCACGTCTTCAAAGGTGCCGTCACCGCGGTTGCGATATAAGCGGTTCGGAAGCCCGGCGGGCTGGCAAATGTAGATGTCGTCAAATCCATCGTTATCGAAATCGCCCGTAGCAACGCCGTTATTTCCGTAGACATCAACGCCGCACGCCCCGTCGAGGACAGTGCGCCAGTAATCCGCCCCGCGAAGCATTTGCTGATGATAAGAATCAATGTTGCCGACTGCGGAACTGGTCACATCAACAAAAACGCTGCCGGAAGCACGACAAATCGTCTCTTCGGCGCCTTTCCACGAGGAGAGTCGCCAGCCATTCGGGTCGTCATGCTGCCAATTAGTTTGCCAGTATCCGGAACGTTGTTCGCGAGTATCGTGCGCGCTTGCTCCAACGAACTCATAGCGGATTTCGCATTCGACGTTCTGCGAAGCGGTGTTCTCTGTGATTCCAGTAATTTGGAATTCCGCCGTTTCGAAACGTGATATCGAAGACAGATAAGTTTTTAATTCAGCGAGGAAGCGTTCTGTATCTATCGAGCCGTCATTCTTGAAATGCCTCTTTGTTATTTGCAATCCGTTTCCACTACGCACCTTGGTTTCCGTGAATGAATTCGGATTAAAACCATTGATGGAGGGATGAAACAATTTAGCCACGTAGCCAAGAGCGGGCGGCGACTTCTTTAATTCTTCAGCCCAAACGTTAAGGAGAGAAACAATTTCGAATGCATATTTTTCCGTGGAATACCCATCGGTGCCCGGAACGATTTTAGCCAGAATGTCATCAAGCGGAGATTTAGTCGGATACCGGGGAATGACTCTGGAGTCTGCGAAGGGCAGTTGCAAGGGCCGATGTTGCGGGCTTGCCTGCATCGTCCCCTGAAAGAATTCAAGCAGAGAAAAATTTGCTGGTAAGAAAGCGACCGGCGCCCATGCCATCCGAGCGAGGAAAGCACGTCGCGAGGAGTCATGGTTGTTACGTCTTCGCGTCATTCCTGTAAATCCACGAATCGACTTGAGAGCATGCAGCATTTTCATCGGCGTCGGCAATTATAGATTGGGGCCCGGGCGGATGGAGGAGTAGAAGCGAAAAGCATTGTTTATAAAATTGGCGCGGCGCCGGAGGAATCTCCTAAAATTAACTGAGCGCCAATGTGATATTCCTTCCCGTGAGCGTTCGATGATCCGGACAATGCATGAAGAGCGTCGGCTGCCATTCTACCCAGAGTTTCGCGGCGAATGTCCACCGTGGTGATGGAAGGATTGCTGTATTCGGCTAAGCGCGTCTTGTCGAATCCCGTGACCGAGATATCTTGCGGAACACGGAATCCCGCTTGCAATAATCCCTTGAGAACGCCAATTGCCGTGAGATCATTGATGGCCATCACGGCTGTGGGACGGGGTGATAATTCCGCGATTGCCGCCGCCGCGGCCAAGCCTCCCTCGAATCGGAGATCGCCCGACAATACCGGTCCTGGAGTAAGCCCGAGGGCGCGCATGGATGTTTCGTAGGCCTGGAGCCGGGCCATATTGGACTTGAGGGAATTTTTGCCGGCAACAAATGCGATTCTGCGGTGCCCGTTTTCATGCAAGTGGGTGACAATCTGTCTGACTCCGGCTTCGTAGTCGATACAGAGATTGCTCATGTATTGGCTCACGGGAGCGAGATCCAGGAAAGTCACGGCAATTTTTCTGCGCGCCAATTCATCAATAAGATGCAAACTCATTTCAGAAGTCATAACTGCGACGCCACGAACATGGTGCTCTATCATTCGCTCGGCAGCTTCGCGGGTGCGTCGTGAATCGTAGTTGGTGTCGCTGAGAATGGCGTCGTATCCCAATTGCCGCGCGCGGATTTCGAAGCCCTTAATCACTTCTGGGAAGAAGGGGTTTTCAATGTCGGAGACGATTATTCCGAGAGTTCGGAGATCGTGCGATGCAAGATTCCGCGCATGAGCATTCGGAACGTATCCGAGTTTTTTCACAACCACGAGGACACGCTGTTGGGTAGTGCGTCCAACCTTGCCCGTATTGTTCAAAACATTTGAAACGGTTGCGGTGGAGACACCGGCCCCGTCAGCGACGTCACGAATCGTTACGTTCATTTGTTCCTGGTAACTGGGGGAACGCGTCGCGCGCGTAGTTCGTTACTGATCTGAGAAACGGAGTATACAGCAAATTTAGCTTGACAATGAACAGGGGACGGTGATATTTCCAAGTCCTAGTATTTTTACACTATATGGGTTAACCGTTTAACCTCCAGGGGTTGAGCGCCAAGTTATTGATACTGTGTGATCCGGCTACAGGATTGGCACAGTGAGTGGAACAGCCGCCGAGAGCTTGCCTACAAAGCCGGCGAAAATTAGGAGAGAGTTGATGAACCGATTCGTTGCACCTGCTCGTGCGGCCAGAGTATTGGTGGTTTTGATAGCCATCGTGACGCTCAGTCTTATTTCTCTCCAAGCTCAGGTCGATACTGGTTCCATCGTGGGAACAGTGACGGACTCGTCTGGCGCCGTTCTCGGGAATGCCACCGTAACTCTCACTAACGAGGGCACGAATATTTCGCTAACGACTACCGCTGCCGCGGATGGTTCGTACACCTTCAGTCCGGTGCAAATCGGTGTGTACCGAGTAAACGCCACGGCCCAAGGATTCAACACGGTTAACGTTCCCCACGTCACCGTTGCCATCGGCCAAAACGCCTTGGTGAACTTTGTACTAAAACCTGGAAGCGCAAATGAGACGGTTGAGGTTACGGGCGAAGCGCCGGTCCTACAGACGCAGGAAGCCTCTGTCGGCCAGGTAGTAGATCAGCACACCGTTAATAATCTTCCATTGAACGGTAGAAACTTCACGTTTTTAGCTCAGTTGGCGGCGGGCGTCAACACCCCGCAACAGGATACTCGCGGCAATGCGGCAAGCGGAGCGTTTGCGGCCAATGGCTCACGCCCAGCGCAAAATAATTACATGCTGGATGGTATCGACAATAACTCCGACACAGTCGACTTCCTTAACGGAACAAACTATGTTGTTCTTCCGCCGGTGGATGCGATTCAGGAATTCAAAGTACAAACGTCGGATTTCAGCGCCGAGTACGGGCGGTCTGGTGCGGCTGTCCTTAATGCCACAATTAAATCAGGAACCAACGATTTTCACGGTACGGCCTGGGAGTTTTTCCGCAACGATGCGCTGGATGCAGCGGACTATTTTGAAGACGCCAACAATGTCAAAAAGGGTGGGCTCCACCAGAATCAATTTGGAGCTTCTATTGGCGGACCAATCATTAAGAACAAACTTTTCATTTTTGGTGATTACGAGGGATTGCAGCGGTTTCAGGGCACCATTCTTTCCGGCTCGGTGCCTACCGCGGCCGAGAGGGGTAGCGGCTATACAGATTTCTCCGATTTAATTACTGGACAAAATGTGCCGGCGCGAAACGATGCGTTGGGGCGATCCATTCCCGTGGGGACAATTTTAGATCCCGCTACCACTCGCGCAGTTACGGCTGGCCAGGTTGATCCGGTTTCGGGCTTAGTAGCGGCCAGCAGTGGTTTCGCGCGTGATCCGTTTGGAACCTGTGCCGCCAGCACGACCACCTTCACTTTGGCAGGTTGCGGCCTGAATCAACTGCCGGTTGGACGGCTGGATCCCAATGCGATAAAGCTATTGAATCTTTATCCCGCTCCGACCACCAGTTCGTTATTTTCGAACTTCGCAAATTCGCCCAAGCTTCAGGAACGTCGCAAGGCGTTTGATACCCGCGTGGACTTTGATCCAAACGACAAAAACCAGATATTCGGGCGATTTAGTTTTGTGGACGATCCCCAGTTGATTCCCGGCATCTTCGGAGGATTAGCGGATGGCGGCGCATTCCAGCAAGGAAATCAGACCGCGCTTGCCCGGCAAAGCGCAATAGGCTATACCCACGTCTTTTCTCCCACATTGGTTAACGTCGTTCGCCTCGGACTCAATTATTTGCATACGACGCGAGTTTCTCCCGAGGCCAACGATCTGAGCGATCTTCCCTCACAGTTCGGCATTGTGGGTATTCCTCAGGTCCACGAGAACGGCGGTCTTCCGGAATTTGGAATTAATGGCCTTTCAACTTTGGGCAGCAATAACTTCTTGCCCTCAGATGAAGTCAGTTCCACGACTCAGGTTACGGATGACTTCACGAAGATATATGGGAAGCACACGTTTAAGATGGGTTTTGAATATCAACGAGTCAAGTTCTCTACGCTTCAGCCTTCGTGGTCGAGAGGAGAATTCGACTACAACGGCGACTATACGGATATCGCGAACGTGGGTGGTGGCAGCACGGGGCGAGCACAGTTTCTGCTAACTCCCACAGCCAGTACCGTTGCAGGAGGTATTCCGTTCGTGGGTGGGTCCACCGATGTCCGGGCCTCTAACATCGCCACCACTGACGACGGAAAAAACTACCTCGGTTTTTATGGTCAAGACGATTGGAGAATAACTCCGAAATTGACATTGAACCTCGGCCTGCGATGGGACTACTTCGGGCTGGTTTTTGAACACAACGGCCATCAAGGGAATCTGGTCCCCTTCGATTCCCCAACGGGGTCTCCGATTTATGTGGTCCCGACAGGGCCGGATGCGAATCTATCTCCTACGATCACCGCATTGCTGGCGCAGGACGGGATAGGTTTACAAATCACGGACAAATACGGGAGAGGTCTTGGCAATGCGCAGAAGGCAAATTTTGCGCCCCGCATTGGTCTGGCTTACCAGGTCACTCCAAAGCTCGTGGTCCGAAGCGGATTCGGCCTCTTCTATAACGGTTTCGAGAATCGAGGCTACTCGCCGAACCTGGGAGAAAATTATCCGTTCCAGTTCGACTTTAATTTCGCTGAGCCGAATCAGGGACATCCGGTCAGCGCCGGTACGCCATTCGCCACATGTCCTACAGCGGGTCCTGGAGGCACGGCGGTATTCGAAAGTGGATTCTCGTGTATACCCCTCGTACCTTCCGCGGTCAACACGACTGGCCTGCAGTTGCGGGGAATTCAATTTAATTATCAAACGCCGTACTCTATGAACGGCAACTTTACCCTCCAGTACGCATTGACGCCGACTTTGTCCGTCCAGGCAGGCTACGTAACGTCACAGGACCGGCACTTGGAGGTGTTCCCGGGTTCTAACAATGTTACGCAGATCCTTCCGACGAACCTTCCCGCGGGCACGACTCTTACCGGCGGCGGCGGAAACGTGGCTCTCTCTGCGGCCCAGGGCGGTCTTCAATTCCCTGATTTCTCTCAGGGATCCAGCTACGCAACTACCACGGGAGACAGTAATTACAACGGGCTCCAAACCAAAGTCGAGAAACAGTTCGGTTCTGGTTTAAGTTTCCTCGCCACCTATACATGGTCGAAGGCGCTCTCTGACTCTGGCGATTTGCTCAACAACGGCAGTTTGGCCGGTTACCGGGCGCCATCGGTTCCGGGAGCCGGGATTCATCTGGATTACGGACTAGCGTCGTTTGATGTGCGGAACGTGATCCATCTCAGCGGAAGCTACGATCTGCCAATGGGGCATGGCCGTCACTACATGGCCAATGGGGGGCGAGCCTTGGATGCCATTGCAGGCGGTTGGAGTATGAACTGGGTCGCTACCCTTCAAGGCGGCCAACCGATCACGCTCTCTTGCCCGTCAGGAACAACCACCGGCACCGGCTGCTACGACTTAAAGGTTCCGGGACAAAATCCCGACACTGGGCTGCACATCGATCAGAATGGAAAGCTTAGTTGGTTTGGTAATCCCGCAGCTTTCGCCCAGCCTTGTCAAATGGGAGGTACGCCAGGGAACGTCGCGCCGATTCCAAATTCGCCCGCAGGTTGCATCCCAGAGACCGGCATCGCAGCATTGGGCGGCAGTCCCTCGCAGGTCGAGGGTCCACCCTTCCGACGACTGGACTTCTCTCTCTTTAAGAACTTCCGGATGTCTGAACGATACAATCTTCAGTTTAGATCGGAGTTCTTTAACATATTTAACCATCCCAACTTCACGTCTCCTGGGTTTGGAGGCAACGGTGTCGTGGCGGTGAGCGGCGCCACCAACTTTACAAGTTCAAACTTTGGGGAAATTGGATCAACTCGTGACGCTCCTTACGATCCGCGACAGATACAATTTGCTCTGAAGCTTATTTTCTAGGGTAACAAGATGTCCCAGGGCTGGTACTTCTTAATCGGCCCTGGGACATCTTTCATATAGGCCTCTGTGGATGCAGGCCACCCGGTGCTAACATACCCTTTCATGCTTTCCCGAGTTTTGCTGATCGTTTTTGTGTCCTTACTTTTCCTGACCGCCACTGCGGCGGGTTCGGCGCAAACCACCGAGGATCGGCAACTCGACCGCGAATTCCAGGCTGCCCTTTCTCAGTACAACGCTGGCCATTTGGTCGAAGCAGCGTCCGAACTCGAAAACTTGTCCCGCCAAGTTCCGCAAAGCTTTGAAGTCCAGGAATTGCTCGGATTGGTATACGCGGCGCAGTCCCAGGATGCCAAGGCCACAGATCATTTTGAACACGCGGTGCGTCTTCAACCCAAATCAGCGCCCGCGCGAACGAACCTGGCAACGAGCTTTATGCACTTGGGAAAAACAGTTTCGGCGGAAGCGCAGTTTCGCAAAGCGGTCGAGCTGGAACCTCGGAATTTTGAGGCGAATCATGATCTCGGCGAGTTTTACGTGAAGACCGGAAAGCTGCCAGAGGGGGCTACCTTCCTGTCAGCGGCGCAGCGAATTAATCCAGAGTCTTACGATAATGGCTATGACCTTTCTCTTTGTTATTTCCTCACGGGGCGCACGAGAGATTCCAGGCAGATGGTCACCGAGCTTCTGAAACAGAAAAACACGGCCGAGCTGCACAATTTATTAGGGGAGATCGAAGAGAAAGATGGAAACTTTGTGCCCGCGGCAAATGAGTTCGAGACCGCCGCGCACATGGACCCAAGTGAGAGCAATCTATTTGACTGGGCGAGCGAGTTCCTGCTTCATCGGACGCTTGATCCAGCGATCGAGGTATTCCGGCAGGCCGCCGCACGTTATCCGCAATCGCCCCGGCTGGCGATTGGGCTGGGAATGGCGTTTTATTCGCGCGGAAATTATGACGAAGCGGTTAAATCCCTTCTCAGGGCCGTGGATCTCACCCCATCCGATCCGCGTAGCTATTTGTTTCTTTCCAAGGCGTATGACAGCTCACCGGGGCAGGCCGGCGAAGTAATTGATCGCTTCCGCCGTTTCGCCGAACTGCAACCAAAGAATCCGCGGGCGTTCTATTATTATGCGATGAGTTTGTGGAAAGGCCGTCGCGCCCAGGATGCCGGCTTGGACATTGCTCAGATCGAGTCTTTGTTAAAGAAAGCGATTGGGCTCGATCCCACTTACGCTGAGGCGCATTTGCAGTTAGGGAACCTCTATTCAGACCAGACGAAGTACGCCGAGGCCATCCCGGAATACAAACTTGCGCTCGAACATAATTCCAACCTTCCGGATGCTCATTATCGGCTGGCGCAGGCTTATGTACATACCAGCCAAAAAGATGTAGCGCAGAAACAATTTAAGATTTATCAAGAGCAGAGGGCAGAGCATCTCGCGGAACTTGACAAGCAGCGGGCGGAAATCCGGCAGTTTGTCTATTCGGAAAAAGACAGCCAGCTTCATCAGGGCGGCAGTGGGAAGGCGTCCGAATGAGTTTACGCAATTCGCCACTGGAGCTACTGGAGAGTGAACGCGGAAAGACGCCTCGTGAACTTGCGTTCCAACTCTCTTGAACCGGCGCGATTTTTTACGGACCGCAGCAGGGCTGACAGTTGGGGGCGCTCTGCTTGGCCACAGCCCGTTTATGCAGGCGGCGTTACTTCCCAAGAAAAAGAAGACCGTGGTCATAACATTTGGCGGAGGAGCGCGAGATCAGGAGACCTTTGCGCCCGAGGGGCAAGAAAATATCCCTCATCTGATGCGAGAGCTTATTCCGCAATCCAGTTTCTTCACCCAAGTTGTGAATCGAGGAATCCTTGGTCATTACGTTGCGACCGCCAGCCTTGCAACGGGAGTTTATGAAACGTTCAATAATTTCGCCGCGGTCCCTCCTGAATATCCGACCATCTTCGAATATTTCCGGAAGGATTTAAAGCGTCCGGCATCCGATGCCTGGGTAGTGGCGCCCAGCAATGGTTTCAACCGCATCGGATGCCGGACGCTTTAAATCCTTCCGGAAATATTCGAAGGAGTAGGTCGGATATTCAGGAGGGACCACTAGGTGGAAGTCGAACGCTC
>CAWHQK010000061.1:0-26538 GCA_963831435.1 uncultured Acidobacteriota bacterium
GGAAATTGCGCGCGAGGTGCAACAGCGGCTGTTTCCGCAGCAAATTCCTCAGATCGCTGGATTGAGTTTGGCGGGAATGTGTCGCCCCGCGCTCGGCGTCGGTGGCGATTATTACGATCTAATTGAGCTTGACGATGGAAGACTCGGCTTGGCAATCGGCGATGTTTCCGGCAAGGGGATTTCCGCTGCACTTCTGATGGCCAGTCTTCGGGCGTCACTGCGCGGCATGACTCTGGACGGCCCGAGCGACCTGGCGCGGATGATGCAGAAGGTGAATCGTCTGGTGTATGAAGCGTCCGCAAACAACCGTTACGCGACTTTTTTCTTTGCCACTTACGATCCGGCTACACGCGAGTTGCGATATGTGAACGCCGGGCACAACCCGCCGCTGCTGATTCGACGAGGTAGCACGGAGATACTGCGTCTGGATGCGGGCGGGATGGTGGTTGGTCTATTGCCAAGCGCCGACTATGTAGAGCAAGTGGCGGTCAAGGTAAATTCGGGTGATTTGCTAATCGCCTACACGGATGGGATCAGCGAGGCGATGACCGTGGACGATGAAGAATGGGGCGAGCAGCGAATGCTCGACGCCGCAAATCAATGCAGCCGGGAAGCTTCAGCGATGGATGTGTTGAACGCGATTTTCCGCTCCGCTGATGAATTCACTGCAGGTGCGCCGCAGCACGATGATATGACACTGTTAATCATGAAGCTGAAGTAGGGAGTCAAAACAAGTCGCGTCCCCCTCGCTACTATCTTGGTGAAGCCAAACCGTCAAACTGATCATCCAATGTGGATAACTCGGAGAGAAACTTATGTCTTCCTTCCCCATTCCCAGCGCGCTTGATGCGAACACCCAGGCATTTCCAGCTTTGACGCCCTCACAGATTGATCGTCTTCGCTCCGGCGGAAGTCTGCGCAATGTGAAACGAAGCGAGATTTTGTTCGAGCCAGAGGACACTGGCGTTCCCTTTTTCGTGCTTCTTTCCGGGCGCCTTGAGATTGTGCAGCCGACGTTCACCGGCGAGCGGGAGATCATTACGCACGGGCCCGGAGAGTTCACCGGCGAAATCAATATGATCTCGGGCACCCGAAGTCTGGTGCGCGGGCGAGTAACGGAGCCCGGGGAATTTCTGGAGATCAGCCCGGAGGGCTTGCGGTCGGTGGTTGCGAAGGACGCGGAATTGAGCGAGATATTCATGCGCGCTTTCATTTTGCGCCGGATGTCGCTCATCAGCCACGGCTATGGCAATGTGATTGTAATGGGGTCGCGGCATTGCTCGGGAACGCTGCGAATCCGCGAGTTTTTGGGGCGCAATTCATATCCTTACACGTTCATTGATCTCGACATTGATAAAAGTTCGCAGGAGCTTCTTGACCGCTTTGAAGTCAAACTGTCTGAAGTTCCGGTGGTGATTTGTAATGGACGCAAGGTCCTGCGCAATCCTTCATCGCAAGTGCTGGCGGAATGTCTGGGATTGAACGTGAGCATTGATCGCTCGCAGATACGCGACGTGATCATCGTTGGCGCTGGGCCCTCGGGACTTGCCGCCGCAGTTTATGCAGCCTCCGAAGGGCTGGACGTGCTGGTGATTGAAACCAACGCACCGGGCGGGCAGGCTGGATCGAGTTCCAAAATCGAAAATTATCTGGGATTTCCCACCGGAGTTTCCGGGCAGGAGTTGGCCGCGCGGGCGCTCACGCAAGCACAAAAATTCGGCGCGAAGATGATGGTGGCGCACAGCGTGACTCAACTGGATTGCGCGAAGCGTCCATACAAGTCGGCTTTAGACAACGGCAGCACTTTATCCGCGCGCGGCATTGTGATTTCTACCGGAGCGGAGTACAAAAAGCCGCCAATCGCCAATCTCTCAAAATTTGACGGCCAGGGTGTTTACTACGGCGCAACTTACATTGAATCGCAACTGTGCGAGGGCGATAACGTGGTGGTGGTCGGCGGCGGCAAACTCCGCCGGGCAGGCGGCGGTATACCTTTCGCAAACGGCGCGTAAGGTCCACATGCTGGTGCGCTCGGCGAGGTTTGTCCGACACGATGTCGCGTTATCTGATTCAGCGCATCGAAGAAAATCCAAAGATCGAGATGCATTACCACACAGAAATTGTAGGCTTGGACGGCGATCACGACCTGCGGCAAGTGACGTGGGTGGACAAGACCACAAAGCAGACTTCAAAACACGACATTGGCCACGTATTTATTATGGCAGGTGCGGCGCCGCGAACCGATTGGCTGAAAGATTGCGTGGTGATGGATGACAAGGGTTTTATTCTCACCGGCCGGGACCTGGAGACGTCCGCGGATTTCTTGCCCACTCGTGGCCTGCGCCTCGGGCTCCTTACATGCTGGAGACCAGTCTGCCGGGAGTGTTTGCGGTTGGCGATGTGCGCTCCGGGAACGTGAAGCGAGTGGCCTCGGCGGTGGGCGAAGGCGCGATCGCCGTTCATCTAGTGCATCGCGCTTTGGCGGAAATATAACGGCTACATAATTACGAGGGCAACTCCGGGGGAACTTCGATGAGCACTAAATGTTCGCATCTCAACCAGATCAAATTTACTGAAACTAAAACGCACGTTTGCGAAGAATGCGTTAAAGCTGGCGATACGTGGGTCCATCTTCGCCTTTGTCTCGAGTGCGGAAATGTAGGTTGTTGCGACTCATCCAAAAACAAGCACGCGACGAAACACTTCCACAAAAGCAAACATCCATTGATCCGGTCGATTGAGCCGGGAGAAGCCTGGGTCTGGTGTTATGTGGACCAGGTTGAAGCGGGAGAGATAGAAGCTTGATGTTTCTTAAGGTTTCGCGAACCCGTCTTTAGCGATCTTTATACAATCCTTATATCTTAGTGGCCATACAGAGAAGGCTGGATACGTTTTTTTCACTTGGTTCGATATCGTACGAAGATGCCGCAATTTACCGAGGCCCGGATCCGCGAACTCTGCACGGAAGCCATCACGGTGCGAACTTCAGAAGACGTCGAGCGCGTCGTCAGAGAATTGCGTTCAGCTCTGGAGTTGCACATTCGGCTGGCGAAGGAATCGCTCGAAGGTCAAGCCAGTACCTTCCCCGTTTTGAATTCAAGAATAAAAGATCTATCGGCGTAAAGGACGCAAGGATGTCGCCCGCTCAGCCAACTTATGTGAATCTGCCTGATCACCGATTTAGAGAGCGTCACGCCGGAAGTACATCCGGGGATTTCCGGTAGAGCAAATGAAATGCGAGAGCAAATAAGAGGATTGCCAGATAAGAGAAGACACTTCCTTCGGGACCTACGCTCCCGCCGGTAAGCCACGCCGGACCATGCATGGTTGAGTGCAATAGCTGCCCCCGCGCGCCAGTACTGCTGTCGTTGACGGAGAACAAGAACGTTTCGGCAAAATTGCCCGCGGCGTGAAATCCGGCGGCAAACCACAGGCTGCCTGTGCGGTGAATCGTAAAACAGATCACGAGGGCCCAAACCATTATTTCAAATGTCCCGGCCAGGTTTTCCCCGGGTTTGAGAGATGGACGGCACCAAAAATCAGCGATGTGACTATTGCAGCGGGCCAGAAGCGAATTCCCGTCGAAAGCGTGAACAGCAGGTATCCTCGATAGAGAAATTCCTCTTGCAGCCCGACAAGGGCAAAGGCAAGGGCCCACAGCGTTCCATATCTCGCAATGCCTGCGGCGTCCAAAGCCAGCGTCTCGAAGGAAAAGCCGCGAAACGTCCAAATGAGCACAATGACCAGAGCTTCGGTCGCAAGCCCCCAAAATATTCCCTGCCAGTAATATTTGCCGAAGAAGTCCCGGGCCTGCAGTCCGTAGTCGCCAAAGGGCCGATGCTCAATGTTTGACATCAGCCATGCCGCGAAAAGGATCGGCAGCAAAACGGATATTTGCAATACGATGACCCCCAAGGGGTCGCTCGCGCCGCCCTGTATGCTGACTTTCACAGCCGCCTTGAGCGCCGGAAAAAGTTTGGCCACCAACTGCACCAGAAACACCAGCGGCAACGTGAGCGCAATGAATATTAAGAAGTCGCCATCCCGCGCGAATGCCGTTTGGGCCGACGAATATGAAGCGCAATGGGCTCATAGGCCAGATGGACGCAACTTTATAAAAATGGTTAGCGGTTTGGCGAACGCTTGCCTTCATCGGTTGAGCGCAGACTATACGGCGAATGGTTTCTGAAGATGCTGGGACGGCGTGGCTTGGGCGGGATGCGTGGGCCTGGATTGATTTCGGTTGCCGCGCTTCGATGAACTTTCTGTTGTAGGATATCGGCGTGCAGAACAGAGAGTTAAATAGCGCAAGGGGCAAGCCATATTCTTTTGCGCGCGCGCTTTTCCTGCTGGCACTGGTTTTCGTATTCAGTAGTTTTTCGCAGGCCGCGGAAGCAGCGGCACCGGTTCCTGAGGTTTCCGCTACGGGCAAGGTCTCTGCACACTTGTCCGTTGTTACTGATCTCGTACCGTTTACCTTTACCCTTCACAATGGCACTGCGAGCAAGTTGGAAGATCTGGTCATCACCAATGTTCCAACGGGGTACAAGCTTCATGACCTGTGCGTGAATTCTCCGCAATCCTGCGAAGGCGAGAAGGACTTACAGACCCAACCTAATGAAATCCAAAAGACAGTTCCCGCCGGCGGCAGCCTCGTAGTCTGGGGAAACTTCACGGCCAGTCCGCCGCATAAACCGCAAACACTATTTCTGGTTCTAAGCTGGAAAATTGAAGTTTTGCCAACAGGGCCGGGGATGGCCGGAAGTTCGACAACTAAGGACGAGAAAAACAAAGACAAGGCAAATAAACAGCCGATAGGTGAAAAGACAGCAATCTCGCCGACTAAAAAAACGACAAACGTGTATTCTTCGCTAGCGGTTGATCTGGGCGAGAACGAAGTCCAAAGCAGTAAGTGGGCGTGGGTCACCGATTACTCTTCGATCTTTATTCTGCCTTTCGCTATTCCAATTGTCCTGGGATTTCTCACTTATTTGTTCAGTGTTTTCAGCGGTTGGGGAGCGCGGCGCACTGAGATTTGGAAGCAGATGCTGCCCGCCATCCACGGCTACAGCACAAAATTTTATATGCCGATGTCCATGGCGGCCGATGCCTTGGCCGGGGAATTAAAAGATTCCAATCCTGAAGTTGCGTTCTTCTTTTTCCTGCTGCTTCTCAGAATCTATCTCGATTCCACTGCGGAAATCGGCGGATTCTATTTCAAGGACCATCGCGGCGAGAATGTAGCCAACAAATGCTGGTACGGAATTTGGAATGCCTTTTTTCCGGATAGCCGCAAGAGCCCGATCTATGTGCCAGCTTATGCCGCTGCGGAGTTGGTTGATCCGCATTTTACCTATGAGGATTTCGCGCGTCGTTATCTAGTGCGTACAGGGACCCAAATCACATTTGCGAATTTTGACATCCAGCAATGCTGGGAACTGTTTCTTGAGCACATTCCTCAAGCTCCTGCTGCCGGGGAGGAGGCTGCCGAAAATTTTGAGAAACTTATTCTGTTACTTCAGGCGTTTTCCACTGTTTTGGATTGCGAGGTAAATCGCCCTTATCAGTACTGGTATACAGCGCTGGTTCCAGTGAAAGTCAAACAGAACGTATTGACACTATTGCAGGAGATGGCAAAAGCGCAGAAAATCAATCGGTGGAAACGATACACTTACTTCCGAGGATGGAAGGTTGACTGAGGCAGGATGCGACGAAACTAATCCCGAGGCTTCTATCTTATCTGTGCGCACGGTGGCCGAAATCGCGTTGCCATAATTCCCCCTGTTCCTGTTTAGTATCCACAATTTACATCGCGATTACAAGATAACCTGGATACCGTTTGTACTCACCTACATTGAATTAGATGTCGCCCGCCCGCGAGCGGCTTCATTTCTATGTGGTGTGTATTCAATAGCGTGGCGGACGTATGGCGGCCATTCCGGGATCATTTCGTGGCAGGGGTTGAACGGCCGGGCCAATATTGTCGTGGTTTGTCGCCAACCGCGAGGATGGGCGACGGCCTACAGGGGACTGCGCTACACTGGCACTCGCATTTGACACAAACCAATGCGCCTACCCATCAAACGGACAGTCGAAAGAGTCCCCGGCGGAATGATGATTGTTCCCATGGTGGTGTCGTCGCTGATCGTCACCGCTTATCCGCACGCGGGTGCGTTTTTCGGTTCGTTTACCAATGCTCTGTTCACAGGCTCCATTCCAATTCTCGCCGTGTTTTACGTTTGTATGGGTGCGACCATCAATGTGAGTTCCTTACCGCGGGTGGTGCAGCGCGGCGGTTTGTTGATGGCCACGAAGATCGGTCTGGGAATTGGCGTGGCATTCCTGTTCGGACACTGGATTGGAGTGCAACCGATCAAGACAGGATGGTTTGCAGGACTCTCGACGTTGGCGCTGGTGGCCGCCGTGAACGATACCAATGGCGGACTTTACATGGCTCTCATGGGCAAGTATGGGACCCTGGAAGAAGCGGCCGCCTACTCGATGATGGCGCTTGAGTCTGGACCTTTCTTCACTATGGTGTCTCTCGGAGTGACTGGACTCTCCGGATTTCCATGGCAGACTTTGTTGGGCGCGATATTGCCGCTTTGCGTGGGCGTGGTTCTGGGGAATCTGGATCCGGAAATTCGGGAGTTGCTGCAAGGCTCGGTCCCCGCGCTGATCCCATTCTTTGCTTTTGCTCTTGGCGCGACGCTCGACCTGCATCGTTTGTGGCAGGCGGGATTGCTTGGAGTTGCACTGGGGGTTTGCGTTACCTTTTTCTCCGCTCCCGCGCTGGTTGGGATGGACCGGCTGTTTGGCGGGAAGGGAACTGCGGGGATCGCTGCGGCTTCGACAGCCGGCAATGGCGCTGCCGTACCGATTCTGGTGGCTGCGGCAAACCGCGACTACGTGGAAGCGGCCGCACCGGCGACGGTGCTCGTGGCTGCTTCAGTAATTGTGACGGCGCTATTGGCGCCATTGCTGACAGCTTGGTGGGCCTACCGGGTAGAGAAGAAAAATCCCTCACCGAAAGATCGCTTGGAACAGACCATAGCGGTTGGTTAACTTCATGCGTCAAATTTTGATCATCGCCGACGATTTGTCGGGCGCCGCAGACTGTGCGATGGCCTGCGCATGCACCGGTTTGAAGACGGTGGTTTCTTTGGGCAATGCAGAAAGTGGAACAGATGCTGAGGTATTGTCCATTGATGCGGACACGCGTTCTTTAGACCCGGCGGCAGCGGCCAACAAAGTCTCCGCGCTGATGCGACGATATAGTTCGGGCATTCAGCAGATCGTCTTCAAAAAAATAGATTCTGCGCTGCGTGGCAATGTCGCCGAAGAATTGGCCGCGGTCCTTAAAACTCAACGTGAGTTGCATCCGCAAAGCGGTTCCCTGGTCACTGTCCTTGCGCCTGCTTTTCCTGCCAGGGGGCGCACTACCTTGAAGGGGCGGCAACTTCTGGACGGCAGATATTTAGAAGAAACAGAAATATGGCGGCGGGAAGGAAAACGGGGTAGTTCGCACATTCCAGAAATGCTGGCGAGCGCGGGATTGCGCTCGGCGTTGATCGGTCTGGAAACCATACGTTCGAGCAATGGCGATTTGCGCAAGGCGGTAGTTGATCTGGTGGTCGGTATCGATGTATTGGTCTGCGACGCCGAAACAGAAGGCGACTTAGCGGCAATTGCAGCGGCGGCATCTTCCCTTGGGCCTCAGACAGTTTGGGCTGGTTCGGCGGGACTCGCCTATTGTCTACCAAACGCGTTAAAGCTTGCGCCCATTGATTTGGCAAACTCGCGGCAACAACTTGCTGTAGGCCCCACGCTATTTGTAATCGGCAGCCCTTCAAGCAATTCGCGGGAACAAGCGAAGGCGCTGTCGACGTCGTCGAATACTATTGCTATCCCATCGCGTGATCTGCTGTTGGGAGCAGACGATGCGCAGTGGTCGAAACACGACGCCGCCATTGCCACCGCGTTTGCATCCGGTCGCGATGTGGTTGTGACATTCGGTAGCGAAGAGAGAATTGATGTCAGTAAAAACAAGCATCTCGCTTCCGCCTTGGCGCGGATGGTTGCACCGTACGCGGGGAAAGTTGGGGCGTTGGTGTTAACAGGCGGTGAGACCGCGCGCGCAGTTTTGGAATCCTGGGGAATCGCGAGCTTGCGGCCGGTGAAAGAAGTTGAAACCGGCATGCCTTTTTCGATCAGTGAGAATTGGAGCCGAAGCATACCGGTCATTACCAAAGCGGGGGATTTTGGCACTCCCGGGACCATGTTGCACTGCCAGCAATTTCTGCATGACCTAAAGCGCAATTCACCGGGAACGCTTTACCATGAGAAAAGAACTATGAGCGAACGTCCAATCATCGCGATGACTATGGGAGATGCTGCCGGCGTTGGTCCCGAGGTCATCATGAAAAGCCTCGCGCACGCGGAACTCCATGAGCAGTGCCGTCCCCTGGTGATTGGCGACGCGGAGCGGCTTAGAGCAGCTGGGCAAATTGTGGGCAGCGCGCTCAAGATAAATCCTTTTTCGGTGGCCGAATTAGAAAAAGCAAATTACGCGTCCGGAACCGTGGATTGCGTGGACTTGAAATTGATTCCCAAAGGACTGCCGTGGGGAAAGATTTCCGCAGTCGCCGGACACGCAGCCTTCCGTTACATGGAGGTTGCAGCAACATTGGCAATGAGCGGAAAAGTGGATGCCATTTGTACCGCTCCACTAAACAAAGAGGCGTTGCACGCGGGCGGCCACAAATATCCCGGGCATACGGAGATGCTGGCCGCGCTGACTGGCACGCAAGAAGTTTCCATGATGCTGACCACTCCAAAGATGCGTGTGCTGCATGTGACCACCCATATCGGGCTGCTTGATGCCATCGAGAAAATTGAGCCGGGCTTGGTCGAACGCACAATTGTGCGCGGCCACGAAGGTCTGGTGAAAGCTGGGATTGCCGACCCGATGATTGGCGTGTGCGGCATCAATCCGCATGCTGGCGAAAACGGATTGTTCGGATATGGCGAGGAAGAACAGAAAATCCAGCCGGCAATTGATGCCTGCCGGAAGAAAGGCTGGAGGGTGGAGGGTCCTCTGCCGGCCGACACGTTGTTTTATCGCGCGCAACGCGGAGACTTCGATTTAGTGATCGCGATGTATCACGATCAGGGACACGGACCGGTAAAAGTGCTGGGCTTGGAGTCGGGCGTGAACATTACGGTGGGCCTGCCAGTCATTCGCACCTCCGTGGACCACGGCACTGCTTTCGATATTGCCGGTACGGGCCGCGCGGACGAACGCAGCATGCTTGAGGCGGTGAGGCAGGCTGTATTGCTGGCGGGGCGGAAATGACTCTGGGGCGGTTATCCTTCAATTGGAAATGAAATAGGTAAGCGCCAGGGAGACTGAGCCCGGCATCCCTGACTGGGATCGGAGACGTGACGGCATCAGATGCGGTCATGAAATCTGACGTTTCGCCGGATCCAAGATTGGCTCGTACATGGACCCGGCGAAACGTGTTTTCCTGACAAGCGAGTTAAGGGAGGGCGGCGATCAGCGATTGCCCATCAGGATATCTATCGTAAGTTGATCGAGACGTTCGTAGGGAAGGCGTTTTTGCATCATTGCGTCCTTATCGAAGTTGTGGGCGAGCAGGGTGGTTGCGCCGGCTTTGCTGTATTTGCCGGTTTTTGGGATTGAATTGCTGCCCAACGTCACTTCCTTCAAAATTGCCTGAATTTCTTTGTCGGCGCGCCACTGTTCGGCTTTTTCTTTCAGCATGAGGTAAGTTCTCATGCAGCCGCGGGCGAAGTCCTTGACTCCTTCATAGTTTTCGGTGCGGTAAGCGTGGGCGTCGAAGTGCCGCGGACCGGAATACTTTACTTCTTCAAGGAATTTCACCAGGAAGAAATTGGACTTAAGGTTTGCAGAACCGAAGCGCAAGTCTTGATCGTAGCGCCCGGGATATTGATCATTCAGGTCGATGTGGAAGAGTTTTCCGGATTCCCACGCCTGCGCCACGCCGTGCAAGAAGTTGAGGCCAGCCATGGTTTCGTGCGCAACTTCGGGGTTCACCCCCACCATTTCGGGATGGTCGAGCGTGGGGATGAAGGCCAGGTAGTGCCCTGTGGTGGACATGTAAATATCGCCACGGGGTTCGTTGGGCTTGGCTTCGAGAGCAAATTTGTATCCGTATTTTTGCGCGACATTGTATTCGCACAAGTAATTGACCGCGTCGCGAAGATGCTTTACCGCCTCGGCGGGGTTGCGGCAGGAGTCGGTTTCTGTGCCTTCACGTCCGCCCCAAAGGACAAAAATCTTGGCGCCAAGTTCGGCGCCGAGATCCATGGCGCGCATGGTTTTCTGTATGGCATAAGCGCGGACGTTGGGATCGTTCGCGGTAAACGCACCGTCGCGGAATACGGGATGGAAAAATAAAGAGACGGTCGCCATGGGAACAACGATGTCGTTCTTTTCGCAAGCTTTCTTGAAGTCGCGCACGATTTTGTCGTGTTCAGACGGAGTCGCGTCAATCGGGACGAGATCGTTGTCGTGCAGGTTCACGCCCCACGCGCCTACTTCACCCAGCAGATTGACGAGTTCGGGGGGCGAGAGGAGAGGACGGACGAAGTCGCCGAAAGGATCGCGTCCGCGATTGCCGACGGTCCACAGTCCAAAAGAAAACTTATGCTCCGGGCGAGGTTCATATTTACCTTTGTTGTTGCTCATTTTCCAGTCCTTCCATGGCCCGTGGGGCGCTATGAATTAAAAATTGTTTTGGTTGCCGGATAAACCCGTCGGAAAGCTGCGTAGCTTGCAGTCATTGTTTTAGCGGCATCCGCTTGTGGTTTAATTCGCTCGCGTATGCGGACAATTTGCTTACATGCGTCGTCAACGGAAGACCACATTTTGGCTCCCACTCCGGCAAGAATGGCGGCACCGTAAGCCGCGCCTTCTTCCTGCTCGATGGTTTCGACGTCGTTACCATAAACGTCCGCCTGGATTTGACGCCACAGCGGTGATTTTGCCCCGCCGCCGCCCAACCGAATGTTGCTGATGGGTACTTTCATCTCGCCAAAAATCGTGAAGCTATCTTTCAAGCTAAAGGCCACGCCTTCAAGAATAGCGCGAACCACGTGTCCGCGGGTGTGCGAAGCGGTCAAGCCTACCAGCGCTGCCCGAGCGTAAGGATCAAGATGCGGCGTGCGTTCCCCCATTAAATAAGGAGTCCACAACAGCCCGTCCGCACCGGGCGGAACTTTTTTGGCTTCCGCGGTGAGCATGTCGTAAGGGTCGGTTTTCCCATCGCCAGGAGGAACAAAATTGTCCCTGAACCAGCGCAAGGAAAGACCCGCCGATTGGGTTACGCCCATAATGTGCCAGCGATTGGGAATGGCGTGGCAAAAAGTATGGAGGCGCCCTTTGGGGTCGAGCGCGGGGCTGCCGGTTGCAGCGAATACCACGCCTGAGGTGCCAATGGTGACGCTCACAGCACCAGGCGTCACGATGCCCATGCCAACCGCGCCCGCGGCCTGATCGCCGGCCCCGGCGACGACGGGCGTTCCTGGTTTCAATCCAGTTGCTGCTGCGCCTTCTGCCGAGACAGCCCCGCAGACGTCCGGAGATTCATAAAGGGGAGGGAGAAGAGATGCATCGAGTCCGGCGGCCTGCAGTACTTCAGTTGACCAGCGGCGGTGCGCGACGTCCAGCATAAGAGTGCCGGAAGCGTCGGCCATATCCATGCCCCGGTCTCCGGTCAGTCGAAAGCGGACGTAGTCTTTCGGAAGCAAAACATGGCGTACTTGCTTCCACTTCTCGGGTTCGTTTTCGCGGATCCAGAGAAGTTTGGTGATTGTAAAGTTGGGGAGGGCCGGATTACAGGTGAGCTGAATGAGCCGGGCAGCGCCGATTTTCTCGGTCAGCTCAATACATTGCTTTTCGGTGCGGACGTCGCACCAGATGAGCGCGGGTCGAACAGGCTCGCCTGCAGCGTCGAGCGTGACCGCGCCATGCATCTGTCCTGAAAAACCAACGCACGCGATCTTATCACTGGAAACCTTTGCGTGGGCAAGCGCCTTGCGGACGGCAATCCCGCAAGCGCGCCACCAGTCGCGCGGGTCTTGCTCGGCCCATCCAATTTGGGGCGAGGCAAAGTTCTGATGTTCTTCGGTGGCCGCGCCCACCAGATGGCCATGTTGGTCAACGACCAGCACGCGAGTGCCGCCGGTTCCTACGTCAATGCCTAGCACATACATATAAGGTCCAATGGTATGGCAGAGCGGGTAAAAAAGTTCTTAGCAAAAGCTAAAAATCGGTTTGCAGTGCCGGAAAAGGATTGCAATAAATCCCTTATCGTGTACGTTAACGGCGATGGTATAGTATCACGCATTCACTGGATTGCAAGGAGGAAACATGCGCAATTTCGGCAAGACGTTGTTGGCAGTGGTGATTGGTTTGTGGATGGTTTGCGGGATGATGCCGGTATTGAGTGAGGCGCAGACCCAGACGCAAAACGAAGCTGCCTATCGTAACGCGCATTTGCCGGTGGAACAGCGTGTGGCGGATTTGCTTTCGCGCATGACCTTGCAGGAAAAGATTGCGCAGTTGCAGGGCACCTGGCAGAACCGGACGCAGATGCCGGAGTCTTCTTTGTTCGTGGACACCACGGGAAAATTCCTGCCGGACCGCGCCGCGCCAATTCTCAAATATGGCTTGGGAGAGATGTCGCGTCCGAGCGAGAACCGCGGCCCCCGTCAAATGGCGGAATTTACCAATACTATTCAAACATGGATCCAGCAGAATACGCGGCTGGGAATTCCCATTCTGTTTCATGAAGAGTGTTTGCACGGAAACGCCGCGCCGAAAGGAACTTCATTTCCGCAGGCTATCGGGTTGGCTTCCACATGGGACCCAGCGTTGGTTCATGACATCTTCACCGCGGTCGCCTCGGAGGTCCGAGCGCGTGGGGCGCAGCAGTGCCTTGCGCCAGTGCTTGATTTGGCGCGCGATCCGCGATGGGGGCGCACGGAAGAGACTTATGGGGAAGATCCTTATCTTGTAACCCACATCGGGCTGGCCGCGATCAGCGGTTTTCAGGGGACGGGGCCGTTCATCGATAACGCACACGTACTGGCGACAGCCAAGCATTTTGTGGCGCATGGACAGCCGGAATCGGGAACGAACGTTGGGCCCGCTTACTACGGGGAGCGCGAACTCCGCGAATATTTTATGAAGCCATTCGAGGAGGCAGTGAAGCAAGGTCACATCGGGACTGTCATGGCTTCCTACAACGAAGTGGACGGCGTGCCTTCCCACAGCAACAAGCATCTTCTGATTGACATTCTGCGGCACGAGTGGGGATTTCAGGGCGTGGTGGTATCCGATTATTTTGGCATCACGCAATTGAACACGCTGCATCATGTTGTCGCCAACAATGAAGAAGCAGCCAAGGTATCGCTCGATGCCGGCGTGGAGGTGGAACTTCCCTTCGCGGACGCGTTCAAGAGCTTGCCTACGTTGGTTGCCGACGGAGAAGTTTCCGAAAGCGAAATTGACAACGCGGTGGCCGATGTTCTTCGCATGAAGTTCATTACGGGACTTTTTGACCATCCATTGGTGGACCCCGATTATGCGGAGAAAATTACCAACAACGCCGATCATCAGGCTCTCGCGCTGAAGGCGGCGCATGAAACCATCACACTTTTGAAAAATCAAAACAACCTCCTGCCGTTGGACAAAGCGAAGTACAAGCGGATTGCCGTGATTGGGCCGAATGCCGCGGATGTTCACCTGGGCGGATACAGCGATAACCCGGGGCGGGGAGTGAGCATTTTGCAGGGCATAAAAGATAAGGTGGGATCCAGTTCTGAAGTTCTTTACGCGGAAGGCTGCAAGATCACTGAAACCTTACCTGATTGGAATGCCGACAAAGTTGTGCTGGGCGATCCGAAGTTGAATGCCGTGCGGATTCAGGAGGCGGTGAAGGTCGCGAGGAAGGCCGACGTTGTCATTCTGGTTCTGGGCGAGAACGAACAGACTTCGCGCGAAGCCTGGGCGGTGGACCATCCGGGAGACCGCGACAGTCTGGATCTTTTGGGAAGCCAAGACGAACTTGTAAAACAGATTCAGGCGTTGGGCAAGCCGGTGGTTGTATTTCTTCTGCACGGACGCCCAAACTCCATCAACTACATTGCAGAAAATGTTCCGGCGATTTTGGATGGGTGGTATCTGGGACAGGAAGGTGGGACCGCCGCGGCGGATGTGCTTTTTGGAGATTACAACCCGGGCGGAAAATTGCCGATTACCGTGCCGCGCACAGTCGGTCAACTGCCAGATTATTACTACCAGAAGCCTTCGGCGAGAAGAGAATATCTGGGCACGACTCCCGCGCCGCTGTTTCCCTTCGGCTGGGGCCTGAGCTATTCGACTTTCAAATTCGGCAATCTGCATGTGACGCCGGAAACCATTGGGCCCGAGGGCAAAGCTGAAGTCGCGGTGGATGTAACTAACAGCAGCCATGTGGCGGGCGATGAAGTCGTGCAGCTCTATATTCGCGACGAAGTGAGTTCGGTGACGCGTCCCATTGAAGAGTTGCGGGGATTTCAGCGGGTAAACCTTGCGCCAGGTGAAACCAAGACAGTGAAATTTTCGCTGGGGCCTGACGACCTCTCTTTCTGGAACCTTGACATGCATCGCGTTGTTGAGCCGGGAGCCTTCAAGATTATGATCGGTGGCAACTCGGTGGAGCATATTGACGCCACGTTGAATGTCGCGGCGAAGTAACTCCGGATTTACGGCGAACGGATCTACGACGAACGGATCTACAACGAAGATGAAACGCGCGGGAGTCCACCAGATTGCGAAACTGGCAAAGGTTTCCATCGGAACGGTGGATCGCGCGCTTCATGGCCGCCCCGGGATCAGCGAGAACACGCGCAAGAAAGTATTGCGGATCGCGCGGGAGGTTTCCTATTCTCCAAATCCGGCGGCCCGAGCGCTCTCCGTGGGCCGGGCCAGTATTCGCATTGGCGTCTGTATTCCGGAAGAAATCCACTTCTTTTACGATCAGATGCGCGCCGGAATTTTTGATGAGGCCCGGCGCGAGAACGGGCTGGGCATTGATCTTGTATACCGGCCTGCCACGGGGCTGGGGAGAAGAGAAACGGGAAATCACAAAGCTTTTGCAGAGCGGCGTGAATGCCATCATCGTGACGCCGGGCAATCCGCAGGTGATAACGCCGCTGATTGATCGCGCGGAAAAGGACAATGTGCGCGTGGTCTGTGTGACCACCGATGCTCGGGGCAGCCAGCGATCGAGTGCGGTTTGCGTGGACCCGGAATTCAGCGGAAGGCTGGCCGCCGAACTAATGGCGAAGCTGTTGCCTCCGGAATCAGAAACGGCCATTGTGACCGGGATGATGACAACGGAGGAACACCAGCAAAAAACGGAAGGATTCCGCAACGCCTTTGCACAGGATTGTCCCGGAGGTACGACGATTGCTGTGCTCGAGGCCCACGAGTCAGAAAAAGAAAGCTATGAAAAGAGTTGTGAACTGCTAGCCCAGCATAAAGAGCTGCGGGGCATTTATGTAAATACCGTCAATTCGCTGCCTGTGTGCCGTGCTTTGCAGCGCCACAAACTAGCGCACCGCGTCAAGCTGATCACCACCGACTTGTTTCGCCAGATGGTCCCGTACTTCGAACGTGGGACTATCGCCGCCTCGATTTACCAAGACCCTTACCTGCAAGGTCAGACTGCTTTTCGCATGCTGGCGGACCATTTGTGTAAGGGTGCGGCGATCCCACGAGTTCACTATTTGAATCCCGCGATTGTTTTGCGGACAAACCTTCTCCTGTTCCGCGAAATTTCGGCCAAAGACTAGCGTCAACTTTCTTCGATTCCGGACAATTGGTATTTCTTGATGATGTCCTCTCGGGAAATGATACCGATCAGTCTGCGCTGGTCGGCCCGGTGGACGACGGGGACAAGTGGGAATTGGGAAACATATCGCAATGCCGTGTCGAGAGGCATGTCGGGATGCAAATGAGGGAGATGGCGAATGGGAAGAGCCGAGAGCAGACTCATCTCTCCTTTACCTTCACCCAGGAGTTTTTGCAGGGTATCGCGAGTGACGAAGTTCCAGCCGCTGGGCGATATTTGCACAATAAACGTGTCCTCTGAGGCAGACTGGATTCGACCGGATGCCTGCCCCACAGTCTCTTCCGAATGCAGCAGGGGCAAGGAAGGCGCTCGCATCGCGTCTTCCACCACCAGAATGGTCTGTTCGCGTTGTTCTTCGAGCGAGGGCAGCACGAGTCCGTCTTGCCGGCTGAGCAGATCAAAAATGGGGATGGGCTGCATGCTGCGGGAAATCAAATAAGCAAAGGTGTTGGCGACAATCACGGGAACAATAATGGAGTAATTGCCACTCACCTCCAGCACCATGAAGACCGACGTCATGGGGGCGCGGAGAAATCCCGCGAAAAGCACCCCCATACCCACTAGCGCATAAGTGGCGGTTGATCCGGTGAGGTGGGGATAAAAATAGCGTTCGACGCCGCCCGTTGCGCCTCCGAGCATAGCTCCGATAAACAATGTTGGAGCGAACATGCCCCCCGGGGTGCCGCTCACAAAAGATAGGGTCGTGGAAAGAATTTTAAGGCCGGCGAGAATGGCAAGAACTCTCCACGGAAAGCGGTCGTGGAGCGCCTGGTCCATGTAGTTGTAACCCGCGCCCATGATTTGCGGAGCGCCGAGGTAGCCGATGAGCCCAATCATCAACCCGGCAGCAGCGGATTGCAGGTACTGGGTGTAACGGGGCAAGTCGCGAAGCTTGGGACGCAAAAATCCAATCGCCTTTGCGAAAATGACAGCGGCAATGCCACCTGCGATTCCCAGCACTGCGTAGGCAATCAGTTCGGTGGGCCGGACAAATGCGACAGCGGGAATATGAAACAGCGGCTCAGAGCCGAGGAACCAGCGGACTACAACCACGCTGGAAACGGCCGACAGTACAACAGAGCCCAGAATGCCGGCGCTCCAGCGGCCAATGACTTCTTCGATCACAAAAAGAACGGCGGAGATGGGCGCATTGAATGCCGCAGCCAGCCCGGCGGCTGCACCCATTGGGGCTAATAAGCGCAATTTTTCTCGCGAGAGTTCTAATCTACGGCCAAGAGAAGACGCGAGTGCCGCCCCGATTTGCAGCGACGGGTCTTCGGGGCCGAGCGAGTGACCGGCGCCAATTGCCAGCGCCGCCGTGACAAATTTTCCAATGGCCGTGCGGAATGGGATATATCCGTTGTAAATGTAGAGCGCAGCCTTGGTTTGATTAACGCCACTGCCACGGACCAAAGGGAACACGTGAATCACCAGCACCGACACAAGCAAGCCAACCAACGTGGGCACAATCAGCAGTCGCAAATTGTGCGCGTGGGGCATTGGGCCCAGCAGAGCGATGCGCGTCCAGTCAATCGCCAGTCGAAAGCAGATTACGGCAAGACCGGAAAAAATTCCGATGAAGACGGCCAAAAGCAGAAAGAAACGTTCTTCCCGGAAAGAAGTGATAAGGGAAAACCATGCGATGCGGTGAGTGTGATTCGCCGGATTCGGGGTTTCCGCGCCCGTTGTTGGGGCCTGTGGCGTTGGGGCATCGCTCATCTTTCCGCTCCGGTAGGATTCTGGAAAAGCAGAAGTAGCGCTTCATCTAAACCTGAGGGGGCTCCGCAAGCAGTTGCGGTTTGCTGCTCGATTTCAAAAGAGATGTCAACGGCTGAGTCGCGAAGACTGTTTCCAATGTTCATTCGCGATGCATTCACTTTTGGCTTCAAGGTGAGCCAGCGCTGGTAGAGCGTGGTCAGATCACTACCTGAAGTCTGGTTTCCCGAGGGGCCGTTTGTGGCGGCATCATTTTGAAGAGTGGACTGCGTGGCCGGAGTGTCCAGTGCGATATTTTTGTCTTTCATGCACTCTGACAACCGGGCGCCGGCCCACTTAAAATCCTGATTCACCCGTTTACTGGCCTCGCGGGCTGAAAGGCGGCGGGCGTAAGGGTTCGCATCAAGAATCATGTTCGTTGTTTCGAGAAGTTGTTTCATCTCCGGGGTCCGATCATGATCGAGAGGGCCGCTCGAGAAGTAGCGTTGAGCGGTGCGATATCGTCCCAGATGAAAAGCGGATTCTCCGGCGCCGGCGAGCGCTCGCACATTGTTATGGTCACGACGCAGCACCATCTGATATTCGTCCAGAGCATGGTCGTAGTCGCGGGCGTCCATGAACAAGTCTGCCACGGTGAGGCGCAGTTCCGGGTCCGGTGGCAACGCCGCAGACCAGCTAATGAGCTCCGCTTGGGCTTGCGGATAGGCATTGTCAGCCAGCAAGGAATGAATAAGTTCAAGCTGTGTTTGGCGCCGCATGGCTGACGCGTCGCTGGGCCAGACTCCATAGATCGCGTTGTGATAATACTGCAATGTTTTTTCCAATAATTTCTGGCGGGCGTAAAGACGGGCGATGGCCAAGTTGACCAATGAGTTCTGCGGATCACGCTCCCACAGGCCAATGAGATAGGATTCCGCTTCGCTGGTTTTTCCCGTATCGCGCAGCACGCGGGCCAGCGCGAGTTCATATTCGAAATTATTGGGGTTGTAATCGAGAGCGGCGCGAAGGTCGTCAATGGCATCGTCAGACTGGCCGCGGCGCAACTCCGCCTGGCTGCTCTGGAAAAGGTGCCGTCCCAAGGCTTTTTTCTGCTCGCCAAAGCGATTGACCAGGCGATTGACCACTCCAAATCCGATGATTGCCAACACAAGGAGACTCGCCAGAACAACGGGGGGGCGGCGAACGAATTCTCTAAGCCGCGATGAAGAGATCATGTCGTAGTCTGCTGTTCCATGCTAAATCAAGTGAACTTTGAAGACTGTTATGCCACAAGATGCGCCTCAAAATATTTTACGTTCAGGTAAGATGGGTGTGCTTTGACTCCTCAGGACGATCCTATGCACCCTGGCTGGCAGGGTATCTTTGCGGTTTTACTCTTCTTGTTATTGCTGGTTCCGTTGTCTGAAGCGAAGTCCTCTAAATCCCTGCACATTTATTCGATTGACGTGGAAGGCGGCCAGTCCACGTTAATTGTTTCACCCTCAGGGCAGACGCTTCTTATTGATGCCGGCTGGCCGGGGAAACTTGGGGCCGATCGGGTGCTGGCGCTCACGAGCCAGTTGGGGATCAAGAAGCTGAATTATGTTTTGATCACGCACTTCCATCACGATCACGTGGGCGGAATCCCCGACCTGGCAAAACAGATCAAGGTCGGCACGTTTATTGACCACGGTCAGAACCGTGAAAATTCCGATATTACCCGGAAAGATTATGCGGCTTATGAAAAGGCCATCGCCGGATCGAAGCATCTTGTGGCCAAGCCGGGCGACCGTATTCATATAAAAGGACTGAGAGTAATGGTGCTGACGGCCGATGGCCAGCACATAGCCCACGCATTGCCGGGCGCGGGTCAGCCGAATCCGTTCTGCACGGGTGAACCGGAGTGGCCGATGGACCACAGCGAGAATGCTTATTCCCTGGGAACGCTGACGACATTCGGCAAGTTCCGATTTCTTGACCTGGGCGATCTCACCAAGAAGAAGGAATCCGAATTGATGTGTCCGAATAACCTAGTCGGTGGCGTGGCTGTGTTTCTTGTATCGCATCATGGGCTGGACCAGTCGAATTCTAAAGCGCTGGTAGACGCAATTCATCCGCGAGTGGCCATCATGAATAATGGAGCGCGGAAGGGCGGGAGCCCTGAGGCGTGGCAGACCGTGCACGATTCACCTGGGCTGTCGGCGCTATGGCAATTGCACTATGCGGAGGCGGGCGGGAAAGAGCACAACGTCGCTGACGACTTTATTGCCAACATACAGGCGAGTTCTGACGGAAATTATATCGACGTGACCGCGCGGTCTGACGGCACCTTTACAGTTGAAAATTCCCGTAACCAGTTTGAGAAAACCTATGCTCCCTGAGCGGCAGGCGTGCTAAAAATGGTTGTAATTGTCATGGGGGTTACGGGAGCAGGGAAGACCACGGTTGGAAATATGCTGGCCGGGCAAATGGCATGGACGTTCGTGGATGCGGACAGCTTTCATTCTGCAGCCAATGTGGACAAGATGCGGCGGGGTATTCCGCTGGATGACGCCGACCGGGCTCCGTGGTTGCAAGCCATGCGGGATGCGATTTCGCAATGGATTCAAGATCGTGGCAATGTAGTATTGGCGTGTTCCGCGTTAAAGCGGAGCTATCGCGATGAATTGCGCGTGGGACCGGAAGTAAGGGTCGTGTATTTGAAAGGCTCCAAGGAATTGATCAGCTCCCGCCTCCGGCAGAGGCATGGGCATTTTGCCGGGGAGAGTATTCTGGCTGGGCAGTTCGCGGACCTTGAAGAACCCACGGACGCGATAGTTGTAGACGTAGGCTTGTCGCCGGAAGAAATTGTGCGCGGGATTAGAGAACAGTTAAATATCTAGCAACAGGAATATTCGGATGTGCAAACTATGACCGGTCACGCAAGAGGTGCTTGCCACGTCTAATCTCATCCCAACTTCATCCAACTTAGACCAGGACTCCGGAGCGGCGGTAATTTCCAAAATCACGTTGCGCCTGGTTCCATTTCTTTTTGTTCTTTATATCGTCGCTTATCTCGACCGCATCAATGTCGGATTTGCCAAGCTGGAAATGCTGCAGCAACTGGGGTTGAGCGAAGCTGTTTACGGCTTGGGCGGGGGGATATTTTTCGCCGGATATTTTTTCTTCCAGTTGCCCAGCAATCTGGTTCTTGCGCGCGTGGGTGCGCGGCGCTGGGTGACGCTGCTGATGGTCGTATGGGGCGCAATTTCCTGCTCCATGATCTTTGTGAAAACCGCGCATGAGTTTTATTTCTTGCGCTTCATGTTGGGCGCGGCCGAGGCGGGCTTTTTTCCCGGCGTCATTCTTTATTTGAAAAGCTGGTTCCCTACGACCGCGCGTGCGAAAACGATTGCCTGGTTTATGACTGCGGGACCACTTTCAGGGGCCGTCGGCGGCCCAATTTCCGGGGCCATCCTGCAATGGCACATCAGTGGATATTTGAAGGCTTGGCAATGGTTGTTCCTGATGGAAGGACTTCCCGCCATTTTGCTGGGATTGGTGGTCTTCGTTGTGCTGGCGGACTCTCCGCAGCATGCCCAATGGTTGGTCGACAAGGAACGCAATTGGCTGCTCGCGCTGCTTGAAGACGAACGGCGGAGCATGGTTGTGCAGAAGAGCACAATAAGGGCGGCGTTTGCGCGGCCGATCATCTGGCTCATGGTGGTGATGTATTTCGGAGTCAATACCTGTGCTTACGGCATAAGCCTTTGGCTGCCGTCGTTTATTCGAAATCTTTCGGGAATGAGTGACTTCAAACTCGGCTTGCTCTCAGCCGTGCCCTACATCGCGACCGCCATCGCCATGGTTTTGATTGGATTTCATTCCGACCGCACCGGGGAGCGAAAGTGGCACATAGCGCTTTCGGCGTTCGGAGGGATGGGAGGTTTATTGCTAAGCGCGTTCTCTCATTCTCTGGTGCCGACCATCATTGGATTGTCGCTTGGACTTATGGCGGTGTTCTCTATGTGTGGACCGATATGGGCGTTAAATACCGGGCTTAGCGGGACGGCCGCCGCCGCCGGAATTGCCATCGTGAATTCAGTGGGCAATTTAGGCGGGTTTTTCGGACCTTCCATTATCGGATTCGTTCAGCACAAGACGGCGCTCATCATCATCGGTCTGATGATTGGACTGGGCGGATGCATGGCGCTGCTAGTGCGGGGACAAGAAGCTGCGAAGTCCACATAGTGTGTACAGGTATCCACCTACATACCTATATAATTGTTGAGCTTACAGAGTAGTTCCTCGCTCCTTGCCGAACAATTGTTTACAATAATGTGCCTGCCTTTGGTGTTTGAGATAGGAATTCCTGAAGACCCAGGTTAACAAGTGTGAATCAAAGTTTTGACGGATGCACGATTAACTGAATCAACGATTTTGACTGAAACAAAGAAAAATCCGAGGCCGACAGCGCCGGTTTATTGGCGCGTGGAAGGCAGTCTGCTGAACCTGAGCGTGGTGCGTCCGGTTGCGTTTTTTACCTGGAACGCGCAGACGTTTTCTGAGCGGTGGGTGAGGCGGGGACTGGTATTGCTGGCGGTACTGATCCGTCCGTTTTTGTATTCGCTCGATCGGAAATTCGCCACACGGGTTGTGCATACGGTATTGCGCGGGGTGACCCGCGACAGGCTCGATTTGTTGGGGGAAGAATACTTCCAGTACAAGCTGAAGCCGCACCTGAAAGCTGCTGGAATTGCAAAACTTAAGGAACTGCAGGAATCCGGAGCTGAAGTCGTATTGGTGAGCCAGGGGCTCGTACATGTGATGCGTCCGCTGGCGCATCATTTAAATGTGAAATGGGTCATTGCCAACCGGCTGGAATTTCGTAACGGAATTGCTACCGGCAGGCTGCAGGACCCGGTCGTCCGCCCTCGCGGCATTTTCGCGCGGATTGCTGACTCAAGACCCGACGGCGAGCGCACACCGCAGCAGTTGGTGCGGGGTTTAGCTCTGTTAAAGCCGAAATCGTTGTGGGCCGCAGTGATTCCATCGGTTCGCCGGAAACGCGGGACCGAACTTCCCATTGTGCACTTTGAGAAGAATGTGCCCCGGGGGCCGCTTTCAGTGCGCAAAGCGCTTGCTGGCAAACATGTTCTGCTGATCGGGGTAACGGGATTTATCGGCAAGGTTTGGTTGGCGAATACCTTGATGGATTTGCCCGAGATCAATCGCATTTATTTACTGATCCGGCGGCAAAAGTCCAATCCTGCGCGGAAGCGCTTTGAAAAAATGGTGCAGGAGTCGCCCGTCTTTGATCCTCTGTTTGAAAAATACGGCGACAGTTTTGCTCAGTTTCTCAACGACCGCGTGGAAGTGATTGAAGGGGACGTTGCTCAGGAAGGCTTGGGGCTTGACTCGGAAACCTCCGCATATTTGCTGAAGAGGCTGGATCTGGTAATTAACAGTTCGGGGCTGACCGATTTCAATCCTGATTTGCGGGATGCCCTGACCACTAATGTGGACGCGGCCTTGAATATCCTGGAATTTGTCCGCAAATCGGACCATTCCGGATTGCTGCATCTTTCCACCTGCTATGTGGCTGGCGCGCGCGATGAGCGGGTGCCGGAAACTGTGCGTCCGAATTACACGCCGATCAACGTTCCTGATTTTGACTCGGAGCAGGAGTGGCGGTCACTCCATGAGGCGATAAAAAGAGCCGAGATGAAGGCCGAAGGCGAGGAAGTGACGGGCGAACTCCGCATGCAGGCATTGGCTAAGGAACATGCGGCAAAGGACCTGCAAGGTGCGGCGCTGGAAAATCAGATCCGCAAAAACCGTATTCGCTGGCTGAAGAATTACCTGACGGAATTCGGAGCGGAGCGGGCGAAAGAACTTGGCTGGCCAAATACCTATACGCTGACCAAGAGTCTGGCGGAGTCGCTGATCTCGAAGTATGGAGTCGGCTTGCCGATTGCGATTGTGCGTCCGGCAATTGTCGAAACTTCAATTGCCAAACCATTTATTGGATGGAATGAGGGCATCAATACTTCGGCATCCCTTTCCTATCTGCTGGGCACGGTGTTCCGGCAGTTGCCATCGAACGAGCGCAAACGGTTGGACATTCTTCCCGTGGATTCAGTTTGCGCCGGAATGACACTGATCGCGGCGGCGATTATCGAACGCAGAAATGATTCGTTGTATCAGTTGGCGACGTCGGTGACCAATCCCTGCGACATGGGACGCTCGATTGAGTTGACTTCGCTCGCGCACCGCAAGCATTACCGGGCGCAGGAAGGCCTGGAGTATTGGCTGCGGCTGCGACTGGACGCCATCCCGGTTTCAAAGGGCCGGTATAACTGGATGTCCGCGCCGGCGCAGAAGGCGATCGTGAAATCCATCCAGCGGATTATGTCTCCGCTGCCGTTGCGGAAAACGCCGCTGGCGCGGGCGGAGCGCATGCTGGAGAGAGTGGAAAAGCTGGTCGAGTTGTTCGAGCCGTTTATTCTGCTCAACGAACATGATTTTGCCGCCGAGAACATCGAAAAACTTTCTCACGCGCTGGTGGAGGAAGAGAAAAAAGATTTTGCTTACGACACGCGCTCGCTGGACTGGTGGGAGTATTGGATCAATATTCACATTCCCGCATTGCGCAAGTGGACGTATCCTTTGATTGAGGGGCGGCCGCTAGAGGCGAGGCCGCCGCGCGATTTGCAACTTTTGCCCAAATCCAAGGGAGAGCCTGTGAACACCCATACAGACGGAGCAACGTGGCAATATTCCTGACAGGTTCCACCGGATATATTGGATCGCATGTCGCCGCGAATTTATTGCAGCAGCATAGCGCGTCGCTGAATGTTCTGGTGCGCGCGAAGGACCCACATGAAGCGGAAGTCCGGCTCTGGCAGGCTTTCCAGTTGCATATGGATTTTCCGCACTTCTACGAATTCCTGCAAACAAAAGTCCGTGTATTTCGTGGCGATTTGACCGCTCCCGGTTTTGGATTGGTGCGCGAAGACTACGAACGGCTGGTGCATACGACGGATTCGGTCATTCACTGCGCGGCGTCGCTGAATCGGAAATCAGAGAAGAGTTGTTTGAATGTGAATCTGCGCGGTACCCTCGAGGTCATTCAGCTCGCGCGGCAGGCAAATCACTACCACGGCCTGAGGCGCTTCAGCAACGTGAGCACCGTGGCCGTGGCGGGGAAGCGCCAGGATGAAGTCGTCACGGAAGACGCTTCAATCGACTGGAACCGTTCGGACTACGATCCTTACGCGCGCACTAAGAAATTCTGCGAGCATATGGTGCGGCAGTTATTACCTGATGTGCCGATTACAATTTTTCGCCCCAGCATTGTATTAGGTGATAGCCGCTATCCACAGACTACGCAATTCGATATGGTCAGGTCGTTTGTGTTTCTCGCAGGGCTCTTGGCATTGCCCTTTCGTCCCAACGACAAAATCGACATTGTGAATGTGGACTTTGTGGCCGATGCCATCGCCACACTGCACGTAAAAGAAAAACCGCATTTCGATACCTATCACCTCTCGTCGGGCCGCGACTCGCAGACGTTTCGGCAGGTAACCAGCGCGCTGTCGGCGGCGCAGAACAAGCGGGGGCCGGTGTTCTTGCCTTTCGTTCAAAAGCCATTTGCCGGGATCGTGAACAGTTTGGCCAATCGTAAGAACTCCGTCGGGCATGGCGCGGCGCTGATGAAAGTGTTCATGCCCTATTTGACCTGGAACACGGTCTTTGACAACACGCGCGTTACTTCCGAACTGGGACGTAAGCCCGTTCCGTTTTCGCAATACAGCTATCCGCTGCTGAAGTTCAGCCGCGAAACCAACTTTACCTATCCTTACCAGGGATGGCCGACCAAAGCTGGAGGTACGGCCGCATGATGGATTTTATTCTGGAAAGTTGGGTAAGCAGCAACATTGAACGCGCTAAGCTCGGCTGGATGTTAGGCAAGGGAAAACCATGGCAGCAGGGTGAGAAGTTAAAGCTGCTTTTCGCGGGATACAACGGAACCCGCAATATGGGATCGGACGTCCGGGTGGAGGAGATGCTGCGGCAGATCCGGCATATTCTGGGCGCGGAGCAGGTGGAGCTCAGCGTGATGAGTCAAAAGCTTGAGTTTACGAGAGGGTATTTTGACGGAAGCGCGCAAGTCCATCTGCCAGATATCTTTCCTCCGTTTCTTATGGATGAGGTGCCCAAGCATCATGGAGTGATCGCGTGCGAAGGGTCTGCTTTCAAAAGCAAATTTGCAAACGCACTGACCACCATGATGATTGGTTCGTTGGGAATTGCCGCCGCGCAGAATAAGCTCTCAGTGGGCTATGGCTCGGAAGCAGGCCAGATGGATCGCCGATTCGAAAGATGTGCGCGCGCTATTGCAAGGATTCGCTGGTCATTACTCGCAACGAAGAGTCTCGAACAGTACTGCGGGAGTTGGGAGTGCCGACTTCGTTGGGAACGGATACGGCTTGAACGTTCGAGCCTCGTCCGCCTGCGTACGGTCAGGAAGTTTTGCGTAAACTTGGGTGGGACGGCAAGACGCCCGTGCTGGTTGTTTGTCCGATCAATCCTTTTGAGTGGCCTGTGAAAGCATCGGTGGCAAAGTTGGCATTGCGCAGCCTGACCGGTGCTTACAAAGAGGAGCCATTACCGTTCGGTTTATTTTCATAACGCCGGTCCTGAGGCGGATCGCGCGCTGGAGCATTATTTGAGCTCGATCGCGAAGGCGTTGGATGCATTCCGCAAACAACGGAACGTATTCCTGATTCTCGTTGCCACCGAGCGACTGGACGCCAGGCACGGCCGTAGAATCGCCGAAAAACTGGGCGGCGGCATACCGGTTTTGAGTTCCGATGAGTACAACATGTATGAATTGGTAAGCGTTCTGCGCGCACCC
>CAWHQK010000062.1:0-12040 GCA_963831435.1 uncultured Acidobacteriota bacterium
GATCTGCGGCAAAATCCGAACTCCGCCGCCGCACATGTTCTTATGGGGGAAGCTCTTGACGGCCTGCATCAGCCGCAGGAGGCCATCAACGAATTCCAAGCAGCATTAAAAGTCGCGCCCAATGACCCCAACATTCACTTCGGACTAGGCTATCTCTATTGGAAATCCCATCAGTACGACGACGCTCGCCGCGAATTTCAAAACGAACTGGCCATTGATCCAAAAAGCGCGCAGTCCCTCACCTATCTCGGCGATATTGAAATGAAGAACGATCATCCGGAGGCCGCCATCGCTTTTCTGCAGAAGGCGGTCCAGTTGAGCAGCAACCTCCGGCTGGCTTACATTGACCTGGGCGCAATGTTGACCGAGCAGAAGAAATACAAAGAGGCAATCGCCGCGTTGCGGCACGCCGAGGAACTGGATCCCTCGCAACCTGACGCCCATTACCGGCTCGGCCGGGTGTACCAGGCAATGGGAAATGCCGAGGAATCCAAAAAGGAATTTGCCAAGGTCCGCGAGCTCCACGAGAAAGCAGACCAGGACGCTCTGGCGCCGAAGATGCTCCATCTCCTGCGTCAAATCCCTAGCCCCGGCTCGGAACTCGGACGTTAGTCAGTTTCGGTCGTTTCTAGTTCCGGTCGCTGGTATCAATGTTGAAGCCGAGGATGGCATTGACCTCAATTGGCTGCCCCGCGCGCAACGCAGGACGAAACTTCCAGTTGCCAAGCGCCGTCAGTACCCGGGCGGTCATGACCGCGGTGCCGGTTTCGAGCACATGCGGGTTCTTAATCATTCCCGCGCGGTCGAGCACGCAGGCCACGACCATGCGCGCCCGCGGAAGGCCCGTGGGCAGGTCCGCGCGCATGGGTTGCGGCGCGGTCAAATCCTGCGCATAAGGATGCGCGACCGACGTAGGATCGGCGAACTGCATGACCGCCGTCCCGAGTTTTGTGTCTAGGTAGATCGTATAGACCTTGTCTCCCTTGAGCGCGCCATAGAAATTAAACGCGCCCCCGGAACGCGAAGTGGCCACAATTGTGATTTCCGCGCCTTGGTCTGATGGCGCGGTGGACGAATGGTTGGGCAAGCTGGGTTGGGCCCCGTCATCTCCAAAGCTAGGCAGCGTCACGATGCTGCCGCCCCCCTGCACTGCAACTCCCGGCATGGGTGGATTCCCGGCAGTTCCACTTCCAGCCCCACCTCTTCCGGGGTAAGGCGAGTTGCCATTCCGCGCCGTCAATTCTGTGCTTGGGCCCGCGCCATTGTGGCCGGCCCCACTGCCGTCCCCCGCCAGACCGCTGGCTGCCCCTGCTCCGCGGCTGATGCCCGTGTCGCCCTCTGCCCCTTTGCCGATTCCCGGCTTTGTCTGCCCGGCGGGTGACATGGATAGCGCCCCAGGGCTTCCATGGCCCGGTACGCCCACCGTGGGGCCAGGATGGCTCGAAACCACCACTCCCGCCCCGCTGTGGCTGGTGGCGACCGCAGGAGGCGCTGTAAACGACCCTCGATCCATGGGATTGCCCAAACCCGCCCCTTGGCTGCCTTGTCCGCGGCTGGTTGGAACCTGACTGCGCGCAGGCTCGGCGAAGGCGGAACCACCCTTAAGTTGGTCCCTAAAGACGCGTCCTTTCGGGAAGAGGAAGAAATCCCCACTTGCAACCTGCGGCGGAACAACTGACGTGCTTCCCGTAAGTCCAGCCACAGGCTGCCGCATCGAGATATGTTACCCGTCTGCGCCTGGGGCGGCACAACTTGCCGCGGCATTACCGGGCCAAATCCAGGGCCGCGCCGGGCCAGTTCCTGCGTTAGGTTGGGCAGGCGCAACCGGCCGTTGAAGGCAAAGTGAGCCGCGCGGTGGTTAATTGTTCAGGCGCTGAAACCGGAGGCGGCACACCTGCAACGGATTCGATCCCGGCAGTTGGAACGATGAAATATGCTGCACAGGGACCGTGGGTGCAGGGGCCACCACGTTCATTGGGCAGCGTGGGTGCCTCGCAACGTCCTTTGCCTGGTTCAGCTCCGGCGCTGGCGCAACCGCCGCCATCTGGGTTAAGCTGTGGGGGCCGTAACGTCGAATCCCGCAAGCCTTCCGCGGGAGGCGGGCCCGGCGTCTCGCGTGGTAGGCAAGCAGGTTTTCTACCGCCACATTGGACCGCGGCAGCTTCACATCCGGCGCGTCCACCACCTGTTCCCGGACGGTAGATTCCCGCGCCACGCGGATTTTCTTTGAGTGCGATGAAAGGCCTCTTTTCTACCTGCCCGTCCCGCACGCCCCGCTGGGCGCGCCGCCGGCGTCTTCGGTTTGTGGCAATTTCGTCCCCCGGAATAAATTACGTCTAAATCGGCTGCTCTCTTTGTGAGTGGGGATGCAATGCTCTCAACCTCGCGCCTGGAACAAAACAACGCCGCTCGAGACAGAAAGCTTCAATTCCCCCATGCCACCGCCAGGTTGCGGTAGGGAAATAAGCCGGGTGTGGGCCTCACCGGCAAGCGGGCGCGGAGACCGCGCCAGGGCGGGCTTTATCGCCGCCCTGAACTCGTGCCAGGGCGATGACCACTCAATCAAAAATTTAGGTTCGTAGTAGTTCACACCGCCGCTGCCTTAATCGCCTCTTCCGTTGCAATATCCAACACATCGCCCAGGATGGTTCCGGTGGAGCGCAATGTGCCCTCAGGCAATTCCAGTACCGAAGCCGCCGCCATGCGCACTGGAGCCACCCGCCATGGTTTCAACGTCTGCTCCAAGTGGACCACAACTTTGTTCCGGTCCAAATAAAGAACGTCAATGGG
Source organism: uncultured Acidobacteriota bacterium (assembly GCA_963831435.1). GTDB lineage: Bacteria > Acidobacteriota > Terriglobia > Terriglobales > Acidobacteriaceae > JAICKN01. Next base: position 2,791 of record CAWHQK010000062.1, read on the forward strand.
AAAACGCATGGCCAAAGTATGCACCCCATGGCAGGGAACGATCCATAGCGCCTTTCCTGCGCCAAAATCTCCAGCGCCAAGGCCCATCAGACCGCGAAAGCGCGACCAGTGCGTGGCCGCCAGGCGCAGGTCCGTCGCCACATAACACTGCCGGGTGCGATTGAATGCGTATCCCTGAGGAACCGGTAAAACCATTACTACTCCTGAAGGGGGCCTCTACAAGTACCTAAAGTCACTGCGCCGCCTTGAACGTGTGGAGCAGTTGGATAAATGCCGGTCCCAACGTCACGAAAATAATTGAGGGGAGGATAAACAGGGCAAGAGGGAGGACCATCTTAATGCTGGTTTTGGCGGCTTGCTCTTCAGCGCGCTGCCGGCGTTGCGTGCGCAGGGAATCAGAATGCACGCGCAGTCCTTGCGCCACACTCGTTCCAAAGCGGTCCGTCTGGATGAGGGTGGTGACAAGTGCGCGTATGTCGTCCACCCCCGTGCGCTCCACCAGATTTCTCAGCGCCTCGGTCCGAGGTTTGCCGGCGCGCATTTCGAGATTTACCAGATGCAGTTCGCTGGCTCAATTCCTCGTGCGCATGGTGCAGGTCCTCGCCCACCCGCATCATGGCCTGGTCCAGAGCAAGCCCGGCCTCCACGCAAATAACGGTAAGGTCGAGGGCGTCAGGAAAGCCCCAGCCGGATGCGCATTTGCCGGTTGCGAATGAGCCGCTTCAAAATCATTCGCGGAATGAAAAACCCAAACGCCATCACGCCAATGAGAAGCAGCATGGAATTGAAGCCGGAAATTGCAATCACAATTGCCCCGCCCAGTACCGCTCCGAACACCCGGCTGCCGGTGTAAATCGTCAGATGCCGAAGCTTCGCGATATCCCGCCTGAATGAGCCATGCTCGGGTGCGCGAGACTTCCGAGGGCGAAAGCGGCAGCGCTTTGCTTAGAGGATCGAGCGCCTGACCGATGCGTTCCCGGAATGCGGGCTTCGCTTCTTCGACAGGTTTCTGCCAGCCGAGTTGCCGCAGGCGCGATCCCAGCACGGAAGACGGCGCATAAGCCGCCGCCCCGAAAGAAAAGACGGCCACCACTACGGTCAAAAATAAAATAAGTATCAGTATGATCGTCATGTTTCTTAAACCTGTATCTGAATAATCTTTCGAATCACAAAATAGCCGACCGTCTGCAATCCAATTCCCAACTCGATCAAAACATGTCCCAGCGGGTCGGTAAACAGCGGCCGCATGAACGCCGGACTTATCGTCATCATCGCCACCACAATTACCGGAGGCAGTCCCATCAGCAGCATCATTGTAAGGCGGCCCTGAGCTGTGTAAACGCGTACCTGGCGTTGAATCTTAAAGCGCTCGCGGATCACATAGGACAAGTTGTCGAGAATTTCCGCCAGATTGCCGCCGGTCTCGCGCTGCAACATCACTGCGGTCACGAAAAATTTCACGTCCACCAGAGGCACACGCTCCGTCAGATTGATGAGCGCATCGCGCACGGGCAAGCCAAATTTCTGTTCTTCAAAAAGAATCCGGAACTCCGTGGCCACAGGTTCGGCTACCTCGTCGGAAATCATTTCTAAAGCACTTGTGAAGGCGTGTCCGGCGCGGACTGCGCGCGCCAGTGTGTCGATGGCCTCGGGGAACAGTTCTTCAAATTTCTGGAAGCGCTTGTTGCGCCTGAATGAGGCGTAGGAATAGGGAAGAAAGGCTCCTATGACGGCTCCAACCACCGCGAACACTGGCGCCTGTCCCAAAAATAGGATGACACCGGCAAAAACTACCGCACTGATTCCGGAAAAAAATAGTAAATTTCCTGCGCGAATGGTGAGCCCCGCCTGGGAGAGAAAATCCTGCAGGTTGGCAATTTTCGCCGAGCGCCGCAAAAGCGTATCGAGTGCCGGAATCTCGCTGAGCGTCTGATCGCGCACCAGAGCCAGGTCTTCGTTGGGCTGCTGTTCGGCCGCCTTCTGCACGCTTTCCAGTCGCTCGCGCAACAGACGCGCCCGCGCGTTGCGCTGGTCCATAATCGCGCCAACGCCAAATGCGGCAAGCGCGATCACGACGAACAGTAGAATGGCGATAATTGCGTGCATATCGAATGAAATCCGCTAAGCTGAGTTCCCTTAAGCTGGTCAACTTAAAACGATCCGCTCAAACCTCCATGCTGGAGTCAAACAGCGCCGGGCGCAGGCGGAGGCCCATGGTGGCCAACCGCTCCGAAAACTTGGGACGAAGGCCGGTTGCCTTAAAAGCGCCTTTTACTTTTCCGCTCTCATCCACACTCTGGCGTTCAAAAACAAAAATATCTTGCATGGTGATGACGTCGTTTTCCACGCCGGTTACTTCCGAAATGGAGATCACCTTACGCGTTCCGTCCGTCAACCGGGCGATCTGCACTATACCGTGAATCGCCGATGCAATCTGGCTGCGGATGGCGCGCTCGGGAATATTCAGGTTCGCCATGGAGAACATATTTTCAATACGCGCCAGGGCATCACGATGGGAATTGGCGTGGACCGTGGTCAGCGACCCTTCGTGGCCCGTGTTCATGGCCTGCAACATGTCAAACGCTTCCTCGCCGCGCACCTCGCCCACGATGATGCGGTCAGGACGCATACGCAAACTGTTGACCACCAGGTGCCTTTGCCGCACCGCACCCTTGCCTTCAATGTTCGGAGGGCGCGTCTCCAGCCGCACAACATGCTCCTGCTTGAGTTGCAGTTCAGCAGCGTCTTCAATGGTGACAATGCGCTCGGTGTTCGGAATGTAGCCTGACAGCACATTCAAAAGCGTCGTTTTTCCCGCGCCCGTTCCGCCAGAGATCAGTAAATTCAACCGACCTTTGACCATGGCGGAAAGCAACTCCAGCATGGGCTCAGTAAGCGATTTGTTCTCGATCATGTTGCGCGCCGTCAACGGATCATGGCCGAAACGGCGAATGGAGAGGCACGGTCCGTCAATGGCCAGCGGCGGAATAATGGCATTCACGCGCGAGCCGTCCGCCAGTCGCGCATCCACCATAGGGGACGATTCGTCCACGCGACGCCCTACCCGCGACACGATGCGGTCAATGATCTGCATCAAGTGTTGATTGTCTTTGAAGCTCAGTCCGGTGGGTTCAATCTTTCCCGCTCGTTCCACATATACCCGGTTAAAGCGGTTCACAAGAATATCGGAAACAGTGGGGTCTTTGAGCAACGGCTCCAGCGGGCCAAGACCGAAAATTTCATCCAGAATTTCCCGCGCCAGCCGCTCGCGCTCGGCGAAGCTGAGAGGGACCGCCTCGCTGTTGACGGTGTTGCGGATCAGCAGCAGCACTTCATCCCGCGCCGCGTCGCCCGAAGTCCGTCCAAGTTTCTCCAGGTCCAGCCGGTCGAGGATCTTGCGGTGCAGGTCCGCTTTTACCTGCTGGTACTCGGTCCTCTCAAAGGTCTGTAAGTTGCCCATACGCTATACGAAAACGTTCTTCTTCAAACCGTCTTGAACCTTCAAACCGTCTTAAACAACGACCAGGCCTCGCGCTTCACGTCGCGATCATTCTCCGTGAGCCGTGCCGCCAAATCTATAAAGCAGCGCGCGATCTCCGTGTGGCTCTGGTGCATCAGTGGTACGCCCCGGTCAATGGCCGAGGAAACCGCGAAATAATGGTTTGGCACCTTCCACAACAGCTTGCTTCCGGCCGCCGCTTCCGCGTCCAGATCACTGAATCCGGCAATCTTACGAAAACGATTTAGCACCAGTTGTACCCGGTCGCGGCTTCCCGTCTCGCTCAGGAACTCATGCACCCGCGCCGCGCTCCACAAAGAAGCGACGTCCGAATGGGCCACCAGCATTACCGTCTCTGATAGATTGCACACTACCCTCGTGGCCGCGTCAATACGCGTCGAAGCATCCACCACGACATAGCGGTAATGCCCCACCAGCATGTCAAACAACCGCGCGAATTCCGAGGTGGAAGGCTCAATCGGTACCGGATTCGTAGGGCCAGCCAATACCTGCAGGCCATTGGAATGCCGCGTCATGTAGCCTTCCAAAAGGGAATTGTCCAGGCGGTGCAGATTGCGTATTGCGTCTGCCACGCTGAATAACGGCTTCAAATTCATGTGCAGCGAGGTGTGGCCCAATGGAGCAAGGTCCACCAACGCGGTGTGACCATGGGCCGCCTGCAATGCCAGCGCTACGTTTACGGCGATGGTCGTCGCCCCACTGCCGCCCTTTGCATTGACCACCGTGAAGACCTTGCCGCGACGCTCCTCTCGCGTCACCTTGCGCTTCTTCGTGCTCAGGCGCACGAACGCTTCCAGCAGGTTCGAGGTCGTAACGGGCCGCTCCAGGAACTCCCGCGCGCCCGCGCGCATGGAGTTCACAATCACCTGCGGCTGCGACAAATTGCCGATCGCGATTATCACCGTGTCCGGCATCTCCTGATGCAGCAATTCAATGCTGCGCAGCGCCGTGCTGCCCCCATCGGAAGGAATGTCGATGAGCACAACGTCCGGTTGAATAGTCTGTAGTTTTTGAAAAGACGGGTCTGCCACGGTCATGGGAAAACTGCTGCTCATTAAGCCGATTCGGGCCGAATGCGTGCCCTCCACCAGCACCTGCAGCATGGTTCGCTGGTCCGCGTCCCCGGCGATTACCGCGACAGAAAGTTCCGGCATAACTGCCTACCTACAAGTTCCCAAGGGTCAAGTACTGTTTACAACACCACACACCAACCCAACCCGGCGATTACGGCTTGCTGGCCGGCGCCGGTGTTGGCGTTTTTCCATCAAACTTGCCGGTATCCATAAACGGCTGCGGATTTTTCGGCGTTTCCACCGCCTGCGTGCTTGGCGAAATCCGATGCACTGTGCACAACACCATCAACTCCGAATTGCTCTTCTGTAAATTTTTGCTTCGGAATAAATTCCCCAGGATCGGAATGTCGCCGATGCCCGGGATTTTATTCATCACGTCCGTCACCCGGTTGTCCAGTAGTCCCGCAATCATAAAACTCTGGCCGTCTTTCAGCTCAAATTCCGTGTCCGCCTTGCGCGTGCTCAATGCGGGAATCGTGAAGCCGGAAATGGTGAGCGCGTTCGCAAAATCCAGCGCGCTGACCTCAGGCTGCACGTGCAGATAAATATTGCCGTTCGGCATGATGATTGGCGTGAACTGCAGCCGCACACCAAACTCACGGAAGGAAATTGTCACCGCGGTGATGCCTTGTCCCGGCTGCACAACGGGGTAGGGGAACTCGCCGCCCGCCAGAAAACTCGCCGGCTTGCCATTCACCGCAATCAGATTTGGCTCCGCCAATATTTGCAGTAGATTTTTTGTCTGCAATGCTTGAATGACTGCTCCAAAATTAAGGTCGCTGCGAAATAGAAACATATTCAAGGCATTGCTTACGTTGATGGTTGGCGAGCTATTCGATGTCGAAGTGGTGGTAGTTCCCGAAGCTGTCGTACTCGTATTGGAATTGGTGGTCGCAACCTGGAACCCGCCATATTGGCCCGTGCTAAGCGTTCCTACGGTATTCCCCGTCCCGGGAGTGAAAAGGTTCATTCCCAGTTGCGTGACCGCGGAGCGGTCCACTTCCGCGAATTTTACTTCCAGCAGAACTTCCTGCGCCCCTACGGGGCCGGAGGTCAGAACGTTCACCACATTCTTCGAATAAGCCCCGGCAATCTTTTCCGCGCGCTTGGAAACATCGTCGGTCGAAACATGTCCCGAAAGCACGACCGCCGAACGCGAAGCGGTCACCGTAATATCTTCTTCAGGGAATATCCTGTGCTCCTCTTCCGCGCACGCGCTAACGTCCACATCCACGCGCAGGTCGTAGCTCCGCGAGCGCTCCAGTTGGTCCCAGATCAATAGTGAGACTTCGCCAGCGGTCCTGCCATGCACCAGAATCTGCGTCGGCGTCACCACGATGGCGTCCGCGACTGTGTCATCCGTAATGGAAACACGCTTCAGTCGCTCGTCGGGTGAATTCACCTGCAGCTTGATCAACAGCGACTTGCCAACCATTACCCGCAACGGCGCCGGACTACTGGATTGCGGCTGCGGGCGCTGGTTCTCGGATACTGTCGCCCCGGTCGCGGGAGCGTTGCTTTGCGGCGTGGCTATGGTCGTCGAAGCAGGATGCTCTTGGGCATGGGCCGTTACCACGGCAATCATGCAGCATGGAAGCATCAGGCACAGGGAAAGGGCAATCGCCGGAGTCTTTCTTTTCTCCCTACCACGGGAGCCAGTTTGCATGTCGTCCGTCCTCAATTGGTCTGTCCGTTGCTCTGTTCGTCAAACTTGGTTTCTTCTTTTTTCGTGCCTTTATAAACCTCAACCGAAAATGTGTCAGGCGTGGGAGCGGCCTGTACATGCGGCGCTGAATGTCTTACTACATGCGTCGCAGCCGGCGCGGCAGCTGCCTGCCTTCCAAAAAGAGAACCCGCGCTGGTAGGCGGCAAACTGGCCTGGTTGGTGTCCAGCGGATTCCGCAGCGCAAGCTGGATTCTTCCCTCATTGCTCGCCAGGCTCAGACGCTGCGCGTCGTCCGGAGAAACAAGCAGGGTAATCACTGGAGAAACCTGCGCCTCGCCGGAAGAGTTATGCTCCAGCCGCTGGCCGGCCGCAATCACCGCGACGTTTCTTAATACCGTTGAGGTCTGCTCTTCGTTCGCGCCTGAAGGCGTGGCCGTAACTAGGACATCCACGCGCGTTCCCGGCTGCACGAACCCCGCAACCCCCACCACTTCATTCACGCGCACCGACATCGCCAGCATGCCGGGAGGGATCAGCGCCGGCAGGCCCGAACCGGCATTTTGTCCCGCAATTTTGTTGCGCAGAATAAAGTCTCCCTGGCTGATGGGAAGTATGGCCCCGCGCCCTACCACTTGAGACTTGTCACGAAAGCTGCCTTGCGGTACGTCGGCCTCCGGCATGCTCACCAGCTTCAGGTCTTTCTCTTCAATTCGCGCGCCCAGTTGAATATTGTCGGCGGCCACTAAAACTCCCGCCCCAGCGCGACGGTTTGCGGCCGTGCTCGATTCCAGACTGCGATAAACCGAAAGACTGATAAATCCGCCCAACGCAATGGCGACAAAGCCAATTAGCAAGAGCCGGTTGCGATTCATGCATACTCCTTCGCGACCGCGGAAGCGGAGGAGCTTTGCGTCCTTCCGCCAGCCATGGATGCGGGATAAATTCTACGGCAATGTGGAATTGCGGAACTATCCTGTGAGGTCTTTCCCAACGTATTCCCCTTTACTGCCCTACGCGAACAGGCAGCTATTCCGCCTGCGTGGTGCGTTTTTACTGTGCGATGGAGCTGGCGACGGAAGAAAAGACGTTGTTGGCGTTGCTTCCGATCAACCGGATCGTCCCCACGACAATCACCAGAATCACGGCCAGCATCACCGCATATTCCGCGATGTCCTGTCCTTCTTCCCCTTGCCACAACCGGTGGAGAACACTATTCATGTTACCCCCTGCGGGACGCACGGGCCGGAAAGCCAACGCGATCCGCTGCGATTTATTCCACGGTGCGATATCTATTGCGCTTTAGAATCAAACGCTTGCAGGGAACTGATCTTTGTCCCTGGAAGAGAATGACAATATCGTGCACACTTTAACATCATTTTACTCTCATTTTATGGAAATTCAGGCACTAAGCAGCCAATTACCGGGATGGTTCCTGAAGGTGGTAGACGGAAATGCGTTTGCGGGGAGGGAAACAGATCAGGGAACGACGCAACCGAAGGGGACTCAAACAGCGACGCTCACTGAATTGAACTGCCGATGGCAGAAAAGACATTGTTGGCGCTGGCCCCGATCATCTGCACCGTCGCCACAACAATGGCCAGCACTACTGACAGCAGCACCGCATACTCTGCTATATCTTGTCCGTCTTCTCGTGCGAGCCTTTCAAACGGACGAAGCCACAAGCTCATTCCGCCAGACCTCGGAGCATGTGGGGAGGGCCGTCTGGCAAAACCATTCGTCTGCACCGATCGTATCGGCTATTTTTGCGCGGTAAAAAAAATGCGGCGCTTGTTCCAAAAACAGAACAGGTAGGAAAAAGGCGCGAAGCTCCCATTCCCTACCTGTTCTTACCTCTCGTGCTCTCGCGGCGCCTGACTACCGCGTCAAATTTACCGATCCGTGCAGCGCGATGTCCTCCGAGGAGTCGCCTACGAGAATTCCAAATTCTCCCGGTTCCACCTTCCAGCTCTTGCTGCCCACGTTGTAGTAAGAGAAGGAACGCGAATCCAGCGTCAGGTTCACGGTTTTTGTCTCGCCCGGCTTCAACTCAACCCTGCTGTAACCCTTCAACTCTTTCGGTGGACGCGGCACGCTGGCATGACCGTCGCTCACATAAAGCTCAGCCACGTCCGCTGCCTCGCGGCTCCCGGTATTGGTCAGATCAAACGACACCTTCACACTCGAGCTGTCGCTGCCCTCCATCTTCAGGTTGGAGTACTTGAATGTGGAATAGGAAAGGCCAAAGCCGAACGGAAACAGCGGTTTCGCTCCGATCTTGTCGTAGTGGCGATAACCCAGAAAAATGCCTTCGGAATATTTCACGTCGTTGGTTCCTTCGGCCGGATAGTAGCTGTCATGCGATGCATTGTCTTCCCACTTGCGGTCAAATGTGATCGGCAGCTTGCCTGACGGGCTGTAATCGCCGAACAATAACTGTGCCAGCGCCGTTCCGCCCTCCTGACCCGCATACCACGCTTCCATGATGGCGGGAGTCTGGTCCACCCACGCGTTCATATCCACGCCGCCGCCCGAGGTGACAACTACAATCACCTTCTTGTTCGCCGCCAGCATCGCTTTCACTAATGCATCCTGCCCCGGAGGCAAATGGAACGTGCGATCGGAGCCTTCGGTTTCGCTATAAGGATCAAATCCCACCGGCACAACCACGGCGTCGGCTGCCGCCGCGATTTTCTTCGCCTCTTCATTCACGACCGTTGCGGGATCAACAATTCCCACCCGCAGTCCGGGATCGCTCCAGCGCTCGCGAAGGTGTGCTTCCACCACGACTTTGTGTGCTCCCGGCGTGAGCGGAAGTACTGCTTCATCTACCGCGGCGTTGAAATGTGTCCAGTCGTTGAACACTTGCTTGCCGTCCACCCACAATCGCGTCCCGCCCTCTTCTCCCGGATTCTGGAGAAACACTTCATAATCTCCCTGGCTTTTGGCCATGTAGTACCCCGTCCAGCGCACAGAGTGAAGAGGAGGAATCGG
>CAWHQK010000063.1:0-53498 GCA_963831435.1 uncultured Acidobacteriota bacterium
TTCCCCAGTTCCGCCGCGTGTTCCCGATAATTGCGGCCCACACACACAATTTTCGAAGGCTGCAACGGAGCCAGCAACACCGCATTGGCGAAGGGAAGAGAATTTATTTTCTTGCTGGGTAAGTCTTCTAACTCTTCGTCGCTCTGGTAGGGCGTAGTGAGAAGCACGCGCGTGATCACATCCTGTCCGGCGACAGATTCCACCAGCCCGTACTTTGCTTCCTTGTTCAATTCGAAACGGCAATATTTCATAGGATTGCTTGATTATAAGACGATGCGTGGTTACACATTTTATCCGTGCGATGTTTTCGCGCCGCGTCGTATTTGCGGCCCACATTTGTCGGGGCGCACCTGCCCCCGTACAATTCCCAGCAGCCGCGATGCCACCGGAATCGAGTAAAACGTCAGGGCGCACTCCTCGCCAGCGCAGTTTCGCCGCAGGCTGTTGCAATGGTATGACGCCAACAAGCGCGATCTGCCCTGGCGAAAAAACACCGATCCTTACAATGTGTGGCTTTCGGAAATCATGCTGCAGCAAACCCGTGTTGCTGCGGTGATTGATCATTACCAGCGATTCATCACGCGGTTCCCTACAGTAGAAAAATTAGCCGGGGCCCGTGAAGCGTCAGTACTGGCAGCATGGAGCGGCCTTGGTTATTACCGCCGCGCGCGAATGCTGCACGCCGCAGCGAAAAAAATCGTGCGCGAACGCGAAAGCGTTTTTCCTGAAGCGTCGGACGGGCTTCTCGCCTTGCCCGGCATTGGACGATACACAGCCGCCGCCATCGCCAGCATTGCCTTCCAGAAACCTGTCGCGGTCGTGGATGGCAATGTAGAGCGCGTGCTGGGAAGAGTTTCCGGCAATCACATTCGCGGTGAGAAAGTCTGGGAGTTCGCGGGACACCTGCTGGATTCGAATCGCCCCGGCGATTTCAACCAGGCGATGATGGAGTTGGGCGCCACGGTTTGCCTTCCGCGCCAGCCGCTGTGTTCGGCATGCCCAGTGCGCCGCTTTTGCAGGACACGCGGCGCGCTTGCTCCGGCGGGAAATCGTCGCGTCAGACGAAGAGGACAGTTATCTACACGCTCGATATCCGCAATGCGGTCTGTCTTCATGATTCAGCGCGCGCCCGCAGCTTCCCTACCATGGCGGGAATGTGGGAATTGCCGGAACTAACTGACGCAGTCGCTGAAAAAACTAGCGTACCCTGCATGATGCTGCGCCACTCCATCACGGTGACCGACTACACTGTTAGGTCGTCGACTGCCAGCGCCGCAAGGTGCCAGCGGGAAGTCGGTGCCCGCATCACGAGCAGGCACACTTCCGCTGACCGGATCGCCAGAAAGATTTTGCGTGAAGCCGGAATTCTCCGAATGAAAAGTTCGGCCCCATGATCCGGCCCGCTCGTATAGAGCTGCTTGTGTAACGACGGGCCATCTGAAAAAGATTTCGAAGTAATCCACGTACCCAGGGAGTATTGCCTCATGCGGAATGGTTTTATCTTGTTCCTTGTTTTCTCCACGTCTTTCCTTTACGCCGCTCCGAAAGCTGCAAAACTTGGCCATGATCCCGAAGCCTCCGCACACTGCCCGGGCCTGCCATTGCCGCCATGCAGAAAATCGACCCCGAGCGCATTCGCGCGCATGTGAAGTTTCTCTCCAATGATCTGCTCGAGGGCCGGGCACCGGCCAGCGCGGCGGTGACATAGCTGCCGAATACATGGCCACGCAGTTCGCGCTTTACGGACTAAAGCCCGCTGGAGACAACGGAACATTCCTGCAAAAAGTGCCTATGGTCGGAATCACTCCCGCCGAAGGGACTACATTTGCGCTCGTTCCCAACCGTGGCCCCTCGCTCGACCTCAAGCCGATCGATGAATACGTCGCCTACGATCAGACGCAGCGGACCGAGTCCGATGTGAACGCGCAGATCGTGTACGTCGGCTACGGCATCGATGCTCCCGAATACAAATGGGACGATTACAAGGGCGTGGATGTACAAGGGAAAGTCCTGCTCATGCTGGTAAACGAGCCGCCCTCGAGCGACGAGAACTTTTTCAAGGGCAAAGCGCTCACCTACTACGGCCGCTGGACGTACAAGTACGAAGAAGCGGCGCGCAAGGGAGCGATCGGCGTCATCCTCATCCACAAAACCGACATGGCGAGTTATCCCTGGGAGGTGGTGCGCAACTCGAACTCCGGCGAGAAAGTCGTACTTAAAAGCTGAGGCACGCCGCAATTGAAAGTTGCCTCATGGGTGCAGCTCAGCGTGGCGGGGAAGCTGGCAGCCATGGCGAATCTGGACATCGACAAGATGATCTTCGACGCTCAATCCACAAATTTTCATCCCGTGAACTGCCCGTCAAATTGAAGGCCCACATGGTCAGCAAGATTCGCCCTTTCGTCGAACAACGTCGTTGCCATGCTGTCGGGCGCTGACAGCAAACTCAAAAGCCAAGCTGTGCTCTACACCGCGCATTACGATCATCTCGGCATCCGCCCCGATATGCCGGGAGACAACATTTACAACGGCGCGGAGGACAACGCCACCGGATGCGGAGTTTTGCTGGAGATCGCTCGCGCTTATGCACTATCTGAGGCGAAGCCGCGCCGCTCCATTTGTTTCCGCCGTAACCGCGGAAGAGCAGGGGCTGCTCGGCTCTGACTATTTAGGAAAGCATCCGCCCATTCCCGCCGGAAATATCGCATTGGATTTGAACTTCGACGACATTCCGGCCCTCGGCGCGCCGGAAGAAGTTGAAGTTTCCGGCGCGGAACGAACAACGTTCTATCCCGTGGTTTCCGCCATGGCCAAGGAGTTTCGCCTTGCTATCCGTCCGGATTCGAATCCCGGCGCGGGTTACTACTATCGCTCTGACCACTTCAGCCTGGCTCGCGTGGGGATTCCATCTTTCTCCGTCAGCGAAGGGCTGAAATATAAAGGCCATACGGAAGCGTGGGGACTGAAGCAAGCCGAGGACTACACCACCAACCGTTATCATCAGCCGAGCGACGAGTATCGCCCCGACATGAACTTTATTGGCGATGCTGCGATGGCCCGCTTCGGATTCGCGTTGGGATGGAAGGCCGCCAGCCTGCAGAATTTAATCGGCTGGCAGCACGGCGATGAGTTTGAAGCGGAGCGGCTGAAGAGCGAAGGAAAGTGAGTGTGGGGCGGACACTCCTGTCCGCCAGCCGGGGCTACACGTTCGCTGGAACTTTTTGCAGAGCAGGCGCGTAGCATATTTAGAAGGGCGGAGATTCCCAATGTTTGCCTTCTTGCTGTGGTGCATACTTTTCGTTTTGTGCTGGCCTCTCGCATTGGCGGCACTTGTTTTATTCCCTATTGTTTGGCTGCTTCTATTGCCTTTCCGGATCGTTGGAATCGCCGTTCATGGGGCCTTGGCACTGGTGTGGGCCGTTGTGATGCTGCCTGCCAGACTGTTAAGCGCGCCCTTCCGAATTTGATTTTTTCGGACCGGAGTTGTTCTCTCGGCATCATCATCATTCCATGATTTTCAGCTTAGGGCTTACGGTAAGCTTTGGCCCAGTTGCTCGCTGAACGTCTTCCGGATTCAATCCCGGCGCAATCTCTGCCAGCACGAGTCCATCTTTTGAGACCCGGATACATCCCATCTCGGTAACAATCGTGTCCACGACCTTGAGCCCTGTAAGCGGTAGCGTGCATTTTTTCAGAATTTTCGGAGCGCCATCGCGTGTAGTGTGCTCCATGGCGACGATCACACGGCGAGCGCTGGCCACAAGGTCCATAGCGCCGCCCATGCCCTTCACCATTTTCCCGGGGATCATCCAGTTGGCGATGTTGCCTTGCTCGTCGACTTCCATCGCGCCCAGCACGCTCAGATCAATGTGGCCGCCGCGGATCATCGCAAAAGAATCGGCGCTGGAGAAAAACGCTGTGCCGGGCATCTCGGTAATGGTTTCTTTTCCGGCGTTGATCAGGTCGGGGTCTTCTTCACCTTCGAATGGATAAGGCCCGATGCCGAGCATCCCATTTTCACTCTGTAACACAACTTCAATTCCCGGCGGCACGTGGTTGGCGACGAGGGTCGGCATGCCGATCCCAAGATTCACGTAGAAACCATCGCGGAGTTCTTTGGCGATGCGACGGACGATGCGTTCGCGCTTGTCATTGTCCTTCGCGGATTTTTTCGGGGTAGTCATTTCTCCCAGCTCTCCAATTACCAACTCTAATTTGTCATCCTGAGCGAAGCGAAGGACCTATGCACCCTGTCGATATCGCTGCGAACTCATCCGTTCATTCACGCTTTCTCACCGTCCTCCGCTCAATCCGCTTCTCGTAATTCGATCCCTCAAATATCCGCTGCACATAGATGCTCGGAGTATGAATGGAATCCGCTGCCAGTTCCCCCGGCTCAACCAGTTCTTCAACTTCGACAATCGTAACCTTCGCCGCCGTCGCCATCATGGGATTAAAATTGCGCGCCGTCTTGCGATAAATCAGGTTGCCCCAGGTATCGCCCTTCCAGGCTTTGATGAGGGCGAAGTCGGCCTTCAGAGCGCGCTCCATCACGTAGGTGCGGCCATCGAATTCCCGCGTCTCTTTCTTATCGGCCACAACGGTTCCCACGCCCGTCGGAGTAAAGAATGCGGGAATCCCGGCCCCGCCAGCGCGGATGCGCTCGGCGAAAGTTCCCTGCGGAACGAGTTCGAGCTCCAACTTCCCGCTGAGCACCATCTGCTCCAGCAAGCGATTCTCGCCCACGTAGCTACCCATGTGGCGACGAATCTGTCCGGCTTCGAGCAACAATCCCATGCCCACGCCGTCAATGCCCATATTGTTGCTTATGGTGGAAAGATTTTTTACGCCCTTGCGGACCAGCGCGTGGATAAGATTTTCAGGAATACCACAAAGGCCGAAGCCGCCCAGCATGACGGTTGCCCCGTCGCAGACGTCACGAACCGCTTCGTCAGCGTTGGCGACAACTTTGTTCATACGCCCCGATTCTAGAACAAATCTGCGCGGGAAACACGAAGCCGCTGAACAACCCGCGGACAGGGAATTTGCGCCAAAACACGTCGTTTTTTATCCCATAAAAAATCCGGAGAGCGTGAGCTCCCCGGACGAGGACTGCGGATTGCGGATGCCTGTTATTGCTGCTGTTCCAATTCCACGCCATCGCCAACGTGCACATCTTCAAGCGAAGAGGTGATCATGCCTGTCGCCGTCGTCGGAGTTGTGCCGATGATCACGATTTCGCCAACTGAACGCCGCGGCATGTCATGCACGTGAATCTGCGGGCCATTGGTTTTGGTGAACATGTGCTGGTCGGTGGAAGACGGGTGCTTTTGCGTGTCCTCGGAAACCGAGGCCTTGAATGAAAGGGAATCAACCGGGTTCTGCAGGTCCTCTTCGTAACGGCGGAAGGCCCGGAAATACTCTCCTACCTGGACGCCCTGGTTGGTTCCCAGGTTGATATAAACCTTGGAGCCGGTGCCCAGCTCAGAATCAAAATCCTTCGCCAGGATGATGCGGCCTCCAAGGCGGCCACTGGCTGGAAGGTAGCGATCAAAGACATGCGGCTGTTGCGGGTCAATAGCCTTTTTGTCCACGTATGGAATGAGGAAGTCGCCCGGATTCACCGGGTCGCAACTAAATTCCACCCGCGCGATGGCCATTTTGCTGCGGGTGTCCACGATGCGGACGTGGGCCTGTTCCGCATAGGGCTGCCCCGCCTGCTTCATTAACTTGGCTTGACCGTCGAACAGCTCGAACTGGTTCGGGTCCTTCAACTCGCGGACCACGGTGTACTGCTGGCCGACCTGGTACCCGCCGCCAGCGAGATAAATGAGATCGCCATTCACGAATTTCGTGGTGTTCGGAGTGTTCAAGCCGCCTGTAACATAATTGGCATTGGGCAATAGCTGCTTGCTCACAAAACCTGCGCAATACAGGTCCGAATAGGTGGGCGTTTCCATGCGCAGCGTGGGAAATGTGTCTGAATTCGCGCTGGTTCCCTCTGGATTTCCCGCAACAGCAGGCGCATAGTTGGTTTGCGCGGAGGCAACACCCACTAGAATAAGCAATAGCAACAGTCCTGTTTTCTTCATCTTATCTCCCGAAACGCCGGGCGCGGTTACGTCCGGTTCCCGCTAACCCAAACAAAGTAAAAGTCTTCAACGTGGACAGTAACAACAGGGTAAGAGGTGGTCAAGGTTACGCTGGTGTCATCCGGGGCTGATAAAAAGTTTGCGGGGAATAAAATTCTTAAATCATTGTTGCATCTGCAATTAGCGGCTTGTAATATCGCGCCGAATCCACTCTCAATGATTACATCTGCCTCCAACAGCTTTTCCTCCCGCTTGCTGTACCTGCGTTTGCCCCGTGTTTGCGTCGCTATCACGGGATCCGATGCCTCGCAAATTATTGAAAAAGCAGAATCTTTAGCGCGAGACAACACGTTCCTGGAATTCCGCTTGGACTACCTTTCCCAGCCCGCTCTGGCATTACCGAAGATCAAGCGGTTCATGGAATATCATCCCCACGTCACTGTCATCGCAACCTGCCGGCGCGCCGCGAACGGTGGCAAGTTCAAGGGTTCATTGGCTGCGCAACTCGAGATGCTCTCGAAAGCAGCGGCTGCTGGCTGCCAGATGGTGGATGTTGAGCTCCAAAGCGCGGAAAAATGTCGGCCTGAACAGCTAAAAAATCTTCGCTCGAAAGCGGCGATAGTCCTTTCCTATCATGATTTTCACGGAAGCCGGAAGCTGGATGACGCGCTGGAAAAAATGACCGTTTATCCCGCCGACTACTACAAAGTCGTAGGCACCGCCACCACGCTCTACGACAACGTCGAGATGATGAAGTTGCTGGAAAAACACAGCGACCGCCGCTCCCTAGTGGGACTGTGCATGGGCGAACAGGGAATCATCAGCCGAGTGTTGGGAGTGCGGGCAGGCAGCGCTTTTACTTTTGCCGCAGTGAGTGCGGATGAGAAGACCGCGCCCGGCCAGGTCACCGCTCGCGATCTGCGCAGCACCTACCGCATTGACCAAGTGGACCCTGCTACGCGCGTTTATGGCGTTGTTGGAGATCCCGGTGGCCCATTCTCTTTCACCGGCAATCATGAACGCGGCCCTGCGACGGGAAAACGTGAATGGCGTTTATTTGGCACTGCATGCCAAGACCCTGAAAGATCTTCTGGCCTGCATGCGTGACATTCCGATTCACGGGCTTTCGGTCACCATGCCTTACAAGGAGAGCATCGTTCAGTACTTGGACAATACTGACCCGCATACCGCGAAGACCGGCGCCTGCAACACGGTCGTCCGCGCGCAGGATGGACGGCTTTATGGCTTTAACACAGACCTAGCCGGCGTGGTGCGTCCGCTGGAACAGCGCATGACGCTCGCCGGCGCAAAGATACTTGTGTTGGGAGCAGGCGGAGCGGCACGGGCCGCGGTCTTTGGCCTAAAAGAACGCGGCGCGGAAGTTTATATCCTGAACCGCAGTGCGGCTCCCGCCCAAAAGTTGGCGCGCCAAGCCAAGGCCCGTGTGATGAAGCGCGCGGACCTGAAGAAAACTACCTTTGACGTGATCGTAAATTCCACGCCGCTAGGGATGGGAAATTCCACGGAGTCGCCCCTTACCGAAAAAGAGATTCAGGCGCGCTACGTGTTCGACATGGTTTACGACCCCATCGAAACCCGGCTTCTAAAGATGGCCAAGGAACGTGGAGCGGATCCGATTCCCGGCCTCGAGATGTTTGTCCACCAGGCCGCGCGGCAATTTGAAATCTGGACGGGAAAACCCGCGCCCTGGGATGAAATGGCCCGCGTGCTCATGCTGGCGCTTCAGGAACGCATTCTGGCCCGCAACAATCACCACAAAAAAGTTTAGCTCGCAAAAATGCGCGCGGGGGAAATGCCGCGCGGGGCATGGCCTCGAATTCCTTCCCAATCGAATCTGAAAAGAATATGGAAATATGCGTGCGTTCACGCATATCGCGATGATGACTGCAACGAAATGGTTGCAATTGTTTCAGCCCGGAGGTAATATCAGTTCTGGACGCGGCATTTGGCGTTCGTTCTCGTCGTAGTGGTACCGCCCTTTCTTCCAATGTCAAGCAGGTCGTAGCCAACGTCGCTCTTCCCGGGTTGACGGATGGCGTCGCGACCTCCAGGTTCGGAGTCTTTATATGGCGTGGTACGCTTACTGCATTACCGATCAGCAAATCCTCAACAATGGAACCCGTTCCCAACGCCCAGCCCTACTGGAAAACGTCCAGGGCGTGAATGGATGCGCGGTTTTCAGCTATCCCAGTGGAGAATTCGCGGTGGTAGTCAGCGAATTTGATGGGAATCGCGAAAAACTCGAGCAGAAGGCCCTTTTAGAGCATGCCCGGGTAGTAAGCGTGTGTTTCCGCGCCGGCACCGTCCTTCCGTTCAAACTGGGCACTATTTTTGAGAATGACGAGGCGCTCCGGCAGGCGGTACGCACCAATCGCCGTGCCTTCGGACAAAGCGTCGCCAAGCTAAAGGGCAAAGCGGAGATGCACTTAAAGTTGCTGGTCCGCGACGGTTCGCTGCGCGAAGCCATGATTGACGTGGAATTGCCCGATACTGTTGGCGGCGACTATCTGATCAAGCTTCGAGAGAAAGCATCGCGACAGCGTGAGCGCCAGACCAAAGCCCGCGCGCTCTCCGTCCAAGTTCATAAGTTATTCAATCCACTGGAAGAAGAAATCAGCTGCAAGAAAATGGATTCGCAGGGAATGCTGATTGATATCGCCCATTTAATTGACTCCAAATCCATTGAAAAATACCAGAACCGTTTCAGCAGCGCCGCCAAGCAATTGAAAAATTGCGAGTTGCTGATCAGCGGCCCCTGGCCTCCTTATCACTTTTTGCCCGGCAAGCTGCGTACCGTGGCAGGAAATTCCTAGCTGCCAGAAGTTGGAAGTGAAATTGGGACGGTAAAAGTATGCAATGCTTTTGCCGTTTGGCATTTCTCATCCCGGCCTCCACGCAAAAGCCATTTCCCTTAAATCTATTTGTATGAGTTGTTTGATGTCCCTGGTCTTTGGTGAATGGTCATTCCATCGCTGGCGGTATAGGTGCATGGAGTAGGGCACCGATAAAGAGGCCGCATGTAGATATGACCATCCTTTTCACCCATGTTCTCGATTCTTCCGCAAGCACGGCAAGTAGCATTGCCATCTAAATTCCTCACCTATTCGCCTCTTTCGTTAAGGGCCCCAGGAATGGGGCCTTTTTCACAGCTTTCCCATCCGCGCAGTCCACTTCGCCTGCGCCGCGCGCTGCGAATCCATTACACTGAATCCTGGAAGTTCGACCATGCGCACGACAAATTTGTTTTTTTGCTTCCTTTTGTTCGCGGTTGTTTTATTTGCCATGCTGCCAGCCAGCGCGCAACAAGCCGCGCCGCCTGCGAAATCCGAGTATGAAGAGCAACTCAACCATGTCGCGGCGGCACATACTTATTCGGCGGAGCTTACGGACCGACTCGTCGCCCTGCGGGACGCCGCCCTTTCCGACGATTACGCCTACCAGCAGGTAAAGTATCTGACGGAAAATATCGGCGCGCGGCCGGAAGGTTCCCCGCAAGCGCAGGCCGCGGTGGAATACGTTGCCGATCAATTACGCAAATTAGGCTTGGACGTTCATCTGGAGCCAGTGATGGTTCCGCGCTGGACGCGCGGACAGGACACTGCCGAACTTGTGGAATATCCCGGACACACTTACGGGACCAGCCAGAGGATCGTCCTTTTGCTCTCAGCGGAAACGCTCCGACATCTTCTGAAGGAATCACCGCGAATGTTGTAGTAGTGAATGATTTCAGGAATTGGAAAAACTGGGGCGGGACAAGGTCTCCGGAAAAATCGTTTTGTATAACGTCCATTTTGATCGCGCGAAGGCGGCCAACGGACGTGCCAACGATGCTTATGATGAAGCCGTGGTCTATCGCGGGCTGGGAGCCAAACGCGCACAGGATCTCGGAGCTGTCGCTTCCCTGGTGCGCTCGGTGGGAAATGCGGACTACCGGATTCCTCATGCCGGTTGGAGCGCGGCCGCGGATATTCCCGCGGGAGCAGTTACCAGTGAAGACGCCGATTTGATTGCCGACCTTGCCGCCGAAGGGCCAGTACGCATGCACCTGGTTTTGACTTCGCGAGTCGGCCCGCCCGTCCAAACCTATAACGTGGTGGGCGACATTAAGGGCAGCGAACATCCCGAGCAAGTGGTGGTCGTTTCCGGACATCTTGATTCATGGGACCCCGGAACAGGCGCGATTGATGACGCCGCCGGAGTTGCCGTAGCCATGGAGACAGCGCAGCTTGTTCAGCAGTTGCATCTGCATCCCAAGCGCACGCTTCGCGTGATCGCCTGGATGGACGAAGAAAATGGCGGCACTGGACACAACGCCTATACCAAGGCGCATGCCGGGGATTTTGCGAACTATGCCGGGGCCATTGAAAGCGATCTTGGCGCCGACCATCCGCTGGGATTTTTGGCGAAGGTTAATCCTCAAGCCCTGCCATTGCTGCAACCCGTGCAGGACATTCTTGAAAAATTCGGGGCCAACCTGATCAAGATGAATGACGACACCGGCGCGGATATTGATCCAATGTCCAAGGCGGGCGTGCCTGCCTTCGGCATCATGCAGGATGTGCACTACTTCAACTATCATCACACCGCCGCTGATACCCTCGACAAAATCGAGCCTCATTTGGGTAATAATATACTTGACTGACTATTACTTTCTTGCTACCTTTGAAGCATGGAAAGCCCAAAGACACTTCAGCAGGCTATTCAGTTCTTCGCCCATTACGAGAATTGCCGCCAGTTCATGATTTCCGTTCGCTGGGCAGACGGCAGGGTTCGCTGCCCTCAGTGCGATGCCGAGAAGATTACCTATCTAGAAAAGGCGCGGCTCTATCGCTGCTATGGCGATCATCCTAAGCAAAAATTTTCCCTCAAGGTTGGAACTGTTTTTGAGGATTCGCCCATTGGCCTCGACAAGTGGCTTCCTGCGCTTTGGTTGATCGTAAGCTGCAAAAATGGAATT
The DNA here is from genome assembly GCA_963831435.1 of uncultured Acidobacteriota bacterium. Classification (GTDB taxonomy): domain Bacteria; phylum Acidobacteriota; class Terriglobia; order Terriglobales; family Acidobacteriaceae; genus JAICKN01. The sequence goes on from CAWHQK010000063.1 coordinate 11,071, forward strand.
AGCTCCTACGAAGTCGCGGCGGCTCTTGGCATCACTCAAAAATCCGCATGGTTCATGATGCACCGCATCCGTCTTGCAATGCAGTCCGGCTCATTCGAGAAACTCGGCGGAGGTGGCGGAGAAGTCGAAGTAGATGAAACTTTCATCGGCGGCAAAGCGCGAAACATGCACGTCAGCGAGCGCAAGCGGCGCATCACTGGAACTGGCGGCAAAGATAAAACAACGGTCATGGGCATTCTTGAACGTGGTGGCGAAGTTCGCACTGTCGTTGTCGCGAATCGCCGCAAGACAGTATTACAGGGCGAAGTGAAGCAGCACGTTCAAGCTGGCGCGGCTCTTTACTCCGATGCTCTGAAATCTTACAAAGGATTGGCGACTGAATATGCGCACAAAGTCATTGACCATGCCGTGCAATACGTTGACGGTCGTGTACACACAAACGGGCTTGAGAATTTCTGGTCACTGTTGAAGCGCGGTATCGCTGGAACCTATGTAAGCGTCGAACCGTTTCATTTGTTCCGCTATTTGGATGAGCAAACTTTTCGGTATAACAACCGTAAGGACATGGAAAATGCAGATCGATTCAAGCTGGCACTATCGCAGATTGTTGGTAAGCGGCTTACCTATGCAGAGGTGACTGGCAAGGTGGGAGAAACGGCTTTCTAATCCTTTACGGAGGAAGCGCGGGAAGCCTTCTTCCGTTTCTTCGCCCGTTTCTCGGCATCGAGTTTAGATTTTATTTCCGAGTGCGGAACCGCAACTATGCGGCGCACAAAATTCGTGAACTGGCCAAAGTCACCTGTCGGATTCTTCGCGGGACTCTTCGGGTGATTCGCCACTCCAACCCTCTAGAAGAGAGGGTATAGGAGTGTTTTGCGCCAGTCAATCTTTTGAAGTAGAGAGATTTGGGTTTGATGATTGGGTTTCATTTTCGGTGGGAGACACTGGTATGAACCGAATTAACTGCTATTCATTCTATGCACTCGGGAAACTTGTCGGAAGATTGATGTCCCTTAAACCCGAGAGTCAGCACATCGAGATTTATATGATAGCAATGAGAGCTGACGCAGCATTGAGGCGTCTGTCAAATAGCGATCTACCACTTCCCGCCACCGAGGAAGCTGCAAAAGGCTTTCTTCAGGGATTGGGGGTTCTTAATTCTTTATTTGAAAAAGAAGAAAATGAAAATGTATCAGTACTTCCGTCGCAATTGGAAATGGTTTTTTTAGGAATTTCTAAAAGCCTTGAGGCTCTGGAAAATGTGATGTCCGTTGAGTTAGTTCGCGCTCCAATCTATAGCGTTCCACTCCGTGGGGTATTTAACACTGAGAGCCTACTCGATTCAGCAGATGACGTTTTCGGGGATATTAAAGACAAGGTTCCCGAAGACGCAAAGGCCGATACTAGACAAGCTGGTCGTTCTTTGGCGTTTGACCTTTCCACTGCCGCCGGCTTTCATATTGCGCGGGCTTTAGAGACCGTTTTGGTAATAACGATGAACGCATTCGGCTGTAGCACTCCAAAGGAAAGCCAAAGAAATTGGGGTTTTTATATACGAGAGCTTGACGCGCACGGATTGAAAAAGGAAGCCATTCATCATCTTACTCAATTGAAGGACTTGCATAGAAATCCGCTGATACATCCAGAAATTACACTCACCCCCACGGAAGCGCAGCAATTGTGGGCTCTATGTACCACTCTAATTATGGTCTTAATCGAAGAAATTGAAACTCATCGCCCTGTCACGGTTCAGTAATTATAAGTCAGTCAGATATATTAGTACCCTCATTTGCTCCAGCAAAATGCGGCGGCCATGGCGGTGATGGGGATCGCCTGGCGGACATGCCCAATCTGTTGCCGCGATAGCGGAAGTCATTCATTCCGCAAATCCCTCCGCGTTTTTCAGCCGACCATACGGAGCTTGGCAAGCATGGCTTTCTCTACACCTTGAATGCCTGCATCCTCCGCAAAATTTATCTATGTTTTTATCTATTATATTGACTAAATAAGTTAATCCATAGATAATTAATATGAAATTAGGCGTGAAGCGAGGTGAAACCATGACGGAAGCCGAAAACACTACCAATGCCTACCAAGAAGCCCTCCGCGCAGCATGGATTGAACTTTCCCAAATACAAGAAGAAGAAAAGAACTTGCTTGTAAAGAAAGCTCGCCTCAAGCAAACCTGTGAGGCGTTGTGGCCCTTGGCTTATCCAGATGTCGTCTACCCTGACATTAATTCTCTTAGTCTCGCCGACGCCATCCGGTTGATGGTTCAGAGCTGTAACGAGCGCGTAATCACCGTCAAGGAAATTCGCGGAAAACTTCAGGACATCGGCTTCGATCTCTCTAAATACAAAAATCCTCTCGCTAGTATTCACACAGCAGCAACGCGAATGGTGGAATCCGAGGAACTTACGTGGGTTGACGATGACGGAAACAAACTCACAGCAGGAGAAAAGATGAAGCCTGTTCTTACGGCAGAACCCGATACTGCTGCTCTTTTGGGGATGATGGGAGAAAACTCGGCCGGAGAAAAATGATTTTAGACATTCAACTAAGAAAGGAGCATTGCTATGGCAAACAAACCGCCACCACCTAACTAAGCTAAGGGCATTCTCAGGCGCGAACCTTTGAATGCCCCTTGTCCGTGGCCTCGCCCACTCGCATGAGGTCATCTCTTTCGTAAAGAGACTGATTGAGGGTTGGAATCCCTCCGAGGCCTCCAGAATTAATAACGCCTTGCCGCCAGCGTGAACTGGCAACACGGCTAGTCGACACGCGGGACTAGCCGCAATGCCAACCCAAGCAAAGTTTAACACGGGTTGCCCTGCGAGAAGAAATGTGGGCCGTGACCTGCATACATTGTAACCACACAAATACAAAGCGTTTTGGTCACTTTGTGTTGGGAATCGAGCACCATGTTTTTTAAGACACCACCGAATCCTCTTGCTCAGTTGACGCATCTGAATTTGAACGCATATGATGTGCGTTTTGGTTAAGGGCTTTTCGGGAAGACGGCCCTTCAGGCAGCGAAACTCATATGGACAAAAAGAAACTGGACTACTTCAGGAAGAGACTGGAAACGCGGCAGCACGAGTTGCGCCGCATCGTTGTGCGCACCGAGCAGGACGGCCGTACAGTGGATGAGGACTCCGCTCAGGACGTCGCCGACCGCGCCGCCAGCTCTTACACCAAGGAATTTTTGTTTTCGCAGAGCAACAACGACCGCCAATTACTGCAAATGGTAGAGGTCGCGCTGGGACGGATCCGCGAAGGCGCATTCGGCGAATGCATCTCATGCGGAAAAGAGATTAATGCGAAACGACTGGAAGCCGTGCCGTGGACGCGCCATTGCATTGAGTGCCAGGAAAAACTGGAGCAAGGCGTACTGGAAGAGACCTCGAAGTAACGACCTTAAGAAAACGCCCTTCCGCTGAGATTCGTTTTCTCACAATTGAAATAGCTTTGGATTGTGTAGCGCCGGATTAAAATCCGGCGCTTTAACAGGTTGGGCGCTATCCGCTTCTCGTTAGACGCCCACTGGCTGCTTGTTCCGCACTGGGACAGGGGTGAGCCAACCGAAGCGGTCTGGTTTTTCCCCACGCACGATTGAGAAGAATTCCTTCTGCACCATTTTGGTGACGGGGCCAAGCTCGCCTTTGCCGACTTTGATCTTGTCCACCGAGCGCACGGGCGTAACTTCCGCTGCAGTCCCAGTGAAGAAAACTTCATCGGCAATGTAGAGCATTTCGCGGGGAATGCCCGATTCAACTACCGGGATTCCGATATCGCGGGCGATTTTCAGGACGGCGTCGCGCGTAATTCCCGGAAGCACGGAGTTGCCGAGCGGCGCGGTTTGCAGAATGCCATTGCGCACCACGAAAACATTTTCGCCCGAGCCTTCACTCACGTATCCATTAGAATCGAGCGCAATCCCTTCACTGTAGCCGTTGGCATTGGCCTCCATACGGATGAGTTGCGAGTTCATGTAATTCGCTCCGGCTTTTGCCATCACGGGAAGCGTGTTCGGCGCGAGGCGCGTCCACGACGAGATGCAAACATCCACGCCGCCGTCATCGCCCGCCAGATATTTTCCCCAGGGATAGTTGATCATGTACATCTCAACCGGGCAGTGAATCGGGGTCACGCCGGCGTCGCCATATCCACGAAACACAATGGGCCGGATGTAACAGGGCCAGGTTCCATTGGACGCGATCAACTCCACCATGGAGGAGACCAACTCTTCCAGACTGTAATTTACGTCCATACGATAAATTTTCGCGGAGTCGAGAAGGCGCTGCATGTGTTCTTTTGCGCGGAAAATCGCCGGGCCGCTGGGCAGGTCGTAGCAACGCACGCCTTCGAATACTGACGAGCCGTAGTGCACGACATGCGACATCACGTGGATGTTCGCATCGTCCCAGCGAATTAATTTTCCGTTGTGCCAGATTTTTTCCGTCTTTTGCAGCGCCATGAAGTGCTCCTGACCGCTCTTGATGCGAATAAGAACTGGATTGATTATAACCTTGCCGCGCGCGTAAAAATGCAGGTCCGAGCGTGCGCAAACCGACCGGTTGGGAGGATGATTTCACGAAACGCGAGCAAAACTCCAACGGAAAAAATCAATCTGGCCAAGCATAAATGGAGATGCTTGCGGTTCTGCGCGCCGGATACACTGTTGCCATGAATAACGAAACTGGAAAACTTTTTCTCGACTACTCCGTCCGGAAGCTCACGCAGATGGTGGGAAATGTTGACGCGTGCCTGAAGCATTTGACTGATGAGCAGGTGTGGCGCCGGAATGCGGCGCATGAAAACACCATTGGCAATCTGGTGGTGCATCTTTGCGGAAACATGCGGCAGTGGATTATGCATGGCGTGGGCGGCCAGCCTGACGTTCGCACACGTGCGGCGGAATTTTCCGCCAGCGAAGGTTTCACCGTGAAGCAATTGTCCGAGCTATTCCGCACGACGGTGGAAGAGGCCAAGGTGGTGATTGCTTCTCTGCCGCCTGAAAAACTGCTCAACCGGACCGACCCGCAGAAGATGGGAGAAGTTTCCGTTCTCGATGCAATTTATCAGGTCGTGGGCCATGTGCAGCAGCATGTCGGGCAAATCATTTTGCTGACCAAGCAGTTGGCCGCCACCGACCTCGATCTCACAATTCCCAGGCCGCGCTAAGGAAGTTTCGAATTGCGCGAGATTTCATTACACGAAAATCCTGCGCCAAGTGTCAGGCCGATAAAGTGGATTTCGATGCGGTGCCCGTATGCAAAGTGCGTAGTCTTTGCCCTACCACGAACACGTAATGGACGCCGGAAATAACCGTGAAGGCAAGCACCGCGTGCAGGAAGGTAAACTCCGTGACCCAAACGGCGCGTGTGTGATGAATTTGAAACAGCATCACGAAAAAAACCGCCGCCACCTGCGCGAACGTATTGGCTTTGCCGAAAATGCTGGGGCTGAAATCACGCAGGCCGGCGATCGCGTATAACACGGCGCTGGCAAGAAGAATAGAAGCGTCGCGGCTGAAGACGAACACGGTATATTTCCAGGGAATTTTGTGCAGGATGGAAAGCACAAGAAAAACTGTGCTGAGAAGAAGCTTATCGGCAATCGGGTCAAGGTATTGTCCCAGCGTAGTTTGCTGGTGAAGGGTCCGCGCCAGCAGACCGTCCAATCCGTCGCTGAAGCCGGCAAGCACAAATAGAAGCAGCGCCCAGTTGTAGCGCCCCGCGACCAAATGGATGACGATGAAGGGCAGAAAAACCATCCGCAGCAGCGTCAACTGGTTGGGCGCGGTAAGGATTCGCGATGTGCTCACTCGCTCGCCTCGCCGGGAACCGCGGGAGCCACTCCATGACCAATAAGCACGTCCGCCGGGACCAATCCTGTTTTGCTGGTAAATCGCTGCGAGAGCGAGGGAATGCTGCCATCCGGCAAGTCGAGTTCGAGGCGCTCCACGCGGTGCATGGGAAAAAAGATGACGTTGGCGGTAAACGGTTCTCCGTCTTTCACCATGCGCACCAGGTCTTCGAACGAGGCGATCTCAACGCCGCAAAGGCTCAGCCCTTCGGGAGCCAGAGAAAGAACCGCTCCCCAGAATTTTTCCCGCGGATTGCCGAGCGTGGCCACGACCATGGTTCCAGAATGAAAAGGAACGGACGAGCTGGATGGAAGGGTCCCAGCCTGAGAAATTCGCTGCATGCAGAGATTGTCGCCGTGGAACGCTTCCTTTGCAAGCGCGCCAGTCGAAAGGCTGTGGTGGATTTATGCATCGGACGGGCCTCTATGGCTCAAGACTAGATAGATCAGTGCTAAGCTAAGCTGGTTGACCGGAACCCAGCAACAGGAGGGGCCATCATGTCTATTCGGCCGGTGAAGCGCCTGATCGAATCCAAGCCAACTCTGGAAGGCGCAGGCGTGCACTTGCGGCGTGCCTTCGGCTTCGGAGGCACCAACGATTTCGATCCTTTTCTGCTACTCGACGATTTCCGCAACGATGTGCCTGAGGACTACGTCGCCGGTTTTCCCTGGCATCCGCACCGGGGCATTGAGACCATCACGTATGTGCTCGCTGGAACCGTGGAGCATGGCGACAGCATGGGAAACCGCGGCGTGATTTCCAGCGGTGACGTGCAGTGGATGACCGCGGGCAGCGGGATTATTCATCAGGAGATGCCGAAGGGCGATCACGTAGGCCGCATGCACGGCTTTCAACTGTGGGCCAACCTCCCGGCATCGCAGAAAATGACGACGCCCCGTTACCAGGAAGTGAAGGCCCTCGATATTCCGGAAATTACCGATGACGACGGCACCGACGTCCGCGTAGTGTGCGGAAATTTTTGGGGCAAAACGGGTCCCGTGGATGGAATCGCCACCGACCCGATTTACCTGGATGTGTCCGTTCCTCCAGGCAAGAGAAAGTCATTGCCGGTAGATACGCGGCGGCACGCATTCGCTTACGTTTTCGCGGGCTCAGGGAATTTTTGCAACGCGTCGGGCCCGCTGGCCGTACCGACCGAAGGCGTGAAATGGCTGGACACAGCTCCTCCCACTCAAGCCGACAATCGCTCGCTCATCCTTTTTGACGGCGGCGACGAGGTCGTGGTGCAGGCGGGCGCTGAGGGAATCCGCTTCCTTCTCGTTTCCGGTAAGCCGCTGCAAGAGCCTGTTGCCTGGTACGGACCCATCGTGATGAACACGCAGGAGCAATTGCGAACGGCATTTACAGAGCTGGAAAAGGGAACGTTCCTGAAAAAAGAGTGAATCACCAAGCTGCGTGATTATGGGCCCAGATGCGAAGTTCTGCCGGGACCGTTATAATAGTGGAACCGCGATTTATCGTCTGCTTTTAGTTTTCTATAGGCGCGTAGCTCAGTTGGTTAGAGCGCTACCTTGACACGGTAGAGGTCAGGAGTTCGAGTCTCCTCGTGCCTACCACTCCCTCCAATGCGTGCTAGAATTAGGGTGTCCCCTAACTTCTATCCATGTCACCTGACGTACAGAGCCTGATTGATCTGCAACTGGCCGACAAGGAAATTAAGCGGCTGCAGGATGAAGTCGCCTCCCTGCCGAAAAAAGTCGCCGTCATTGAAGAAAAACTTGCCGGCACCAAAGCCAAGCTGGCCAAATCCAAAGAAGCCATTAAGGGAGACGAAGCCGCCCGCCGCAAGTACGACAGCGCCATCTCCGACCTGCAACAGAAAATCTCCAAATATCGCGACCAGTCATTGGCGGTTAAGACCAACGACCAGTACCGCGCTTTGCTCCAGGAAATTCAGTTCGCCGAGCAGGAAATTCGCGGCAACGAAGACAAGATTCTGGAATTGATGGTCAACGCCGAGTCCCGCGAAAAAGATGTCAAGGCCGTCGAGTTGGAGCTGAAGGCCGAGACGGCGGAAATCGAAAAAGAAAAGATCGCCGCCCGCGAGCGCACCGCCGAAGACGAAAAGCTATTGACCGAATGGAACGCCAAGCGCGACAAGGCCCGCGGTGGAGTTGACCCTGACATGCTGCGCCATTACGATCGCGTGGCCAAGCACCGTGGCTCCGGGCTTTCCGAAGTCCGCGACCAGAAATGTACCGCTTGCCAGGTGATCCTTCGTCCGCAGGTTTTCAATGAAGTCCGCAGCAGTGGCAACACGATCGTTTGCGAATCCTGCCAGCGCATTCTGTACTACAACCCGGAACACGATAAAGAAGTGCAGCCCGAGGCAGTCGCCAAACGCCGCCGCGCGCATCCCAAATTTGAAGCCAGCCAAGCCTGGTACTACCGCCCTGAATATGGCGACCACGGCGAGGTTTTTCTCGCCTTCATCAATTCCCAGGGAGGCTCCAGCCGCCGCATCTACGACTCTGCCAGCGGCCGCATGATCGGCGACATTCTCGCCCGCGAAGGCGAATACCGCTTAGCTTTTCCTGAAGATCTAAACGACACGATTCGCCTCAACGGACATTGGAAAGAATCTGACTTTGACGAATGGGGCGCCGAGCTTCCCACCTTTGTGCTCGATGCACTGAACAGTGATCTTCACGCCGCCCGCGTGGAAAGCCGCTCTAAGCCGCACTCCCCGGCGGAAGGCGCGGCTGTGCAGCATCCGGCGGCGAGCTAGTTAGACCGACCATTTGCTACCAAATCTTTTCGGACGCTTCCCTCCCGTGCACGTTCGAGATTAATGACCGGGATTTTCTCGCTGACCGGTAACGCGGAATTTCCAATAGACCGCCTTGCCCTTCTTGTCCGTGGCGAGAACATCAATCTCATCCTGCCGATGGTGGTGAACTATCTTAGCGGGGAGATCGGTTCCTATTGCCGGTCTGTGTCTCCATCGTCCTTCTGTTATGTATATCTTATTGTCGATTCGAAACTCTACGCGCTGATAGGCATCTCCAGAGACGACGCTTCCAGTTATCACGCCCGTAGAGTTGTTTCTCACCGGCGATACATCTGTAGTGTCTACCCCCTCAATAGAAATAACGTGGGCTGTGAGTGGATAGTCACCCACGTTGGGATGGTTCTTCCCGAATGTCGAGACGCTGCAGAACAAAATCACGAAGCAGACAAATTTGATCCTGTGGGTCATGCGCTAAACGTCCTACGGAAAGTGCTACTTTTTCAATCCACCTTTTTGAAGATATTGAGACATATTGATGATCTTGACCTTCAGTTCTGGAACCAAGGGGTCTGGAACTTTGCAACTAGACTGCGTGAGAAATAAGCACGCTTCAAGGTTTTCAAGAGCATTGTCTCGAACCATATTGTTCCACCGTTCAACAATATCTTGCGCGATTGATGATAGGAAGTAAGCCGCAACGTCATCAGGAGCGGCAGCTTCATAGATTCCGCCCCCCATAAAATTCTTTGTCGCGCCTCCTGCATACGACGAAGTGTAAAAGCAGGCAAACGCGTCACTATTTTTCTCTCGGGGTATGCAATCGGTCGTGATAAGCAAACTAAGGGTTGCGTTATCTGTATTTACTACTAAAAATTGCTTAGGGTGACTTGCGATCTTAGAACGCAGATTGACAATGACGGCGTCTGAGGAGGGGTTGCTCGTGTCGCCAATTACAGCGATCTTGACCTGAGCCCAAAGACAGGTTGAGGAAAGCAACAACAGCAACACGCCTAGTTTACCTTTGTCCATTTCTAAACTTTTCACCCCAACACTGAACTGTATGAAACGTATGGTAGCTCGATTCCAAGGCTCGACCTACATTACTGTAGTTTGTCTAGCCTTGTGGCAGGCACCCCCTGTTTCGCCGGTTTTGCGAGACGCGGGAATTACCCCCCTTGTAATATGCCTTCATGCCCAAAAAGCCCTCCGCAGGTTCCAATTTTTCCTCCGTCATGATCTCCCGCGCCGGCGTTCTGTGCCTTCGCGATAGCCTCGTCAGAATCTATTGTTCGGACGTAGTTTCCGCGGAAGCAGGTCAGGGACGTTTGTTTCCGCTGGGGACGAACGTAACAAGTTTGTAGGCCTTCTCATTCACCGCAAAAAATACACGAGGTCTGTGTTAGGCAGCCGGACCCACCCGGCACCCGAATGTGTACAGGCCGCTAAATTAGGCGCTTTATTGTAAGACGTGGACCGCATTCCGCCGCTTACGTTCGCCACCACCAACACAGCGCCTGCCTGTTTTAATTTTTCCAGTATTTGCGCTTGCACCGCAGGTCCCGCGGACCAGAATTCGCAGGTCTGGTCCGCCTCGATTTCTGCAACAATCGAGAGCCGGGCCAAATAAGCCCAATGTGCGTCGTTGTCAAACCCAATCGCGGCTACTTTCTCTCCTGCGTGTACGCCCAATTGATGAAGATCGACGACTGTCTGGTAATCAGGAATTGCGTCGTCATGCCGGCCGCTAACGAACTGCGCACGGATTCCATTTGCGGACGAAAAAATCATCATGGCAGCCGTTATGCCGGCAAGCCAGGGTAAAATTCGCGCTCGATTCCGCGAATTTTCTGGAAAACGCAATCCCGAAAGGAAAGCTGCCCATGCCAGCATCTCCCAGGCAGGCATATAACGAAATTCCGCGAAGGTTAGGGCGTACATGCCGAACGCAGCGATAGCGGGCAGAAAAATAAGCCAATGGTTTGCTATTCCTGAAAAAGTCGACCGCGACCCCAATAAGAGCAAAATGAGCATGACCGCTGCCCATATTTTCGGCTGCAAAAAATATGAAAGGATTTGCCGGGCATTATGCAGCGCATGTTTTGCCAGCAGCATGGGCGCAAACTTCAAATGTAGCCCCGCATTCCAATAGGAAGGGTCATACCATGGCGGATAGCTGGCCCGGATCGGGCCATTGAACTCGAAAACAGCAGGATGGCCATATATCTTGCGGGTGGGATGGAGCGGTATGCCGCTGCCGGAAGGCTGTCCCTGCCAATTGCGTATCGGCGCGTTTAAGTTGCTCCACGCCAGGGTCAGCGGACCGCTCTCTGAGAATGTAAGGTGTCCCTTGGCGTGTGAGAGCAAGATAATTTCAGGCGCCGCAATCACAAGAAAAATCGCCGCCGCTAAAGCAATTTTTTTAAGCGTGACCCGCGCCAACGCCAATGCCAGCAGGAAAATGAAAGCCATCGGAAAGAGAATGGCTTTGGCGAAATATCCCACGGCCAAGGCGGCTCCAAGCCATACAAAATACTTTGTGGCTGCAACATTCCTGATTCGCACTGACAAACCGGCTATCAAGAAAACCATGACCTCCACGCAGAGGTCCGGATTGACTATGGAAAGGAACGCCAGCGCGAGCCACAGAAAAAGCGCATAGCCGAAAATCCAGCGGAGTGAATTCGACAAGCCAAACTCGTTGTCAGGAATTGCTCCCCAAAAAAATTCAAATGCGGCAATCGCCGCTAGGTAGATCAAGAAATTCATGGCATGGATCGTGGGATACTCCCAGCGCCATGATGGTTTTGTCAGTCCGAGGACCGCAGCTGAAAGCCACGAATATAGCGGGCTCCAATATGCATTGATGGCCATTGCCCAATCGTGCCGCAAGTACGCACGGGCAATCTCAAGGAAGGAACGTCCATCGGGCCCAATGGAGTTTCGCGCAGCAATCGTTTCTGCCAGCCCCAGAATAACGGCGAGAATACGAAACAAAACTCTTATTTTCGCGGCTTGGCGTAGGTCATCCGGAACAAGTTCTCGCGTCTTGGCAAAAGATGCAATCGCTGGCATGGCAAGTTGCGGAGATCGTAGCATGCGGGATCATGAATCCAAACTCATAATCCGCGCCGCCTTGTAATATGCATCATGCCCCAAAAGCCCGCCGTCGCTGATTCTTCCTCCATCACTATCTCTCGCGCGGGAGCCCTGCGCCTTCGTGAAGGGCATGTATGGGTTTATCGCTCGGATGTTGTGTCGGCGGAAGGAATCCAACCGGGGGCGATGGTTACCGTTCAAGACGAACGCAGCAAGTTCTTAGGCACGGCGCTTTACAGCAGCTCTTCGCAGATCGCGGTGCGCATGATTTCGCGTGAGGCAGTTCAGGATTTTCCGGCCTTACTCCGCCAACGAATCCGGGCAGCCATCGCCTATCGCAAGCAGATCGTCAGCGATACCGACGCCTACCGCGTCATTTTCAGTGAGGCCGATTTCCTGCCCGGACTCATTGTGGACCGCTACAACGATTTGTTGTCATTCCAGATCCTCACGCAAGCAATGGACGCGGAGCCTGTCCGCCAAACGGTTACTACGGAACTGACTGAACAACTCAAGCCCGCTGCCATTGCCGAGCGTGTTGATCCCCGCATTCGTGAATTGGAACAGCTTCCTGCTGGAGCTTCCGGCCTGATCAGCGGAGAGAAAGGTTCCACCATTTTCACCATGAACGGCGTGCGATTCCACTACGACGCGCTCGAAGGACAGAAGACCGGAGCCTTTCTCGATCAGCGCGAAAATTATGCCGCTGCCGCCAGGTACATGCGCGGCGAGGCCTTCGACGCCTTCTGCTATCAGGGAGGCTTTGCCCTCCACCTCGCGCCGCATTGTTCCAGCGTCATCGGCGTGGACAGCTCCCGCCCGGCATTGGAAACCGCCGACCAGAATGCCGCGCTGAACGGACGCGAGATCGAATGGATCGAGGCCAATGCCTTCGATCTCCTGCGCGACTACTCCGACGGCAAACGCCAGTTCGATAGCATCGTCCTCGACCCGCCCGCCTTCGCCAAAAGCAAGCGCACCCTCGATACCGCCATGCGCGGCTACAAGGAACTCAACCTGCGCGCGCTCAAGATGCTTCGCCCCGGCGGGACGCTCGTCACTTGCTCCTGTTCCTTCATGTAACTGCGGGAGCCTTCATGGAAGTTGTTGCCGAGGCGGCCCAGGACGCCCATAAAACTCTCCGCACCCTGGAAAACCGGGCACAGGCAAAAGACCATCCGACCTTGGTAGGAGTCCCAGAAACTGCATACCTTAAATGCTTTATATTCAATGTAAGTGATTGATTATAAAGTAAAATTAAACGTTGACAACAACACACTCATATTTTATGCTTCTTTCATAATAAGCAGGTATCCAACGATTAGGAGCCACAAAAATTTTAGGAGGATTTAAGCCATGACAGTTATTACCCGTTGGGATCCCTTCCGCGAGTTCAACACCTTGCAGGACCGCATTAACCATTTGTTCCGTGAGTCGGCCGCAAACAGCGGTGACGAAACTTTGACCACCAGCAACTTCGCCCCTCCGGTTGATGTCTATGAAGACGAGCACAACGTGACTTTGAAGATCGAAGTGCCCGGCATTGACGAGAAGGACCTGGACATCCGCGTGGAAAACAACACGCTTACCGTCCACGGCGAGCGCAAGTTCGAAAAGGAAGAGAAAGAAGAGAACTATCGCCGCGTAGAGCGCCAGTACGGCAGCTTCACCCGCAACTTCACCCTGCCCACAACCGTGGACAGCGAAAGCATCTCCGCTGACTACGACAAAGGCGTGCTGAAGATCACTCTGGCAAAAAAGGCCGAAGCCAAGCCGAAGCAGATCAAGGTCAATGTCGGCTCGGCAGCTTCTGGGACAAAGACGCTCGAAGGCAAAGCCCCCGGCAAAGCCGCGTAAGTTAAATCGTGGCACGATGTATTGATTCGTAACAGGATATGGCTTCAGCCATATCGTTAGGCGATGAATACACTGGGGCTTTAGCCCCTGAGATTGAAAGGAGGCGGCAGAGATGACCGCCTCCTATAATTTTGTAATTGAGCAATTTGGTAATTGGGCAATCTGCAACGCGAAAGCGCCCAGGAATATCCAATTACCAAATTACTCAATAACAAATTACGAAATGGAGTTCCTATGCCCATCCGTTGGGACAAATTAACATTGAAAGCGCAGGAAGCGGTGCAGCGCGCGAACGAACTCGCGTCGGAGCACGGCAACCCAGAAATGTTGCCGCTGCACCTGCTCGCCGCCTTGCTCGAAGACAAAGAAGGCATCGTGCCGCCCGTACTGGAAAAAATCGGCATCGGTCCGCAGGCCGTGCTCAGCGACATCTATCGCGACATGGAAAAGCTGCCCAAAGTCTCCGGTGGCGCGGCCCAGGCTTCCCTTTCACAGGCCGCGAACCAGTTGCTGGAGCGGGCTTTCAAAGAGGCCGACAATTTCAAGGACGAGTACGTTTCTACCGAACACATCCTGCTGGCGATAACGCACGCTAAGAACGATGTAGCGCAGCAAGTTCTCGCCCGCCAGGGAGCTACGTACGACGCAATCCTGAGAGCGCTGACCGCAGTGCGCGGCTCGCAACGTGTTACCGATCAGAATCCGGAAGCGAAATACCAGGCGCTGGAGCGCTATGCCCGCGATCTTACCGAACAAGCACGCAAAGGGAAGCTCGATCCTGTCATCGGACGCGATGAAGAAATCCGCCGCGTGGTGCAGGTGCTTTCACGGCGCACGAAAAACAATCCTGTATTGATCGGCGAGCCGGGAGTTGGAAAGACCGCCATCGTCGAAGGGCTGGCGCAGCGGATTATTTCGGGCGATGTGCCGGAGGTGTTGAAAAACAAACGCGTCGTGGCTTTGGATTTAGGCTCGATGCTCGCGGGCGCGAAATACCGCGGTGAGTTTGAAGATCGCCTCAAGGCCGTATTGAAAGAGATCGAAGACTCCTCTGGGCAGGTCATTCTGTTCATTGATGAGCTGCATACTCTCGTCGGCGCGGGTGCCGCGGAAGGCGCGATTGACGCCTCCAACATGCTGAAGCCAGCGCTGGCCCGCGGAGAGCTGCGCGCTATCGGCGCAACCACGCTGAACGAATACCGTAAATACATTGAGAAGGATGCTGCCCTCGAGCGCCGCTTCCAGATCGTATTTGTCGGCGAACCCAACGTCGAAGACACCATTGCGATTCTGCGCGGCCTGAAAGAGAAATATGAAGTGCACCACGGCGTCAGAATCAAAGACTCTGCCATCGTGGCCGCCGCTACGCTTTCGCACCGCTACATCTCCGACCGTTTCTTGCCGGACAAAGCAATTGATCTGATAGATGAAGCGGCCGCATCCATTCGCATCCAGATTGATTCTTTGCCTACCGACATTGATCAGTTGGAGCGCCGCGCCACGCAGTTGGAGATTGAGAAGCAGGCGCTTAAGAAAGAAGACGATGCGAACTCGAAGGAGCGGTTAGGGATCATCGAAAAAGAGCTGGCCGAGATCCGCGAGAAGTCCAACGCGCTGAAAGCAAATTGGAAGAAAGAGAAAGACGTTATCGCGCGGTCCCGCGCGCTCAAAGAAAAAATCGAGCAGCTCAAGCTGGAGGAGCAGACCGAAGAGCGCAAGGGGAATTTGCAGCGCGTCGCTGAAATTCGCTACGGATTGTTGCGGCAGACGGAAGAGGAACTGGCCAAGCTTACGGAGAAAGCCGCGGACAAGAGTGTCCGCGCCACACGGATGCTTAAGGAAGAAGTGGACGAGGAAGACATCGCCCGGATCGTTTCCAAGTGGACCGGCATTCCTGTCTCAAAGATGCTGGAGGGAGAAGTCAAGAAGCTGGTGAATATGGAAGATCGACTGCGCCAGCGCGTTATTGGCCAGGACGAAGCGTTGGAGCGAGTTTCGAACGCCATCCGGCGTTCTCGCGCCGGCCTCAGCGATCCCAAACGTCCGATCGGTTCGTTTATTTTCCTCGGGCCGACCGGCGTTGGCAAAACAGAACTCGCCCGCGCGCTCGCCGCATTTTTATTTGACGACGAGCATGCGCTGGTGCGCATTGACATGTCCGAATACATGGAGAAGCACGCAGTTTCGCGGTTGATCGGCGCGCCTCCGGGATATGTCGGCTATGAAGAGGGTGGCCAGCTGACCGAGCAGGTCCGCCGCCGGCCCTATGCGGTCATTCTGTTCGACGAAATTGAAAAGGCGCATCCTGACGTGTTCAATGTGCTGCTGCAGATGATGGACGATGGCCGCCTCACCGACGGCAAAGGCCGCACGGTGGATTTCAAGAACACGGTCATCATCATGACTTCGAATATTGGGTCATCGTTTTTACAAGCTGACGGGTTGAAGTCAGAGGAAGATTTCGATGACGCCTCGAAGCAGGTGATGAATGCTCTGCATGGTCACTTCAAGCCAGAATTCCTGAACCGCGTGGATGACATCATCGTTTTCCATCCGCTGGGCAAGGAGCAGTTGGTTAAGATCATCGAGTTGCGGCTGGAAGATGTGCGTCGCCTGCTCGCCGAGCGCAAGATTTCGCTGGAGCTGACCGACGCTGCCAAAGAGCTGATGTTTACCGAAGGTTTCGACCCGAACTTTGGAGCGCGTCCGCTGAAGCGGGCCATCCAGAAGCTGGTGCAGGATCCGCTGGCGTTAAAGATCCTCGACGGCGAAGTGCTGCACGGAGACCACGTGGTCGTTGACGCTGACAAAAAGGCTGGCAGGATGAGCTTTGAAGTCAGCAAGCGCGTGGGAGAAAAAGAACCGGCCAAGGTAAGGCGCTGAAGCTTACGACGAAAAATATCAGGGCGGACTTTTACAGTCCGCCCTTAACTTTTCCACAGATGTTCCGCAAGGAACATAATGTACAGTTATTTATGTAAGTACGAAATGCCGCAACCCTGTGCTATTCATAGAGTTCCAAATTTTGGACAAAAATCAGTCTATGCCTTCGCGTAGCGCTCACTATTCGGTTTTGATCCGCTAACCGCAAAGAACAAAATATATAGATAACAAACGGCAGCCAAAATGAGGGCGTAGTGGATACCTTGGCCCCAACTGGTTTCGCCTTGCATCATCGTTGGATAGTAAGAGCGATTGACCATCACTCCTATTTTGCCGACGATCCATGGAATCACGGCACCACCGACGATTGCCATATTCAGGATGCCTGAACCGTCGCCGGTTAGCGGCCCGAGTTCGTCAATTCCCATGGTGAAGATGCATGGGAACATAATTGAGTTGAAGAGACCCACAAGGAGGATCGACCACATTGCGATATGGCCACTGCTTAAGACCGAAATCGCCACAAGCAGCGCAGCCACAAATGCAGCAAGACCAAGCAGCTTCCCCGCCTTTATCTTTTGCAAAAGGGCCGAGCCAATAAACCGTCCAATCATAGCTCCAAGCCAATAGACCGAGATATATTGCGCAGCAATAGCCATGGCCGCATGATAACGAGTCACTGGATCCGGTACGCTTAATGGATTGATGAAGTGACCAATATTATCTAAAGCCAAATAGTTGGAAATGTAGCTGCCAATGGAAACTTCCGCTCCGACATAAACAAAGATTCCGATCGCGCCGAAGATAAGATTTGGATGTTTCCAGATCGAGTCATTCACCTTTTCGCCGATATGATGCTCGGCTGACTCAATTTTTGGAAGTTTGAAGAGACCAATACCTAAAGCAAGGATGAGCAGCGCGACCGCAAAGAAATATACATAAAGCTTAATCACCGCATTGGCTTCCTGAGACGCAGTTTGCGCAACAGCCGTAGCGGACGATCCGAGAATTAAGTGCGCTCCAATCCAGGGAAATATTGTTGTACCAAGAGAATTGAAGGCTTGCGTGAGATTTAATCGGCTTGACGCCGTACGGGGCGGACCTAGTACTGCGACATAAGGGTTTGCAGCTACCTGAAGGACTGTAATTCCAGCAGCCAAAATAATTAGAGCGGTCAAGAAAAACGGAAATGAAGAAGCTTTTGCGGCTGGATAAAAGGCAAGACACGCGACAACCATCGTCAGCAAACCAACGATCATCGCTTTCTTATATCCAATCCAATCGATAAGCCTCGCCGCCGGTATGGAAACAACAAAGTATGATGAAAAAAACGCGGCTTGGATTAAGGAACTTACGTCCATTCTCAAATGAAGAGCCTGCTGCGCGTAAGGAATCAGCACGTCATTTAATGAGGTCAGTGATCCCCACATGAAAAACAGGGTTGTAACTACCGCTAAAGCGGCCATGTTGGTTGATTGCGGTGCTGCGCCGGTCGTGGCGGAACTTTGGCTTTGGGACATTGCCATGGGGGTGAGCTCTCCAGTGCTCGCGGTGCGATCAGCGCGTTTGCTTTGTGGCGCGTTCGCAGGCGGAGCTATTGTAACCGCAATTTCGGGCAGGGAAAAGAAAAGCGGCCATGGGGTGGCCGCTTGATTTCCAAAAGCAGATTCCTCGCCGCTAAAGCGACTCGGAATGACAACCTCACTTACTTTTTAGCTTCTGCTATGCGAACGCTCAGGCCAAATCGAAAAGTAGTACTTCGGCATCCGTTGTGCCTTTCAGCGTCAGAGTAGTTTCATCGCTCACGGCTGCGCCGTCGCCTTGATTGAGTGTTTTGCCATTTAGTTCAATCGCGCCCTTTGCGACTTGGATCCAGGCGTGGCGGTCTTTTGCAATCTCATGCTCGACTTCCTGCTCTGGCTTTAGCAGCGTGACGAACAACTTTGCATCTTGATTGATTTTTACAGAGCCGTCTTTCTCGTCCGGGCTGGCAATCAGGCGCAGCTTGCCCTGCTTTTCTTCTACCGGGAAACTCTTTTGCTCATAGCTCGGCTCGATGCCGCGCTTTTCGGGCATGATCCAGATTTGCAGGAGGTGCACTGAGTCTTTTTTGGATGAGTTGGCTTCGCTGTGGCGAACGCCGCTGCCGGCGCTCATGCGCTGCCCGTCGCCGGGGCGGATGATGGAGCCGTTGCCCATGCTGTCATTGTGCTGGAGGGCTCCTTCGAGAACGTAAGTGATGATTTCCATGTCGCGATGGGGGTGCATGGGGAATCCCTGCCCGGGCGCGACGACATCTTCATTAATGACGCGCAGGGAACGGAAGCCCATCCATTTGGGATCGTAGTACTGGTCGAAGGAGAAGGTGTGGCGGGTGTTGAGCCATCCGTAGTCTCCTCCGCCGCGTTGGTTGCTGGGTCGAATGATGATCATAGCAATAATCCTCGTTATAACGACTAATTACATTAGGTTGGATGCTATAGCCGAAGGAAGGATTCAGAGGGGTGAATTCGCCTAACATTTGTCCTTTTTGCGCGACTTCTGCTTTCAATGCGGAGGCAGAAAAGCAGATTCCTCGTCGCTACGCTCCTTCGGAATGACAAGAATTAAGCAGACTTCTCGTTGCTACGCTCCTTGGAATGACGAGAATTTAAGGTTGCGGACTTAACAAATGGATACTTCTTTGGGAGATGGCAAGAATTGAGATTGCGGACTTAGCAAAGGGCTACTTCTTTTCGGCCTTCTTGCTCTCGGTTTTCGGCTTGTCTTCTTTTTTGGAAGAGGTTTCTTTGGATGAGCCTTCCTTATCTTTAGAAGAGTTCTCCGATTTGGAGGTTCCGTCGGATTTGGAGTCCGACTTGGAGGCTGAATCTCCATTGGAGTTGGAGGATGTAGACGTGGAGGACTTCTTCGCGTAGTCAGTCACATACCAGCCTGAGCCTTTGAACTGCACGGCGGGAGCGGAGATGACTTGTTCGACGGGACCGCCGCAATCGGGGCACTTTTTTACCATGCGGTCGGAGAACTTCTGTATCTTCTCGAAGCGGTGACCGCACTTCTTGCACAGGTACTCGTAAAGTGGCATGTGTTTTTTATGAAATTCAGGAAGAAGAATCTAGCTTGTTTTCTTTTGCCTGAACATGATTCTAGGAGCTAACGGCGCGTCCGTCAATTTGCGCCATGTTGAATTGAACAAGCTGGGGTTCCAACTCGTGTGCTGAAGGCTGTGAGAAAATATCGTTAGCGCGTTAGTCTGGACGAGGTCGCTTGCCGTGAGGTCAGTAAATTCCACCGCGGCGCGGACCGACCAGATCTTAAGGAGTCCGCATTTGCAAGCCGTCAGCCACAAGCTTGGGAAGTTTGAGTTGATCGCGGTCAGCGACGGCACTTACCAGTTCGACGGCGGAGCGATGTTCGGCGTGGTGCCGAAGGTGATGTGGCAACGGAAGATGCCCGCGGATGAGAACAATCGTATCCGTTTTTCGCTAAATTCGGTGGTGGTGCGTACTGGCAAAGGGACAGTGTTGATTGAAACCGGGCTGGGAAATAAGCTAACGCCGAAACTTGCTTCGATTTTTGGCATGCCCGCTGGGCTGGTGGACAACTTGAAGGCGGCGGGGATTGCGCTGGAAGAAATTGATATTGTCATCAACAGCCACCTTCATTTTGATCATTGCGGATGGAACACGGTCCGGGAAAATGGCAAGGTTGTGCCGACATTCCCCAATGCGGTTTACTACGCTCAGGAGGGAGAGTGGCGGCACGCGCGCGAGCAGCATGAGCGCGATGCAATCAGCTACATCAGCGACAATTACGATCCGTTGGTGGAGAGCGGACAGATGAAGCTGATTAATGGCGACCGGGAAATTGCGCCGGGGATTTCGGTGCGTGTGTTCCGCGGGCATACTGAGCACATGCAGGCCATTCTGGTGCAGAGCGAAGGCGAGACCGCCTGCTACATCGCCGATCTTATTCCGACTACGGCGCATCTTGATCTTGCCTGGGTGATGGCATTTGATCTGCAGCCTTTGATCACCATGGAAAGCAAAAAGCGTTTTTATGAAGAGGCGATCCCGGGAAAATGGCTGACTATGTTTACCCACGATCCGCAGGTTCCCTGGGCTTTCCTGGAGAGAAATAAGGAAGGGAAGGTTGTGGCGCGGATTCCGGATCTACAACCGGTCTCGCTGCAAGGCGCGTAGGTTATATTGTGAGTGCCGCAATACATTCGGGGTGCCAAAATTGCGTGGAATGTACCGTGCAATTTTATTTTCCGGTCGCTTGATCGAGCGTCAGGTTCAATTCCAGAATTTCAGGATCGAGACCGGAGCCTGACCCGGTTACGAGATGAGAAGCACGCCTTCAATTCATTGGATAACGCCGCCCATAATCCTGGGATAAGAGGCTGATAAAAGGTTTATAAAAATGAAATGGAAAGGAAAACGCGCGGCGTAGGAGTTTGCTGGTTATAGGACTGGCGGTTATTCGCCCGCTATGAAGCGGTATCCGATCCAAGGCTCAGTGACGATGTAGGCAGGAGACGCGGGATCAGGTTCGATTTTTTTCCGCAACTGTCCAATGAAAACGCGCAGGTACTCAGGCTGCTCGCTGCTGCCCGCGCCCCACACCGCGGTCAATAGTGTTCGATGTGTGATGACCTTGCCTGCGTGCCTTGCAAAGTAAGTAAGCAGTTCAAATTCTTTTGGAGTGAGCTTCAACTCGCGATTGCGCAGCGTGACCACGTGTGCGTCCAAATCAATGCGGAAGTCGCCTGATTCGATTAATCCGCCCGCAGGAACTTCGGCGGGAGGCAAACGGCGAAGGTTGGCACGCACCCGCGCCAGCAGTTCGCTGATGCCAAATGGTTTGGTCACGTAATCATCCGCACCAGCATCCAGGGCTTGTACTTTAATCCGCTCTTCTCCCTTTACCGATAGAACGATGATTGGCACCTGCGACTTTGCGCGCAGCTTGCGCGAAAGCTCCAGCCCATCCATATTTGGCATGGAGATGTCGGTGATGATGAGATCTGGCGTCCAATCCTTGACGATTTCAAGCGCGGTCTCGCCATCGTTTGCAACGCGCAGGTCATAACCTTGAGAGGAGAGCGCAGTGCGCAAAACTCGCGTGATCTGCGGCTCGTCATCCACGACAAGAATCTTGCGATGGTCGTGGCTATGATCGAGGTTCGCGGTCAATTTGCCACCTGCGTGACAATATGGATATTCACGGCCCCGCGCCTGGCGCAGAAATATCTGGACGACTGCCTTTGCTCAGGAGTCTTGCTCACGCCGCTATTGTCGTCGAGGAATTTGTGATTGTCGAGTTGTGTGTAGAATTGCGGTCGTGAAACGGATTGTAAATTCCCTGGTTCGTAGCCTAGCCGGCGTGGCTGTGGTAACGGTGATCGTTGCTTTCTACCGGCATACGGCGCCGGGCAATTCGACAACCGTTGCGCTCACATTTTTGCTGGCCGTGTTGATTGTTTCAGCCACCTGGGGATTGCTGTATGCCGTGTTTCTGGCCATTATCGCCACTCTTGCCCTGAATTTCTTCTTTTTGCCCCCTGTAGGGACTTTCACCATTGCGGATTCGCAAAACTGGATCGCGCTAATCGTGTTTTTGGCTACGGCAATCATTGCGAGTCAACTTTCAGAACGCGCGCGGAGAGAAGCGCGGCAGGCAACCCAGCGGCGCAAAGAAATTGAACGGCTGTACACGTTCAGCCAGCGCTTGCTCACCACCGAAAATGTTCCCGAACTGCTGAATGCCGTACCAAAATATGTTGTGGAATGTTTTGGAATTCGAACCGCGGCTGTTTTCGTGAGTGGCCGCACGGATATCTATCGCTCGGGACCTGATATGCAGGCGTTGACCATCGAAAAGTTAAAGCCGGTCATGGTCCGCGGGGAACCGGCAATCAACGCGGGCACCGATACTTCGCTTGCGCCAATCCGTCTCGGGGTTCAATCGGTCGGAGCCATTGGTGTTTCCGGAGGGCTGCTTTCGCTGGAGACGCTCGAAGCCTTGGGCACGCTGATCGCCATTGCCATTGCACACACACGCGCGATTGAGAAATTAAGCAAAGCGGAAGCTTCGCGAGAAAATGAAAAATTGCGCTCGGCAATTTTAGATTCCGTCACGCATGAATTCCGCACGCCTCTCACTTCCATTAAGGCGTCGGTGACTACATTGCTCACCACGAATGAACTCGACGCGCCCGAGCATAGAGAATTGCTGACGGTCATTGACGAAGAATCAGACCGATTGAATCTCTTGATTGGCGAGGCGGCATTGATGGCACAGCTTGATGCGAATCAGGTTGAACTACACCGTCAACCGCACCACATTGGCGAGGCGATTGAGCGGGCGCTTGAAGAATCAAAACTTACGCTGGCCGCTCACCCGGTGAAAATAAACTTGTCCGACGGCTCGCCGCTTATCTGGATTGATCTGGAGCGCATCACTGATGTTCTGCGTCAGTTGCTGGAAAACGCCGGTAAATACTCGCCCAGCGAGTCTCCGATTCATGTTTCCGCAGAATCTCGTGATGGTGAGCTTGTCGTTAGTGTGGCCGATCACGGGCCGGGCATAGACGATTTCGAACAGGCTTTGATTTTTGACAAGTTCTATCGTGGCAAAAGTGAACGTTATCGTGTGCAGGGCACGGGCATGGGACTGGCCATCGCGAAAGCCATCATAGAAGCGCATGGCGGCGTCATTGGCCTGGTCAGCCAGTTAGGCCACGGATCGGTTTTCCACTTCAGTTTGCCCCTTCAACCTTTCACTGCGGAATAACATTCAAGCGAATTCAACGCGGCACTAGACTCGCGCGGTGAAATCGTGGATACTCTTTCCACTGACCTCGCACTCAGTGCCTTACGTGTAAGCCACTGCAGTAATCCCTCGGGAACGCCACTCGTCTAAATTTGCATTGGGAGTAAGTGCCTATGCCACCTGGACTGGATAATCTGAAACATATTGTCGTGCTTATGATGGAGAACCGTTCCTTTGACCATATGCTGGGGTCGCTGAAGGCTGTGGATGCGAGGATTGATGGCCTGACGGGGAACGAAAGCAATCCCGACACAACGGGCGCACAGATTAAAGTGGCGCCACAGGCGCAATACCAAAGCCAGCTCGATCCTGACCCGGACCATCATTTTCCGGCGGTTGACTTGCAGATTTTTGGGGGCGATACGAGTCCTACGCGCGTGGCTAACATGCAGGGATTCGTGAAGAGCTATTTCAATCAGCAACATGATGCGGGCCACTCGGGCAAGATTATGTATTACTTCCCGAAAGAAAAGTTGCCAGTGCTCACTACACTCGCCACCCAGTTCGCAGTATTCAACGGATGGTTTTCATCCATTCCGGGGCCGACGATTTGCAATCGCGCTTTTGCGCATTATGGGACTTCATTTGGCCAGGTGAGCATGGACCTGTTTTATGTGAAAGAGCCGTACAAGAGCGTTTATGAGCGCCTGATTGCGGCGAGCCCCGCCCACACGGCGAAGATTTATTACTACGACCAGGCTAGTTCGACGATGGAGATCGTCAATTTGCTGCAACACCAGCCGCAGCTTTTTGCCACCTACGATCAATTTATAGCGGATTGCAAGAAAGGCACGCTTCCGGATTACTGCTTTGTCGAGCCTAATTACAACGACCACGACGGCGATACCGGGGAACTGATCGCCTCTGACCAGCATCCCGACCACAACGTGCAGGCCGGGGAGCTTTTCATCGCGTCTGTTTACAACGCGATCAAGCAGAATCCCACGCTGTGGCAGAACACCGCGCTGCTGATTGTTTATGACGAGCACGGCGGCATTTACGACCACGTTCCGCCTCCTGCATGCACGCCTGACGGCTTTGCGGCATCAGGGAGCGATACCGGCACGGGAGCGGAGTTCAAGTTTGACCGGTTGGGAGTGCGCGTGCCCGCGATCCTCGTTTCTCCGTGGGTGCCAAAAGGCACGGTGGTGAGTGGCCGCGTCTTCGAGCATGCTTCTATTCCGGCGACGGCGACTGAGCATTTTATTGGTGATTATGACCAGCGTTCGCCGCGCGAGAAGGCTGCCGATACGTTTTTGGATTTGCTTTCACTATCCACCATGCGAACTGACGCGCCAGATTTCGACGTATAGAGGTTGACCGATGACTTTGATACATGTTCCTCGACCACCAAAAAGTGCGTTTTATAAAGACAGGCCTGTGTCCAGCCTACTGAAAAACCAGATCCGCCATTTGCAGGAGGCGGAATTCAACCTCATTAAGACCGAAGGCGAGGCCGCGGAGTACATACGCCGGGTCACCGCACAATTGCATCCTGCGGGAGCCAAGCCGCAAATCGTGCGGAGAAGGACGGCACGGCCGGGGCGCGTGAAGGAAATCGCCGCGGCTGCGGGGCCCAAGAGTAAAGCTACGCGCGGGCGCAAAACCAAGTCCAAGAGCCGGGGAAAGAAGGCCGCTTCAAAACGCAAGCGCAGTGGCAAGAAGAGGGCATCGTAATGCCGATGCGATGGAGCGTTTGGATTGTGCTCATATTGGCGTGCGCGACCTTATACGCGCAAGAGGGGCAATTGCAATCGGACTTCCGCCGCGAGAGTGAGCACGTTAAGGAAGATTGCGGCGGCTTCAGTTTCAAATCCATTGCGAGTTGCGGGCAGGAATTATTTACCGACCACCCGCTGCACATCGCAGCCGGCAGCATCGCGCCGCAAAATGGATTCGGGCTGGGCGCGGCATTCGTTACGCACTACACGCCAAACGAAAACTGGCGCTTAAACTGGGACGTGGACGGCGTTGGGTCTTTCAATGGCTCGTATCGTGCGGGGGCCTACATGAAGATCATCCACACGCCGCCGCAGCAAATTCACGTGACCACCGGTTCGTCTACAGCGCCGAAGAAGAGCAATCTGACCGTGCATCCGTACACCGTTTTCAATGTTTCCGCGCAAACTATTTCGCTGAACAAATTGTTCTTCTTCGGGGAGGGACCAAATTCCACGCTGGCCGGGCAGTCAGTATTTGGCATGACGGAAACCATCCTTGGCGGGAGCGTCATCAAGCCTGTGTATGAGTGGGCGGCGATTAGCAAATTGAATCTTGCGCTGCTGGGCGAGGTGAACGGGCGCTTCGTAGATATTCGCGGGAACAGCGGAGAGTCGAGCCCGACGATTGGTCAGATTTACAACGAAGCCACCGCTCCCGGACTCACAACTCAGCCTGGTTTTCTGCAACTGGGTGAAGGAATTCGTCTGGAGCCGAATTTATTTAGCAATCATTTGCAGCTGAATTATCTCGTCAACTTTCAGCAGTTCTTCGCGCCATCGAACTCCGCGTTTTCTTTTCGCCGCTGGACTGTTGACCTGGGCCACAACTTTCCCCTGTATCAAAATTCTATTTCCAATCAACCTAAAGACAGCAATGGGCCGGATGAATGCGCCTCCTCCGTGGGAGCTACGACGTGCCCCTCGGTCTCGCGCAATCGGACCGGAACTGTGGGAGTGCGCTTGCTGATTTCCGAATCAGCCGCCGATGCCGGGAGCGTAGTGCCGTTTTATTTCCAGCCCACGCTCGGCGGATCAGACATTGACGGCAATCCCGCGCTCAGCAGCCTTCAGGATTATCGCTTCCGCGGGCCGAATCTTCTGCTGCTGCGGGAAAGCTTTGAGCACTCCCTGTGGGGGCCGATTGGATTTAGTTTTGCGGTCGACGAGGGGAAAGTGGCACTGACACGGGGCAATGTTGATTTCGGAGACATAAAACACAGCTTCAGCACCGGACTGACGCTACGAGCGGGTGGCTTTCCGCAAGTGTTTCTGCTGTTTGCCTGGGGAGGCGGCGAAGGCCATCACACCATCGCCAGCATGAATACGTCGCTACTTGGGGAATCAGCGAGGCCTTCGTTGTATTGACATTGAACGCAGCGCTTATAAGGCTCGTTGCATCAGTACCGTGTCCAGCCACTGCTCAAACTTAAAGCCAACCGATTGCAACGTTCCCGCGTGACGAAATCCGAAACTCTTATGCAGGCCGATTGAAGCTGTATTGTCGCTCCCACCAATGACGGCGATCATTTGCCGCGCACCGCTTTGCGCGCAGCCGTTTATTAGCGCGGAGAGCAGCGTCTTGCCGAGTCCCTGTCCCAAGTGTTCTGGATGAATGTAGATGGAATCTTCAACCGTGAAGCGGTAAGCATTGCGAGGGCGGTACGGAGTTGCATATGCATAGCCTACAACAGAGCTGTTGCTTTCCAAGACGAGGTAGGGAAGATTGCGCTGCTTGATGTCTGCCCGGCGGCGGCTTAGTTCTGTAACATCGGGCGGTTCGGTTTCGAAGGTCGTCGTGCTGTGGCGGACGTAGTGAGCGTAAATCCTGCTGATCGCTTCGATATCGCTTTCGTTCGAAGGTCTAATCATGAATCAGAATTATGCTTTGATCACCGCAGCGGGCTGGATGTCTTCCACGTCCACCCAATGCGTTGGATATTTCCCGGTGTAGCAAGCCGTGCAATATGAAGTTTTCTCTCCCTCGCCACAAGCTTTTTTCAAACCTTCGAGCGAAAGGTAGCTCAAAGAATCCGCTCCGATGTATTCGCGGATTTCTTCAATGGATTTATTCGCGGCAATTAGTTGGCTTTTTGAAGGAGTGTCCACGCCATAAAAACATGGAGAGATGGTGGGCGGACAGGAAATCCGCATGTGGACTTCTTTCGCACCGGCGTTGCGGATCATGCGGACGATCTTGCGGCTGGTGGTGCCGCGCACAATGGAATCGTCAATCAGTACTACCCGTTTGCCTTCGAGTAAAGAGCGCACCGGATTCAGTTTGAGCTTGACGCCAAAATCACGAACAGTCTGTCGAGGTTCGATGAAGGTGCGGCCCACGTAGTGATTGCGGATGAGGCCGAAACGAAGCGGAATGCCGCTTTCGGAGGAAAAGCCCATGGCAGCGGTGACTCCGGAGTCGGGCACCGGGACAACAATGTCGGCTTCCACAGGAGCTTCAAGGGCCAATTGGCGGCCCAGCTCTTCACGGCTCTGCTGCACGAAGCGGCTGAAGACGATGCTGTCTGGGCGGGAAAAATACACGTGTTCGAAGATGCAGCTTGATTGATTTCCCGCAGGAGCGTAAAAGCGCGAGGTCATTCCCTCAGGACCAATGACGATCAGTTCGCCGGGTTTTACTTCGCGCTCGTAGGTTGCGCCGATCAGATCAAAGGCACAGGTTTCGGAGGCGAAGACGATGGTGTCCTGTTTTTGGCCGGGTTGCGCGGGAATGCGTCCCATGGCCAGGGGACGGAAGCCGCGCGGGTCGCGGGCGGCGAAGATGCGGTCAGGGCTGATCATGACCAGTGAGAATGCGCCTTCCACGCGCCGCAATGCGTCGGCCATGGCTTCAGGCAAAGTCTGCTCGCGCGACTGCGCGATGAGATGCACGATCACTTCGGTATCGCTGTTGGTCTGAAAGATAGAGCCTTGCGCTTCCATGCGGCTGCGGATTTCCTGGGCATTCACCAGATTGCCGTTGTGGGCGAGCGCCATCATGCCCTTGTTCGACTGCACCATGATGGGCTGGGCGTTTAGCAGGGAAGAGTCGCCGGCAGTGGAATAGCGAGTGTGGCCAATGGCGAGGGTTCCCCGCATTTTTGAGAGCATGTCCTCGGTAAAAATGTCGGCCACCAGGCCCATGTCTTTGTGCATGCGCAGCGCCATGCTGTCGGAGGTGACGATTCCGGCAGACTCCTGCCCGCGATGTTGAAGCGCGTGCAGACCGAGGTAAGCCATCTTCTCTGCTTCGGGGTGGGAGTAAATCGCCACCACGCCGCACTCATCATGGAATTTGTCACTCAGCATTTCAGCCTCGACGGTGCTGCAATGATTTTTATCCGGCTGCAACTAGCCAGCTGTAACCAATCCTGGTTCCGTTCTCAACGCCTGCTCCAGCGCGCCTTCGTATGCTTCGTTCAGTTCATTGACGGAAGCGGAGATCACTTTGCGCCCGTCCAAGTTAACTTCAATTCGGCCGGCTACGGTCTCGCCAATCAATTCAAAGAGGATGCCGTATTTTACTGCTAATTGTTTGATTTGCTGAACGTTCTCTTGGATACAACAGATCACAATTCTGGAGGCCTCTTCTCCAAACAAAACTGATTCCGCTGGGAGGCCGTTGGAGGAGATATCTGCTTTTAATCCAACATCTTGGCGGGGGAAGATTCGGCCAGCGCGACGCCCAGGCCGCCATCAGAACAATCGTGGACGGATTCCACGAGTCCACTGCGGACAATTTCGATGATTGCCTTTTGAAGCGCGGCTTCCTGTTCGAGATTCAGTTCCGGCGGATAGCCCCAGAGCGCACCGAGAATTTCCTTGGCATATTCGGAAGAACCGAACTCGGATTCGGCGTCAGTAGCATCGCCGGGTTCCGATCCTCGGAGGAGAATGACTGCGCGCCCCGATTCGCGGAAGGACATGCCGGGAACTTTGAGTACGTTGTCAACGAGTCCGACGATACCGAGGACCGGCGTGGGATAAATTCCTTCGCCTAAAGTTTCGTTGTACAGGCTGACGTTGCCGCCGGTAATGGGCACGTCCGAGTTCCTCGCAAGCCTTGGTGATGCCATCAATGGCCTGTGACAATTGCCACATGATCGGAGGCTTTTCCGGATTGCCAAAGTTCAGGCAATTCGTGCCGCCAACGGGAATCGCCCCCGCGCAAGCGACGTTGCGCGAAGCCTCCGCGACGGCGTGCATGGCTCCGAGCTTGGGATCGAGATAAGCCCATCGGCCATTGCCATCAAGCGCGATGGCGAGTCCGCGCGAAGAGCCTTTGAGCCGGATCACGCCGGCATCTCCGGCACCCGGGCCTTCCACGGTATTTGTTTGCACCATGGAATCGTATTGCTGCCAGACCCAACGCTTGCTGCAGATGTTGCTGCTGGCGAGCAGTTGTTTTAGATCTTTGGTGAAATCGCGCGATTGATTGAGTTGGATGTGCGCGGGCTTTTCGCGAGGAACGGGAGGCTCCCAGCGCTCCATGGGACGGTTGTAAACGGGAGCATCGTCGGTGAGCGCCTCATTGGGAATTTCGGCGACGACTTTGCCGTGCTCGAGCACCCGCATGGTGTTTTCGCCGATTACCTTTCCGATTTCGACGGCGTCCAGTCCCCACTTGCGGAATACGCTATAGACTTCTTCTTCACGTCCTTTTTCTGCGACGAGCAACATGCGCTCCTGCGATTCGCTCAGCAGAATTTCGTAGGCCGTCATGCCAGTTTCGCGCTGCGGGACGAGGTCCATTTCAATTTCCAGGCCGACACCGCCGCGCGCCCCCATCTCGCAGGTGGAGCAGGTAAGCCCGGCAGCGCCCATGTCCTGAATGCCGACGATGGCTCCGGTCTGCATGGCTTCGAGGCATGCTTCAAGCAGAAGTTTTTCCAGGAAGGGGTCGCCGACCTGCACATTGGGGCGCTTCGCTTCCGAACCTTCGCTGAATTCTTCACTGGCCATGGTCGCGCCGTGGATGCCGTCGCGCCCAGTCTTTGAGCCAACGTAAATTACGGGATTGCCTTTGCCCGCGGCCTTGGCGTAAAAGATTTCGTCTTTCCTGACAAGCCCAAGGGCGAACGCGTTTACCAGCGGATTGCCTGAGTAGCAAGGCTCAAATTTCGTCTCGCCGCCCAGGTTCGGCACGCCAAAACAGTTTCCGTAAGAAGCGACGCCGCCGACCACGCCTTCGAGGATGGAATGGTTCTTATGAATGTCTTGTGTGGCGCGGACGCTCCCTTCGGCTCCGCTCAGAGCAGGCTTGTCCGCGCCCTTGATTCCTCAATCGGCCCAAATCTCAATGAATCCATGACAGCCACAGGCCGCGCGCCCATGGTAAAGATGTCGCGGAGAATGCCGCCAACGCCGGTGGTCGCGCCCTGAAAAGGCTCTATAAACGAAGGATGATTGTGGGACTCGATCTTGAAGGCGCAGGCCCAGCCGTCGCCGATGTCAATGATGCCTGCATTTTCTCCGGGGCCTTGCAGTACCCGCTTGCTGCGCGTGGGTAAGCGCTTCAAATGCACGCGGGAAGATTTATAGGAGCAGTGCTCGCTCCACATGACGCTGAAAATTCCCAGCTCGGTGAGGGTGGGTTCGCGTCCGCCAAGCAGCTTTTTGATCTTTTCGTATTCGTCGGGAGTGATGCCGTGCTCCCGGATGACAGCGGGAGTGATGGCAGAATTCAAACTGGTTGTCATGGGATGAAACCTTATTTTCTCATGGCGCGGCGAGCGTTGGAAGGCGAATCCAAAAACTGAACAAAATGTGGTGCAATTCGCCGCGGTCACGGTGGTTCTGAATCCCAGATGTCTTCCAAGCAGTTAATACGGCTATGATGGAAGTACTCAAATACTTATGATTTCCGTTCATCCACTCACCGAAAAAGACGTTCCCGCGCTCCTGTCGCTGATTCTTGAGCTGGCGGAATATGAGCACCTTGAGGTCGTGACGACCGAAAAAGACCTGCTGCGCGACGGCTTTGGGGCCAATCGAAAATTTCGTGCATTAATCGCCGAATACGACGGCAAGCCCGCCGGATACGCGATGTTTTACGATTTTTACTCCAGCTTCCGCGGGCGATGCGGGTTGTTCCTGGAAGACATTTATGTGCAACCTGCGCTGCGTAATAAAGGAATTGGCAAAGCCTTGCTGGCGCACGTAGCCAAAATTTCCCGAGAAGAAAATTACTTCGGTATGCAGTGGGAAGTTCTCGACTGGAACCGGCCGTCGATTGAATTTTATGAGCGCATTGGCGGCAAATTCATGGATGAGTGGCGGTTGGTGTCGCTCACTGGAGATGCCCTGCGAAAAGTCGCCGAGGGCGCTCAATGAAGGAAGCCGTATGCATTATCGGAGCGGGCCTCGCCGGAACCGAAGCTGCGTGGCAATGCGCGAAGCGCGGCGTGCCTGTCGAGTTGTACGAAATGCGCCCAGTGCGCTCAACGCCCGCACATCAGACCGGCGACTTTGCTGAACTGGTCTGCTCGAATTCACTCAAGTCTGAAAGCGAAAATACTGCGCCATGGTTATTGAAGGAAGAAATGCGCCGCGCTGGATCGCTGCTGCTGCAGTTGGCGCGGGAGTGCGCCGTACCCGCGGGCCATGCTCTGGCCGTGGATCGCACGGCATTTGCTGCCCGCGTGACCGAAGCCATTTCTCAAGAGCCGCTGATCACCGTTCGGCGCGAGGAAGTCACCAAGATTGATCCCGCAAAGTCCACCATCATTGCGACCGGTCCGTTGACCTCAAAAGCGTTGTCGGAGGAGATCGCGCGGCTGACGGGCTCCGAACATCTCGCGTTTTATGACTCGATAAGTCCCATTGTGGAAGCGGACTCCATTGATATGGAAAGGGTGTATCTTGCGGCGCGTTATGACAAGGGCACGGCAGACTACATTAACTGCCCGATGTCGAAAGAAGAGTACGATCGCTTTTTAGATGCGCTGATTGCGGGGCAGCCGGTGGAAGAAAAAGATTGGGAGAACTTGAATTACTTTGAAAGCTGCTTGCCGATTGAAGAAATCGCCCGCCGTGGCCGCGACACACTACGCTTTGGCCCGATGAAGCCCGTTGGACTGAGAGATCCGCGAACTGGCAAGACGCCCTATGCGGTTGTGCAGCTGCGGCAGGAAAATCTGCGCGCCGACTCCTACAACTTTGTGGGATTTCAAAATCACCTGAAATTTGGGGAACAGGCGCAGGTGCTGCGTCTTATCCCCGGTTTGCAAAACGCACGCTTCTTGCGCTACGGCCAAATTCATCGCAACACCTACATCAACGCGCCAACTGTGCTGCGCGAAACTTTGCAGATGAAAGAACATCCAAACATCTTTTTCGCCGGGCAAATCTGCGGGGTTGAAGGATACGTGGAATCCATCGCCGCTGGGTTAATGGCGGGCATTCACGCCGCAGCCGTGGCAAGCAATGGTGAGGTGGCGCCTCCGCCCCGCGAAACAGCACTTGGCTCTCTCGTGCACTACATCACTCACGCTGATGCAAAGAATTTTCAACCTGCGAATATTACCTTTGATCTTCTGCCGCCTCTGGCGAAGAAAATCCGTGACCGCAAAGAACGGCATAAGCGGCAATGTGATCTGGCATTGGCAGCTTTTGAGGGATGGAAGCAAACCATCGACCGGGACTCCAAGAATGCAGCATCGCTTTCTCCTGCTCTTCGTGTTTGTTAAGCGGGAAAGAATATGTTTGACCTTCCGGGCGAATCACTGTACGTTTCTGCGAGTTGCCATGACTCGTTCGAGGTGATGCTTTGCCTACTTCCGCTTCTGACGCCATCTCACCTGCTTTGGACCATGCCAAAAGGCAGTTGTTCAAACCTTTTCGCTTTGGACAATGGACCAGGCTGGCCTTTGTGGGATGGCTGGCGGGAGAATTGAGTTCGGGCGGCGGCTGTTCTGGGTTTCAAATTCCTCAAATCCCGCATCAATCCCATGGAAATCATTTGCTGTCGAGTGCGTTTGCCATGCCTTCGATCCCAGCGGGAATGCTGGCTGCTGTCATTACGATCCTTATCGCAGTGGGTTTGGCTTTGTTTGTGATTTTTGCATACTTGAACAGCATGATGCGCTTTGTGCTCTTTGACAGCGTCGTCATGCGTGAATGCAGAATTCGGGAAAGCTGGCGTCGCCACACGCTCCCCGGCTTTCGTTATTTTTTATGGCAGCTTGGTTTTGCCCTGGTCATGTGGGCGGGCATCGCAGTTGTGGCGGGCATCCCGCTGGGAATGGCCTTCCTGCTGGGATGGTTCCGCGATCCACAACAGCATTTGGCGGCCTTGATTTTGGGAGGGCTTGCGCTGTTTTTCCTATTGTTTGCCTGGTTCGTCCTCGCCTTGATTGTGGTCGTGATTACCAAAGATTTCGTGGTGCCGCAAATGGCTTTGGAAGAAATTGGCGCCGTGGACGCATGGCGGCGTTTGCTGGCCATGATGAAGACAGAGAAGTGGAGCTATGCCGGGTATATCGTATTGAAGTTTGTTCTCTCCATTGCGGCCGGAATTATGGTTTCAATCGCATCTTTTATCGCCATATTAATGCTGGTCGTACTCCCTTTTGGCGGCTTGGGGATCTTTGCCGTTGTGGCAGGGAAGGCGGCTGGCATGAACTGG
Source organism: uncultured Acidobacteriota bacterium (assembly GCA_963831435.1). Taxonomy (GTDB): domain Bacteria; phylum Acidobacteriota; class Terriglobia; order Terriglobales; family Acidobacteriaceae; genus JAICKN01. The sequence goes on from CAWHQK010000063.1 coordinate 44,709, forward strand.
AATGTTTTCACCATTTTTATGGCGGTCCTGGTTGGATGTATAGCGCTGGCGATGATTATTTACCTGGTTTGCTTGATTTCCGTGCCCGTCATCGTCTTTTTCCCCGCCTATTCGATTTACTTTTTTGCGGCTCGATATCCGCTTCTCAACAACCTGCTTAATCCTCCTCCGCCGATTTCCCCGCTAGGATTGGCTCCCCCATTGTCCCCGGCGTAGTCGATCTCTAAAATGAGCAGCTCGGCAGGGGAACCTTCGTTCACCGCAAGGTGTCTATCTCCAACTAGTGAACCTAGGGAGGAGACCCGTGGCTATTTCGATGGGAGGCAACAATGCGTCGCATCCGCAGATGAACGTTACGCCGTTGATTGATGTCTTGCTGGTGCTGATCATCATCTTCATGTTTATCGTTTCCATGTCGAAACGCCAGGGTTTGGAGGCGCAGATTCCCCAACCGGCGACCACTGGCGCTCAAGAGGCGGAAGATACGATTGTGATCCGCCTCCATTTGAATGCTGGTGATTCCATGCCGCGACTCAAAATCAACAACGAAGACGTAAGTTGGCGTGACTTGGAAACGAGGTTAACGAAAATCTTTGCCTCGCGCTCGGATCGCGTCGCGTTTGTGCAGAGTGATGGTGAAGTGGATTTCCAATATGTCGCGAATGTAATTGATGAGGCCAAAGGCGCGGGCGTCGATCGCGTGGGGTTAATGCCGAAATAGTAATTCTTTATTCGCTGGCGCGGTTCTTGATCCAGATCGGGGTGCCGACGAAGCCAAAGGCGCGGCGAATCTGGTTTTCCAGAAATCGCTGATAGGAGAAATGCAATTTTACCTTCCGGTCGGTGAACAGAATGAATGTGGGAGGCGCGACGGCTGCCTGCGTCATGTAATAAATCCTTACCGCTTGGCGAACGGGAACGCCGGCGCGTTCGAAGTCCACATATTTCAGGAACCGGTTCATCTCTGAGGTTGAAATTCTCTTGCGGCGTTCGGTGGCGACTTCTTCGAGTAGAGGGAAAATCTTTTCCGTGCCTTTGCCCGTGGCGGCGGAGATAAAGACCAGCGGAGCATAGCTTAGGAATTTCAACCCGTGACGGAGCCGCTCCTCGTAGGCCACGCGCTCGGCGGGGCGCTTGCTCTCGCGGATTCGCGCCGCCTTCGAGCGGCTGACGGCCTTCTTCTCGCCGCTCATTACCAAGTCCCATTTATTAATGACGATGATGACGGAGCGCCCGCTCTCGTGCGCGTATCCGGCGATGGCGGCATCGAGCTGGCTCACGCCTTCGGTCGCGTCAATTACCAACAAGGCAATATCGGCGGCCTCGAGATGTTTGCGCGCCATGACCACAGACAGCTTTTCCGCCATCAGATTGGTTTTGCCCTTGCGGCGGATGCCGGCGGTATCAATAAAACGAAACTTGCGGCCATCGCGCTCAATGACTTCGTCCACCGCGTCGCGTGTTGTGCCCGGAATCGGCGAAACGATGGAACGGTCCATCCCAGTCAGCCGATTCAGCAGCGTGGACTTGCCAACATTGGGATGGCCGATGATCGCGACCTTCACTTCTCGTGTGGTTTTTGCTTCGAGCTGGACATCGGTTTCCGGCGTTTGTTCAGCGGCCTCAGGGCTCTGTGTCTTGTCGGTTTTTCCATCAGCGCTCTCGGGAACTTCGGGGACCACATCTTCCGGCGGCGCAGGCTCGCCGGTAACAGGAAGCTTCAATTTTTCAATGATGGCGTCGAGCAGATCGTCCAAGCCGCGTCCGTGTTCCGCGGAGATGGGGAAAATATTTTTGATTCCCAATCCATGAAATTCATCCGCCAACCCTTCCTGCTTGTTCGAGTCAACTTTGTTCACCGCTAAAAATAAGGGCTTGCCGGTTTTCTGAAGCAATCGCGCGAGTTCCTGGTCGGGTCCGGTGAGTTCGCTGCGTCCATCCACCACCATGACGATGGCTGCCGATTCCTGGAATGCCACGCGCGCCTGGCGAAAAATCTCTGCGGGAATGAAATTCTTTTCGTCGGGAATAATGCCGCCGGTGTCCACAAGGCGCATATGCCGGCCTCGCCATTCCGTATTCCCATACAAACGGTCGCGGGTGATGCCTGGTTCGTCGCCCACGATAGCTCGGCGTGATCCCACGATCTTATTAAACAGCGTGGACTTGCCGACGTTGGGGCGTCCGACGATGGCGAGAAGGGGAGTGGTGCCCAAATTCACCGAAGCTTCTTTCAATGAAACGCCTTTTTTTAGCAGGTATTTGTCTGATCGTGGGCAGCCGAGGGCGGCTGTCTCCGCACGGGTCATAATTCTGTGGCAGGGATTATTATAGAGACTCCGTGGCTACCTCTCCCGAGTTTGTCTCGTCCCCTGCCGCCAGCGCTTCTAAGCCGTCGCTCTACCAGTTCTTTTCGCCCGGCGGAGTCCTCTCGCGCACGCACCCCGCCTACGAGTTCCGTCGAGGTCAGTTGCAGATGGCGCAGGCCGTGGAAGAGGCCTTGGAGAAGCGTCGGCACCTGATTATTGAAGCCGGGACCGGCACGGGGAAGACGTTGGCCTATCTCGTTCCCGCGATCCGCTCGGGAAAACGAGTAATTATTTCCACTGGAACAAAAAACTTGCAGGAACAGCTCTTCTACAAAGATATCCCCTTCTTAGAGCAGGCGCTGTTTCCCAACGGCGAAGCCAAATTGCGTGTTTGCTACATGAAAGGCCGAGCGAATTATTTATGCCGCAAAAAGCTTTACGACCTCACAGACCAGCCTGTGCTCAACGGGCTTGAAGAAATCGAGCAGTATCGCGCGATTGCCGCCTGGGAGAAGACCACTGATACCGGAGACCGCGCGGAGTTGACTGATCTGCCGGAAGCCAGCGCGTTATGGCACAAGCTGGACGCGCGCGCCGATACCTGCCTGGGCCAGAAGTGTAGCTCGTGGGAGAAGTGCTTTATCACCGAGATGCACAGGAAGGCTGCGGAGAGCGACATCATTATCGTGAACCATCATTTGTTTTTTGCCGATCTCGCGATCAAGCAACAGTCGGATAACGCGCCTGACGCCGGCATTCTGCCGGAAGCCGGAGCGGTGATTTTTGATGAAGCGCATGAACTGGAAGATGTCGCGGGCAGTTATTTTGGCGTGTCCGTAAGCAATGGGCGCTTTGAGGAGTTGTGCCGGGACGTGGAAGGCTCACTCCAGCGCAATCGCATGTACACTCCGCAACTCTCAGGCGCCATCAAAAGCGTACGCGAGCGGGCTGCGTTCTTTTTTGCTTTGCTGCCAGCCGGGGAGAACCGCTTTGCCTTCGAAAATCGCCGCGAATTTCTGGAGGAGAATGGGGATGAATTTCTAGGTCTGCAACAGTCTGTCACGCGGCTAGGTTCGGAGCTGGAGAATATTCCTTCCAAGCCGGAAGAAGTTTTTAATTTCTGCCGGCGCGCGCAGGAGTTGCAGGTGCAGCTCGGTTTTCTGATGGAATCGGAGGATCGCAACACTGTTTTCTGGATTGAGCGGCGGCGTGGAGGACGGGAAAAGATGAATATCTTTCTTCAGGCTACGCCGATTGACGTCGCGCACATTCTAAAAAGCAGTCTTTTCGATCAGCTCGAATGCGCCGTGCTCACGTCGGCGACGTTAGCTGTAGGCGGCGAATTTGGGTACATCCGGCGGCGACTGGGCCTAGAGCACGCGCGTGATTGTGTGCTGCCCTCGCACTTCGATTATGAAAGTCAGGCGATGCTTTATGTGCCTCCAGACCTACCTGATCCACGCACACCTCAATTCACCGCAAAGGCTGCCGAGCGGATTCGAAAGCTGCTGGAGATAACGCGCGGCCGCGCCTTCGTGCTTTTTACCAGCTACGCGCAGATGAATGACATTTACCAGCGTTTGCTCGGGGAGTTGGAATTTCCTTTGCTCCTGCAAGGTAGCGCTCCGAAAACCGCGCTGCTCGAAGAGTTTCGCCTCACCCCGAACGCGGTGCTCTTCGCTACGGCATCCTTTTGGCACGGGGTGGATGTGCAGGGCGACCAACTGAGTTGCGTGATTATTGACCGCCTGCCATTCGCCGTGCCAAGCGATCCCGTCGTCGCAGCGCGGCTGCGGGCGATTGATGCTGAGGGCGGAAACGCTTTCTTCCAATATCAAGTTCCGGCCGCGGTGATTACCTTGAAGCAGGGTTTCGGCCGCCTTATTCGTTCGCTCCACGATCGCGGGCTTCTGGTGCTGCTGGATAACCGCATTCTCAAGAAAGCCTATGGCCGTGTCTTCGTGGAGAGCCTCCCCAATTATCGGCGCACAACGGATTTGAACCACGTGGGCGAATTTTTTGGCGTTCAAGAGTGTAAATAGTTCAGGCTAAATTTATACTGGTTAGACTTTGCTGTATTCACGAGGCCCCATGAAATTGACCCCAAGTTTGTCCTGGAAGCTTGCTTCAATCGGTGGACTTGTTTTTCTCCTCGCAATTATCGTATTTGGCATTCGCCCCAGCTACGCGCAGGAGCCAGCGAAACAGTCCGGCCCCGGCACCTCCAAGCCTGCTGAAGAAGTTTTTAAGAACATCAAGATACTCAAGGGTATTCCATCCGATCAGTTGATTCCTTCCATGCAATTCATCACGGCGGCGCTCGGCGTGCAATGCCAGTTCTGCCATGTGGACGGGCACTTCGATCAAGATGACAAGCCGCCGAAAGAAGCCGCACGCCACATGATGACAATGATGTTTGCCATCAATAAGGACAATTTCCGCGGTCATCGTGAGGTTACCTGCAACACCTGCCATCGCGGCAGCGTGCATCCCATGGCGGTGCCTGAGATCAGCGAGGCCGCCATGACGATTCCGCGAAGCGAAGCGCCAGAGGCAGCGCCAAATGGCCCTTCGGCGGATCAAATTCTGGCCAAATATGTCACCGGGTTGGGCGGCGCCAGCGCGATTGACAAGGTTTCCAGCCGGGTGCAGACGGGCACAGCAACTTTCGGCGGACACGACACGCCGATTGAGATTTATTCCAAAGCGCCGGAAAAACGCGTTTCCATCATGAAAATGGGGAGCACTGAGAGCGTTACTGCCTACGACGGCACGAGTGGCTGGATGTCTTCGACAGGACGCCCCATACGCGAAATGAATACCGCAGACCTCGAAGCGTCAAAAATGGATGCTGACCTTCATTTCGCGACCAACGTAAAGAGTGAGTTTTCCGATTGGCGCGTTCTGCCCGCGGAAAAAGTAGGAGATCATGAAGCGCAGGTGATTCGTGGACGAATCCCCGAGAAGCCTCCGCTGAAGTTGTACTTCGATAAGCAATCGGGATTGCTGGTGCGCCTGGTGCGCTATGCCGAAACCCCGCTGGGAAACAATCCCACGCAGATTGATTATTTCGACTATCGCGATGTGGATGGCGTGAAGGTCCCTTTCAAGTGGACAGTGTCGCGGCCCGGGAACAGCTTCACGATTCAAATCGCCAAGACCGAGCAGAATGTCCCCGTGGACGACTCAAAGTTCGCTAAACCGACTGCCCCCGCGCAGCCCTAATGCCCGGCCGGAAACCGGGAATTGACGAGCGGCGGAGGAAGGGCTAGCCTTAGCTCGCTCGTACGGAGGACTGTATGCTTCGTGGATTCAGGCAGTTTATTCTTCGTGGCAACGTCGTGGATATGGCAGTCGGCGTGGTAATCGGCGCCGCATTCGCCACAGTGGTTTCAGCTTTCACCAAAGACCTGCTCACTCCATTCCTGGCAGCGCTCGTCGGGAAGCCGGATTTTTCCTACATCGGGTTCACCATACGAGGCACGCCGTTCCCGGTAGGCGATTTCATCAACGCGTTAATTTCATTTTTGCTGGTGGCAGCGGCGGTTTATTTCTTCGTCGTAGTGCCGGTGAATGCTTTGGTGTCGCGGATGCGGAAGGCCCCGGCTCCGGCGGACCCGACAACCAAGAAATGCCCGGAGTGCATGAGCGAAATTCCCATTGACGCGCGCCGCTGCGCCCACTGTGCGCAGCCGGTGGCGTAGTCGCAATAGCAGGATGAAGCGAATTCCATTCTCGAAATCGTTGGTGGCGTGTTGCGCCGCGAGTGTCCTCTTGCCACTCGCGGCGAACCAGATGCTTTCCGCGCAAACGAAAGCGCTTAACGCTGGGAGCATCGAAAACGGCGTCTATCAGGATTCCGCGCTGGGGTTTTCGTACAAAATTCCTTTTGGCTGGGTGGAGCGCACTCAAGCCATGCAAAGCTCAAATAGCGCTTCCACTTCGCGGGTGTTACTGGCCGTATTCGAACGCCCACCGGAGGCGACCGGCGAAACCATCAACTCGGGAGTGGTAATCGCGTCAGAGAGCGCTTCATCCTATCCCAAGGTCAAAACTGCTTCGGAATACTTTGAGACGCTTGCTGAAGCCACGACCGCGCAGGGTTTCACTGCCGCGAGCGACCCTCATCCATTCACCGCGGGCGTAACGCAACTGATTCGCGGCGATTTCAGCAAACCGCGCGGCAAGCTGACCATGTATCAGTCATCTCTGGTGATCATCCGTAAAGGCTCGATCGTCTCGTTCACATTTATTGGGGGCGATTCGGATGAGGTTGACGAACTTGTCCACAACTTAGAAATGACCTCAATTTCGCCTCCAAAGCGTTCCAAATCCGCGCCCGCACACAAGTAGAATTCCGTCTGCTGGAAGTGCCTTCCATGCCATCATTTAGGGCTTGTTCCCAACTCATGAAATGCCTTTTTCCGTGTTATAATCATAGTTAGATTCTGGGGCAATAAGTATTTGTGAATTCAATAGGTTGGGCCGATTTTCAGGGTTTGGTTTCTGCCTGATTGCATGGCCGCATACCGCTGTTCCAACGGAGCTGAATGGCCACCAAAGAAATTGACTCACCCATCACAGAACCCAAAGCAAAAAGCGCGAAAACAAACGGCGCAAATGGGGACTACACCGCCGACTCAATCAAAGTTCTCGGCGGCATGGAGGCGGTGCGCAAACGTCCCGCGATGTACATCGGCTCTACCGGCGAGATGGGATTGCACCATCTCGTGTACGAAGTTGTGGACAACTCCGTGGACGAAGCGCTGGCTGGCCACGCTGACAAAATTGAAGCCACCATTCATACGACGGCGGGCGATCCGAACTGCCAGAAGGCGGGCGACACCGTCAAGACCCGACGACCCGGGAAGCAGCTCCGCAGCTCGGCTACTACTCCGCGAAGGAAGATCACGCTCAACACGCGCTACGTTCCGCATGAAGCCAGCGCTACGGCGTCGATCCGCAGTACCCGCCGAGCGCTACATCAACGGCCTCAAGTAGCTACAGCGTCCCCGATTGCACCGGCGAGGTGTACGACGTCGAGGGCACCGACGGCACCGAGCACAGCTACGAACCCGCGGAACAACTGCACGAACCCGCTCTTCGCGGCAACAACAAGGACGCTCCGCTTCCGACCGATTCCGGGGCGAGCTCTGCCACTGACGCGCGGCCCGCGAACGCCGGACCTCGTGTTCTTTGCGGCGATCACCGGCGTCCCGTGGCAGAGCTCGAGAACCAGGCAGGCCGAACCAGCGAGTTCACGACGCCATCACACAGCACCGACTGGAAGAAGCTCCTCGGAAACGATCCGGAGAACTACGACTACACCGGCATCGACCCGCACATGTGGAGCGATCCAGCCGAAGACGGACCGCGCGCGGACCTGCCGATGCCGACCTCCAGTCGACACGGCGGACCCGTTCCACGGGCGCGATTGGGACACGGCGGGCTCACCGACTTGCAGTACGCCTGCACGTTCCAGCTCCCGAGCAAGAAGAACTGCACAGGACCCGAGATACTCGGCCGGCGTGCGACTGCACGACGACGGGCGCGCGCAGGCCGCCGCTCTGCGCGCCGATACCCGGCGGACGCCAACAACCAGACGCTCCAGGTGCGCGGCAAGGCGTACCCCGTGCATCCGCGAGCTGAACGTCGTTCGAAGACATGGCCGACCAGGGCATCGTCGCGTCCGCTCTGCCCGCGCTCGCTCGAGCCGAACAGCGAGGACTACGGCTACCGTCCGGCGGTTCGCGCGATCGTCGAGCGCCTGAAGAACGCGCTCGCCAACCATTCGCTTGCCGCAAGAGCTCGGCCGGACCGGGGAAACAGCGAAGGGGTCGGGGATGGGCAGCTGCGGCGACGTGCCGTGCTTGATCCTCGAGACGCTCGGCAACCGAGGGCCCGGAAGAATCGACGTGCCTCAAGTATTCCGGGCCTCTCGATTCCAGCGACGCGCGGTCCTCGGAAGCCTCCGCGAGCAGCAGCTCAAGGGGACCAGGGTGACGCCGGGCGGCACGCCTGGCGGGCTTCTCGACAGACGAAGAAGCCGGTGTGCGAGGTCGACGCAGCTCGTCGCCGGCGACGTGCGCGAACGACGTGACGTGCGACGCCGAAGGTTGCACATCAAGTACCCAAGCGATTTCCAGAACAAGGGAGGCTCGTGCGGCACCTCGGGGCGAGCCGGGCTGGTGCTACCTCGACGGGCGCGGCCGCCGGTACGGCGCCCACGCGATCCTCTTCTCCGCCACCGGCAACCCGCAGGTCGGCGCGAAGATCAGCCTCCAGTGCATCGAGCAGCGGCGGCGGCGGCTCCACCACGAACCGGGCCCGCGGCGGGCGACGGCGGCAAGCCGTTACGTCCAGCCGACCGCCGATGGCTGCTCCGAAAAGACCATCCTCATCGTCGAGGATGAGCCCCATATTGTCATGGGCCTCAAGGACTCGCTCGAGAGCAATACGTAACGTGTTTAGTGGTTACAGT
>CAWHQK010000064.1:0-19925 GCA_963831435.1 uncultured Acidobacteriota bacterium
CGTGGGCCCCGAGAACCGGAACTATCCCGGTTGACGGGGCCCGGGCCGGGATGGCGCTCACCTGTGGCGTTGGCGGTCTGCGCGGCGTTGTCTGGTCGGCGAGGAGAAGACGGGTGCGCGATCGAGCGCGGGAGGGAATCAATCCGCCCCTATAGGGTGATGAAGGACGTTTTGCGCCAGCGCCCGCGCCGAAGTACCGCCCGGGCCCACGACAAGCGCAGCGGCACGCCTCTCCCTCGATGACCGGCAAACGAACGCACCCACACAAACGCGCGAACCGAACGCCACCCTTCCACCCTCCCCCCGCAAGGTCTGCGCCTAGGCGGCGTCGACCTCGTAGGTCGGCTCGAGCGAGGGGTGGGTGGTCGCCAGGCGCTGGCGGGCGCCGTCGACGAACGAGCGCGCCGGAGGCGTCCTCGTCAGCGCGTCGAGGAACGCGTCGCCGTCGATGCGGGAGCAGCGCGTCGGCACGCTCGGCGGTGACCGTCGCGGTGCGCGGGATCCGCTCGAGCAGGCCGATCTCGCCGAAGTAGGTCTCGGCGGCCCATCGTCCGCAGGTGCTGCTCGTCGCCCGCCTCGCCCGCGCGCCGTCACCTCGACCTCGCCCTCGAGGATCACGTAGAGCGCGTCGGCCGGCTCGCCCTCGCGGACGATCGTCGCGGCCGCGGCGCACTCACCTCGGTCGACGCGCGCGGCCAGCCGCTCGAGCACGGCCGCGGCGCCGCCGCGAAGATGCCCAGCCGCTCGAGCACGGCGATCCGCGGCTGCCAGCTCGGCCAGCCGCGCCGCCGCTGCGCGGTCGAGCCCGACCAGCGCGGGGAAGCCGCGCGCAGCGCCAGTGCCGTCGGCACGAACGCCATATCAGCAGCGCGGCGTCGAGCCCGAAGCGTGGACGACCGGCGGCGCGACCAGCGCGCCGAGGGAGATCGCGCCGAGGACGAGCGCGAAGAAGACGCCGAAGACCCGCGCCGAGCGTCTCGGCGGGCACGGAGCGCTGCAGCGCGGTCACCGCGAGCACGTCGACGACCAGCGTCGCCGGCGCCGCGCACGATCTGCAGCAGGAAGGCGAGCACCGGCGCGTGGACGACCGTCAGCAGCGCCGTCGGGCAGCGCAGTACACGACAGCGCCGGCGTGATGATCGAGCGCGAGCCGCGGCGAGCGACGCAGCCGGTTGACCAGCCGGCCGCCAGCACGCCGCCGACGCCGAGCGCGGCGAGCAGGTAGCCCGAAGCCGTTCGGGCCGGTGCCCAGCTGCTCCTCGGAGACCCCGACGAACAGCACGGTGTCGGTGCCGTAGACGAAGCTGACCAGCGCGCAGAAGGCGACGGGCACGCGCGCGGCCGGCTCCGCAGCGATCGTCCTCACGCCGACGAGCATCTGCGCAACGGCCCGCCTCCCCGCCCTCCGTCACGTCGACCGGCCGGCTGCGCGCGCGCATCCGCGACAACCATCAGCGCCGACACACGAAGCTCGCCGCGTTGACGACGAACAGCCAGCCGGGCGAGCCCAGCGCCAGCAGCGCCGCCCGATCGCCGGGCCCGTGACCACGGTCAGGTTCTCGATCGTCCCGTTGAGCGCGTTGGCCGCGGCGAGCTCGTCCTCGCCGGCGACCTGCGGGAGCATCGCCGCGACGGCGGGGTTGTAGACGAGTTCGGCGACGCGGTCAGGCCCGACAGGACGATCGCCACGCACCGACCCGTCCGTCGCGCGAAGGCGACGGCCGCCAGGGCCGCCTGCAGCCCCACGCAGAGCAGGTCGGCGCGACCATCACGCGGACGCGCTCGAAGCGCTCGGCGATCACGCCGCCGTAGGCGCTGAGCGAGCGCCGGCAGGAAGCGCCCGAGGCCCGCCGCGCCGACCCAGCCCAGCGAGGCGTCTGTCGAAGACGAAGGCCAGCAGCGCGACGTTGTAGGCCCAGTTGCCGGTCGCAGAGATCAGCAGGCTCCCCGAACAGCAACCTCAGATCCCGGCGGCGCAGGGCTGCGCGATAGGCGCTCATCGGCGCGAGCCTAACCCGCGATCGGCGCGAGCCGCTCGGCGACGATTGCCTCGGCGGCGCTCGCGCTGCGCGCGTGGCCACCGACGCCCTCCAGGAAGTCCTGGCGAGCGAGCGCGAGGACCGTCACCGGATCGGCCGCGCGAACGGTCGCGGTCCTCCGCCCGCCGCGCAGCAGCGCGATCTCGCCGAAGTACTCGCCCCGCCCCTCCTCGCGCCGCGAGACCCCGTCCACGAACACCTCCACGTGCCCGGCCTCGATCACGTAGAAGCCATCGGCCTCGGCACCCTGCGTGACAATGTCGGCGCCCTGCCCGAAGCGCCCCCGCTGCGCGCGCAGGGCCAGGTTCTCGATCATCGCCATCGGCAGCGACGCGAACACGTCCAGGCCGCGCAGCAGGCCGAACGCCTCCTCCGGCAACCTCCGCCCCCGCCTCGAAGTCGCTCAGGCGGCGCCGTAGCACGAGGGCGAGTGCCGGTAGCGCGAGGCCCGTGAGCACGATCGTCCAGCGTTCCCCCAGCGGCGCGACGAGCAGCGCGCCGAGCAGGCCGCCCAGCGCCGTGGCGGCGACGTAGAGCGTCTCCTCGACGCCGTATACGCGCCCGAGCACGTTGCCTGCCGCCAGCCGCTGGGTGAGCGTCAGGCTCGCGATGCACCATGGCGGACCATATCCTGCGACGGCAGACGCGAAGTTTACTTCGGTCGGAACGGCTGCAATTTTTCGCTTCCTGCGCCCGGTCTGCTATCAGGGATTTCCCAATGACACGCTGCCGCTGGAGTTACAGGATGACAATCCGCGCGGCATTTGGCGCACTGTTGACGGCAGGCTTACGCGTGATGGCCTAAAAGCGTAGGAACGCCCAAGTAGGCTTATATTCAGTCTCCTTAAAATAAACTGGGCGAATATTGGCACCGCGCAAGGAGAAATTAGGAGTGGTAGCGTAGAATAGACACAGGAGTCAAATGAAGAACATTAAGTTTGTTGTGAAAGTGAATCGCGGTGGTAATCGCGCCCCTTCCTACGTTCAGCATATTAATCGCGTTCCTATTCAAACCACTCCGAACCGCAAGATGGCCTTGATCATGGGCAGATTGACGGCTGAGGAAACCATCAAATCCATCCAGAATTCGCGGTGCACGCCGGAGTTAGTTTCCGTATTAGTGAATGCTTAAAACTGTTGGGATTTGAAAAGGCTCCTAGATTGGTCGTGAATGGCACGCGCTGACAGCGTGCCATTCCTGACTTGGCTATTCTATTTCTTCGCCGTAATACCCATACCTTCCCGCCATTTTCCGGAAATCGCTATACTCTGAATCAATGTGGGATGCGTCCCAATTCTTCAGGCCGGGCCGCGGTTTGCGGCTCTTCATTCTCGCGACAATTTTCGCGTTGTCATTCACGGCGATTTTGCATGCGGAGCCGGTGGGTCAACTCCACCCTACTGGCTACGTCAATGACTTCGCACATGTGCTCAATCCGAGCACAACTTCCCAAATAGAAAATATCTGTCTGCAAATTGATCAGAAAGCTCACGCGCAAATCGCGCTGGTCACCATCAATTCTCTCGACGGCTCCGACATCGAGAGCTACTCCGTTGATCTGTTCCACAAATGGGGGATCGGCGACAAGGCCAGTAATCGCGGAGTTTTGATCTTGTATGCCATCCGGGACCATCGCGCCCGGATTGAAGTGGGCTATGGGCTGGAGCCCATCCTGCCGGATGGCAAGGTGGGAAGTTTTCAGCGTGAGGCCGTTCCGCAGATGCGCGCTGCCGATTACAGTGGGGCCCTCATGCTGGTGACGCAAAGAGTTGCCAATGTGATTGCGCAGGATGCGGGAGTGCAACTAACGGGGCCGCAGCCCCAGGCTCCCGCGCAGCCACAGAACGAACCGCAAACTGGTCTGTCACTAGGAACGATTGTTTTGTTCATCGTGATTTTTTTTATTGTGATGGCGACGCCGTTGCGAAGTATTGTGTTCGCGATTCTCTTCTCTAGTCTGTTCGGCGGACGCCGAGGTTTCGGTGGAGGCTATCGTGGCGGTGGCTGGGGTGGTGGCGGATTTGGCGGCGGGGGAGGGTTTGGAGGATTCGGAGGCGGCAGTTCAGGCGGTGGCGGCGCAAGCAGCAGTTGGTGAAAGAGATTTGAAACAGTTGTCACCCTGAACGAAGTGAAGGACCTATTTATGGGCTATTTTGCATACGCGAGGATGCACGAATCCTGCGCTTCGCTCAGCAGGACAGGGCAAGAAGGTGAATAGTAATGAACGCTGAAAAAATTTTGGATGGTTTGGTTGTGCGCCTGCGCGAGGCTGCGGGCGAGAATTTGGAGAGCATTATCCTGTACGGATCGGCCGCGACGAGCGATTTCCGGCCCGGCCATTCTGACTTGAATGTCTTCTGCGTTTTGCGCGATGCATCATTCGCGGCATTGCAGGCGATCGCGCCTGTTGCGAACTGGTGGGACAAGCAAAAGCAGCCCGCGCCGCTGACCATGACCGCTGCTGAAATGGAACGTGCGGCTGACGTATTCGCCATTGAATGGCTCGACATGCGGGAACATCATCGTGTTCTGCACGGCTCGGATGTATTGGCTGACTTGCAAATCCCGATGCGATTGCATCGCTTTCAAGTGGAATATGAATTGAGAGAGAAGCTGGTCTTGCTTCGCCAGGCATTTCTTCTGGCGGGCAACAATTCGAAAAAACTCTGGAATGTAATTGTGCGCGCGGCGCCGTCGTTTTCTGTCTTGTTTCGCCACGCGCTGATTGCGTTGAAAGAAGCGCCTCCCGCGGATAAGGCAGAAGTCACGCGGTCTTTGGCCAAGCGGGTGGGATTTGATTTAGCGCCTGTTATCGAAGTATCCGATTTTCGCCAGCGCGAGGCGCGCCCTGACGATTCCGACATAAAACGGGTTTGTTCTCAATATTTGGCGGCAATTGAGCAAGTGACCGCCGCTGTAGATAGAATGATGGATTCACAACCGTAGACTTCCATTTGCTGCGCAGGCGGCTTAAGAATTGCATTGCAGATTGCTTCGAGGAGAAACTCCATGGGCAAAGGTTGGATTGTAATCATTGTGCTGGTGCTGATCGCGCTGATCGCCTTCGGCCAGTATGTGGGCGTACGCAATACGCTGGTGACCAAGAACGAAGCTGTAAAGTCTGCCTGGTCCCAGGTGGATGTTGTGCTGCAGCGGCGGGCCGATCTTATCCCCAACCTTGTGCAAACGGTGAAGGGCTATGCGGCACAGGAAGTGACCGTCTTCGGCGATATCGCGAAGGCGCGCTCAGCGTTGCTTTCCGCGGGCAATCCGCAGGCTAAAATCAACGCGAACAATCAACTTGACGGTGCCTTGGGCCGATTGCTGGCCATCGTTGAAAACTATCCGCAGTTGAAGTCAAACGAGAACTTCCTGCGATTGCAGGATGAATTGGCGGGGACGGAAAATCGCATCGCCGTCGAGCGCAAGCGTTATAACGACACACTGCAGGACTACAACACATACGTTCAACAGTTCCCGCACAACATTTATGCCGGATGGGCCGGGTTCAAGCCGAACGATGCTTACTTCAAAGCCTCGGAAGGATCGCGCGAGGTTCCCAAAGTAGATTTTGGCACTCCTCAGAATGCCGCGCCGCAAGCGGCACCGCAGCCTGCGCCCGCACACTAAATCTATGCCCGCTACGATGCATTGGGAGGTGCTGCGCGAGGCAAGCCATTGCTGCGTGCGGCGGTATGGACGATTTCTGGTGGCGGAGTTGTTGCGCCCGCATCGCGTTCTTAGCACCTCCGTCAAGAACGGAGGCCAGCAGGATGGCATTCGCTATCTGGTCAACCATCAAAGTTGCGAGGGAAAAGATCACAAGGAACGTCAAACAGTCATCAGTGAAATGGGGTTGGAGAAGTATCACGATTCGGTTTGTGGAGAAATCGGATTGGAGACAAGTGACGTTGCGCTCATGGGCACGGCGGCCAACATGAATTACGCCAGTGTTATGGAGTGCGCAGCCGACGATGTCGCGGTAATAGTTATCGTCACCGCGGGCGTGCAGGGCAATGCCGCCTGCGCTGGAGATCCCACAACCTGGCGCGAAACGGAGAGCGGCTGGGAAAAAATAAAGACATCTCCTTATACGGGGACGATCAATACCATGCTGTTGTTGAATCAGCCTTTATCACAAGGCGCGATGGCAGCGGCAGCCGTTACCATGACGGAAGCAAAAACAGCAGCGCTCCAGCATCTTGCGGTCCGCAGTTTGTATTCGTCAGATTTCGCGACGGGCACCACCACCGACCAATACTGCATTGCCGCGCCACAGAAAGGCACATTCACATTGAAATCCACCAGCACGGGCGTGCAACTCGGGGAGTTGATCGGACGCGCCGTACGCGACGCCACGCTGGAAGCGCTGCGTTGGCAGAATGGACTTGAGGTCAGTTACACACGCAGCATTTTTCACGCGCTGGGAAGTTATGGACTGAAAGAAAAAACGTTTTTCGAAGACATCGCGCCATTTCTCGACGCCCGCAATCTCGAACTGTTGAAGGCGAATTGCAATTCTGTTTTTTATGAGCCATTGATGGCTGCCGCGGCGTATGCCGCGGCGGGTGTGCTTGACCGGCTGCGAGCTGGAACTTTGCCTGCGGATGCGGCCAAGGAAGCCCTTCGTCAGCAAGCCGCAAGTGTCGCTGCAAACCTGGCTGCGCGGCGGGACCGCTGGCATGAGTTCTATTCTGGTCTCTCGGAAGTGAATGTCGAAAATCCCAAACTGGTAATCCTCAAAGCCATCGCTCTAGGCTGGTCGGCAAAGTGGCGCTAGAACTTTTGCATCTCAACTTTGCTCACGCTCTGTTGATTTGCTCGCAGATTCTGCGCCCGAATCCCTGGGTGCTCGGCATCGCGGTCGTTGTCGACTTGCTCATCGGCGATCCAGTCTATCCTCTACATCCGGTTCGCATCATGGGATGGACGCTCGGGAAAATTGAAACCGGACTTCGCGCGATTAAGCTCGATGGCTATTTCGGTGGCATTCTCTTATTTTTTTTACTCGCTTTGATCTGGATCGGTGGATGGTCTGCCCTTGTTGTCTATATCAATCATCACAATCACATATCCGCTATCGTCGTGGAAATATTTATCGTTTATTCGATGATTGCGCTGCGCGATCTCTTGAAGCATTGCTGGAACGTGGAATCTGCCGCCAGCCGCAATGATCTGGAAGGCGCGCGAAAAGCGATTGCCAAGCTTGTGGGCCGCGACACCGATCGCATGGACATCGCCGCCTGCCGCCGCGCGGCCATTGAAAGCGGCAGCGAAAATCTTACGGACGGCTTCGTCAGCGCCATATTTTGGTACGCGCTCGCGGGGTTGCCAGGCATAGTGCTCTTCAAAATCGCCAGCACAATGGATTCGATGGTCGGGTACAAGACTCCTCGCTACTTAAAATTTGGCTGGTGCGGCGCGCGGCTCGACGACGTAATGAACTGGCTGCCCGCGCGAATTACGTGGTTGCTTATCGGGGTGGTGGCAATCTTCATTCCGAAGTGTTCCGCAGCGAAGGCGCTGCGTATCGGCTGGCAGCAGCATGGATTGCTTCCCGGACCGAATCCGGGATGGAGCGAGGCCGCAACTGCGGGCGCGATCCAGCGCAAGCTCATCGGTCCCATCTGGCGAGATGGAAATTTGGTAACGGAGTTGTGGCTCGGCGATATGGGTGATGTGCCTGGAAGTAATCGACTCGATTTGATAAGTGCTTTGACGCTTATCACTGTTGCAGGACTCTTTGCTGCGTTGATCGCAATTTGCTCGATAACTATTTAAGGAGATTCCGATGAAAACCTCATTGATTTTCGCATTACTGTTAGCTGTTCCGGTCTTTGCTCAAACCAGTTCATCGGAGACTGCGATTCTCGAACAAGCTGCTATACCGGGGTATCCACCAATTGCGCGAGCAGCACACATTACCGGCAAAGTGGTCGTGAACATAACCGTCAATGCGGGAAAAGTGACAAATACAGAAGTAAAATCAGGCAATCATTATTTGGCGCTTGGGACAGTCGCTAATCTCAATACATGGCGCTTCCAGAATGATGTATATGGCACTTTTACGATAACCTATACCTATTCAATCTCAGGAGGGGAATCGCTCGGCCCCACTAATCCCCATGTTGAAATTCTCCCCTCTCTTGACGTAAATATTACGGTTCGCCCAGTCAAACCAACTGTAAATTACTAATAAGTTAAATTTCACTACATGCTAAATGCAGTTCACATTGACGAACGCCCTTCCACTATTTACCCTTAACTTGCTTCAGGTGCCCAATGGGGGCGTAACGGGGAAGTCCGGTGAAATGCCGGCGCGGTCCCGCCACTGTAAATGAGGTAAGCCGTTTCACTCGATGCCACTCGGCAGTGTGCCGGGGAAGGCGGGACGGCGGCGAAAAGCCAGCCTCTGAGCCAGGAGACCTACCTGAAGGAATCCGAGTGACTTTCTGCGGAGATCAGAAAGAATGCGGCTCCTCAATCATTTTCTTGCCCGCCTTCTGAAATTTCCTTTTAGAGTTGCTCTGATTTGTTCACGAAATAGTTTTCCACAGATGTTCCGCAAGGAACATATTGTATATACATTTTAGTATGTATATGTAAGTCCGCATAAGCAAGGAATTAGCGAGTTATGTACGTACATTTCGGTTGGGCACGCTGACGCGCGACAAATTCGAAGTGGCTTTCAACGATGCGTTTCAACAAGGAGGCGCCATGAGCATTGCAACCAAACGCGGTGATGCCGGAGAGACGAGCCTTGCCGGCGGCATTCGGGTTTCGAAATCGTCATTACGCGTAGAAACTTATGGGACGGTGGACGAACTGAATTCGGCGATGGGTCTGGCGCGGTCCTTGTGCGAGGACGAGAACCTGTGTGAGCGCACCAAGACAATTCAGCGGCAGCTCTTTCAGGTAGGCTCGGCGCTGGCCACGCCTCCCGAGAGCCGCAAGGGACAGGCACCGGTAACGACGGAAATGGTGGATGCGCTGACTGATCAGGTGCATGAGTTCGAGGCGATCGAGGGAATACTGGCGGATTGGTCCGTGCCGGGGGAGCATCCGGTGGGCGCGGCTTATGACCTGGCGCGCACGGTTTGCCGCCGAGCGGAGCGATGTGTGGTGCGGCTTATCGAATCGGGCGAGGCTGTCGAGCCTAATGTGTTGGCGTACTTGAATCGTTTATCCGATTTGTTATGGCTATTTGGAAGGAAAGTTGATTTGGGCGCGGGAGCGAAAGCGTCGCTGCGCGAGATGAACCAGAAGAGCGGGCCGAGGTGGTCGCGGGCTTGGTGAGATTGCGGCACTACGATTTCGATTGGAGAAGATCTTGTTTGACAGCATCGTTGCATTATCTGTCGTAAGGTTCCTCGTCGCTTTCGCGCCTCGGAAATGACATTTCTTGAGAAACATTTCTTACGAAATGGCATGTCTTGAATGAACGGAAATATTGGATTCACCTAATAACTTTTGAATATGACAGGCGGACTCAAAAGTTTCGTGCCTCCACTGGCGCTGGCCATGCTGGTGGGTTCGATGGCAGCGGGAGTGCAGCGATTGGCTTCGCCAGCGGGCGGGCTGCAGTTGCCGGCGTTGGTGACCAGCCATCCTGATTTCGTGGTTCGCACTGGCGGGCTGGAGTATCCGCGCGAGTCGTACGACAGCGATGATTTCCTGGTAAAAATCAAGAACCCGCCGCGGCGCATTGTTTCGCAGTTCTATTCGATTGATGAATTTCTGTACTCTCTGGTGCCGCCGCAGCATGTGGTCGCGGTAAGTGCGAGCGCGTATCAAGCGGCAGTGAGCAACATATCGGCGTACGCGGAGAAATATCACCCAGTGATTGCCAGCGATCCGGAGCGCGTATTGCGACTGAAGCCGGATTTGATTTTGGTTTCGAGCGGTGCGCGCTCTGACTTTACCAGCCTCGTGCGGAGCACTGGCGTGCCGACCTATCGAATGTTCACAAGCTTTCTCAACTCTGGAGCAAGTCGCAGAGACGATTGGTCTGGTCGGATATCTCACGGGAGCAGAAGACGCAGCCTGCCAGGAAGAGCAACAGTTCCGCGCGACAATTGAGGCGGTCAAAACTGCGCGTCCCGTCGGGAAGCCCAAACCAACGATCCTCGGCCTGGGCGGAAATTACACCTACGGAAGCGAAACGCTTTTCAACGACATCGTCGCAACACTCGGCGGAATTAACGTGGGGGCGCAAGGCGGATTAAAGGGCTACGACGAAGTGAACAGCGAAATGATCGTGAAGTGGGACCCGGAGTGGATTTTTGCGGGCGCGAATCCAGGAGAGGTTGAACAGACAAAGGCGCGACTGCTGGCCGATCCAGCAATTGCGCACACGCAGGCGGCACGCAACCACCATATTGTGGTCCTGGAAGGGCCAGTTTTTTTCGCGGATTCCCCGTATGCGACTTCCCTGCTTAAAGCTATGGCGAATGCCCTATACGAAAAGCCAGCCGAAGAGGCTAAGCGATGAGCGCCCGCGCTGAAATCGCACCGGCCCCCACGCGAGTAATGGCGGAGCGCCAGAGGTTGCGGCTGGGATTATTTTACGTGGTGCTGTTGCCGGTGCTCGCTCTGAGCATTCTGGCGGGAATTGCGATTGGGAGCACGCCGATTCCATGGCAAACGATTCTTCATGTGATCGGAACGAAAATGTTGCCGCATTGGATAGGCCACGCGGGGCTGAGCGATTCTGACATTGTGATTGTGTGGCTGATTCGCGTGCCGCGCGTCATGGTTGCCGTTTTTGTTGGGGCGGGATTGGCCACTGCGGGCGTAATCATGCAGGCGCTGTTCCGAAATCCGCTGGCAGAGCCGGGTTTGGTGGGAGCGGGACCGGGAGCGGTGCTGGGCGCGGTGATTGCTTTTGTAGCGGGCTGGACTTTGCATTCTGTAATCGCGCTGCCGCTGGCTGCAATTATCGGAGCGTTATTAGCTCTCGTTCTTGTATATGCGATGGCCACGCGCGGCGGCACAACTCCAGTGGCAACTCTTTTGCTTGCGGGCATTGCGGTTGGAACTTTACTTTCTGCTCTTTCGAGTTTGCTTTTGTCGCTTCATATTGTGGACTGGCAGATTGCGCAGGAAATAGTCTTCTGGATGATGGGAGGCCTCGACTCGCGCACCTGGACGCATTTTTGGATATGCGCGCCGTTTGTACTCCTGGGATTGGCTGCGGCCGTGATCCAGTCACGCGACCTTGATCTGTTGCAACAAGGAGAAGAAACGGCGGCTTCGCTGGGGCTTGATATTGAGGCGTCCAAACGGTTGCTGACTTTGACGGCCGCATTATTGACGGGAGCGGCGGTCGCGGTGGCGGGACTGCTGGCGTTTGTCGGATTGGTAGTGCCGCATGCAGTAAGGCTGGTGGTGGGACCATCGAATCGCCGATTGCTTCCCGCCAGCGCGCTGGCCGGAGCCGCGTTTCTTATTCTTTGCGATCTAGCGGCACGGACGTTGCATCCGCCGACAGAGATTCGGTTGGGCGTGGTTACGGCGCTGATCGGCGGGCCCATCTTCATTTGGCTGTTGTGGCGCAGATCCTGGGAGTCTGGCGGCGAATCGGGGTCGGCGGAACAATGAATACGCTGGCAACGAAGAACGCTTCGATCTCGCGCAACGGGCGATGCATCCTGCGGGACGCGACGGTGTCGCTGTCTTCCGGGCAATTGCTCTCCATTGTGGGCCCGAATGGCAGCGGCAAGAGTACGTTGCTGCGGACCCTTGCGGGGCTGTGGCAGGCGAGCGAGGGCGAGGTGTTGCTGAACGGTCAGCCACTTAAAGCTTTTTCAAGGAAGGAGGCGGCAAAGCGAATCGCCTTTGTGCCGCAGGAAGCGTTGATGGATTTTTCCTTTACCGTGGCGGAGATTGTAGCCATGGGACGGCATCCGCATCGAGGAAGATTTTCCCGAGAGAATGCAAGCGATCACGATGCCGTGGAAAATGCCTTGAAACGTTGCGATGTCGTCCATCTGCGGCACAGGCTTGTGACGACCCTTTCGGGCGGCGAGCGCCAGCGCGTAGTGATTGCGCGAGGCTTGGCGGTGGATCCAGAATTTATTTTGCTGGATGAGCCGACCGCGAACCTGGACGTTGAGCATGGCCTGGAAATTCTGGAGTTATGCCGCGCCCTGGCAAATGATGGAAAGGCGGTTGCGTTCGCTACGCACGACCTGAATGCTGTCGCCCGGTATGCGAGGTCGGTAGTGCTGGTACAAGGCGGAAAGTTGATTGACGTGGGCGATCGGGAGCAGGTGCTGAGCCGGAAGAATGTGGAGGAAGTGTTCCGGGTGCGAGCGGAACTTGTCGCTAGCGATCAGGGGCATCCGGTGTATGTATTTCACCGGCGGATAGAGAATCACAGCAGCGGCCAACAAACTAAAAAAACGTAAGGCAACGTCTTTTTTGGGGGTTCGAACAACATGCCGACGCCAAAATCTAACAGCAGTGCCATGGGTTATCTTAAGATGATGACCACATAGGTGGAACGACTTAATAAGAGTTATCGACTCACGACATATATGGCAGAATTTAATTCCTACCGAGGCTATCAGCAGTTTGCTGATTCGATTAGGACATGCTGGCGTTTCGCGAGAAATGCGGAGCAGGCTGAGTTCTTACGTAACGTACTGGCAACTAGCGTTAGCCGACACGAGGTTATCCCCGCTGGGTCAACCCTGTGGCGGGCCCAGCTGGGTCAGGATTGGATTTCAGAGGATGATGGTGGAGGCGTAATTGAGGAATTTCCCAGCCCACTAAAGCCGGAGCGTATGAGGCCGATCATTAACCGTGCTCGTGAAGGGCGTGCGAATCCAAAAGGTATTCCTTACCTCTACCTTGCTACGCATCAAGGAAACAGCGATCGCAGAAATTCGCCCTTGGATCGGATCATCGGTATCCATAGCAGTATTTGAGTTGACTCGTAAGATCGAGGTTGTCAATACCGTTTGTGATAATGAAAAAATGATGCTCTATCTTAGTGAGCCAGAACCCGAAATTCGCGAACAAGAAGTTTGGCGAGATATTGATCGCGCCTTTTCGCGCCCTGTAACAGCATGCGATGACACAGCAGATTACGCGCCCACTCAAGTGCTGGCCGAATTTTTCCGGGAAAACCATATCGATGGTATTGCGTACGGGAGTTCACTTGGTCCAGGGCATAATCTGGCTCTTTTCGACATTAGTGTAGCAACCTTGAGGAAATGCGACTTGGTCCAAATACGAGGTGTGACGTTCGATTACGAGCTCGCAGCTAACCCATATTTTAAACCCGTCGTTTCTAAGGATTTCCTCGGTGGAACCTAGACGAGCTGTATTGACACCACTATGAACAAGCGTCCTCTCGCTGTCACAGTCATCAGTTGGGTGTACATCGTGGTTGGCGTGGTCGCGCTTATCTTTCATCTCAGCCAGGATAAGATTCAACATCCATTTCAATATGACATTATCTGGATAGTCTTTGTTGAACTGGCTGCAATTGTCAGCGGCGCATTTATGCTTCGCGCGGAAAATTGGGCGCGGTGGCTCGCCGTCGCGTGGATTGCATTCCACGTGGGCCTCAGCCTGTTCCATCCTGTGCGGGAGCTATTGATACACAGTGTGCTTTGCGTTGTGATCGCGTATTTCCTCTTCAATCGCTCGTCTAGGGCATATTTTCGGCCCGTGACGATCACGCCGGCATAAAACGCGTTGAAATGCCGCGGGTGAAATTTCCCGCGGCATCTATTAGCAGTCATCGTTGGATCAATCCTTCAGCTTCCAGGACTCTCCTCCAAAGGTGAATTTCATTCCAGTGCGGAAGGTAAATGGCAAGGCTTGATAGCCAAACGTCTGCTGATAATGCTGGCTGAAAAGGTTCTGCGCGTTCAAATACACTTCAGCAAACTTCCCAACGCGATAGCTGCCGTATAAATCGAACCGTTGGTAAGCCGGATCAAGATTGCGATTCGGCAACAACATGGCGGAACCTCCGAATTGATCAAAGAGAAAATCGCTGTCATCACGCCGGCCTACCATGGTCCCTGACAAACCGGCCGTCCAGCGCGAGCGCGCATAGCTGAGTTGCAGATAGCCCGAATGGGGAGCACGGTTGAATGGCCGAGCGCCAATCAGCGGCGCAAAGGCGCCTATGGGAATATTTGGGAAGGCAGGATTGATTGAGGGGGCAAGCGCATCGCCTGTGAACGACCGCTGAATTACCGCGTCGAGGTATGTGTAGCCTCCGCGGGCCATCAAATTACTTGTAATCTTGTATTCCAATTCGGTTTCGATACCCATGCTGCGGAAGGCTTCTGAGTTCACAAAAGCTCCGAACTGCGCCTGCGCCGCCACGGTGGTTGGAATCCCAAGCGAAAGTAGTCCCGCCTGCGGCACGAACTCTACTCCGTCAGTAAACTCATTGTGAAAGTAGCTGACGCTCATCCGGCCTTTACCATTGCCGAATTCCTGGTCAACGCCGCCGTCATAAGTTTTTGAGCGCTGCGCGCCCACGGGAGCAATCCCGAACTGCTGGATCAGTTGCGTCTCGCCGGTGCCTTCCAGCAGATTGAACAAAGAGCTGAATTGCTGACCAAGGCTCGGCTCCTTGATGCCGGTGCCATAACTGGCGCGAATCTTAGTGCCATTGAAGAATTTTGAGCGGTTGGGCCGCAGCAGGTAGTAGGCAAGCGAAGCACGCGGCGTTCCGGCAATGCCAAAGAGAGCGTTGTTCTCAATGCCGCTGCCGATGGTGTAATAAAGGCGATTGAAAAAATCTCCGGCAATTTCCATGGTGTAGCTGTAATTGCCGCGCTGCAGCGGAAGAATTGCTGAAGCCGGTCGAAACGCTGGCACCTCGTTCATCTTCGTATTTGAAACCGAACAATCCGACTGTATGCGTATTGATGCGATAGTCCGATTGAGCGTAAAGAAAATCACGGTTCGTGGTATTCAGCGTCTGGCTGGGATAAGTTCCTGAAAATCAAAAATCGCCTGGCCGCTGACGGAAAATCCGTTGGCGCCGCGTAACGTAACTGGATTGCCGAGATAGCAGGATGTAATCCCTTCCCCAAAGCAATCATCGGGAATGCCGGTGGGAGCGTAGTCGCTAAACAGCTCATTCAGGCGGACGCGTCCATAGCGCAAAAGATTATGCCAGCGGTCGGTAGTTTGATTTTCCACCGTGAATCCGATGTAGGTGTTGCCATCGGTCTGGCCCGCGCTGTCAGGGATTTCATAAAGCAGGAGCGCATTCGGGAGTTCAACATTGTTGTCCAGATGGCGAACGGTCAGCCGCACACTCGTGTTTGAGAGTGGCACCCAACCAAAGTTCCCGGCGTAGTTTGTACCGTGGAAAGCGTCGCGCGGTAGATTTCCCCGCGTGTAGATGGATGAAAGGTCGGAATAGTAATCGAATTGACGGAATGCGCCGCCAATGCTGCCTTCCTGATGATAGGAACCGAAATTTCCTCCGTCGGCAGAATATGTGATGAGAGGCAGCGGAGTTGTGCCGCGCGCAGTGGTCAGGCTGACGACTCCGGCAAGAGCGTCGGAACCATAGAGCGCGCTGTTCGGACTGCGTAGAACTTCCACTTGCTCCACGCCCGCGGCAGGGAGCGTTGCAAACTCCGCGAATCGCCGACAAAACTTGCAGGCAAGCCATCGATCAGTACTTTATTCGAGTCGCTGTTGCCACCTCGAATAAACAAAGAAGTCGTTCCGCCCATCTGACCGGTCTGTTCAATCTGCAGCCCAGAGATGAGGCGCATCGGCTGCTGTACGTTTATCGCACCGGAAAATTGCTTTTGATTCAGGACGGTAACCGCCGAGCCGATCTGCGCTTCGGGCGTGGGCGTTCCATTGGCGGTGACAGTAATCTCCTGCGCAAGCGCGCCCGGGCTGAGGGTGACATCAAACTTCCGCTCGCCGTAGGAGGAAATGTAGCGGGAATCCGTCACAGTGGTTTTGAACGATGTTGCGGAGACACGTAGCTGATAACGGCCGGTGGCCGGAGCCTGCAGAGTGTAGTTGCCTTGACCGTCGGTTTTAGCGCTGGCGACCGGTTGCTGCTTTTGCAGTAAATCCACTTGTGCGTCTTCGATCACTGCGCCCAGCGGATCGTGGACTGTGCCATGGATGGAAATGCTGTTTTGCGCAAAAGCCAGCGGAATGAATGCCAATCCTAAATAGATCGTAAGTAGAGTGCCCACGCGTCGCAACAATTGTTTCGTCATTTTCCCCTCGGAAATTTTCTGCGGGACCGGTCTCCTGACTCACGCATCTTTGGGCCTGGGCTGTCTTCCCAGAACAAAGTTCCAGTGGCAATTTTGCCCTGGCCCTCCGCGTTTACAGTTACGGGGTAGTGGCGGATTTTCACCGCCTTCCCGAACATCCCGCTCATCGTGTTAATGGTTATCGTTATGAAGCGGAGCGCCCGCTTCGGGATGGAATTCTTTAGCTAAATCTTCCAGCGCGTCTATGGCCACCGGGCTTGGCGAATACAAGCGGTCATCGGTGTAATACACGCTGCGGTTCTTAATTGCGGGCAGAATATTCCATCCGGGACGTTTCGCCAGATCGTTGAAAAAGACTCTGCCATCGTGGACCAGCAGGAGGTGCTCCGGCGCGAGCGTGACTAGAGATTCGAAACTGATGACCGGCCAATCGTCGGAATCATTGTCGGTAATGGATTCGCCGCCCGCAGCGGCAATCACTTCAGTGATGAATGCGTGCTTGCCGATGGTTGTGATCGGCTCCGGCCAGACCAGCATGAAGACTTCGACCTTTGGCTCGCGGGCAACGCGTGCCTGCACTGCGCGTACGCGGTCGCGAAGATTTTCGACCAGGGATTGGGCTGCATCCCGGCGATTGATCGCGTCGCCGATTGCCAGGAGCGATCGATAAATGCCTTCGATTCCACCCGACCTCACCATAAACACTGGAATGCCGAACTTTTCGATTTGGTCCACGCCTTTGAGGCGGTTGAAGTCGCTGCTGCCGATTGCAAGGTCAGGATGGAGCGAAACAATGGTTTCTAAAGACGGACTTAGTAGGGAGCCCGCACTCGGCTTGATTGCGGCCGCTGCGGGATATTTCGAGTAATCACTGACGGCTACGACGTCACCGCCAGCGCCAAGCGCAAACACCGCATCGGTAACGCTGGGCATGAGGCAGATGATGCGATGCGGATGATCTGGAACAGTAACCGTGCGGCCGAGTTGGTCCTGGACAGTCCTTGAGGCCGCGCATTTTGGGGCAAAAAAAACGACGTACAGCAAAATGCAAGGGAGCGCCAATGCCAACTTGGCGGCGTGGGCAGAACTACATGCGGATTTTTGCCTGCTGAAATGCACAATGCCCCTGCTCCAGACACTGGTCCGGGCCAAGGCGGGATCTAAAAATGCACCTTGTGTAAAGGAAATCACAAGAAGCTGTCCGATCCTCCCACCGGAATCGGAATGCCCAAGATTGGGATTTGGCCGGTCTCCTGACTCGCGCTTCATCGGACTGAGCAGCCTTCCCAGGAAGTCCCAGTGGCTTATTTGCTCAGCCTCCGCGCTTACAGTTGCGGGGCAGCGACGGATTTTCACCGTCTTCCCGTACACCAGAGAAAAAAAGTTATCACCCGTCCAATTATTTGGTCAAGCGCAAACTGGCCGATCGCCATATGATGGCTGCATGGCGGCGCGCGCTCTGATGATTCTGGGGACTGCTTCCCACGTGGGCAAAAGCATCATCACGGTGGCGCTGGGGCGAATATTTTCGGATGAAGGCATTCGCGTCGCTCCCTTCAAAGCACAGAATATGTCATTGAATTCAGCGGCCACGCCCGACGGCGGCGAAATTGGACGCGCGCAGGCGTTGCAAGCCGAAGCATGCCGGATTGCGTCATGCGTGGAGATGAATCCGGTGCTGATCAAGCCGTGCTCAGATTCCACTTCGCAAGTTGTGTTGCTGGAAAAGTCTGGGGACAGGTTTCCGCCGTGGATTATCACACGCAGCGGGCAGATCAACTGTTCCCCGCGGTGGTGGAGAGTTATCGCAAACTGGCATCGCAGTACGAACTGGTTCTTCTTGAAGGCGCAGGTTCGCCTGCGGAAATCAATCTTCGCGAGCACGACATCGTGAATTTGCGCATGGCGCGGGCCGCGAACGCGGCATGTCTTCTAGTGGGGGACATTGATCGTGGAGGCGTGTTCGCGTCTTTGGTGGGAACAATGGAATTGCTTGAACCGGGCGAGCGAGATCTCATCAAAGGATTCGTGATCAACAGATTTCGCGGTGACAAAACTCTGTTGCAGCCGGGCGTGGAGATGATCGAGCGGCGACTCCGTCTGCCGTGCGTCGGGGTCGTGCCCTACCTGACCGATTTGCACCTTGACGAAGAGGACAGCGTTGCCATGGAGGAGCGTCAGCGTCCGCAACCACCCAGGGCATGGAAAGCAGATGAAGACGATTCGCCCGGGCGAAAGCTGCGAGTAGGCGTCGTTGCATTTCCTCATCTCTCAAACTTCACGGATTTTGACGCTTTGGCGGCGGAGCCCTCGGTGGCGCTGGCGTTTTTGCGCGATCCAGCGGACATTGCCCTGGCTGACGTATTAATTTTACCAGGGACTAAGCAGACTCTCGACGATTTCGATTGGCTTGTCGTCACAAGGATTCGTTCCGCAAATCCTGAAGCACCGCGGGAGAAATAAACTGATTATGGGGATCTGCGGCGGATTCCAGATGCTCGGGCTGGGCATGCAGGATCCTGAAGGAATGGAGAATAATGGGCTGCCCGCGACGCGCGAAGGACTCAAGATCATCGGGGTACGGACCGTGTTTCAGAGGGCAAAGACCACGCGATTGGTTGCGGGGCATGTGTGCTGCGAAATTCTGACGGGTCATTCATTGGCCATGACAACCTTTAAGGGCTACGAGATTCATCTCGGAGAAACACGACGCGAGGCTGGGGTTTCAGAGTTCGCGAGAATTGCTGGTGTTGGGGAAGAAAGTGCGGCAGGCGCGGAACGCTACGATGGAGCGGTCAGCGAGAACGGCCGAGGTTTCGGGACTTATGTCCACGGAATTTTTGATGAAGATCGGTTCCGGCACGGCATTATTGCCGCCGCGCGCGCGATGCGGGACTGGGGCCGGCGCAACAACAGGCGTGGCTGAAATCGGAGCGCGAGGCACGACTCGAGAGGCTCGCCAATCATTTGCGCGGATCACTGGATATGGAGCAGATTCGAGGCTGGATTCGGATTGGGCCACGAGAGAAATCATTGCCGCCGGACATCGGCGGTCTTAGCGGCCGGAAGCGGCCCTTTTTTCCTGGCTTTTGCTTTGTTTTTTTCTTTGGCGCCTTGGACTTTGTTTCCGTTGCTTTCTCTTCCGCAAGTTTCCTCGGTCGCTGCGCCTTCCTCTGCCACTTGGGGCACATTTTCACCCAGATTGAAATAGAATGTGGCGCCTTTGCCGGGCTCGGCCTCAGCCCAAATGCGTCCACCATGACGGCGAACGATGCGCTGCACGATGGCAAGACCGACTCCGGTGCCCTCGAATTCCGTGTCGCTGTGCAACCGCTGAAAGGCGGCAAAGAGCTTGTCTTTATATTTCGGGTCAAAACCTGCGCCATTGTCGCGAACGAAAAAGGCCTGGCGCCCGTCCATCGTGAGTTGGTTTACTTCAATGATGTCCTCTTTCGGTGGCGGCTGTATTTGACCGCGTTTGAGAGCAGGTTTACGAACACCTGCCGCACCAACCCGGATCGCAGTACGCGAGAGACAGCGGTGCGATACGCCATTCGATCAGGCGGCCGGCAGTTTCGGGCTTAAGCTCCTGGACAATGTTTTCGACGAGCGCGTTAAGCGCAGTTTCCTGAAAAGAATTTCCCGGCGATGAGAGCA
>CAWHQK010000065.1:0-29508 GCA_963831435.1 uncultured Acidobacteriota bacterium
ATGGTGTGCCCGGGACGATAGTAGCTCCCAATCTCACGCCAGACAGGGAAACCGGCTCGGGCACCTGGACTGACGACCAACTTGCGCGATCCATTCGCGAGGGCATCGGGCATGATAGCCGCACTTTATTTCCGATGATGCCTTATGATCGCTTCCGAACGATGTCCGACGAGGATTTGGCTTCCATCGTTGTTTATATTCGGTCGCTGCCGCCGGTGCACAACCCGCTGCCAAAAACCACGATCAACTTTCCGGTGAAATATTTAATACGGATGGTGCCTGAGCCCGTGAATGGGCCAGTTGCGGGCCCCGATCCCCACAATCAGGTACAACTCGGCGCTTACCTTACTAACATCTCCGACTGCGCTTTTTGCCATACTCCCGTTGACAGCCACCAGCAGCCTTTGAAAGAGCTTCAGTTCGCCGGCGGACAATATTTCAGCGGGGCCTTCGGGAAAGTTGCTTCCGCGAATATCACACCTGACGCGACTGGTATCAGTTATTACGATGAGGCGCTATTCCTGCAGGCGTTGAAGACCGGGTACGTAAAAGCGCGTCCGCTGAATTCGCTCATGCCGTATGGGGATTATCAGAACGCAACAGACGGCGACTTAAAGGCGATCTTCGCATATCTCCGGACCCTGAAACCCGTCAAACATTATGTGGATAATTCCGAGCCGCCAACGTACTGCAAAGTCTGCAAACAGAAACACGGGGGAGGGGACAGGAACTGAGTTTTTTGCCGAAAAGATTGGCCTCCATCTTCGATCCAAAAATAAAAGCCCTGCAACTCGCAGGGCTTTTTGCACAATCTGGAATTCGATTCTAGAAGGGAATGTCTTCGTCGCTGATCGGGCCTGAGCCTGCTGGTTCTGGTTCCGACGAGCGCTGATCGAAATTATTTCCGCCGGAGGCTGACGAACCGCGCGAGCCCCCACTGAAATCGCCTCCGCCTTCGCCGCGTCCGCCGAGAAGAATTAGATCGCTGGCGACCACCTCGGTCATATATTTTTTCTGTCCGCTCGTTTTGTCGTCCCAGGAGCGGGTTTGCAGGCGGCCTTCGACATAGACTTTGCCGCCCTTTTTCAAATATTCCCCGGCGATTTCCGCCAGGCGCTGCCAGAGCACGACGTTGTGCCACTCGGTGCGGTCCTGCCACTCGCCGCTCTTGTCCTTGAATCGCTCATTGGTAGCGATGGTGATTTTTGCCACGGCTGTGCCGCTGGGCGTGTATTTAATCTCAGGGTCCTTGCCAAGATTGCCGATGAGTTGAACGCGATTAAGACTTTTGCCTGCCATGATTGCCGCTCCTTCTGCCCATTCCTGAACTCAGCTTACACCCAAGAAAAGGATTCCAAAATGGTGTGCTTTCCAACAACTGGACGGACACTATAACAGATTCCGGCGCAATGGGATGTGACGAGTGAACAAGAAAAAATTGTAAGGGGCAGATATTCGGTTTGGGGGGATTGCGAGCCGACTGATTCGTGGCTTGCCACCGAGACTCGCTTCGCTATACGTCTGCGCCACTGGTGCGCTGCAGATTGTCTATCATTTGTTTGGCTTCGCTGAGACTACCGCCATACAATTTGCGGGCGATGTAGATGGCGGTCATGTTTTGGCCGCGGCGGACCAGTTCACGCAGCTTTTCTTCCTGTTTTGCGCGATCGAGATATTTGAGTGTAGAGAAATCTTCCCGCAAATAGACGGGGTCGGTGATCACCGTGTAGGGGCGCAGCATCTCTATGAATTTCTTTGTACCGGGCACCACGTTCCAGCGGATACGCAAGAACGGCGGTGTAGTTATATCTACGGGATAGTCCCGGTAAAGGGTTGAACTGCTGCCATACCAGCGTTTTTTCACCGGAGCCTGCTCTCCGTGCTCGGAGTCCAGGGCGCTAGCAAGGGCCTGAGTGTCACCGGGTAATTCCAATTCAACGTATCGTAGATATTGCCTTTGCGTGGTGTTCTGGCGTGAAATGTCTGGCGTGTCCACACGTTCATGAATCAGGCGAGCCGACGCGATCTCACCATAAGAGAGGAACACAACGGAGAGATCATCGGGTGGCAACTCATAGTTCAGGTAGGAGCGGTATTGTATGTATAGACCAGTTTGGTTGGTCCGCACCAGCCAGTTTGAAGGATGAAAGCGCGCGGTAACGAATTTCACCGTCAGCAAGAGGAAAAGCAAAAGAAATGGGCCGAAGATGTATCCGGGGACCCAATGCGTGGTATAAGCCTTATAAAACATCACTATGACAGCACCCAGGCCTGTAAGCCACACAATGGGAAACAATAGCCGCGAATGGCGGAATACGCGGTCCTTCGGGGTGATTTCGACGTCTTGAAGACGAAGTAGGCGCATGTGATTGAGATCTTACGGAAAAAGTGTAACTCTATGGCGGACCCCGATGGATTGACGTTTAGGGAACAGTCTTTCGCCCTACGAAGTTGAAAGCGCCTAAAAGGCGGATCGTCTTGAGTTGCGATTGGCAGGTTTCAACGAGTGTCGGCATTTGAGCATTCTTCTTGGCATTACAGCCTCTGTGGGCGAGTTGGGCATTTTCAGGTACCGTTTTTCCACCCTTGCTGTATGGAATGATATGGTCAACAGTGCAATCCTCAAATGTGTGAATCTGGTTCTTGCACAAGCGGCACACTTCTGACTTATCGAATAGTTCCTTACGAAATTCATATTCAAAAAAACGTGGTTCTATAATTGTTCCATCAATGATTGGATCAACCATTTGTCGAAACTTAGTCCATCGAATTCTTGTTTGTGCGCTACTAGCAGTTCTTTTCGAAATAGAATCTTGTATTTCAATATCTGTTAACAGAGTGAAAAGAAACAATTCTCGAACTTGTTCAGATACCTTCTGAACTTTTATGTTGGAACGGTTCATTAATGCGGATGCTTGGATATCGAGGGCAGTAACAGAAAACTTCGTTTCCCAGTTTCCTTTGTTTGTGCGCGGATTAACAACGTACAGCCTCGCTGACTTCTCTCCGAAAACGGTGTAAACGTTCTGCATCGTCTGTCGAAATAACGCTGCGTGCGTTTTCAGTTCAGATTGTTCGCGGGGAGCGTACTTTCCCATGTATTCATTGAGAAATTGCTTTAGACTGCCTGCGTACTGCGATAAACGATCTGCAAATGCAAAAAAACGCAGAATCATTTCTCTTTCCTTAAATCGCTCTTCAGGGATGCTATTATCCCTAGCTTTTCGCCAATAGGAATCCATCTCGAGTTCAGCTAAGAGATCATTAAAAGGGCCGCGATAAAGACAATTGCGGAGTTCCTGCTCGTTCAAGATCATTGAGCCGCGATTCAAGCGCTCGAAAACTTCGTACCGAAGTTCGCTATTTCCTGCGGCATCGATCACGATACTTCGAATCGGCGTATCAAGGATTTTTTCTTGTTGCTGTTTTGTTAAATCTTTGAATCGTTTTTCATTCAGGCTTGCCAATGATCGAAGTTTTCGTAGCGCGAACTTATTGGACACGAAATCGACAAGGGTTGTTAAACGCTGTTGACCATCAATTACTTCCAAACGTCCTTCCGCTACTTTGCCAAAGTAGATTGGAGGTATCGGTATTTCCAAAAGAAGAGATTCAATTAATCGTGATGGGAGTTCGGGTTTGCTATTCCAAACGTATTCCCTTTGAAATTTCGGCTGGAGATCCAGTTGCCCTCTATCGAGCTTGTCGCGTAAAGAAGATATAGTCCAATCTGAGCTTTGACTTGTAACGGGCCGGTCATCTGGTTTTGTGATTGTTTCTTCTTCGTCTTGCTCGGCCTCAAGTTCCTCATTTCTCTCCAAACTGCTGTTAGTAGATCGCTCATTTGCAGATGTTGCTGTACTTTGCTCTGAGTCGGTTGTCGGAACAGTCACCGGCTCGTCATTAAGTATTGTTGATTCTGTTTTGGAGAGAACTACGAAGCGCACCAGATCATCAATGCCAGCTTGATTCAATGAGGGTTCAGTCGCTAACCCCACGGTTGCAAGAGTTATTTGAATATCGGAAAGGATGCTACTGCCACGACGAGTTGCACCGAACCATTTGAGGATAGCCCTAACTCTAAATTTTCTTGGGCGCTGTCCATCCTTTAATTCTTTAGCAATCTCAAAGACTCGTTTCGGTATCTTAGCCATCGAACAATCCGTCCAATTCTACCCAAAGGTATAACATGCATAATTACGCAATATCTCGCGAATCTTCGCGGTTCTAATTCCATAAGTAATCTGTCCAGCATCCTGCCAGACTCTCCCTGCATCTAAACATTGACAGCAAGTCACTCAAGTATTAGCATCTTATTGCTGGCAAGCATAATCTAATTGATTGTAAAGCACTTATAAGTACAAAAGGAGCCGATTATGGCCAAAATTATAGGAATTGACCTTGGAACTACCAACTCCTGCGTGGCGGTTATGGAGGGTGGAGAGCCGAAGGTTATCCCCAATGAAGAAGGTGGGCGGACTACGCCCTCGGTCGTCGGATTTACCAAAACTGGCGAACGGTTAGTGGGACAGGTGGCCAAGCGGCAGGCCATTACCAATCCCGAAAACACGGTTTATTCGATCAAGCGGTTTATGGGACGCCGTTATGACGAAGTGAACGAAGAAATGAAGATGGTCCCGTACAAAGTTGTGCGCCAGGGCGATCACGTCGCGGTTGTGGCGCAGGGCAAGGAATACACTCCGCCGGAAGTTTCGGCGTTGATTTTGCAGAAGCTGAAGAAGGCAGCGGAAGATTACCTTGGCGACAAAGTTACCGAAGCGGTCATCACCGTTCCTGCGTACTTCAATGACGCGCAGCGCCAGGCGACGAAAGACGCCGGCAAGATTGCCGGGCTCGAAGTAAAGCGGATCATCAATGAGCCGACGGCGGCGGCGCTTGCTTACGGATTAGATAAAGGTAAGGACGAGACCATCGCCGTGTATGACTTTGGCGGTGGCACGTTTGATATTTCCATCCTTGAAGTGGGTGAAGGCGTGATTGAGGTAAAAGCCACCAATGGCGATACCCACCTTGGCGGCGACAACATTGACCAGAAGTTGGTGGACTGGTTGATTGACGAATTTAAGAAGGACGAAGGTCTCGACCTGCGCGGTAAGGGAAATGAGATGGCATTGCAGCGTCTGCGTGATGCGGCGGAGCGAGCCAAGATCGAGCTTTCGACGACGATGGAGACGGAGATCAATTTGCCCTTCATTACTGCGGATGCCAGTGGGCCGAAGCATTTGGTGAAGAAGCTGACGCGGGCGAAGCTCGAGTCCATGGTGGAAGACATCATTCAGCGGTCGGTCGGGCCGTGCAAGCAGTGCATGAAGGATGCGGGCGTGGACGCAAGCAAGATCAACGAAGTGGTGTTGGTCGGCGGGCAGACTCGTATGCCGCGTATTCAGGCATTGGTGAAGGACCTGTTCGGCAGGGAAGGCCACAAGGGTGTGAATCCGGATGAAGTGGTGGCGATCGGCGCGGGCATCCAGGGCGGTGTTCTGGGTGGGGAAGTGAAAGATCTGCTGCTGCTCGATGTGACTCCTCTGTCGCTGGCGATTGAAACGCTGGGCGGCGTGGCGACGCCGATGATTCCGCGCAACACGACGATTCCGACCAAGAAGACGGAAACGTTCTCGACCGCGGCGGATAGTCAGACGTCCGTCGAAGTGCACGTGTTGCAAGGCGAGCGTCCGTTGGCGGCGCAGAATCGCACGCTGGGTAAATTCCATTTGACGGGCATTCCTCCGGCGCCACGTGGGTTGCCGCAGATTGAGGTGACCTTCGACATTGATGCGAACGGCATTCTCAACGTGACGGCGAAAGACAACGCCACGGGCAAGGACCAGAAGATCACGATTACGTCGTCTTCGGGCCTGAGCAAGGAGGAAGTGGAGCGCATGGCGAAAGACGCCGAAGCCCACTCGGCTGAGGACAAGGCGCAGCGTGAGTCCATTGAAGCCAAGAACCAGCTCGACTCGATGGTTTACCAGATCGAGAAGATGCTGAAGGAGTCGGGCGATAAAATCTCCGGTTCCGAACGGGGCGACGTGGAGAACGCGCTGGCCGACGCTAAGAAGGCGCTTGAGTCGAACGATAAGGCGCAAATGGATAAGGCCCGCGAGACGTTGACGCAGGCTTCGCACAAACTGGCTGAGCAGATGTATAAGGCTGCGCAGCCTTCGGCTGCGGGAGCCGGTCCGACGCCAGGCGCGGGTCCAGAGCCCGGCGCAAACGGCGCCGGCGAGAAGAAAGATGAAGGCGTGATTGACGCCGAGTACGTGGATGTAGAGGACAAGAAGTAATGTGTGGCGCGGACGCCTTCGTCCGCGAATCTTTGGCCACGGATTGACGCGGATCAGTATCCGTAAGACTCGCGCAATCCGTGGTTTGTTTTAGACAAGGGGGAACTTGATGCAATTCCAAGTGAAAGGGCAGGAATATTTTCTGGCATTTGTGGAGGATGAAAAGCGCTGGTGCCTGTTTGCTCCGACGGAGCAGGGAATAACGCGCGTTCCGGTATATGTGGATGCTGCTAAATATGAGCGCATGGGAATCATGGAGCATATAACCAATAAGCTGTCATCCTGAGCAGCGACCTTCGACTTCATAAAACGGTTCGCCCAGGCGAACCGTTTTGTTTCGTTAACGATGACGAGGTTGCCAGCAACTTGCGTCTTGACATTCAAGACTAGACTAAGTAAACTTAGTCTAGTCGAGAACTATGAAAACAGTGAACATCCACGAGGCAAAAACGCGACTTTCAAAGCTCGTGGACGAAGCATCGAGAGGCGAGCCCTTCGTGATCGCTAAGGCTGGCAAGCCGATTGTGAAAGTTACTGCGCTTCAAGTCCCCATTGGTAGCGAAATCCGGCGGCTTGGTTTTATGGCAGGACAGATTTCCGTGCCGGAGGACTTTGACCGAATGGGTAGCGACGAGATTGAGCGGATTCTTCGGTGGTCGCAGAGTGAAATATACTGCTGGATACCCATCTTCCTCTTATGGGCAGCTGGTGATCCCGAACGGCTTTCCAGGCCGGTGTGCCCGCCTGATGATTAACAATCCCGGAAAACGAATTCTTTCAGTGCGGCTAGTTTGTGGGAAGTCGCGATCAAGCACGGATTGAATCGACCGGATCTGCAAGGCAGCAGACGCCCGGTTGCTCGCGCCGGTGGGCTATTGGACAACGGCTATACCGAACTCGCCGGTCGTGAGCGATCACATGGTCGCTTCCTGAGAGCTTACCGCCAATTCACAAGGACCGATTGACAGAGTCTTGGTAGCGCAGGCGACAGTCGAAGGCATTACGCTATTGACTACCAGATACTGTTGGTATCTCAATATCCCGGGCCGATAACAACCGTGAGAGGCAAATAAGAAATCTGCCATTTTCAGAGGGCGTGAAATCGCAAGACGCCGCGCGGGCCCAGCTAGGAATGGCAGAGGATTGATTCTGCTGACTTGAGAATTATTTGCGCCAAGGGAAGAAGCCGAGTAAATAAGAACCAAATGGCAGCATAACGACAAAAAATTCTACGGCGCATCTGGGCGTGGAAAGAGTTTTGCCTCCGCGGAGGAAAATTAAGCGAGAGGCTATTACAGCGAGATGACACAGAAATACCATCCTGACATCAATTCCAGTGACAAATCCGCGAAGAAAAAATTCAAGACTATCTTCCGAAGCAAACGATATTCTCAGCGGATCCCAAAAAGCGTAAAAAATTCACTGGACCAGCTCTGGATTTTATTCTGAAAACAACATTGATCCTGCGCGGCAGAAGCTTAGCGAAAGCTGAGAAGCCGGCGGCGGAGGGGGGCTATCCGGGGATTTCCAGGAGCGGACAGCCAGGCGCGGGCAGGAGTGGTGGCCCTTCGACTTCGGTGGATATCAATTTCTCCGATACTGGGAGGGCGATCGAGCGGCGGAGGCGGAGGAAGTGGCAGTTTCCGCGACATTTTTCTGGAATGTTCGGAGGTCGCGGCGGCGGGGCTGGCTGCAGAGCAGAAGGCCCTGAGCCGGGAAGCGATCTGGGAATATCAGGTTCAACGTTCCATTCTGGACGGCGATCCGAGGCGGCGTGATGCGGCTGAATATTTCGCGGCAGGACTTTGCTCGACCTGCCACGGGAATGGTTCGATTGAAGCGCCAGGGAAATGTCCGCAGTGCCACGGTACCGGACAGTCGCGCAGACCGGCGGCGCATGAAGTTCAATGTGCAATGCCCGCGATGCCACGGTACAGGAAAGAATATTTCTGTCTGTCCAACATGCCACGGTGAAGGCACGGTCAATCGAACGGAGCCGCTTGAAGTCCGCATTAAAGCTGGCACGCGTGACGGCCAAAGAATTCGGCTGCAAGGGAAGGGAAATGCCGGATTTGCGGGAGGGCCAGCGGGTGATTTGTACGTGATTATCCGGGCGGAAGGCATCCGGTATTTCGGCGCGATGGCGATGATATTTACATCAACGTTCCGGTGACCGCTCCGGAAGCCGCGCTGGGGGCCAAGATTGAAGTGCCCACGATTGACGGCCGCGCGCAACTTAAGATCCCTCCTGGGACGCAGAGCGGGCAGAAACTGCGCCTGCGCGAGAAGGGCGTGCCTTCCGCAACCAAGGATGGTTTGCGTGGAGATGAGATCGTTGAGATCAAAATCACGGTTCCCATGCCACGTGACGAGAAAACAAAAGAGCTGTTACGCGAACTGGCGAAGTTGAATCCGGAAGATCCGCGGGAAGAGTTATTCAAAGATCTGTGACCGCTAGGGAAACTCTGAATAAGCCTTGTCTTTCAGGCAGTAAGTGTCCAGTCATGTTGACTCAAGGGTTTGATTTGATTGCTCCCCGGCCGCCGGCCCGATGCCACGGCTCGCCCGCGATCAGCGTCCATTGCGGCAGCCGTTAAGCGGGCGCCGGCAGTAGCAGTTTGTTCCGCAACAGATACAGGTTCACCAGCGCGCACACCGCGAACAACTGGTTGGCGTTCTTCTTCAGTCCGCGATAGCGCAGCTTCACAAATCCGAACTTCAGCTTCATCACTCCGAACACGTGCTCCACCTTCGACCGCACCGTTGACTTGGTCCGGTTCTTCGCCCGCTCCAGTTCGTCCACCCGATCCTTGTAACGGTAGCGCCGATGGGTGCAGTCTTGGGCCTGCGGTGCGCATTCCCGGATCACTTGGGTCTGCCCGCGATATGCCTGATCGCCCCACACCCGCGTTTCTTCGCCGTGCAATAGATCGGGCAGCACCACCGAATCCGCCACGTTGGCCGCCGTCGCTACGGCGGTGTGGATGATCTTGGTATTGCTATCCACTCCCACATGCGCTTTCATCCCGAAGTACCATTGGTTGCCCTTCTTCGTCTGGTGCATCTCCGGATCGCGCTGCTGCTGGTGGTTCTTGGTCGAGGTGGGCGCGTGCAGGATGGTCGCGTCCACGATCGTGCCGGTTGTGATGCGCACCCCTTTCGCTTGCAAGTGCAGGTTCACCTGCCCCAGAATCTGTTCGCCCAGTTGCTGTTCTTCCAGCAAGTGCCGGAACTTGCACACCGTGGTCTCATCGGGTACCGGCTCGCAGCCTAAATCAATGCCTACGAACTGCCGCATCACCGCCGAGTCGTACAGCGCCTCTTCCACCGCCGGGTCCGACAGGTTGAACCACTGCTGCAAAAAGTAAATCCGCAGCATCCGCCCCACGCCCACCGGCGGGCGCCCGTTCCCAGGTTTGGGATAATGTGGCTCGACCAGCGCGCACAACTCCGCCCAAGGCACCACTTGCTCCATCTCTTCCAAAAACAACGTCCGTCGCGTCTTCTTCGTGTACCGCTCAAAGCCGGTCGTCATCGCCAGGGTCCGCTGTTTCATCTCTATTTGTCCTCCGCCACCCACTCTATATTCAACATCGGTGGATATCAGAAAACCTATGCAGAGTCCCCTTAAAAAGAACCCCGAGGTAAAATGGTACCCAGTCCGAAAGGTCTTGGCCCAGAGGTTGGCAGATGAGAACTCTTGCAACATTCGGCGTTCAAGTCTTAGCTTTCGCGATCGTCATTTCCACATTTGGAGCAGCCCAAGAGGGAACGCGATCCGCCCAACTCAGAATTGCTCTCTCTAAACGGGACTATTTTCCAGGAGAGGCAGTTGTTGTAACTTACAGGATCACAAATTCATCGAGCTCTCTCCTGTTGTGCTTCCCCCCGCCTGCAATCGACTGTAATAGCATCTCGGGTCAGCTTGCGGCGATTGCGACACCTCCCAAGGGAGTGGCGGTGCCTAAGATAAGCGGGGGTTGTGCTGCAGATCGTTGGATAGACAGAGATGCTGGTTACGATATTGATCAGCACTGGATCAAGCTTGCCCCGCTCCAGTCTTATGAAATCACAAAGGAGAGCCATTCTATTGGCCTGATCGCTCCGGGCCGATGGACGATTGAGGCAGGCTATGTGCCGATGCGGGAGGATACGCAATCGCTATACGAGGATGCCATGAAGGAGCGAGGCTGCAGCAACGTTCCAGAACTCCATTCGGCAAAAGTGGCAATCTCTGTAAAGACCCCGACTAACTGAGAATCTCCGCCGGTCCCCGCACGGGCG
Source organism: uncultured Acidobacteriota bacterium (assembly GCA_963831435.1). Classification (GTDB taxonomy): domain Bacteria; phylum Acidobacteriota; class Terriglobia; order Terriglobales; family Acidobacteriaceae; genus JAICKN01. The sequence continues at coordinate 10,590 of CAWHQK010000065.1, forward strand.
TCCGACGTGTCCACATTAAGGGGAACTTAATCAGAGTTTCCCTAGACAGACAACAGGATTAATGCCCGCATTTCTGCGATAGAATACCTATTCTCAATCCTACAATTTCTAAAACGGTTTGAACGCGGCCATGACAGAACTTGCCAAGTAAACGCTTTCTGGGGACGAGATTATTGAGAGCTTTTGTCTGAATCGTGTTGCGGTAAGAAACAGGACTTGAAAATGTACGTATTCCGGAGAGGAACAATGGCCCTTACGCTTAGTTATCTATCGCAGTCCCCAATTCACGGCCGGAGATGCAGCGCCTCCGGCTCCTCGAATGAAGTTTGCGGAAGAGAGCATCTGTTTTTGGAATGCCGTTCCCACGACAGGAGGAACAAGCTCGCCCGGAAAGGGTGGCTTGCCATTGTCGCGCTCATCTTCGGCATTGCTGTAGTCGGTGTGATGCTGAGCGAACCCGCGATGGCGGAGGACAAAGTTGAATTGTCGGTGAACACCTCCAAGCCCGGTGCGAAAATCAGCCGCGACATCTTCGGACAATTCGCCGAGCACTTGGGCCATGGCGTCTATGGCGGAATTTGGGTGGGCCGAGATTCCAAGATTCCCAATACCCGAGGCATCCGCAATGACGTTGTAGCTGCGCTGAAGGCCATCAAGGTGCCGGACATTCGCTGGCCGGGCGGGTGCTTTGCCGACGAATACGACTGGCGTGACGGCATCGGTCCAAAACGTGTGGTAAGAGTCAATTCAAACTGGGGCGGGGTGCTCGATCCGAATACCTTTGGGACGGATGAGTTCATGGACTTCATCCATCAGATCGGGAGCGAAGCATACCTCTCGGTAAATGTTGGTTCCGGCTCTCCTCACGAAGCTGCCGACTGGCTTGAATACATGACCGCCGGACAGCCAACGACGTTGGAACAGGAGCGGGCTGCTAATGGTCATCCGGCTCCTTATAAAGTGGGGTTTCTTGGCATTGGCAACGAAAGCTGGGATTGTGGCGGAAATATGTCGCCTGATTACTACCTGAGCCAGCTAAAGATCTACAGCCGCTTTATTCACAATTTCAATTTAACGGGGCCAGACCACACCGACTCGATGCTGAAGATTGCCGTGGGCCCTGGCGGCGACGGACCGCGATGGACGGAATGGACTGACGTCATCATGAAGGCGTACCAGCAACATTCGTGGAGCTGGGACATCAACGGCCTTTCCATGCACAACTACACGGTCATCAACTGGCAGAACAAATTCGATTCGGAACATTTCGGGGAAACAGAGTACGCGCAAATATTGAAAGAAACGCTAAAGATGGAAGATTTGATCAATGAGCATTCGGCGATCATGGACAAATACGATCCGCAAAAGAAGGTCGCGCTCGTGGTGGATGAATGGGGCGGGTGGTACGCGCCACTGGCCGGAACTAATCCTGGCTTTTTGATCCAGCAAAACAGTCTCCGGGACGCTGTGCTGGCTGCGCTCAATTTGAATATTTTTGCGCGCCATGCGGACCGTGTGCGGATGGCCAACATCGCACAAATGATAAATGTGCTGCAATCCATGATCCTGACCGATAAGGAAAAAATGGTCCTGACTCCGACCTACTATGTCTTCAAGATGTATGTGCCGTTTCAGGATGCCACGTTCGTGCCGGTGAGTTACGACGCAGGGACCTACACGCAGGGTGACATTACTTTGCCTCGAGTTGACGCGATTGCAGCGAAAGACAGCACTGGGAAACTTTGGCTGGAGGTCACCAATGTGGATCCCGATCAGTCCGTGGAAATCGAGGCGGGCCTGGCTGGCATTACGGCAAAATCAGCTACAGGACAAACATTGACCGCGCCGAAGGTTGACAGCGTAAATACCTTCGACGCGCCCAGCGCTGTTGTGCCGAAGCCGATTTCGGCGAAGGTGCAAGACGGCAAGGTTGTTCTTCAATTGCCGCCCAAGTCGGTAACTGTAGTTTTGATCGAGCAATAAAGCAAAACATCAAGGGCACAATCCGGAAGGTTGTGCCCTTACAAGTGTTGATAAAAATCATCTTGCTATTTCCGGGATGCGGTATCCGTTAAGCTCTTCACGTTCTTTCTTAGAAACGCCCTTACGGCAGCCCAAGCTTCCTGATTTTGCTCGTAGGTAAATCCGCCATGACCCGCGCCGGGGACGGTGTGAAGTTCATTCGGCACTCCGGCAGCATCAAGCTCTTTGTGCAGGCGCACCGATTGCGCGTAGGGAACGAGGGCATCTTTGTCGCCGTGGATCGTGATAATCGGGGGCAGGTCGTGAGTGACGTAGTTGATAGGCGAAACGCGTTTTGCAATTTCTTCGGCATTGGGCTGAGTGCCAATCCATGCCACGGCATAGCCCTTGGCATTTGGGCCGCTGAGTTCATCGGGAACGTCGGAGATGCCAAACCAGTTTACAATCGCCGCGACGCGGGGGTCCTTGTTCGTTCCGGGATTTTCGCTCCAGACGTTGTCCTCGTCGGTAAAGCAATCGCGGTCGAAACCTGCCGCGGGCGTGACCATGCCGGTCATAAGCGCTAGATGAGCGCCCGCCGATCCGCCCTGCACAACTACACGTGCGGGATCAAAGTTGTACTTTTTGGCGTTGGCAAAGACCCAGTGCAAAGCGCATCGGCAATCTTCCACCGCAGCGGGCGCCAGGGATACCTGCGCCATGCGGTACTCAACATTCACCGCCGCAAAGCCCATCTGCAGGTATGGCATCATTTCCAGAACGCGTTCCTCCTTGGTTCCCGCAATCCATCCGCCGCCGTGGATGACGATGACCACCGGCGTTGGCTGAGATGCGGTAGCGGGTTCATAGACATCGAGTTTGGCTTCGTAGTTGTTAGCGACGTGATAGACGATGTTTGGATGGACCTTGTAACGAAACAACTCGGCGGCAAAAGTGGCTGAGTCATTCTGGGCGAGACAAAGCGAAGCTGAAAGAAGCAGGGAAGCTAATAAGAGTTTTCGCACGGGGTCTCGTTCGAGTGATTTGTAATGTGTACAAACGCAAGTTCGAAAGAACGGTGATGATACTCCAGCGCGGTCTAGAAGAAAAGAAGAGGGCGGCTGTTTGTAACAGCCGCCCTCATTTCAGTTAGTTCAAGTTCGCAGTTTAGAACGAGTACTTGATTGCCGCCTGAACGATGCGGTGGCCTGTCTTGTTCATGGCAAACCCAAACGGAGTACCGCCATTCGCGATCGCGGCACCAGTTTTGTCGAAGCTCAGGTTCAGGCCCGGGTCACCCTTGATGAAGGTACGAACCGGGTGATTCAGGAAGTTGTAGCCAGAGAACTCTAAGCGCAATTTCTGGCTGTCAGATTTACCCCAAGTGAAATTCTTGAAGAGTGTCAGGTCCGCGTCAAAGAACCCAGGCCCCGACATGGCAGGGAATACATAGCTACCTTGCTGCCCAGGGGTAGCGAAGGGAGAGAAGCATGCCCCATTGATGAATTGATTCTTCGCTAACCCTTTTCGGGGATCGCAGGTTAACGAAGGCATCAATGTGATGTCCGGACTGCCGAGTACGTTTTGGGCACTTGCCTGTATCGGTGCTGTGATTGTCTTACCCATAAACGTTGTTCCGCCCGGGATAAATGCAGAGTAATTGAGGTTATACGCCCCAATTGCTTCCTGTATGTCCGAGCCAGTCTGGTACTGTACGATTCCCGACATTTCCCAACCGTTCACCGCTTGCTTCACGAAGGAGTTGCCCGTAGCCATGCTGGGCAATTCGTAGCTGGTGGCGATATTGAAAATGTTTGTTCGATTGCTGGGAAGTGTTCCGTAGTTGTTCCTCAAGTTGGTTGGATCGCCAGTGCCTGCTCCGCCCTCGCCGCGAATGCCGAGCACTTTTGAGAATGTGTAGTTGGCCATGAAGTTTAATGGCCCGGATTGCTTATTCAGGGACACCTGCATGGCGTTGTAATTCGAATACATTTTATGGTCAATGACCTTCACGGTGCCGAGGCAATTAAGTGCAGCGACACAAGGACCGGACTGCAGCGGACGCGCGTTTTGCGTGTCCGCAGAGTTAAAGCCGGTGTCCGCGCCGCCAGCACTGCAGGCTCCGCCATCATTGGCCGGGTTACCCGTGGGATAGCAATCTGGCAACCACCCCTTCGCGGCAAATAAGGTCCCTACGCCGAGATCATTAATCTGGTCGAAGTTGTTGTTCCAGTTGCTCAAATAATCGGACTTGTTGCCAACATAACTTACTTCCAGAAGGCTCTTCCAAGGCAGCCGCTCATCAACGCTAAAGCTATAGCTTTGAGTTCTCGGCTGTTCGGTGTCTGTGGGATCCAACGCCGTAATCGAACTGGGCGCCGATATGCTAGTTACGGGTGCGAGGTTCGCGAAATTGACGCCATTCTGGGTCGGACTCGAGAAGGCTCCCTGCGTAATACTATAGGCGCCATTCTGCACGTTCTGTTCGTCGTGGAAACGGTACATGCCGTAACCTCCGCGTAGAACAGTTCGGCCCGAACCAAAGACATCCCAGGCAAAGCCAACGCGCGGCTCGTAGAAGAATAGCCTGCTCCCGGAACCAGAAATCGGAGTGGAAGCGTTCACTTTATTCCATTCAATACCCGGGAAAAGCGCTGTGCCTATAGAGCCACCGACGTCTTTCGCGTAGTCGCTTGGATACCAAGCCGCAAAACCGGAACCGGTTGTGTCTTTCCAGGGACCCAAATGGGATACGCGTAAGCCATAGTCCAACGTCAAATGGCGGCTAACCTTCCAGGAGTCCGTCCCGTAGAATTCCGTCGAAATATAGCGGAAAGCAGGAACGGTATCGAAGTTCTGTTCGGAGTATTGGCTCGTCTGCCCAATCAGCATATCCGCATAGGCATTGCCGGTGGATCCGCCACCCCAGCTACTGAACACGGCGCTGCCGTTGACCGGGCCATTTCCTGGCTGCGAATTCCAAGCACGCTCCCAGTAAAAGCCCATCTTGGTGGTATGCGTTCCCCAGACCTTGACCACGTTGTCTGCAACCGAGGGCAGGGTTTTCTTCGCATATACCACGCCATTCAACTCAAATCCCGTGTTAAGCACGTTCGAAATCCCATCGCCCCATCCGGTCATTTCCGGCATGATGAGGTTACCCTCATTGGGATGAGTGAAAAGCATGCTGTAATTCAGGCCCAAACCAGTCCGATCCGCCTTGGACGGATCCTGGAAATGATTCGGCAGGTTGAGATACGTGTAGCTGAAGATCACCTCGTTCGTCAGTGTCGGGTTAATCACCTTAGTCATGTTCACCGAAACGACGTCAGACTTGGTGCTCTCAACGATCGGTGTGGGATAAGGGGTTGTGGGAGAAGCCCAGCTCTGACCGTTTCCGGTCCACAGAGTATCCAAGCTCTCTTCAGCATTGTCCTGCTGGTGATTGTAAGAGACATACAACTTGGTTGAATCACTGATGTTGTAGTCCACTCTTCCGCGGAGCTGCAACATGTTGGAAAATCTAGTTTGTCCGTTTACATAATTGAAGCCCTGTGACTGGGGAAGACTCGGATCGAGGTTATCCAGTGGATAGGTGTTCATCAATGCCAAGCCGTTCGGATTTATTGCGCCTGGATTAACCTTTCCGGCGGTAAACGCATTGCTGGTGGGGCCACCATTGTTTGGAGTGCCTGTGATCGAAGAGCCATTCAGCCACTGAATGTAAGGCTTACCGGCCAACATTTGAGTGAAATCGCCATTGCGCATGGCTTGCGTCGGAACTACGGCCTGATAAACGCCGTTATCGACGTTTTGCTTGTAATATTCCGTCCCGAAGAAAAAGAACAGCTTGTCATGATTCTTGTTGAAGCTTGTTCCCGGTATGAGCACCGGTCCGCCGATGTTGAAGCCAGGATAAAAGTATTTTGTCTGGGGCTTTGGTAAAACCGGGCTACCATCCGCGAAATTGCCCTTGGAGTTGTAGAGCCAGTCATTGGCGTTCAACGAATAGTACCGGGCATAGGTGTAAGCTTCGCCGTGGAACGAATTACCGCCAGACTTGCCGATTGCGGTAATGGTGATCGGTCCCTTGGACTCATCGGCGCCGAAGTTCGACGTCATCACCTGCAATTCCTGGGTCATGTCCTGGTTAGTGTTCATTGCCTGACCGCAGTTGCAACCTGGGTCAATAATGTGGGCTCCGTCAGAGGTGATGTCGAGAGCCGCAGTGCGCTGGCCGTTTGCCGAAAAGCTGCCGACCGGGCCGTTGCCGGTACGCTCATCCTGGGCGGCATAGGACGCCGTATTCAGCGTGCTGCCGGTATATGCCATTCCCGGCATAATTTTGATGAACTCCGCCGCATTCTGGCCGACAATCGCGACGTTTGACATAATTTTCTGGCTGATAAGGAATGATTTTTCACCCGAATCCACTGGGGTGACCTGGGTAGAAGTTGCCTCGACCGAAACGACTTCGGACGAGCCGCCCGGTTCCAAGCTAATGTTCGACACATTCCGGTTATCGCTGGCATTCAAGATAATGGAGGTTGCCTGCCAGGTTTTGAAACCAGTCATTGTCACCGACAGAGTGTAACTTCCGGGTGGCACGGCAGCGAAGGTGAAGTAGCCTTCTCCATTGCTGACTGTGTGACGTGCGTCCCCGCTCGCTTCATTTTTAAGATTGATTTGCGCTTTGGGAACCACCGCGCCTGAAGCATCCGTCGCCGTTCCGGTTAAGGTCGCGGTAGTAGTCTGGGCACTGGCTCCCGGCCCCATCATAAGGGTCAGCAGTACCATGATTGTGAGAATCGCCACTCCTGTAAATCTATGCCAATTCATGTTCATTGATCTAAGCCTCTCTCGCTTCACGTATGTTTTCGATTCCACCATCGTTATTCGCCGGCCCCGCGCTAGTTGCGACCAGAGAACGCTTACACCGGACTAGTACAAAAGAACTACTCCGGGATTTGGACGTAACTTCTACTCTGGCTTAACTAATGTTGTCAAGCACAAAAAACTTTGTTGCTCTTTGTTGTGGACGAAATCCACCGACCCATAGCGAAATGCTAAGACGCAACGTTTTTGCCGCATAAGAACTATTCGGAGAAGTGCAAAAAAGTGCAATTGCTCTGACGGTTACGGCCGAACTTCAGAATGACAAAAAACAATAAGAAATGTCGGCGGTTGCCAATAAAACCAGATTTAGTACAAAACAGCAAGTGTTTTATAGACGTTTTCACAGTGTTTACCCTGATGTTTAGTCAGGAAAGTGAAAACATGGGGATGGATGTGCAAATGAAATCACATTGGTTATGAATTTCAGTATCTTGAGGTTAAAACCGTCCTAATTAAGGCACGTGGGTCGGCGCTAGAATACCTACGTATTGATTGCTATGGCCAATTCCGTTGTTCGTTCTTGAGACGATCATAGTTGGCCTGTTCGCGCTTCATATCATCCACTCGCCCTAAAGCGCGGTAATCATTTTCCAAATAGAGCCGGATCTTGGGACTGTTAGGATCGAGCCGTTCAGCTTCCAGGTAAGGCACTAGCGCTTGATCATCATGACCCTGCGCGCGCAGAACTTCAGCGAGGGCAAGCTGAGAACCCACAGAATCAGGGCTCAGCGCAACTGCCTGGCGCGCCAGTTTGAGTGCCTCGTCGGTTTTTCGCTCCACGAGGTAGCGCAACGCCAACTGAACGCGGGCAGGTACGCTGTCGGGATTGACCCGCAACTCTTCCGCAAACTGAGAAGCGCTCTGATCCGGATGATGCGCCGCCAGATAGCTGCCATAGAAGTAGTGCACGTTGGGAAACTTCGGGTATTTTGCAACTAGGGCCCGAAAGTCAGCTTCGGTCTGTTCAGGCGGTTGAGAGGCCAAGTCCCAGAATGCCTTGCCAGCCATGGTCACGACATCCCGTTGATCGGCTGGAACATCGGAGGGAAGGATTGGCATCCGCAGGGATGTCACGCCGGCGGCGAACATCATGTCGCTATTATTGTGGACGCGCAGAGCGACATTCAGCAAAACTTCATCCGCGACTTCAAAGGCGCCTTGACGGGTGAGCAACAAGGCCAAGTGATAGTCCGCCATGTCCAGAAGCGGCCCACCCACTTGTCGCACAGAAACCAGCATGTGGGCTTTTTTTAAATGCTGAAATGCCGGATCGTATGCTTTAACGCGAAATTCGCAAAGACCAAGGAGCGCGAAACCGGGTGCCGCCGATGTGTCCAATTGCACCATGCGCGTAAGATCGTCCCGGCATTCCGGATATTGGTCGCGCTCGTATGCGATCATTCCAAGCGCCCACCAGCCTTCGGTCCAGTTTGAGCGTAGTTTGACCGCGCGTTTGTACAATTCCACAGCATCTTCCAAGCGGTTGTCGGTATAGGCCTTGCTTGCTTTCGTGGAAAGCTCTTCAAAACTCTGAGGAGCAGTCTGGGCGGCCGCCGCGACCGCCAGCAGGAGCAGGATGCAAATGCGTCTTGTCACTTTCTCATACTCCGTCCGCGCTCCAGATCCTTCGCTTGCATCGCCGCATCCAGAGTTTCCGCGACCTTTCGCTCGTGCCTTCCTTCTGCGGTTCGCCCCAGGCGAAAATAAATGGTAGAAAGACTGCGATGTGCTTCGGTGTACTCCGGTACATCCTGGATAAGGGACTCAAGCATGGCAGCGCCGCGCTTGTCATCTCCTTCGGACGAGTACACCAGAGCGAGTTGGTAGCGCACGCGAATTTCTTTCGGGCGTAATTGAATGGCGTGTTCCAATAGGGTCTGAGCTTCTGGTAATCGTCCCTGCTCACGAACTAGGGTCCCGAGGAAAAAGAGCGCGTCGAACGAATTCGGATCGAGGGTCAAAGCGTGACGAAAGGAGATTTCGGCATCGGTCAATTCGGACTCGATAAAGTCCAACCTTCCGCGCAGGCAATAGGCTTCTGGCAAATTTGGATTCAAGGCGAGAGCACGGCTTATCTCCACAGATGCGTCTTTGTTGTTATTCGCCTGCATCTTGGTGAACGCCATGAGCATGTGGGCTTCGGCTGTGTCGCCATTTTGTAGAATACGTTGAATCATCAACGCGCCACGCTTTTCGTCCCCTAAATGAAGCAGCGCAGTACCAAGCAGATAGGCCACGGTGAGATCGTTAGGGCTGGTCACCGCCAGTGAGTTGAGCAAAGTAACGACGCGTTTATCATCCCCCTGCCGCAAATAGCATTCAGATAAAAGGAGCGTAAGGCGCTTTTTTTCGGGAGCGTTCGCTGGTTCCACCGCGTAGACAGCTTCGAACTCCTTGACTGCTTGCTCTACATTTCCCGTCTTGTAGTAGGCGAGTCCAAGATTAAAACGGATTCCTTCATTGGAGGGTTGTGCGGCCAAAGCGGATTTATATTCAGCTATGGCCTCGGTATAACGGCCTTCGTGAACGAGGGCCGCGCCTAAATTCGAACGCACCGCTGCCGAGTCCGGATGGACTTTCACGTAAGCCTGATAGTTGGTGATCGCTTCAGAGTAACGACCCGACTGCTGCATTTCAACCGCGCGGCGAAGAGTTTCTTCGCTGGAAGAATCCTGGGCCACGGCGAGAGCCGTCAAGAATAAACTAATAAATATCCACCGCAATACCACCAAACTTATAACCCCCGAGGCAATATAACTTTGCGCCCACTGTTGCAGGGCACGCTAGTCTACCTGAAAATCTACTTTCTCCTCCACCTTGGAAGCACCCTGCGTGACGCCCACACGAATTTCGTAAGGCCCGGGGGTGAATTTGTCCGCAGGAAGATTTGCGATGTAGGGAATTCTTCCATCCGGCTCTACTTTCGGCAAGGGTGCTTGCGCAGCGCCAAGATACTGGCCATCCTTATAAAACGCCATCGTAAGCTCAGGAGCATCTTTGATCGCGGGATTGGGATATATCGAAAAGTAGAATGGCAAAATATTTCCCGGGCCGCCCTTAAGCGTATCGCTGAGGCTGGGCACAACTTTGCCTCCCGGGAAATAGAATGCATCGAGCATTTGGGTGTCCTTGATTGGCTCGGTCCGGCGCACAACCACCACATCACTCATGGAGAGTTTGTCGGAGGGCTGCGGGACTAAGACTGCGCTCTTCTTTACACCGGTCTTGTTACCGTTACGGTCCATCACGACCGCCTCCAGAGTGTACGATCCTGGAGCGAGTTCGGTTCGAAAGGTTTGAACCAGCTCTCCCATTTGGTAGGCATCTACCTTATCGAGAGCAACCTGTACGGCGAAATTCTTGCTGAACTTCTCCACAATTTCCCCACCGGGATTTTTAATCACGGCCAGCAAGGAAGCATTCACGGCCGCACTCGTATGATCCGGCTGGGGCGCGAAGGTTATTTCTTTCAGCGGAGTTTCCACGGTCAGCATGTACTCAACTTTAGATCCATGGTCATCGAAGCGCTCGGCTGCAGCGTGGAAGGAAATTTGCTGAGGGGGCGTTGCGGAATTTAATGCATTTAGCAACGGCATCTCAAACGCTGATAATTGTTGTCCACTCTTTAGTTGCGGCAATGCAAAGTAACCGCTGCGGGTTTGAACTGTTGCGCCAGGATGGTCCACGCGGACAGAAATCTTACGGAACGACCCATCATAAACTGCAATTTGTGGACTGTAGCTGGCTTCGTAATAGGTTTCCACCTCATCCATGATCGTTCTGAATGGGGCGCGCCAATCGTTTGTATTTGCAATGGCAGTGCCACCAGTCTCGCGCGCGAGATCCGCAAGCCAAAGCATGGGATCCTCGCGGAGAGCCTCCGATGCATTATCCATGGCGCGCGCCTGCGATGTTGACACGGCACCCACGCCTCCACTTAACTGCTGCGAACGAATTTCGCCAGTCGCGCCATTCAGGTCGTTTTTGCCTTCTCCCCCGCTGTAAGTCATTGGTCCGTTAGGTCGCTCCGTGACCCGTGCTGAGCTTTGTCCCGCGTCGCCTAAGGCCACCAGTCCTTTGGGATCGACGGTGTAGAAACTTACGTTTGCGCGATTCGCCGCACTAATGAGGTCCCGATACTGTTCCTTTAGCATCTCCGGAATAATCAACTTGGGATTGAAATAGAGGACCACTTTTCGGCCCGGTAACTCTGATTCGGCACGTACTAGCGTCCCAAGCGCATTCAAGGTTCCGTGTGCATCATATTGGCGGTCGGCAGCGGCCGCTTCCTTGAGCATGTCGTATTGCATTTTCGCCATATTCCAATCAACAAAACTCTGCACTTGGGACGGGCTCGGGCCACCACCAGCTCCTCCTTCCAGCTGTGGCTCACCACCCGAGAGTTTCTGTTGCAGCTCGGACGTAACCGCCTGCGAATTGCTTTGGTATTGCACGAATGTCCAGGTGGCTGCTTTTTGCACACTTTTCAGCAAAGCTTGATGATCGGCTGTGAACGGCTGGATGCAGTGCAAGGTTTGATCTACCACCATGACGGAAAAATATAAATTTTGCTGGGGGGTCACGGCTAGCATGTCCTTCAAAGCCTGAAGGAAAAAGCGCTTACCTTCCTGATCCAATCCCTCGAAGACCAAAGTCACCAAACGAACCTCGCGCATAGGATCCAAGGAAGGCGCGGCTTGTGCCTCCGTGCTCGAAGAGACATCGGTTTGACCTTGAACGAGATGGAATGAGGTCATTTTCTGTTCTACGCCATTCTCGAACACATGAATTTCATCGGGCCGGATGTCGCGGATCGTCTTGCCCTTATGATCACGAACAACCATATCCAGTAGAACTTCTTGCGATTTCGATTGAATGGTGGTGGAGGCCGTGCGGTCAGAATCTGCCCGCGGCTGTTCCTGGGTTTGGGCCGCCAAGATGCACGCACATAGGGGAACCCCAGCAAGAACAATAAAGAAACGGTTCATAGTCATGCCTCCTGCAAATTTGAAAATGTTTTGCCCGCCAATTTACCAAAATCTTTGGTCAGATTGGGTCTTAAAACCGCCCAAAATGTGTCGGATCGTGCTTCATGGGACTAATGCGCTTCGTCGAGCACTTCGATCGCTCTAACTTCTGCATAGTTAACTTTTGGGGAAAACGAGATCAGTAGTTTTCCCTGGCCGTTCGGACGCAGATCATGAAAGCTGCGAACCACTGGGCGGAACGCGCCACCCGCAACTTTAAAAATATCGAAATCATGAAGAAGTGAAACGCCGTTACAGCTAACATCGAAGACTCTGCAACCCGTGCCGCGACAGAATCCATTCGGCACTGAAGGACCAAAAAACGATTCCAGGAAATGGAGCCGAACCGTATAACTCCCCGGCGGGACAGGAATAGCATAACTAAAATTGCCGTAACGTTCCGCAGTGTATAGTGCTGGAACCTTGGGAGCCGTTTTCGAATTTAAATACGCCAGAGTTTGCCCATAGGAGAAATACCTATCTCCCTCCCATCTTATGCCGTTATCATCCACAAAACCAGACTGGTGAGCCGAAAGTCGGATCGGTTTGATTTTTCCCGGAATTCCCGGTGTTAATTCGATAGCGTTCACGAACGGCTGCTCGGCGGCGGGCAGAAACTCTAAGTGCACTTTGCCGTCCGGGGCCGGTGAGACATCTTTGAAAGCACGAATATCCACGGGCGCTGAGCCAGCGTCGGCGATTGCATCGAAAGAAGAAAGAAGAGGCTCTCCGTTGAGGTTGATCTGAAAATGTCGTAAGTTTTGGGTATCCTGACGGGGCTCCACTTTTTCGTGACGCGCAGGATCCGCAAAGAAAAGCCGAAGTTCGTACACGCCGGGCTTCACTGGGATGTCATATCGGAACCCAGCCAGTTTTGGTAACGCCGAAGGCTCGCCGGAAACGCCCTCCCGGACCGTCTTGAATAGATCAGGATCCGCAACCGGAGGGAAGATATCCTTAGGTCCGGACTCGGAAATCCCTCCTTTGTAAAATTGGTCTGATTCCCAGCGTTGCTCCGTAACGTCTACGTAAGGAGATGCTGCGTTGCCAGCCGTAATGCGTATGTCGCTTGTTGAGGGCCCAGTCACAGACTCACTGCCAAAAGATCGGGAAGTGACTACACGCGCGTCGTTTGGCGCCAGGCTGCTGGCAAAAGACGTAGCGGTGGATCGCTCGGGTCCGAGCGCTATGTCGGCAAGCCATACGATTGCGACAAGCACTACCACGAGCGCCCACAAAAGCAAGGGCAGTGCCTTCTTGCGGTGGCCTTTTAGCGTTTCGACGGCAGGTTCTGGTTGCCGTATTGCCGATTGGTTGAAACGCGGTTCAAATGCGGGAAGATACCATCCCTTCGGAACGGTAATCACAACAGGCTCGTCTTTGCCTTCGTGAGCGAAGTGATGCTCTAACTTGATTCTTAGCAGTCGGGCTTGCGAGCGCACGATGTTGTCTTCGCCAGGGTTGTAGCCGGGCGACCTTTGGAAAACATGAATTCCGATCTGCTGTTCGGTTGCGGAGGCAGGTTGGTTATCGAGGGCGCAACGGCAAATGTAAAGTAGAAATGCCCGGAGCTTGGATGACTTCTGAAACGTAGCGCTCGACAGCACGCGGCGAACCAAGTCCTCGCGGGAACCGGTTTCCTCGATAGGCAAGTCCGGGGAATACAATATTATTCGGAGAGTTTCCTTTCTGGGAATTTCAACTTCAGAAGCCAAAGCCTCGCCTCCGATCACGGCCAACACATGCTTTCAGGAAAAATGCTGCGGACGCCAAGTTCCGTATCGGGGAAATCGTGTGCAACGGACCCGGGGAAACGTGTGCTTTACGCCGAACGTTTATACGACGAAACCTCATTAACATTCAAGCCTCATTTTTCGGAAAGGCTGTCTGGTTCCGGCATTGAAACGGTTCTTGAGAAAGGAAGCCAGTTACGGACTTTGTTTCTAGTTCGCAACATGGACTGCCGACGCAGCAGAACAGCTAGAAATTGTTCCACCCCGAAACGTACGGCATGGCTGGTCTCGGCGGCACAGTTCCATGGCGGTGAGAAAAGGTCGTAGAATATCAGCGAATGACGGCATTCGATTTCAAAAGAATCGGTTTGGTCCTGGTGCTTGCGTGGTGCTGGCCTGTAGTCGTGAACGCCGATATTAATAAAGGTAGTCATTCGCAACAACAGCCAGATGCGAGTTCCGAATCTTTCGCACAATTGTCACAACGCGCGCGGGAGGCGATGGCAGCCAACCGAATTCCAGAGGCAATTCAACTTTATGAGAGTGCTGTCAGAATGCACCCCAGTTGGTCGGAAGGCTGGTGGCATCTGGGAACAATGTTTTTCGATGAGGGGCGTTACCCGGCGGCGCACGACGCATTCGTCCACTTCGTGTCGGCTGAGCGGAATGAGCCTGGGCCGGGATTCGCCATGCTTGGGCTTAGCGACTTTCACTTGAAGCAGTATGCTGATGCTCTGGACGCGCTGGAGCGCGGCAAGCAGCTTGGATTGGGAAACAACCCGGATTTCATTCATAGCGTGCTGTATTACGACGGCATCCTTAATAATCTGCTGGGTAAGCCCGAAATTGCTCTTCAGCGGTTCACGCTGGTCGCAAACCTGATTTCAGCCGCGCACCCAGAAACTTCCGAACAGGCAGTGCTCGATGATTCCGAACTGCTGGACGCCTTCGGAATGGCGGGGCTCCGAATTTCGAAGCTGCCTGCCGCGATCTCGCCCACCCAAGCTCCAATGGTTCGTATTGCCGGGCGTGCACAAGCACTGATTGCGATGCAAGACCGTGTCGCAGCCGATACGGAGTTCCAACAGTTGGTTGCGCTCTATCCCTCGCAACCGGGCGTGCACTATGCGTATGGCGTATTTTTGCTCAAAGAGCATCCTCCTCTGGCTATCGGCGAATTCCGCCGCGAGCTTGAAGTTTCCCCGTCAAGCGACGCTCCGCGGATTCAACTCGCTCTTGAATATTTACGCATCGCCGACTACGACCAGGGATTGAAATATGCCAGCGAGGCTGTAACGCTGGCTCCCAAGAATTTTGTTGCTCACGTCGCATACGGCAAGCTGTTGCTGGGAGTCGGTAAGACTGATCATGCGGTGCAGGAACTGCGAACAGCTGTACGTTTGGCTCCGGGCAGTCCTGATGCTCGGTTCGCACTGTCCCAAGCTTTTGCTCGAGCTGGTCAAAATGCGCAGGCTGCGCATGAACGCGCCGAATTCGAGCGCTTAAAGGCATTGATAGACGCCACAGACCCGGAGACGCGAGGTAGGTCACAACAATGATGTGCTAGACTTTTTCGCAATGCTTCGCACTCTCCTCACACTACTAGCGCTTACTGCATTGGCAATTACGATTGAACCGTTGGTTGAAGCAGGTAGTAGTGGCAGCAGTACCATCCGTTTTGAAGATATAACGACCAAGTCGGGCGTGCAGTTTCTGGAAGACAGTTCTCCAACAGCAAACAAAAATCAGCCAGAAACCATGATTTCCGGTGTTGGCCTGATTGATTACGATAACGACGGATACCTGGACATCTTTTTCATCAATGGGGCCGCGCTTCCATCCCTAAAGAAGGATTCCCCGAAATATTACAATCGCCTTTTTCATAACAACCATGATGGAACTTTCACGGACGTAACCGAGAAGTCCGGACTGGCTGGCGATGGCTACGACATGGGAGTCGCGGTCGGCGATTTCGACAACGATGGATGGCAGGATATTTATGTTGCCAGCGTGACCAAAAACCATCTCTATCACAATAACCACGACGGCACCTTCACGGACGTCACGGACAAAGCAGGAGTCGGCTTACCTACGTACAAGGGTGTGAAGATGTGGAGTTCGGCAGCCGGTTGGGTGGACTACAACAATGATGGAAAGCTGGATTTGTTCGTCTCGAATTATGTCCGATGGCAGGTCAATAAGGATCCCGTGTGTTTGAGCGGAGGGCGGATAAGGGCATACTGCCATCCGAAATTTTACGAGCCGCTGCCAGCCACTCTGTACCGCAACAACGGCGACGGGACCTTTACCGATGTTTCCGATGAGACCGGAATTTCCAAGACGCTCAACAAGGGGATGGGAATCGGTTTCAATGATTATGATGGCGACGGCTTCACTGATATTTTCGTCGCAAATGACAACATGCCCAATGCGTTGTACCACAACCTCAAAGGCAAGAGTTTTGAAGAGGTGGCGATGGATGATGGCGTCGCCTATTGCGGAAATGGCAAGGCTGTCTCCGGTATGGGCGCGATCTTCCGCGATCTGGACAATGATGGCTTGCCCGACATTTGGCACACCGCTACGGAACTGGAAACCTTTCCTTTATTCCAAAATCGCGGCAAAGGTATTTTTGTAGATGTGACGGGGCAAAGCGGTCTTGCGGCGCCGACGTTAGAGATGTCGGGATGGTCGAACGGAGCGGGCGATTTTGATAATGACGGCTTAAAGGATTTGTTCGTAGCTCGGGGTAATGTTCTTGACAATATCGCGGACTTCTCCGACCGGGCTTATGGCGAGCGCAATTCCATCTTCCGTAACTTGGGAAAGATGAAATTTGAAGAGGTGACCAGCGAGGCCGGTCCTGCGATGCAGGTAGTGGAGCCCTACCGGGGCGCAGTGATTGGCGATTTGTTCAATGACGGACACATGGACGTTGTCGTGACGGTGTTGAATGGAAAAGCAAGAATTCTCCGCAACGTAACCGCGAACGACAATAACTGGGTTGCCTTTCAATTGGTGGGGACAAAAAGCAACCGCATGGGCATTGGGGCACAGGTCAAAATAACCACCGCGGACGGCAAGAGCCAGTACGACATCGTCTCGACCAGCGCGGGCTACGGAGCATCTCGCGACCCCCGTGCACATTTCGGTCTCGGTGAGTTCAAGACGGTGAAGGAACTCGAAATCCGCTGGCCCAGCGGAGAGCGCCAAATAGTGAAAGACTTGCCGGCAAATCAGATACATCGTATTGTTGAGCCGTAGCGCACATCTGTTGCGGATTCCGATTCCCGCAAGAAGTTCGCTGAGGCAGTGGCATGCCCGACCAGAAAATCCAACTTGTTCGTGTTCTTTGGCTCATTCTGTGGTTGATATTACCGGGTGTTGCACAAAACGCACCCGGCCACGCCTCGCAAGGTCTTAGGAGTAGTCCGCTCGAACCAATTCCCACGTTTAGAGTCTCCACGCGTATGGTGACCGTTGAGGTCGTGGCTCGTGATCATCAGGGTTTCCCAGTGAAGGGTTTGAAGCCCGGCGACTTTCAAGTGTTTGAACGGATTCCAGGCTTGGGAAACGAAAAACATCCGCAGAAGATCGCGGCATTTCGGGAGGTGGATAGTGGAAAAATCGCGAGCCATGCAGCCAGCCAAGCACCAATCCCGTCCGGTATTTATGCAAACTTGATTCCGTTGCAGAAGAATTCAGTACCACCAGCGATTCTGCTAGTTGATGGGCTCAACACTGATCTTAAGTATCAAGCGCAGGTTCATGTGCAAATGCTGCGCATGCTGCGGCAGTTGCCGACGGATGTGCCGGTCGCGGTTTTTCTGCTGGGGCGCAGGCTTGAAATGCTGCAAGACTTCACGACGAATCCGGCGCAACTCCAGGCCGCGCTGGCGCGGGCGGTGAGCGCAACGGGCGCAGGCCTTGCAACCGTTGATCCGCGCGACGATCCGGACAGTCCATCGGCTCAAATGGCGACGATGCCACACGCGCCACCCGGGCTTGTTGACGCAATGATGAACTTTGAGCAAAGCGTTTATGCAGCAAGCATGAGTCAGCGCGTTGGCAGAACGATAGAGGCGCTGACATTGCTCGCCCATCACGTGGAAGGATATCCGGGCCGAAAGAACTTGCTCTGGATTTCAACCGCTTTCCCGATCTACTTGACCCCTGTTCAACACGAGATTGGATACGATAATTATTCGGGGCAGCTGGAGAATTTGGCCAATGTGTTAAGTCAGTCCAGAGTCGCGGTATACCCGATTAACGTTGGAGGGGTTGAAACTTCGGCGCTGTTTGACGCCGCTGCTCGCCTTCGCGACGGGTCCGGTCCGGCGGTTCTGGCGACCCTTGCACGCGAAGCACAAATGCGCAACGCTGAACTGGATGCCATGCAAGACCTTGCCGCCGGGACCGGAGGTAAGGTTTGCACCGGAAATAACGATCTCGGTGACTGTGTTCACAAAGCCGTAAGCGACAGCAGCGATTTCTACGAGATTGCCTACTACCCGGATTCGCAGAACTGGAAGGGCGAGTATCGAAGAATCATCGTGAAAACAAAACTCCATGGACTGCGCCTTGGCTACCGTCCGGGATATTTCGCCATGGCCGACGATGGCGTCGATACGAAAAATCAGAAAGCGCATTTGCGGGGAGCGTGCGGCGATTATCCTGACGCAACGTCCATTTTTATTGCCGCCAAGAGTTTGCCTTCTGATTCCGCAGAAAAACTCAACTTTTATTTCGTCATAAATGCATCAGCGCTTACATTGATCCCGATGAGTGACGGAAACCGCAATCTAAACATTGATACAGCGGTTTGCACATTCGACAAGAAAGGCAATCCGCTTCAATTGATGAGTTACCCGGAGAATCGTAAAGTGAGTGAGAACGAATACGAATCGCTGCTCGCGAACGGATTGCCACAAGCGATTTCCATCCCGGGGCCGAAAACGGCGTCGTTGCGGCTTCTGGTCATGGATATTCCCAGTGGTCGCCTCGGATCGCTCTACATAAGATTGTACAGTTCTAGAGCAACTTCTGCCATTTCCGCCGGACAAGGCGAGCGCCAGTTGGGAGCGGGGCCCCAGTAGGCGGCAAACTTCTTCGGCGAGGGCACTCCTCGTTGGACATTTTCAAAATTGTTGAAACGGATGTAAGGGCACGGTCGTGACCAGGGTAATCGCACCTAACCAAACCCGGCCGGCCAGCATCGCCCAATGAGAATACTTCGGGATGCGCAAGTGGTTGAAAGTATGGTGGCCAGGGACGGAGTTGAACCGCCGACGCCAGCCTTTT